>CAZNUN010000004.1:0-247875 GCA_964576275.1 uncultured bacterium | reverse complement strand
CTCTTTAACCGCAAAGAGCGCTAAGAATATCTTGTATTTAATATCCATTTCTCTTTGCGATTCTTCGCGTCCTTGGCGGTTTATTCTCTTTAACCGCAAAGAGCGCTAAGAATATCTTGTATTTAATATCCATTTCTCTTTGCGATTCTTCGCGTCCTTGGCGGTTTATTCTCTTTAACCGCAAAGTACGCTAAGATTACCTTGTATTTAATATCTATTCCTCCTGGCGATTCTTCGCGTCCTTTGCGGTTTATTAATCGTAAATCGAATATCGAGCCGCGGCATTTCTTTCCATGAGATTGTCGATGCTGTAGCAATATTTCGAGAATGGGCGCTGCTGCAGATTGAACATTTTAATCATTTTAATAACCCAATACGGCACCAAGGTCTCTACTTTGATTTCCAGCAACACCAACGATTCCGGATTCCGGGTCGTAACCGGATCGTCATAAAATATCATATCGTTTTCCCGATAATCCAAACTGACATCGCCCTTAGTCAATCGGTAACACAGACAGCGATCGAAAGTAATCCGTCCGTAATCGTCCTGGACGCTGACATACGGTTCACGAAAATAACGCACATGTACCACTGATCGCGCATCGAACCAATAAATAACATCCTCAAAAGTATTGACCGTGGGACGTACGTCGCCCATCAGAGTATCGAACACCTGTGGAGAAAACTGCTGCGTCCAATCCTGCGTTGAAATTTTCCGTCGCACTTTCCAGACAATATTACCGTGTTTATATTTGATTTCCGGCCAAATATATCCGTTTGCAGTCATACCATAATAGCGCGCCCGGGCTTTGAAGCGGGTCAGTTTACGGAATTTAGTGTCATGATAAAAGCGCAGATCGTAGGTATCGAAGTAAAGGTTATTGACTATATAACGGTTCTGTCCAACCGGGACATTCTTATCCAATGTACAAATATTACTGATATAATCGCGGATAGCGGCCGCCGTGGATTCCGGGATAGTATACTTCAGTTCGTAGCGGCGGATTTTAGTAAGATCGTCCATCAATTCTGTAAAAGGCGGTAATCTTCGACTCCGAGGGTAATGCACAGGTCGAGGAGCGCATCGGCCAGATCTTTTTTCTTCTGGGCAATAATCGCCTGGGTCTCCAAAATGGTCATCTCCATTTCCATGACTTCATCCATCAACAAAGTCTGATGCTGCTTGGCCTGCTCGATCACGCGGGCCGATTCGGCCATCAGGTTCTCGGATTCATTGATAAAATTTTTCCAGTCCAGTAATAAATCTTCGTACTCTGTGAATGCCGCCCTGACCTGGTATTCGACCGTTTCTTCGACAGCCGCCAGCTCCTGCTCTTTTTTTTGAACGGCCAGCGAGGCGGCCTTGATGTTGCCGTAATTCCAATTGAAGAGCGGCACTTCGACACCCAGCGCCAGTTCGCCCCAGTCGGCTTTGGAATTAGTCTCGATATGGTGATTATATTGAATGAAATTGAGTTGCGGCAAAAGTTTCATAAGTTCGCGCCGGTTTTCCTTTGATGCCAGACCGATACGCTGCCTGACGAGCTGGATTTCGGGTCGTTTTTCGAAGGCGATTTCGATCAGACGATCGATTCCGACCGTCACTTCCGGTAAATCGGTTTCCATGACCGGGATATTGATATTCACGCCTGTGCGTTTGGATAATTTACGCCGGGCTTCAATCTGGCTCTGTACCTCCCGGGAATAATCATTGATTGAATCCACGTGCCGCATTTTAGCCTTGGTATAATAAACGATTGAACGGGTTCCGACTCTCACCATTTCTTCGATCACTTTCAGTCGATTTTCTTCGATAGCGACTTTTTTACCGGCCAGTTCTTTCAGCTGGTCATGCAGAATAACCGAAAAAAAATCCCGACGAGCTTCGGCAACCAGTTCCTGCCGGTAAAGCAATTCCTCGTTTTTACGTTCCCAGAGTCGTACCATGGCATCCTGGCGATCTTCGCCCATCTCGCCGAGTTCGGGAAATCTGATCCGCAAACCAATCCGGGTCTCATCGAACTCACTGGCATAGCTTTCTTCCGTTATGTCGTTCAAACGGATTTCCGGGTTGGGAATATTACGGGCGGATTTCAACCGATAGCCAGCGATTTCAACGCTGGTTGCCATGGCTTTCAACTTGTTACTTTTTTCCAATGTCATAGCAACCATTTCAGCTTCGGTCAGAGGTTTTAGCGTCGTGCTGACCTCGATTTTATCGCCGGCAACGAGTCCCTTTTCGGCCGCGAAAACCGACAACACCGGACACAATGTCCTGCCTGACAGTAGTATCGCTAATCCCACTTTTATCATATCACGCGGATCGGGTTTTAACTTCACGGAATTCGGTGGTTCAGAGTTTTTCGGTATTGACGACGCAATAAAACGGCTGATCGTTATCCTGGTCAAACACGATCCAGAGCCGCGAACGATCCTGAAAACAGAGCCCTTCGGGTTTAAGTCCCGGAAAATGATAGATCGTCTCGGCTTCCAGACGTCCATCGGCAAAACGAGCTACACAGTGCAAGGCGCCAACCTGGTCTTTCCTGTCCGCATTGGGAATGGTGGAAAGCACCCAGAGCCTGCCGTTCTGATCAAAACACATATCAGAAATTCCGGCTGGCTCTCCGCCGGCTCTTTTTAAATTTACCGTGCCAAAGAGGGTCAGTTGCCCTTCTTCCAGCCGATTATTGGCGAACAATTTTTGTGGATTATCCAATTTCCAGATAATAGCTCCCGCGGCGGTGATCGGTTCTTTCAGCCCAAAATAGAGCGCCTGTCCATCAAACGCCAAACCTTCGATATTTATCTCCGGCTGCTGATCTTCTTCCAGAGCCACGAGGCCGAGTTGTTTTAATTCTACTTCAGAATATGTCTGCAAAACCAAACTCAGCAGTTTGATCCTTTCTTCAACGATAAAATCGCTGCCGTTCCGGATGACGTGCAGTAAAAATTCTCGGTTGGCCGGTCGTTTCCCTTTTTTACTGATGTTCTGCGAAGAGACTAAATAGTACTCGGTAGTGTTGACGGCGGTGATTCCTTCCAGATCGTTGACGCTGGTAATCTTCCTTAATTCCAGCGGATGGGAACTGACCTGACCATCCGGATTCATCCGGAAAATGTAAGGCGCATGCTCGGTTTCCGTATCATTTACACCGGTGTCATCGCTGACGAGCAAAAATTCGCCCAGATCCGAATTCCAGACAATTCCGGAAGGTTCAAAATTAGTCAACTGCCAAAGATCCTGAGGAACGTTCATGCTTTTTAGAGAGGGCGGTTGGTTGGGATCGTGTTCCTTCAATAATTTAGCGGATCCGGCAGCCGCTATATTGTTGTTGAAACGATGGACAAGGGCTCCGTGGTTGGGAATGCGGACATTGACGACTTCGCCGGGCACCAGCTGATGATTTTCCGCCAGGTCAACTTGCACCTTGCGCGCCCAAAAAACCTGTCCGCGAAAAGAGATCCGATCTTCGGCGCGTGTAAAACCGGGATGAATAAATGTAACTATACCGGTAGTCGTAAAGCTCTTGCTACGCGAAGAATAAATCCTGACCGGACTGCCAATCACCGGTTGCATGGTGGAATGTTCGGGAATGTATAAAGTCATCCGGCTTGGGACACTTTCCTCGACTGTCATGATTGAATCAAAGGCTTTGACAACATCTCCCTGCCCGGCGGTTATGTGGGTAACATAACCATCGCAGGGCGCGACTAAAGTCCGCATACCGATCCGATGTTCGGTCTCGACGATTTCCCGACGCAATTCTTCGGTATGCTGTAAATCTTCCGTCAGCAGGGCTTTACTCATTTCGTCGAGGTCGGTCTCTTGCAGAGATCGGGAGGTTATCGATAAATCTTCCGAACCGGCTGTAATACCAGGTAACTCTGCACGTAATTTTTGCAAATAGGCCAGCAGGGCGTCGCGCTGGATATTGAGCTCGGCCAGATCGCGGTTATAGCCCAATCCGGCTTCCTGAGAAGTTTGCAAACGCTGGATCAGGGAATTGAGACTGGCGAGTTCGGCGCTTTTCGATTCGATCAAAGCCAGACGTTCCACCAGATCGGAAGCCTCATTATCCAGCCGCAACCGCAGACGTTCAATTTGCATAGTATAGGTATTCTGGCGGGCGCTTTCCAATTGCTGCATACGGTTCAATTCCGTCCGCAGATTTTCCAGGTTGGCTTTCAGGTCAGTCATATATAGAATAGCTAAGAGCTGATCTTTGGCCACGCGCTCGCCGGATTCGACCAACATGGTCTGAATTCGCCCGGATTCCTGCGGGGTGATAAAATGAGTCCGCCGTTCGACGATCCCGAGAAAATTTTTATCGATCTGCCAGCGGAAGAAGAGTAAACCCGCCAGAACAATCGAACATCCCCACAACAGCACAAACCAATTGATATGATGCTTCTGTTTGAATTTGACCTTCTTCATAGCCCTTATAATTCCACCCCGGCTTCCTGATTGGTATAAGTCAGACCGCGCATTCCGCTAACCATTTCCAATGCGCTTAACAATTCCTGACTGTCCTCCGCGCTTTTTAATTTAACCTGATAGGCGTATTCGAACATTTCGCCCTGGGCAATGTCCCGCATGGTTACCAGGACAAAGCGCCTGGTTTTTTCCTGTAAAACGCGCATGACGGCTTCGTTAGTCTCAGTCTTAGCCGGAATCTGAAAACGCAACAGACCGTCATGTTTCCGGCGCGCCCCAAACGGCGAAACAGCCAGCGCCAGGGCGGCCAGACAAAATATGCTTGCGCCGAGAATGGCCGTCATGTAACTCTGCACACCGGAAGCTACGCCGACGCCTAAAGAGGCAAACAAAAAGATTAGATCGCGCGGATCGCGCAGATTAGTCCGAAAACGTATAATGGCCAGTGAACCAACAATCCCGATTCCACGGGCAATGTTATCACCAATAGCGATCATCAACAGACAGGAAATCAGACTACCAAGAATCATGCTCTGGATCAGACCGCGTGAATATGATAAACCCTGGAAAGTTTTTTCGTAAACCAGAGCGATCACACTGGATAACGACAAGGCCATCAGGAAAGACAGTAGGGCGATCTGCCATTCAATCTGTTCGAAACCATAATTCAAAAGTGTCTGCATTTAAATCCTTTTACAGAGATTTTATTACTAGGTCGGCTGACATTTCCTTCGGTCGGGCTGTCCAGGCTCCGGCAGTTAAAACCACCGGGGAATAATTATAATCTTCCGTCTGCCTCCTTTAAAATGCCTTTAACATCGTAGACTACCGTATTGCTATTTTTTAACCGCATCAGGTCGAGAGTCTTAAACTCGTTATGCGCCACTGCCAGGACGATCGCGTCATAATGCGGTAACTTTCCCGAGTTTAACTTGGCCTCAAAATCAGCGATCAGTTCCAGCCCGTATTCATGCCGGACCTCTTTAGGGTCAGCCCAGGGATCGTACACATCGACCATACAACCGAATTGTCGCAGCTCCGCGACGATGTCAATCACCCGCGAATTCCGTACATCGGGACAATTTTCTTTAAAAGTCATTCCGAGTATAAGCACTTTGGAAGAATTGATGGTATGACCTTTTTTGATCATCAGTTTTACAACCTGTCCGGCAACATAAAAACCCATCGAATCGTTGATGCGTCGCCCGGCCAGGATCACTTCCGGATGATAACCTATTTCCTGAGCTTTGTGAGTTAAATAATATGGGTCAACGCCGATGCAGTGTCCGCCAACCAGTCCGGGCTGGAAAGGCAGAAAATTCCACTTCGTACCGGCGGCTTCCAATACTTCATGGGTATCAATTCCCATCAGGTTGAAGAGTTTGGCGAGTTCATTAACGAAGGCGATATTGATGTCGCGCTGAGAATTCTCAATGACCTTGGCGGCTTCGGCAACTTTCAGTGAAGAGGTCAGAAAAGTTCCGGCCGTGATGATGGTTTTATAGAGCGCATCGACCTTTCGTCCGACTTCCGGAGTCGAACCAGAGGTGATTTTCCTGATTTTCGTGACGGTATGGACTTTGTCGCCGGGATTGATGCGCTCCGGTGAAAAGCCGCAGAAAAAATCGGTGTTGAAATGCAGGCCGCTTTTTTCAAGAATCGGCACGCAGATTTCTTCAGTGCAACCCGGATATACCGTCGATTCGTAGATAACGATGTCGCCTTTTTTCAATACTTTACTAACTGTTTCGGTAGCCTTGATAACCGGAGTCAGGTCGGGGCGTTTATACTGATCGATGGGCGTCGGAACAGTAACAATAAAGTAGTTGCATGGCTTCAGGTCGACATAATTAGTTGTATAGGTCAGCCGGATTGCCGATTTCAGGTTTTCGCTGTCGGTTTCGAGAGTATGGTCGACACCGCTCCGCAGCTCGTTTACACGGTTGATATTAATGTCGAATCCAATGGTATCGAACTTTTTACCAAACTCGACTGCCAACGGTAAGCCGACATATCCAAGACCGATGATGCCGATTTTTTCATTATGCATTATCATTTCTCCTTTTGACAACAATCATTCAGATAAGTTAAGTGAGATTTTTTTTCTAATCACAAACAGGTGTGTGATAAATAATACCTGTCAGTTACAATCCATTACAGCTTTAGCGGTAGGGCTACTTTCTGTCCGGTTTGCGCCGATTTATAAATCGCGATGATTAGTTCGAGACTCTTGCGCCCGCTACGGCCGTCGGTATTGGCCTCGGCGGCGCCATTAAGGGCGGCAATGACATTTTTATAGTATGGCAGATGTCCCAATCCATAAATATTCGGCGGGGTGTAATTGGCTTCCTGGATCAGGCGATCGTCATCATCATAATCCTCGAATTCCCATTTTTCGATTTTATTAATGGCCACACCGCCCAGTTTAGCTGTACCTTTTTCACCCAGAATTGTGATGGAGCCTTCAAAATTCTTGGGATAAGTCAGCATGGTAACATTGATCGTACCAATCGCCCCGCTGCGAAATTTGATAATAGCCGAGCCGGTGTCTTCGGTTTCGATCTTGCGAGCCATTGTGGCGGTCTCGGCCATGACGTGGTCGGCCGGTCCTAATAACCAGAGTAAGGCGTCAATATAGTGGCTGGCCTGATTCATGAACGAACCGCCATCGAATTCCCACGTTCCGCGCCATTTTGCCTGCGAATAATATTCCTGAGGTCTTTGCCAGAACACATTTGATTGAGCCAGATAGATTTTCCCGAAACGCCCTTTATCGATAGCTTTTTTCAATAGCTGAGAAGTGGTATTCAGCCGGTTTTGTTTGACTACAAACAATTGCACTTTATTATCGTCGCAGGCTTTGATCAGGTTATCGGCGGCTGCCAGCGAGATCGCCATCGGTTTTTCGGAAATGACATTCATGCCTCTCTGCGCCGCTTTAATACCGTGTTCAGGATGCAGACCGCTGGGAGTGCAAACAGAAATGACGTCAATATCGTTTCTTTTCAGCATATCGTCATAATCGGTGTACCATGCGGCCCCGTATTTTTCACCGGCAGTCCGGGCGCGCTCTGCGACAATATCGCAAACGGCAACCAATTTCAGTTCGTCTGATAGTTGAGCAATGGACTCCAAGTGATTTTTGGAGATTCGGCCGCAGCCGATCAGGGCAATGTTTTTCATAATTATCTCTCGATATATTTTAGGTTGGTAAGGTGGTAAGTAAGGTTGTTGGTAAGGTGGTTGGTAAGGTGGTTGGTAAGGTTGTTGGTAAGATGGTTGGTAAGGTGGTTAGTAAGGTGGTTGGTAATTTGGTTTGTAAGGTTGTTTGTAAAGTAGTTTATAAAGTGGTTGGCAATACTTATGGACATATTATCGTGACCATTAATGTTTCAAAGTATGGATGAAATTGTTGAGCTTTACGCTGATTTTGGTTAATTTTTTTTCAGTCTCCCGATAAACATCATCTGAAATATACTTCAGGTCAAGGACCAGCTAAAGATAATAGCGCAATTCTTCCAGAGAACCGCGCGAGATGAAACAAAACCGGATAAATTCTTTTTTAGAATTCCTGGAATGACCTTCTACTATGTTGGCGGGAATCGATACTGCGGCTCTTTTGATCTGATCACACAACGAATACCTTTCTTCATTAGGAAATCCGGTAACTATCCGATAAATCTCCAGTACTAATGCGTGGCCCAATTGCCATATTTCCAAATCCCGCCAATACAGTGACTTCGGATTATTTATTTGAGTTCTTGAATTATTATTTTCCACCATTCCAATTCGCTTTATACACTTCCTGACATGCTACTTTATCAACAACTTTACAAACAATTTCACACTATATTAAAATCCACGTTATTTATTACTTTATCTATTACTTAGCGTCCTTTGCGAGCAATCTGTCTTTATCGAGTAAATATTTTAATCCACAGCGCGGGCATTTTACCTCTTCAATAAATTTCGGTAATTTCTCCCCGCACTCGCAGACCCAGCCGATCTGCCGGGCTGGCACTCCAACCATCAGAGCATAATCGGGAACATTTTTCGTCACGACCGCTCCAGCGCCGATAAAAGCATGCCGCCCGATAGTATTTCCGCAAACTATCGTGGCGTTGGCGCCGATCGAAGCCCCTTCCTTCACCAAGGTTTGCAGATAAAAATCCGCTCCTCTCTGGGGATATTTCGAGCGTGGATCGGAGACATTAGTGAAAACCATCGAAGGCCCGCAAAAGACATAATCTTCGAGGGTAACGCCTTCGTAAACCGAAACGTTGTTCTGGATCTTCACAAAATTGCCAATGATAACATTATTGCCTACGTTGACGTTTTGGCCGATCGAACATTTGCGTCCGATTTTAGCGCCGGACTGGATATGACAGAAATGCCAGATTTTGGTATCTTCACCGATTAGAACATTTTCATCAACATAACTGGATTCGTGGATAAAATATTTCATATTTAAGTCCTTTAAAGTACGTTTAAGTTCTTGTAAGTGCTTTCAAGTATAAGTGAGAGATTATTGATTTGTAGCGGAATTATCGAGAGTCTTTAAATTTGGATAAAATTGCTCCGAAAATACGGACAATTTCGTCAATTTCGTTGACAAGGAGAGTTCGTTTTTCGCTGTCCCCTATTTGCATTTTATCTATTATTTTCAGCCAGTATTTTGTCTCTACGGCTTCTCTCATCACAATCCTGAGTCGAGCAGTAAATTCTCGATAAGTCGCATGTTGGGATTCTTCATAGTTGGCGCCGATGGAAGTTGCCGATTTTGACAGCTGAATTCGGAATACTTCGTACTCACCTTTGACAGGCAATGATGATAAAAATTGGATTACATTGACAGAAAAATTCAACAGTCGCTCACGTAAATTTACTTCATATTTTGCGCGCCACTCCTTGACACTATTTATTACTTCTTCTTCTATCTCGTAATTCATAAACTTATTTTATTAGCACTTACAAATATCCAATTCTTAATAGAACTTAAACGAACTTATCAGTACTTAAAAGAACTTAAGAATATTTTCAACCACATACGCCTGCATTTCCTCCGTCAATTCCGGATAAATTGGAATGGCCAGGGAATGTTCGGCGGCGTATTCGCTGTGCGGGAAGTCGCCCTGACGGTAACCAAGATATTGAAAACATTTTTGTAAATGGAACGGCACCGGATAATACACTTCGGCTCCGATCCCGTTATCGGCTAAATATTTCCGTAATTCATCGCGCTTTTCTGGCACCAAGATAATATATTGGTTGTAGATGTGAAATTCTCTTCCATAGGCTAAAACCGGACTTTTGACAGGCGATCCGGCGAAGGCCTGATCATAAAAGGAGGCATTCTTCTGACGCGCCTGGTGCCAGCTATCCAGATGAGGTAATTTCACTAGCAAAGCCGCCGCCTGGATCGTATCCAGACGAAAATTGCCGCCGATCAGAGAATGATAATATTTCGGATACGAGCCGTGATTGCGCAGTTTAACTAACTTTTCGGCCAATCCGGAATCATTAGTGACAACCATGCCGCCGTCGCCGATACCGCCGAGATTCTTGCTCGGGAAAAACGAATAACAGCCCATCAGGCCCAACGTACCGGCTTTTTTCAATCCGCCTGAGGCGGAAGGATAGCGGGCTCCGATCGCCTGAGCGGCGTCTTCGATAACCGGGATATTATCCTTTTCGGCAATGTCCAGGATCGGATCCAGATCGGCGCACTGTCCGAACAGGTGCACCGGAATAATAGCTTTGACTTTCTTGATTTCAGTCGGATTTTTCTCAAACCATTCCTTCAGACAGACCGGATCAAGATTAAATGTTTCCGCTTCAATATCGACGAAAACCGGCCGCGCTCCCAGACGTGCCACAACACCGGCGGTTGCAAAAAACGAATAAGGTGTCGTAATCACCAGATCACCCGGTTTAACATCCAACGCCATCAGCGCGATCAACAAGGCATCGGTTCCCGAACTCAATCCGATCGCATGTTCGACGCTGCAATAATCTGCGATCTGCTTCTCGAGTTCAGTCACCGGAGCTCCCATTATATAATGAGTCGAGTCCAAAACATCGGTAAGAGCCTGCACCATTTCCGGACGAATCGTGTCCAGCTGGGCTTTCAAATCAAGCAACGGTACTTTCATAAAATTCCTTATCAAAAATTTGAAGCTGTCTATTTTGTCATTCCTTAAAAAGAGATTTTCAACCGCAAAGTTCGCAAAGAATGCAGATAATTAATTCATTGTTTATAAAATGCTATCCTGACTCTCCTGGCTGTCTTTGCGGTTAATTGCAAATTATCCTCAGCCTTTTTATTAATTTTTAATGTTCAACTATTTAGCATTCATCATTTAATATTTTGTATTTTCCCATCCAAAGGCTCCGCCCCGTCAGCTACATTTACCGACGAGGCCTGAAAACCTGTACCCGTTAATTTATCGGGATATTTTGATATTATTCACGCTTTGTTGTCGTGACCAATTTCACAGAATCCGATTCTGGTTTTCGGTTTGATGCAGCGCTAATCAATCTCAGTCTAAGGTTTAAAATAAGGCCGGATAAATTCATCCGTTCAATTAAAATCCTATTTCAGTCCTCCATGCCATACAAACAGCAGTATTTTATCGAAAATAGACGGGAACTCCAACAGGTTTTTATTTCGTTGCGGTATTTTAATCAGTAATTATTGTGGGAAACATTTATTCGACGAACCTGATCCGCATCCATAGAAAAAACCCCCATAATAAGATTACTCCGCCAACTAACAGCAAACCGACATTTAAAAGACATAATATCTTAAGCAAGCCGTTCGATAAAAATATATCGTTTTTTAAGTACATATTAGTAATTAAGGTAAGCAAGGTAAGTCCAAATGCAATTATAAAAACCCCGCTAATTATCAGACATCTGGCCCGCTTATGCGGACGAATGGGCAATAATTTCATAAATCCCCTCCTATTTATTTTTTAAGATTTATTATTTTCTCATCCATTTATAATTGCAATGGAAACTATAATATGTCTTATCTCTCGTCCTATTGATTTTCTCTATCCTATCACCTGATGTTCACTTCTGAATTAATATGGATAGTTTTTTCGTAATGAAATTTCAAGTCCTTATATATAGTCTCGGCGCCAGGGACATTTTTTTCAGATAAACGCCGGACATTGTTAAAATAACGAATTGATTCTCCCAAAGCTTCGCTTCCGGAAAGAATGATAGTATCGTTCAATAAACGGGAAAAATGTACTAAGTGATCATTAAGATCTTTCAAAGTTGTGATAACACTGAAATCCATATTCAATTCTCCCACATCCATATCGTCCGGAATGAACCGTCTGTGGGTTTTGGTATATTCGGCAACCTTTCCAATAAAGGACACCGACTTATCCAGGGCGCTGATCATTTCGTTTCTAAGGTCGGGTGTAAGTTGTACCAGGAGCGGTTTAAGATTGGCCTCCAGTTCGGTAACGAGTTTCTCCGCCTGAGAAATCAGATATACGAAGTTTACCGGGGGATTGTATCTTGATTTTTTTAAGTCTTCCATCTTAAAATTCGACCTGAATCACATTAGAAAAAAAATATTCGCAATATTCAGTCGCTGAGGATAAATTCAGCGGGCTTTTAAATAACTTACTATCGCTATTTGAAAAAGAAGGGAAAGGGCCTCGTATAATCTAGGAGAGATTAATACTTCCGAGGCCCCCAGAACAAAACAAAAAAAAATTGTTTCGGAAAATAATTTGCCACTTTTCCCAGGCTGATTAATGTCTAATTTTACCAATCCGCAGCGTAAATATATCGCGTTATATATTAACATGCAAGGAATTAATAAAAAATATCTATCATGAATTCAAGACTAATTTATCTCCGGAAAAAAGTCTTTAAATTGACTCAGCAGGAACTCGCCGATCAGCTCGGCCTTAACCGCGCTTCACTTTCCCAATATGAAAGAGGACATACGCCGATACCCAGGTATACCATCAAATTAATCTGTCTGATGTTCGAAATTAACGAAAAGTGGTTTCTATCCGGCGAAGGTTCCATTCACGCTTACGGAAAAAATCGTCTGCCGGCGGCTTCGTCTAAACCAGCTTCCCCGAAAATGCGCAAGTATCTCGAAGAAATAGTTGAAATCTTAACTTATCACCCTGAGATCGAGGAACACGTTTACCATTACGTAAAAGCGCTGATTACCAATCCGCAGCAAAAGTAATTTCATTTTAGCCGTGAATCTACCTGGAGGGCTCGGCCTGCCAGGTGGAATTAAGCTCGATCAAGCCTTTATAGTAGAAGTCCTCTTGCCTTTCCGTTCGCGGATTCAAGGTTAATTGAGCTGCCGACTCGACATAATCAATCGTCTGACCCCGCTCGCTCAGCCACAAATCCACCTGATAAGTCCGGGCTGTCAAAGACAGTTCCGCCAGCCTGCATTGTATCTCAAAATCTTTCTCCATAGCCGGAATCGTAAAGCGACTGTTCTGCGAATGTATCCGCGTAATGATCTGGCCGGACTGGTCTTTGATAACGATCGTGACCCGCGGTTCTTCGATCCTGGCCGCGACTCTAATGCCAATCGCGAAATTAACCGGCTTCCCGGTTATTATGGATGCGCCCGGATCATTATGGTCGTCATTGGTGATAGTCAGCGAACAGAAGCGCGCCCGCCCATCGCCGGGTCGTTTTTCACAATCGGTTTCCAGATTTCCACTATGATTGGTTTTTTCCAGAATATTCGTCCGATAGAAATCCAGAGCGGCGCCGGTTTTCCCGTCAAATGCGATCCTACCGTGATCGAAAACGACACAGCGCCCGCACAGCCTTTCGATTGCTGCCAGATTATGACTGACAAACAGCACTGTCCGTCCGCCGTCGGCGATTGATTGAACCTTGGCAATACATTTTTTCTGAAAATCGGTATCGCCGACAGCTAAAACTTCATCGATAAAGACTATCTCGGAGTCGAGATGCGCGGCAATCGAAAACGCCAACCGGACGAACATTCCGCTGGAATATTTTTTCACCTGTGTATCGATAAAATCTGCGATACCGGCAAACTCCACGATCTCGTTAAACCGGCTTTTGACAGATGCTTGCTTCATCCCGAGTAGAGCCGCATTCAGAAAGACGTTCTCCCGGCCGGTCAGGTCCGGATGAAAACCGATCCCGATTTCCAGTAATGAAGCAATCCGCCCGTGGATTAAAGCCTGACCTTCGGTCGGTTCGGTGACGCGACTTAGTACTTTTAGGAGCGTGCTTTTCCCGGCTCCGTTCTTTCCGATAATGCCCAGAATTTCGCCTTTTTCAATCTGCAAATTAACTTCTTTTATCGCCCAAATTTCCCGACGCTGTGCCCTCCGAACAGGATAACGAACTTTATGCAGCGCCATGCCCAGGACTTCCCGCAGGTTATCCGGACGACTGGCTTTATCCAGTCGGTACATTTTACCTAATTTCTCAGTTTGAATAACACTCATAGGCCTAACCGACCATTCAGACGATGTCCGCAAAATCCCGGGCTTTAGCGCTAAAATACAGGACGCCCGCCAAACATATCAGGAGTCCAGCAGCACCGGAGATTATTAATCCCCCCCAGTCCGGCGATTGATTCAGAATGATTGCCCGGAATCCAGTGACAATCCCGGTCATAGGATTCAAATTCATAAGAAATCTGAAACGTTCTGAAATAACGGTGGGCGGGTAGATCACCGGAGTTATGAAAAACCACACCTGGACAATAAACGATACCACATGCCGCACATCTCGATAGACAACCGCCAGTGCCGCCAACAGCGCGCCAACCCCCAAGGCTGTCAGAAATAAAATGATCACCATTGGCAGCAGCCAAAGAAGACTAATAGTCAGTGGCATTTGGTAAAAAAGCATGATCGCGATCAGCATTAAAAAAGCCAGTAAAAAATCCACCAATCCGGTTCCAGCAGCCCCGATCGGGATTAAAAGACGCGGAAAGTAAATTTTCCGGATCAGTCCGGCATTATTGATAACGGCATAATTACAGGCATTGACGACATTCGCAAAAAATGTCCAGGGTAAAAGCCCGGCGTATACAAACACGGGATAAGGTACTCCCTCAGACGGCACTTTGACTAACCGGCCAAAAAAAACCGAAAAAACAACCATCTGTAAAAACGGCTGAAGAAGCGCCCAGCCGATTCCGATCACGGTCTGTTTATAGCGCAGTTTCAGATCGCGCCAGATCAGAAAAAATCCCAGTTCGCGGTAACGCCCCAGTTCCTTAAGTTCGCGCCAGAACGGCAATCGCGATGGACGGATGATGCTAATATCCTCAGCCATCACGTTTTCCGATCGGGTAATTCCCGGATAATATTCGTCAGATGGCGATCCAGTTCTGCATAATCGGTCGTAAAGTCAAGTCGGTAGCAGGGTACCGAATAACAGAAGTTCGCCAGAAATTCAAAATTCTCGCGGGTGTAATCCGGGTGTGAATTCAGAAATGCCAGTGAAAATAATTCTTTGACGGCTTCAATGGACTTCAGACGCTCCAGACGGATTTCTTGCGCAGGCCTGAGAATGCACAATGCAGCGACTTGTCCGCGCCCCAGAATCTTGCCAGGAAAGATCTTACCCAGATCTATTAATCGTTTGCCACGAAAGCGTTCCGACTCTCCCAGTATATCCTGAAACATTTCCCAGGTTTGGTTGGTAACTTTCGCGCGTTCCGGACCGCCACGCGCAAAAAATCCTTTCTCCTCAAAAAGGTAAACTTCGTCATCAGAAATACAGCTCCAACCCATTTTTAGCAAAGCCAAGGCCAGGGTCGTCTTACCGCGCCCGGATTTGCCGGCCAATAATAGAGTCCGGTCGTCTTTTACCATTGCGGCCGAATGCATAAAGTAAAATTTATATTCCTTGACCAATTCGGCAAACGGGATTGTCAGTAGCCAGTTCCCTAGCACCGCCCGGTAGCGCAGAGCGACTTTTTCGATTTGGGCGACTATTTTCCGAGCAGAATATGACACTTCTACCCTAATTGCGCCATCCAGATAGCTAAGTAGCAGCGCGTCCTGAGTATGATCATAGGAATAGCGAATCTCATCCCCAAGACCACGCACATGTTCCAGATTACTGACCACATTTGCTTCCAGACTAAACCGGCCTCGAATCGAAGGTTGCGGTCGGTTCTCCGGATACAGAAAATTTTCATCCAAAATAGCCAGCAAATCGCGACTGTCAGTCGTAACGAAAATTGTAAAATCGAGTAGATGATAGTTTTTTTGAAAACGTTTCAAAAAGTCTTATTCCATTTCAATTATCAAATGATCGTTCAAAAGCTGAGTGATAAATTTCCGGTAATCCTGACGAGCGACGGATTCGTTTATATCAAATTGAGCCGTAATTTTGGCAATGATATCTTCGGCTGTCGTTTTCCCATCCAGATTCTCCCAAATTAGACTGGCAACCTCATTAATCCTGAAATAAGTCCCATTGGTAACATTCAGCAGAAGGCATTCGTTCTCAAACCGGCGCCATTCCACCTGTTCTATTCGCTTATAACTCATATTTTCCTCGATTATTAATCGTTGAAAAGTTCGTAGACCGCCCGGCGACGCAGGCTTAGATAATTGCGCCAGGTGGGACGTAAATCGCGTGAAATGTAAAAGTCACGCACGACATCACGCGGGGGAAACATCTGGCGCCACAAATAGACAATCTTCTGACGGAATTTTGGTAAATATAACAATGGTAGCAACATCCGAGCGCGCGATGGAGAGATCGGCATACTGCCTTGCAGGATCAAATCGGCATCGACTCCGGGAATCAGCCGCCGTTTTTGCCGCCTTGAGGGGAGCATTTCTTCAGATTTTTCACGCCAAAGCCCATCGGCCACATGATCGTAAATATCCCGGATTTTCATCAGGCCGTATTTTTGTATAAGATACTCAAACTGGAATCTGTCAAAATCCGGCCGTTCGAAAAGACGACGGCAGTCAATGATCCAGATTAATTTGTAGAAATAATGTTTAAAAGCATGATACAATGAATAAAGCGCCTGATAGGTGAAATCGAAAGTAAGGTATTCGCGATTCCCGATCCGGTAAGGACGCGAATGCTCCCAAAAATCTTCAATGTCAAACTGAAAAGGATGCAGGCGGCCACTTAAACTGAGATGCACATCCACAGCTACAAAAGGAGGTTTTACGGTGACGTAATGCCGGGCAAATTTATATTTCTTTATGATCTCATCCGGGAATACAGTATAGAGATCGTCGCATAATTCGCAATTCAGGCTTTTCAGGAGGCGATGCACTTTTTCCAGAGCATGTTCGCGGATCAAAATATCAATATCTCCGAAAGTGCGCAGATGGGGATAATCATACAGCGCAAATGCTAGCACCGGACCTTTGAATAAACGGTATTCTATGTCTTCCGACCGCAACAGATCATCCAACTTCGCCAGGATACGTTCATATAACATCACCCGGCCGGCATTGGTCATGGTAAACTGACGACATTTTTCGAGAAAAGCCGGCGATATATTCGGGAAGGCTTTCTGCAATTGTACGCGATAATGTCCGATCAACGGCAGAATCTGATGATATAATCCGAGGTGAAAAAGTTTTTCCTCGTCGAGCTGGGTTTCATTAACAGGTTCATGAGATAGATTTTGCCTGAAAACGACTTCGCATACATTCCGTAAAAACTTACTCTCGGTGCTCATTTTGCTAAGAATATAGAGATATTTTAGCAACTAACAAAAACCTTCCGGGCGAACGGATCTTAATCCGATTCAGAAAATTATTTGGATGGCGATATGTTGTTGTAACTATTAACCAATTTCGAGATAACGTCTATCTAGGATCAACGCCGGATCATGCGGTTAATGCCGTCAGTACACCGTCTGATTAGGAGCCGTACGATCGCAGGATGTTCAGGCGCGGGTGGAATAATTTCATTACCGTCAATTGCAACCACTTTGCCGAGGATTTTTACATTGGTGATAAATCGTCCGAGGTAATTATTGTCACCCTTTTCGTAGAATAACCGACGGCGACCAAAGGAAATCGAAAACAGCACCCGGTGACAGACGACGCGGCCATTACGAATAAAAGCGACGATCTCACCGGGTCTGGGTACTCCTGATCGCACGATCGGTAAAATCATCACCGGTGTGCCGGGAAAAATGGTTGGCAACATACTTTTGCCGCTGGTAACAAACGCCACTGGCTGGGTGGCAGTCCTTAGCAATTCGATTAACCGATCCACACGCTGATTTGCCCGAATATTAACCGATCAAAGCGGCGGCGGCGGCTCATCCGGCAGAGTCCCAGTCTGCAGCTCAACCTGCAACTGGTCACGGGATAAAACCCTGGGCGGATCATATTCTTGTTTCCGATTTAATTCGTTATCGTTTGAGGTGTTATTCTGCATATTACGCCCTAATTAAGATCCAATCTACCATCTCCGGCTCTTTATTTGACAAGCGCCATCTTGCGGGTGCTGACATGCTGATCGGTCTTCAGACGATAAAAATAGAATCCAGAAGCGACCTGACGTCCAAAACGGTCTCTGCCATCCCAAATGGCTTTATACTCACCTGTATTCAAATTTTCATCAACGATGGTCTTAACCAAACTTCCGTCCAGAGCGTAAATCGCCAGACTGACTTGACCGGCTTTGTCAATGGCATACTTAATTGCGGTGGTGGCATTAAACGGATTCGGGTAATTATTACCGAGAGCAAATTTTACCGGCTGAGTGTCATTCTCCTTTTCAATTCCGACGATCATATCAGAGCGCACCGCCATTATCCGAAAATTCAGACAGGTATTGTCGCCGCTTGGTAAAGTCGTACTATAGGTGCTGTGGGAAATCATATCGACTGTATTTCCGGTCTGTTCGTCAATCAGCGTCAATGACAATACGCCCGGCAAACCGGTCGGATCCCAGGATAATCTGACATTTTGGGTCGGATAATTCCAACTGTTTATGACAAAATCCCAGTAGGTTGTGTCCTGAGCCGGACGCATATCATAGCAGGCTTTGATAGGGTGACTCTCCCAGTAATTCTCCGGATCGGCAATATTATTATGCGGGAAGTAAATATCAACAAATTCATCCAGATAGGGAGCAATATTGCGGGCGTCGTACTGATCGTAATGACTGTATGATCCGGTCTGGTGTCCGAAACCATTATAAGTATCGCGTATATCATTATTGGTTTCGCTACGCACAGCAATCGCCATAAACCAGTCGTTGTCCGAAACCGACTGCAGTTTGTTGAACGGATTACGACTATTAGCTATACTCCTTTTGGATAAATCCACATCAATCGGCGGAACGATCAGACGCAGGGATACCGGCGAGTCTGTCACAGAAGCGCCGCCGCAACGCGTCACGGTATAGGTAGACCCGGCCACGGGCGAAGTTCTAACGACATATCCATATAATTCAAGGCCATAGAGTGGTTGAGTGTTGGAGGAATTAGATACCTCAAACGTCAGACTATTATTGGTAACTTCGGCCAAAGTGACCCTAAAACCATTGCGGGTCACTGTGCTCGTTCCGACGGCATTGAGATTTATAGCCCGCGTCCAGCCACTGCCATGATACATATCCGTCACATAAGTTTGCGCATACATAAAGGGAAAATCAATCGCGGAGAATTCTATCGTAAACCGGTCGGTCTCGCCATCCGGCAACGCCACCGAAGGATTCGAAAAAATCGTCGAATAGACGCCCCAGTTGGAATATTCACTAACGTCATAGGTCGCGGTATTGGTGGCTGTTCCGGTGATCGAGTCGGTTAATTGTTCAACCCAGAAACCGTCCCAGACCTGAAAATCACCGCCATTAGTGGCATTGTAGGCAATATATTCATAACCATTCCAGTAATGCGCCCACTGCGAAATCAAACCATCGGCAACGGCTTCGGAAAGGGACACTTCTGAAGTACCGGAATTGGTCGTGACTTCCACACCGGCGTCTTTCCAGTCAATGAAAAACGGGAAAGGATTGGCGAGCTGATTCAGGCCGGGATGGTCATTACCCTGCGGCGGCTCGATGGGAATGTAATACGAGTCGTCCGTGTTGACTTCCGCGCCAAAAATTGGGAAATCAATCGCTGAACCAAACCGGTTGTAAAACCAGTAACCGTACCCCGGCTGAGGCAATGGTGGATCACCATGACATTGCCCGTCATAATCAGGTTCACCCCAGCGCACATAGGTATTGTAATCGATGTCCCAGCGTGAAAAACGCCAGCGTGTGTTTTGAACATAGGAAGTCTCATCTTTCCACTCCGGACCGCCGAAATAGGGGCCAAAGACGCTGTCCGGATTGTTTGAAGTCAGATTCAGAGGCAAGCCCATAAAAACCCAACGTTCGTATGGAAAATTCTCATAGTAGAGCGAGCTATACTGCGGGACAACGGTACCCGCTGCAAAGGCCAGCCAGTTGTCATTCCAGTTGGAGTTAAAAACCCGGATTTCCTTGGCGGAGTAAATTCTCAGATAGGGTTCATATTCGCCGGCCGTCAATTGATTCCAGGTCGTTTCATCAATTTTCAGATCGTAAAAATCGTTAGTATTCAGAGTAAACTCTTCATTAACGAGACTACCGCCCGTAGCCATATCGCTGATCGTGACAGTCGCGTTGCTGTCAATGCTCGTAATATAAAGATGGGTGTAGTTGCCGTTTGGTTCGGTTCCGGGTGGAGCCAGAAAGGCGATATAGTTATGACCGGCCCCGTATCCATACTCCGAAGAAACAAAACAGGCCATATCGGAAGTCCCGACGCTGCCGGTTTCCAGCCAGGTTCCAGTGCAGACGGCCACTTTATTAGTGGCAGTCAGTTTGAATAATTCCTGTGTATAGCCGATACTGTTGTTACCCGTATATGTATAATAATCAAAAGCATCCAGGGCTTCATTGGTCACGATCTGGTTCCATTGATTATTGTTCCAGCAATATAAATTTATCGTCGCCGGTTGCGAATAGGTATTGACCTTGACCTCTTTTTCAGAGTTAGCGCCATCCGGTTGATAGAAATAGAATTCCTTCCCGACATTTAATCCGGAACCATTCATGACATAGCAGCCATCATCGCGGCCCGAATCATTTTGTTTGAGGGAGCCGGCCATCACGGCTACTGAATCAGTGGCATGGATATGAAAAGTGCGACCGCCTGGATTGCTGCCCAAAGCATTAATGCCTTTCACTTCCAGCAGATCCTGACCTTCATTCAAAATTCCGCTCCATTTGACAATACCGGTACCAATATCCTTGACCGAAGTATATCCTGAAACGGTTGTGACGGTATTGGTAATATCCTCGACATAAACTGAGGCTCCGTCCTCATAACTGAGAACATTAATTCGCCACTCATCGGCCGCCGAACCATAGGGAACGAATACAAAGAAATCGACTGTGCCGTTGGTATGCCAGTAAGGCGGAACGTAATCATATTCCCAGTCGGAAACTGTCCCGATCGCGGTCTGAATACGGCGGCTGCCATTGATCCGGAAATAGTCGCCATCCTGTTTTGCACCACTGCCGTAATCATCATTGACAGTGTTTTCTTTAATATAGACGATGTAGCTCTGCCCCTGCGTCAAGGTTAAATCTTCATATGTATCATCCGAGTCGCCATCTTCGTCACGATCAACAATGTCAACTTCCGTTACCAGATCGTTTCCGACGACCGCAGTCACCACCACAAACGAAATCCGATCCGCGTAGCTGGTCTGTGGCGGAGCATAAACATTGAATTCCCGCGCTATGTTACCAGCGAGAAGACTGCTAAGCATTAAACACACAGATAATACGGCATAAAGTCCGAAGCGCATGACCGCTTTACTCATAATCCCTCCATTAAAAATGGGCGTTTAGAAATTATCAATATATCTATCCCAACAAATACCTGTCGAAAACCACCTGAAACGGATTTTCATTACATCAGAAAAATCATAGTGGCGGAGGCGGTTCATCGGGTAGGGTATTGGTCTGCAAGTCCGCCTTAATTTCGCACTTCTCAAGAATAGCCGGCGAAACATAGGGCAGTTTGTTAAACTCTTCATTCAAATTTTTGTCTTTTGTTTCCATTTAATCCATCCTGTGTTTAGCAGGTTTATTTGACCAGGGCAATTTTTATTGCCGAGGTGAAATTTACGTTATTTATCTGACAAATGTATAATCCGGTTGCGACCGGCAATCCAGATTCATTTTTTCCATCCCAAATGACTGAATAATTATTCGGCGACAGGTTATCCGATACCAGCGTACGCATCAGTGCGCCACTCGTCGAATAGATTTTCAGGGTGGTCTTTCCGGCGGTTTTTACTGAGTACTGAATCGTCGTTGTGGCATTGAAAGGATTCGGATAATTTTTCAGCAGTTGGAAATCCTTTGTAACTTTTTCCGTCTCTATCCCCGTGTAGGCCGGTAAAAATAAAGCCGAAATGTAGAAAATCTGCCTGCTAAATGAGGCATTTACGGTCGTAAAGACATATTCACTGACCGATTTCATGTCTTCACATAATACATTATTACTCGCATCCAAAAGCTTCAGACTCCACTCGGAACTGACTGCGGAGGCGTCCCAGGTTATTTTGCAGGATTGATTGGCAACCTGATAAGCCGCAACCGACATTTTCCATTCCTTATGGGATGAATCCGAACGCATATCGTAACAGACATTCACAGGTCTTTCAATCCAATAATTATATAAATCCGTGGCGTCGTTATGCGGAAAAGAAATTTCCAGATAGGCCTCCGGCGGGGTTTGTTGCGCGACGTCGTTAATATCATAACCATCGGAGGAATTTGATAAAATCCCGATCGCATTGTAATTGTCCCTGAGACTGTTTGTTAAAGTTGCAATCGAAATCGGCATGACCCAATCTCTTTCGGAAACGGTGGATGTCACCGAACAAGGAGAATGTATCCCGCTCTTTTTTAGTGGCGCTGCTTCGGTTGCTGAAATTAACAATGTCAATTCAATATCGGTGGCCTCACCGAGTTTGTTTTCAATTTTACGCAGAGCGGTATAAGATGCGGCATTGCCGTTGCCGCTCTGACTCCAGGACGTATATGGATCTTCATCGTTGCCATGATTGGGTGCGCCGGGGAAAATGACCTCGGTGACATGGCTATTGCTGCCAAAAGTAAATAAGATTTGTTGTAAAGATTTTTGCCAGCCCAGCTGGGGATCCAGGGTAGCTTTTACATCAAAGATAAAAGTCGTGGTATCCCCTCTGTTTTGCGTATTTATTAAAATGATTTCAAAGCCATTGGAAGTTGTCTGGCTGGTCCCAGGCGCCAGTTTTTCCCAACCGGCAAATGTCACACTGGCGTTGCTCTTAGCTTTTGCGGTAACGGTAATATTCTCTTCCGGATTAACTACGGCCATCACGAAACGGTCGGTTTCCACGACGCCATCATCGCCTAAGTAGTCCTTGCTGGATTGATGACCGTGAATTGGAGTGTGGAATTTACAGACATTATCCCCGCCGGTATGTTCGACTTTATAGGTAATGAGATGGTAAACCTCATCGTTCAACTGTTCGACCCAGAACCCTTGCCATACAGGTAGGATTCCGCCATCGGTGGCATTATATGGGACGTAGCCTTCGTCCGCAATGTTGATCAGCCCGGCGTTCCATGGATACGCATACTGGTCGAGCAGCCCCATCTCATTGGCTTCAATGAGAGTAACTGTCATCTCAAGGCCCTCTGTCTCGGACTTAATTAAAACCTCGGTATTTTTCCAGTCTATCGGGAAATTGAATGGATTCGCGATCATGGTGCGTCCCCGGTGACCGTTTTGAGGCGGATCCAGCCTGATCGAATATGATTCCGTGGTGGAAGCGGTTGTACCATTGATTGTCAGGCTTGTATTGGCATTATTCTGATAGAACCAGTAACCCCAGCCGGGAATTATGGTCGTCGGATCACCCAAATCTGTCTCTATCCCATTTGTATCTCGGTCCAATTCTCCCCAGCGAATATAGGTGTCGTATTCCGCCAACCATCTGGAAAAGCGCCAGAGCGAATTTTCAGTATTATTATCGTTGCCCTGATTGCCGCCAAAAAATGGCCCAAAGACCGAGTCTGGATTTTGGCTTACCGGAGTAGCCGGAAAGCCAAGCATTACCCATTCGTTTTTTGGAAATTCCGAATAAGTAAAAGTATCCTGCGCCGACAAACTGAAAAACGGAACCAGACTCACCATTACCAACAGATCTTTCAGAGCTTGTCTGTCTATTTTGTTATACTTCATTTTCTCCCAGACTTTAAAATTTTATTACGTTAAGAATATATAATCAAGCAGTCAATTCGCAGAACAGATTTTTCGGTATCCAAAGAAAAAAATACGTTTTATCAGATTACTTAATTTCCAAATCCAGGTGATTTGTGATGCATATCACTTTTAAAAACGGAAAAACGTAAGAAAAAACCTCCCGGGCTTTCAGGAATTCGGCCAGATTGGGATAACCTTGCAACGCCGCTTTAATCGGCAAATTGCGGCGTATACCTTCGATTTTAAAGTAGCAATCTGGAATTTTTAACGCTTGCCAACCGGTGATTTGGCCAATGAAATTCGCCAACATTTGGATTTCCTGACAACTTTGCTTCGGATCCGACCACTGGCATTGGAAACCGCGCATTCCCTGATGACGCGACTGAATTTGCCCGGCAGGTTTACAGAGTGAAAAGCATTTCAGTCTGTCAATCAGCACTTCATTGAGTATTTTTTCGTATTCAATTGTGTCAACAATATTAAAAGTATTTACCAGAGAATCCAACCGCATGAAGTTGCTGAGCCAGTCGTACACATTTTCCCGAAAGCGATGCGACTGGGCATTGATATAAGCCGAATCCGCCAGCCAGATCAACATTTGAGACACAGGGTCATTCACCTCGATGTTAAAAACCCACAATAGGAAATGAATCGTCGCCAGCGGATATTTGTGACGAAAATGCTGCTGGCTGACACCGCGGATCAGATTTGGATTCAGCGAAAAGCGCTGACCCGGAAGATTTTCACGATCTTTAAGCTCCAGAACATGATGACCAACCGAGGGAATGGCAGGATGGTAAATATCCAGATCCACCGCCAAATATTTCCCGTCGAGCAATTCTTTCGTAAAGTCTGATCTCTCACAGGCGCACCATAAGGTTGTGTAGTCATATATACCGACGATGTCCCAGCCGTAAAGCGTCTTTAACAAGGACGCCGACAGCAACGCATCCAGATCGTTGCCGATGATCATTCCGGAGATTTTTCCCGGTGTGGCGAAAGGAAAAAATGCGTCAATTACCGCGCTTTGGGCTACCTGATGGTGATAATATAAAATTGCCATGACGGCGCGCGCCTATAGACGAAGGCACCCGGAGAACAAATTTGTTGAAACGGCCTCCAGCCTTTTAAGCGCAAATGCGTAATAAGCTGGATTGATTTCAAATCCGATATACTGACGTTGCAGGATTTTACTGACGACGGCTACCTGCCCCGAACCGAGGAATGGATCGCAGATTAAATCGTTCTCTTCACTGGAATATTGCAGGATTTTGCGGATGATTTCGGAGGGCAATTTCGTGGGTGTTTTTTCCCTGCCGGTCCAGTATTCGCGCTTTATTTGCCAAACGTCTTCCTTGTCGTGGTAATGTTGGCTGCGACCACTCTCATCGTGGGCGTTTTTGCTATAGCGGCTGAAGGGATAAAATTTGCGCTGGCGATCATCCTTGCAGACGTACAGACAATGATAATGAGAAGAAACGAAGCGCCGCCGCGTGACTACTCCAAACTGGTATTTCCAGATCAGGTGATTAACGGTAATGAACCCAATCCGATCCAGAGCAATCAGCACTTCCTTCAGATTATTCCACCCGGAGAAAACATACATACTGCCGCTTGCCTTCAGAATCCGGTAAGCCTGTTCCATCCAATTGAGAGTAAATTGGAGATAGTCGCCTGGATGAATCTCATTATATCCTTCCAAAACGCGGGATTGGGTGCGATGATAATTACCTCGTTTGGCCTTAAAATTAATGGCAAACGGCGGATCGGTGATAATCAGATCAATACAACCGTCCGGCATCTGCGCCATTCCGCTAATGCAATCGGCATTGTAAATCCGGTTCGTTTCCAACTTTGGCATATTTTAACGCTTACGGTTTTTCCGGTTCACAAGTATCCCACCGGATAAATCCACGCCTGGCATATCAGGCAGAGTGAGACGAACGTTTATGACGGTGAGATTTTTTCTTTATACCAGTGTCGCTGTAATAATAATAATAGCGGTAATAGTAATAATATGAATCGTAACCAGTCGAAATATTGACGCCATTGAGCACGGCTCCGATTAAATTAGCGTTCACATGACGCAATAGTTCGATGGATCTTTCCAGTACGCGAATGTCAGTCGCTCCGGCTCTCACGACTAATAATAACGCGTCGGTCAACTGCGATAGGACAGTAGCGTCGGTAACGGCGATGACCGGCGGCGTATCAAACAGAATGATATCGAACTGCTCTTTCATGCGTTCCATGAAATTTTTTAAACGTTGCGAAGCCAGCAGTTCTGACGGATTGGGCGGAATATCGCCGCAGGTTATCAGGTGCAGGTTAGGCACTTCGGTCTGACGGATTACATCCTCATCCTGAAGGTCGTCAATCAGGCGCTGAGTCAATCCGGGACCGCGCTGATATTCAAAAATTTTATGTTGCACCGGCTTGCGCAGATCGGCGTCAATCAATAGAGTTTTCTTTCCCAAGCTGGCAAAAGTGATAGCGATATTAATGACGGTCGTGGACTTGCCGTCGCCCGGTCCGGCGCTGGTAACCACCAGACTTTTTATCGGTCGGTCAGGACTCATGAATTGGATATTGGTACGCAGAGTACGGTAGGCTTCGGCGACGGCCGATTTCGGATCGTAGTGCGAAATGAGACGCGACTTCAGTAAGAACTCTTCGCTGACATTTTTATCTTTATAGATCTTTCCGATTTTCTGCATGGCGCTTTTTACATCAATGGTCGGAACAATCGCAATGGCAGTTAGTCCAAGTCGCTGTAAATCATCCCCGGATTTGATCGAATGATCGATATAATCCCGGACGAAAGCGATCCCCAGGCCGGCGCCTAAACCTAAAAACAATCCCAGTAAAAGGTTCATCTTTTTCTTGGGTTTGACTGGTTTTGTGGGAGGCACTGCCGGATCTACGATCCGGACATTGCTGATCTTGCTGGCTTCGGTGATGCGGGATTCCTGGTGTTTGGTCTTCATCAGGATATAATATTTTTCATTGACCTGACGCTCACGGTCCAGACGGGCGTATTCGAGAGTACTGGAAGGCAGACGATCTAATTTCGCCGAATATTGATCGACCAGTTGTTTGTACTCCTTGCTCTTGGCTTCCAAGGCTATGACTTCGACGTTGCTAATCAATATCTGGTTAAGCAAATCCGCCGAGATCTTCGATTGTTCTTCGGGAGTAAGGCCGAGGTTGGTGATCTTTTCCGACTCGATCAACAGCTTATTCTTTAGATCTGTGATTCTTTTATCCAATTCCTGAATAGCCGGGTGGTCAGGACCATAGCCCTGAACGGTTAACACGGTAATTTTTTCGGCTTCCATTTCTGCGATACTCTGACGCAGCTGCGCCACAAAAGGATTGGTAGTGTTAACGGCGTCTTTAATCACCATCTGTTCGCGCTCGGTCAGCATTTTCTGCTGATTATCCAAAGTTTGCTGGGTGATTTTCAAATCAGCCAGAGTAGTATAATAGGTTGCTTCGAAAGTACTTAGCTGGTCGATCAGGATCTTAGCAGTTTCATCCAGACCGAAGATGCCTTCCGTGCGTTGATACGTCTCGAGGGCTTCTTCAGACCGTTTTAAATCTTCTTCGATCTGGGTCAACTGCTCTTCGAGAAAGTTCTTCATTTCGATCACTTCCCCGAGATTGAATTCCACATCCGTCTGGTAATACTCCCGTGAAATTGTATTGGCTATCAAAGCGGCTTCTTCCGCGTCCACGGAAGTGATCGTCAGCCGGATAGCTTCCGTCTCGCGAATCGGCTCGACCTTCATAGATTCCATTAGATTCTTTACAAGCGCCCGATCCAGCGAGTCGGCAATCAAAGGCTCTTCCTCAACCGTAAAGAATATCCGTTTCAGCCCGGTGGTTAATCCCCCGGCAACATCTCCGAAACCGATTCCTTTCTGCTGATATTTCTTCGTTCCAAGTATATATAGACTGTCAGCGTACGGTGATTGTCGCAACGCTCCAATGACCTTCCGGGCCAGACTGGCACTTTTCAAAACTTCGATTTCATTATTAACCTTCATATAATTGGTCGGTAAAAGCGGATTCTGGAAAAGGGCGCTGGTCGAACTTGCCCGTCCGGAGAGCATCAGGGTGGTGGTTGCTTGATATTGTGGCGGAGTCGTAAAAGTAATATAAACCGTAAGAATCATCACTACCAGGAATGTAATTCCGATGATCCAGCGTCCGCGGTAAATTATGCGGAAATAATCCTGTAAAGACACTTCCTTTTCTGTATCAGCGAAACCTCTTTCAGAGACAGTCGGCTTTATTTGGCCATTCATTGCTTCCATCAGTAAATCTTATACTCCTTTCTCCGGATAAACTACGGAGGTTTCTTTAACATTAATTTGATATTTAAGAAAATAAATCAGACCGAAAACGGTCAGAATGATGAATCCAACCGCATGCATGATAACTGCCACCGCCTGGGCCTTGGGTAATTCCAGACCCAGAAAAACCAGAATCCCGATTGTCGCCGCATGATAAGTTCCGACGTAACCAGGCGCCGATGGCACCGAGATAATTGCCGAGGTAACAAAGAAAATCAATAACAGAGCGTAAAAATCGAAGTTGACTCCCAGAGACGCCCCCATTATCCAAAAATTCGCGATACAGATCATCCAAATCAGCAGCGATAGAATTATGATCAATCCAATATGCGGCGTTCTTTTCAGAGAGACAATTCCCTGCCAAAAACTATTAATTGCTCTCCCGATTTTTTTCCCTTCTGCCATCGTAATTTTACGCCTGATTATTCCTTTCAATACTTCCCGTTTTGAAATCGAAATATATATCAAAATACCGAAAATTAAAATAACGATTGCGGAAACGATCCCGCCGGTTCGCACCCAGGGTGGCATTCCCGGAAAAGCCACCGCCCCAAAAATCATTATAACCAAAAAAGTCAGCGAATCCAGAGTGCGTTCCACCACGACGGTTCCAATAACCGTCCCCAACGCAATTTTCTGCACCTTACTGAGCGAATAAGCCCGTAGAAATTCTCCTAGCCGGAACGGAAAGACATTATTCCCGAAAAAACCGATCATTTCCATTTCGAAAACATGTTTAACCGGCAGGTCGCGAATCGGTAATATTAGATATTTCCAGCGCCAACCACGTAAAAATACCATTCCGGTCATTACCAGCATAGACAAACCGAAAATCCAGAGTTTGGTCTGTTTTAGAGAAGCAAAAAATTCAGCGCCGTTGAATTTGCGGAAGCCCAGATAAATTCCCAGAGCGCTGATCAGCACTCCGATAATCGTTTTCGGACTGCAGATACGGTTCCAGAGACTGCCGTTATTGTTTTTCATGGTCGCAAATCTATTAATTCTTCGTTCTTTTTCAAATCAATTCCGAATAAAACCGAATCATACGGAGACATTCGC
Organism: uncultured bacterium; assembly: GCA_964576275.1. Taxonomy (GTDB): domain Bacteria; phylum Fidelibacterota; class UBA2242; order UBA2242; family UBA2242; genus JAGNGI01. The sequence goes on along the minus strand of CAZNUN010000004.1, from coordinate 218,732 downwards.
ATCAGGGAATCAAACTCAATAGTAACCATATTATTTTGGAAATCATAATAATCCGCCCGCCGGATCCGTAGGCTGCGATCGTCAATTTTCAAACGCATGGAGGTGATGTACCCATCACTCTTCTTGGGTTTTAAGGTAATATCTGTCAGATCGGCGCTGGGGTTGGTTTTGACGACCTGAAAACCGGATAACGAGCCATTTAAAATGTCGAGAATGAATTTCAAACTCGAGCGCGGATTGAATTCTTCGACGATAACCTGGTGATTGGCTGGATCGCGTGTCCAGAGCCACTCGCCGTCCCAGACAATCTCCTGTTCTGGAAAATCGACCCGGAAACGTTCGTCCGTCCCCAGATAAAAAATCGCGCGGTTCTCGGCTATTGTTCCCGATCCGGGAATCTCCTGTCGAACCGAAAAACCAACTTTAAACGGAACGGCGGATCGATATTCGGCGGCGATTTTTTCCAGAATTGCGATCCCGGGATTTTGCGCCCATAATAATATTACTCCGCTGCTTACAACGGACACGATTATCATCCGGCGGATTTCAGAACGTTTTACAAATTTCACGGCTTAAATTTATACGTTTTTTAATCAGTGGATTTGATAATTATCACAGAATTCATGCTTCATCGCCATCAACCTGATCTTCCTGATCGCCGAAGTCCGATGGATTGGTATTCATCCGTTCGAGATAATCCTCATCAACCAGAACCTCGCGGGCTTTACTGCCGGTAAATGGTCCAACGATTCCGCCTCTTTCGAGTTCGTCAATCAGACGCGCCGCACGGGAATAACCGAGTTTCAGGCGCCGCTGCAGCAAGGAAATGGAACCCTGCTGGTGCATTATGACCAATTTAAGCGCCTCGTAATAAAGCGGATCTTTTTCACCATCGCTGATATTGCCAAATTCGTCCACGCTTTCCTCTTTGACGGATGGTAATTCGACTTCGCCAGGTTTGGGCTGATTTTCGATATGTTCTAAAACGCGCTCGATTTCATCTAGCGATACGTAAGCCCCATGCACCCGAAAAGGCTCCGGATTCTGGGGAGTTGTGATCAACAAATCGCCGCGGCCCAGCAGTTTCTCGGCACCGTTCAGGTCGAGGATAGTACGTGAGTCAATTTTTGAGGCGACCTGAAAGGCAATACGGGCTGGAAAATTGGCCTTGATCACGCCGGTAATGACATCAACCGAAGGACGCTGGGTGGCAATTATCAGATGAATGCCGACCGCACGCGCCATTTGTGCCAGACGGGTAATCGGCTCTTCGACCTCCTTGGCCGATGTCATCATCAAATCCGCCAGTTCGTCAATCACCACCACGATGTACGGTAAAAATTCCTTGTCGAGTTCACCGCTGACGACCCGGTTATTATATTCGTCGATATTACGGACGGTCGCACCGGCCAGGATTTCGTAACGCCGTTCCATTTCCAGTTCCACCGAGCGCAAGGCAACTATCGCATTATCGGCTTTAGTAATAACGAACTCGTCCAGGTCCTGACAGGTTATCAGGTGGTAGCCTTCCAGAGCCTTGAAAATCGACAATTCCAGTTTTTTAGGATCGACCAGAACGAATTTGACTTCTTCCGGCTTGGCCAGATAAAGCAGGCTGGCGATCACGGTATTGATACAGACGCTTTTACCGGAACCGGTAGCACCGGCAATCAGCAGATGAGGCATACGGGCCAGATCGACGGTATATATCTCGCCGGAAGTCGTCTTACCGAGTGCGATGGTCAGTTTTGATTTGGCTGTGGCAAACTGTTTGCTGCCAATAATGCTCCGCAGATAAACCATTTCCGGATTGCGATTTGGTATTTCCACTCCGACGACCGATTTGCCGGGAATCGGAGCAACGATACGAATGCGCTTAGCGGCTAAAATACGTGCGAGATCGTCGGACAAGGCTGCGATTTTACTGACGCGTACGCCAGTCGCCGGCTCGATCTCATAACGCGTGATTATCGGGCCGGGCGAGACATTGACCACCTTCCCGCGCACCCCAAAAGTCTCCAGTGCATTTTCAAGCAGCTGGGCATTTTCAGCCATTTCCTCTTTGGTAACCGTGTCTTTGGTTTCCGACGGCGCTTCGAGTAATTCGATCGCCGGCAGCTGATACACTCCCGGTTCGGCGGCCCGGGCTGCCTGAGGCACTGCGATCTCTTCCGGTTGCGGCCGAACGGTTCCCGGCGCTTTTTTAATTCCTGGCAGTTGACGAATTTCATTCCCGGCCGGTATACTTTCTGCGCTTGCAATTTCGAGTTCCGTCACCGCAAAGTTCCTTTCCCGTTTTTCCGAAACGGCAAGGGGAGTCTTTTTCCTTTTAATTCGACGGTTAAGCAATTTTTCTATTGGACCGTAAAAACTCCAGGTGAAATAACCGCGCACCGTAATCAGGAATAACATCGTTAAAACGATAATCGTCCCGGGAAATCCCAGAAAATCATGCATCACCTTGGCGAAAACTCCGCCAATCAGACCGCTATAACGAAATCCAAGATCGCTGACGATATTGCTGTGCACGGCCGGCAAGCCCAGTGCAACTGAGGTCATCAATGCCAGAAAAAGAGTATAAAAACTGAACCGGATCAAAATTTTCAGCTCTTTCGCGGAAAACAGCCACCAGCCCCAAACCAGCATCAGCACCGGCAGGATCAGCGCCGCCACTCCGATCGAATATTTGATCAGATAATGAGCAATATATACGCCAACGATTCCCATCCAGTTTTGAATGGCAATATTTTTTGAGATCGTCGGTTCTTCAATTGAATTATAGGAAACCAGGCTCAGGAAGATCAGCAGCCCGAGCGCGATCAACAGAATACCGAATACTTCCTGACGGCGGTTATTCATTGGGTTCTCGCCGGCACAAACGGAGTTTTCACAACGACAGCTTTGACAAACTTGCCGCGGATTTCGATTTCGATGGGCGTTCCCACCGGGCTGAATTCGGCGGCAACGTAAGCAACGCCGATGCCTTTATTAAGAGTTGGCGACTGGGTGCCGCTGGTCACGACTCCGATTTCATTACCGTTTTTATATACCTTGTAGCCATGACGCGGAATGCCAGTTTCGATCATTTCAAAGCCGACGCTCTTGCGTTTCAAGCCGGCGGCTTTGATTTTCAGCAGGGTTTCCCGGCCGATGAAATTCGCTTTATCAAGTTTCGTAATCCAGCCCAGACCGGCTTCGAGCGGATTGGTAGTCTGGTCAATATCATTTCCGTAGAGAGCATATTTCAGCTCCAGGCGGAGAGTATCGCGGGCGCCCAGACCGATCGGTTGGATATCGTATTTCTTGCCGGCTGTGAAAATCGCATCCCAGAGTTTGGCGCTATCAGACGGAGCATGATAAATTTCCAATCCTTTTTCGCCGGTATAACCGGTGCGTGATAAAATCGCCGGAATATTTGCAATTTTTCCTTCCTTAAAATGATAAAATTCAATTTCATTCAGATTGACATCGGTCAGGGGCTGCAAGGCTTCCAGGGCTTGCGGTCCCTGGATCGCCAGCAGACCGGTTTCGTCGGAAATATTGATCAGTTCGACTCCCGGCAGAAGGTGGTCTTTAGCCCAGAGATAGTCCTTCTCAAGATTCGAAGCATTTACGACCATCATGTAATGATCCGCGAAACGATAAATCAACAGATCATCGACTATGCCGCCATCCGGGTAACACATGGCTGAATACTGCACCTGACCGACTACCAGTTTGGTCACATCGTTCACGGTGATTGTGTCCAGGTATTTTTCAGCGTTCACGCCTCTGACGATGAATTCGCCCATATGGGAAACATCAAAAACGCCCACTGTTGAGCGCACCCGCCGATGTTCATCGATGATACCACTGTACTGAATCGGCATCCAGTAACCGGCAAAGGGAACCAGTTTGGCCTTTAAGGCGACGTGCTGGTTATAAAACGGGGTTTCCATGATTTTGGCGGTTTCATTGTCCATTTTATCTCCTCTTACATTTTATTGAGTGCGGCTTTGATATATTTTTCGACGCTGGCAGAGTCGCCGAGTTCCTGCACGGCCTTGCGCAGGGCCGTCAGGGCTTCCGATCTCCGATAGCCCAATGACAGCAGAGCTTTGAGGGCTTCATCACCGTGCGATTCGGCCGTAGCTGGAATCAGTTCTTCCGGCAGAGTCAGATCGGTTTTGCCCAGTTTTTCACCCAATTCAACGACAATCCGCTTGGCGGTTTTCAGTCCAATACCCGGGATCAGAGTCAGGGCTTTGATATCGCCATCCTGTATTCGTTTACGGAACTGATCGGGATTGGCGCCGGATAGAATCGTGACAGCCATTTTCGGACCGATGCCGCTAATATTTATCAATAATAAAAATAAATCTTTCTCTTCTTTTGTAGAAAAACCGTACAGGGCTTGAATGTCCTCGCGCACATGGTGGTAAATCAGCAGTTTGGCGTTCTGACCGGGAGCCGGCAAAGCCGAATAGGTCGAAAGCGGAATGTTGATCAGATAACCAATTCCGTTGGCGTCTATCACCACTGCGGTCGGTTCTTTCTGAACTAATTTTCCGCTGATATAGGCAAACATTTTTTCTCCGTAAAAACAGATCGGTTCAAATGGCAGATTGCCACGGCCATGGCATCGGCAGCATCGAAAGATTCCGGCTGATGGGCAAGCCCCAGAATCCGACTCACCATGAACAGCACCTGTTCTTTGGAAGCGGCGCCGTTGCCGACGACGGCTGATTTGATTTTTTTGGGTGAATATTCGGCGATTGTCAGGTTGGAGTTCGCGCCGGCCAGAAGTACGGCGCCGCGGGCGTGGCCCATCAGAAGAGCGGTTTTGACATTCTGTGCATAGATAGCTTCTTCAACTGCTATGACGTTCGGCTGCCATTCCCGGATGACATTCAGGAGTCCATCATAAATCTGTTTCAGGCGTTGGTTAAAGGCATCCCGCGGAGTAGTGGTAATCGTACCGCAGGTCAGACACTGAAAGCGGCTGCCGTCGCGGGTTACAAGCGCGTAGCCGGTGCGGTTGATACCATGATCGACGCCGAGAACTCTGACTTCACCATCAATCATTCCGCGTTCTGGAGCTCCGACAGTAAAGCATCGTCAATGTCGAAATTGCCGTAGACATTTTGGATATCTTCGTGATCCTCGAGAGCTTCCATCAAGCCTAGAATCTTGGGGGCGATTTTCTCATCGGCTTTAACAGTGGTTTTCGGAGTCATGGTCACGGCAGCGCTGGTCATTTCGATCTTGGCATTTTCGAGAGCCTTTTTGACTTTCTCGAAATGCCCCGGATCCATGCTGACTTCATAGACATCTTCTTCAGTGCTGATATCGTCGGCGCCGGCATCGAGTACGACCATCAGCAGATCGTCTTCCGAGCAGGTTTTCCGGTCAATAGTAATGATCCCCTTCTTCTCAAAGTTATAGGCTACGCTGCCGCTGGTGGCTAAATTGCCGCCGTGCCGGGTCAGAATATGCCGGATTTCAGAGACCGTACGGTTCTTATTGTCGGTCATCGCTTCCATCAGGATAGCGACACCGCCCGGTCCGTAGGCTTCGTAGGTAATTTCCTCATAATTGACGCTTTCGATCTCGCCGGTGCCCTTTTTTATGGCGCGTTCGACGTTTGCGGCCGGCATATTGGCCGCTCTGGCCGCCAGCACCGCCGAGCGCAGGCGCGGATTCGATTCCTCGTCGCCACCTCCGAGCTTAGCCGCCACCTGAATTTCTTTAATAATCTTGGTGAAAATTTTGCCGCGTTTGGCATCCAGAGCGCCTTTTTTACGTTTAATGGTGCTCCACTTTGAATGGCCTGACATTTTATAACCTCATCATTTAATTTTTTACTTAAAAAATATCTTCTCTGGTGATGATCCTGATCTGAGTGCGAATGATCCAGGCATCCGAGTAATGCATTTCCTGGGCGCGAGCCAGCAGGCGTTCGGCCTCCTCCCGGGTAGCACAGTTCCCAATCCGGATTTTATAGTAAGGCAAATTGAATACCTTTTCTACCTCGACATTCTGAAATTTCTGCTGAACCTGACGATAGATCGAATCCGCCAGAAAGAAATCGCTCGATGAAAACACCTGAACTTTCCATCCCATTTTCTCGATATATCTGACCGAATCGTCGGGAGTTTCGCTCCTGGCCGCCGGCGCTTTGGGATCGGTGACAATTTCATAAATCAGGGTGTTATCCAGCAGCGGCAGCGGCGGTTCTTTCAGAACTCCAGGATCGAAACTTTCGTCCTGAGGCCTAATTCCAGTCTGCGCCAGCAAGCCGGCCGTCAGAATTATTGTGAGGCAAACGATAGTTTTGATTCTCATTCTGTTAAAACTTAAACCCCCGAAATATACTGAAACTATGAATAATTTGAAAAGAGATAAACAGGCGTGATCATTCAGATTTTTGCGATATCCGTTGCCGGCAGCCAGCCTTGTTTGCCGTCGATCAGTTCGACTTTCAGCCAGTTTTCATCCTCATCTAAGATTTTAACTTTGGTTCCTTCGTGGACGATGAACAGCTCCGTACTGCCGGCCTGCGGAGCGGCCAGACTGCTGACCGCAGCACTGATTATGACTCCCTGGTCGTCAGCAGTCTCGTGCTGATATTTCTGAATGAATAAACCCAAAGACAACAGACACAGCACTCCGGCTATAATGCTCATCACTTTGAATAAGCGGCGCAGTCTCCGGAGTTCTAAATTCAACAGAACGGCCATTCCGGTAACTGCCAATATTAATAGCAGCGAGAAGGTGAACGCCCAGGCGCGTGCGCTGTTAAGATTAACAAGGCGCCAATACCAGCGAAACAGGAAAAATTCCGGCGGTACCTCGATCCGGTCTTTGACGCTTAGGTTGGCCAGTTGCAGGTTGTAAGCTATGTTCGGATCGTTCGGCCGGCGACGGGCGGCACGTTCATAGTAGAGAATTGTCTTTCCGATATTACCGGTACGGTACCAGGCGTTTCCCAAATTGAAGTAAAGTTCGCCGCTTTCATAGCCGCGTGCAATGATACTTTCATAGATTCGGATAGCTTCCGTATAATTTTCAGCCTGGTAAGCTGTATTGCCATCTTCAAACAGCCGGTCCAAATCCGGATCGGCCTGGCCTGAAAATCCATTGAGGATCATTAAAAGTAAAATTGCATAACGTCTCAATCGCATCAGATCACCCTGCCCAGATTAATTAAAATATCCCGCCCGGCTGTCAATAATTCCGCTGGCTTTTCGCTGATTGTCATTCCCGGCAGAAATCGAATTTCATCCAGGCGCGTCAGCAGATTGACGACCGACACGATCAGGTCCGGCGGCACTTTTTTCGATTGAAGCGCCTGTTCGATCTCCTTCGGACCGAGACTGGCAGACAGACCCAGGCGATCGGCAATATAGCCGATTAAAATCTGGTTCAGCAGACTGTAAAATTCCATCGTCACCGCGCTTTCTGGAATATCGGATAAAGTCCGTAATCGGTTCTGCGCTTTCGACCAGGCTTTCCGCCGCCGTGCAAATGCCAGATTGGTTTCCAGTTTATCAGTCCACCAACGCACGCCGATGGCTCCGACTGCGATTGCCAGCGACAAGCCATTCAGCAGCCAGAACCATACTTCGTTTAACACGGTGCGTCCGATCCTGTGCCAGGTTTGAATATTCCGCGCGATAAAGCGAATATCCTGACCGAGGAGCGAAATTTCAGTCTTGCTCAGACCGGCGATCTGTCCGAACTGAGCGTCTTCATTGCCGCCGACCCGTACGTTGAAACCGCGGGCATTGAGGGTGCGATAAGCTCCGGCCTTGGGATCGAAATAAGCAAACGCTAGCGCCGGAATGTTCAAAACTCCCGGACGACGCGGAATTAAAACATATTCAAAGGTGACCGCACCTCGGATTGTTCCCTGTGTATTATCGATGGTTTTACTAATTTTCGGTTCGAAGACTTCGACCGAATTGGGCAGATTTAGCGGAGGAAGTTTCAAGGAATTAATATTGCCGCTACCACTGATTTTATAGCGGAGTGTCAGGGCTTGATCCTGCCGGGTTTGCAGGGTATCGATGCTGCTTTCCAGGCGGAATTGACCGACAGCCCCGCTGAACGAAGCGGGTTGACCGTTTTCCGGCAGCGGTTTGACTTTAATCTTGCACGGTTCAGATTGGATCGTGACCACCTTCGTACTCCCGAACGGATCGCTGAAAAAGGAATCATCAAAGAAATCATCGAATACGGAGCGACGGCGGCTGGGTTGAATCACCTCGCAATCAATCACCAGCGGATCGATTGTCAGATCGCCGGTCGTGGTCGCAAACAAAGCGATCTGCTGAATGGTGGCTTTCCGGTAAGCGACACCGTTGACGGTCGTATTGCTGATGCGCGGCTGCGCCGGCATCGGAAATTCCTCGATCCAAAAACCTTGAGCATCCGGCATTTTCTTACGACCATACTGACGAATATTGTTCTGGTAATACAGATCGAACGAAACGACCAACTCTTCACCTTTATAAACTGAGGACTGGGCTGGACTGGCTTTTAAAAAGACACTCTCAGGACGATTGGTCTGACCGGAAGTTGATTGATTCGACTGAGCCGGTTTTTGAGTTTGCGGCTGAGCCCGGCCGGTTGCCGCAGTTGTGACCGTTACTGGGACGGCTTCGGTCGAATAGGTCTTGCCGTGATATTTGACAGTCACCGGATTGATGGTCAGTTTGCCGGTGCGGGTCGGAGCGATCTGCCAGCTGATGGTTTTGGAAGCGCTCATCTGGCCGTTGATGATTTGAATGCTGCTGGACTGCGACGGCCCGGAAATCAACACAAAGTCCGGACTCTCAGGCGGTGGGACATCGGGAAAATCGCGCACGCCTTCAATAGTAATGGTATAGATCAGTATATCCCGGTCGGAGACGACATTTTTATTGACCGACGCTTCGAAGCGGATGTCTTCAGCCCGGGCAGTCAGGTATAAAAACATCAGCATTAATGGCAGAATGTATTTGGAGAAACGGCGCATGGAAATTATTACCAATCCTTTTCTTTGGTCAGACCGGAGGCTTTAACGCGCATGCGTTCCTGCATCAGTTGTTTTTCGTCATTTTTCAGGGCGTCGAGCACCTGCGCGGCTTCTTCTTGACTTTTTTCCTTCTCACGGCGGCTTTTCTGCGACTGCTGTTGCTGTTGTTCTTTTTGATCCTGGGGCTGGTTTTTCTGGGACTGATCCTGTTGTTTGTCTTGTTTCTGATCTTGTTTTTGCGATTGTTTTTGATCCTGTTTTTGTTGATTCTGCATCATTTGCCTGGCCAGTTCGTAATTATACTTGGCGTCGTAATCGCGCGGATTCAGTTCCAGGGCTTTTTTAAAAAACGACAGGCTTTCCTCCACCCGGCCGCTTTGGTAAAGAGCATTGCCAAGATTATAGTACACAGCCGCTTTTCGCGTCGGATCCTTGATAGCAATCGATTTTTCGAATTCCTGTAGAGCCTCGTCAAGACGCTGGGCTTTGTAAAGCGCCGCCCCCTTGCCAAAGTGAGCCTCTTCCCAATCGCCATGATCTTTCAGAATGCGGTCATAGGTGCGGATCGCCTCCTGAAAATTACCCTTTTTATATTGTCGTAAACCAGTATCGGCGGCTGATAAAACGAGCGGCTGGAGCGTGATGATGCCGATCGAGAGCGCCACCTGTAAATATTTAACTTCCAGCATATTTCCAACTTTTCTCATTTTTCAATCTGATTCCTTCGCCTGATCGATCCTTTTTTCCGGAATGAATATTTCGGTGACCAGCAGGATGAGACCGATCACCAAGAATATCTGATAACGTTGCTGATAATCGCTGTATTCATGCGAACGCAGGGTTTTTTTTTCCATGCTCAAGATCTCACGGGCAACTTTCTGAAAAGCCTCACCATCGGCGCTCAAATTGTAATACTGACCATTGGTAAGCGCCGCGATCTGCTGCATGGTCTCTTCCTCCAGAGCGGTCGTGACGACATGCCCGGCGCGGTCTTTTTTAAATTCGATCTCTCCGCTGACCGGGTTACGCAGCGGAATCGGCGTACCGGTCAGCGATCCGATCCCGACTGCATAGATGACGACCCCTTCTTTAGCAGCCTGTTGGGTCATGGCTTCGATATCGCCTTCGTGGTCTTCACCGTCCGAGATCACAATGATAACTTTATGTTTTTGTTCCGAAGCGTTGAATGATTCCAGAGCGGTCCCGATGGCGTCCGCTATGGCGGTTCCCTGGGTTCCGATTACGCCGGTATCACAGGCGTCCAAAAATAATTTGGCCGCGCTGTAATCCAGGGTCAGCGGACACTGCAGATAGCTGGTGCCGGCAAAGGCTACCACTCCGATACGGTCGCCCTGCAAACGATCGATGAAGCGACTGAGCTCGTATTTCGCCCGTGCCAGACGGCTGGGTTTGATATCTTCGGCTTTCATGCTGACAGAAGTATCCAGCGCGATAATGATGTCCAATCCGCGGCGTTTTACTTCGGTCAGTTTCTGACCGACGGCCGGACCGAGCAGAGCAATTCCGAGAAACAGCAGCCCCCAAATCCAGAGATGATCTTTTAAACGACGCAGACCAGGGCGATAACCGTCGGCCAGTTTGCGTGCCAGGTCGCGGCCGGCAAAGGCTTCCAGACTTTTACGACGCTGAATACGACTGTAGATAACCGCCGCTACGGCCAGTAAAATCAATACCCAGAACCACAGAAATCCGGGATGATAAAATTTAACCATCAGAGCGCCCTCCGCCAGACAGTCAAACCAAGTAATCCGCTCAAAGCAATTAAAATAAAACCTGGTACAAGAAAATAATGGTAAAGATCATTATAATTAACATATTCGCGCACCTTGACCTCGGTTTTTTCCATACCGCTGATCTCATCATAGATCGTGGCCAAGCTTTTCTCATTGGTAGCCCGAAAATACTTACCGCCGGTCTGTTCGGCAATATCTTTCATCAGGGCTTCGTCAATTTCAACGTCCATCAGGCGATATTCAGTCTGGCCGAAAGGATTGGTGATCGGATAAGGCGCCTGTCCCAAATTACCGGCTCCGATCGTATAAATCTTGACGTTAAAAGCCGCAGCTAAGCTGGCGGCCGTGCGCGGATCAATTTCGCCGGCGTTGTTGCGTCCGTCAGACAGCAGGATCATTACCAGGCTTTTCGCATTACTGTCGCGCAGCCGGTTGGTGGCATTGGCAATGGCCATCCCTATAGCGGTGCCGTCATATTTTTCTTCGATGAAATCGACTTTGCCGAGTATATCTTTCAGAACACCATAATCGATAGTCAGCGGACATTGCAGAAAACTTTCGGCCGCGAAAACCACCAGTCCGATCCGGTCATTCTGGCGCCCTTCGATAAATTTCCGGGCGACGGATTTAGCGGCTTCCAATCGGTTAGGCCGGAAATCAACCGCCCGCATCGAAGTGGAAATATCCAGGACCAGCATAATATCGATTCCCTCGGTGGTAAACTCGCGCTGAGTATTACCGCTCTGCGGACGCGCTAAGGCAAGAATCAACAAGGCGATTCCGATCATTCTGGTCACCAACAAACCATGCACTTTGTATACCGCCTTCCGATTGTTGACCGGCAGGATATTTTTCAGAGATGAATAACGCAGCGCGCCTTCGTTTTTTCGGCCAAATTTCCAGTACCAAAGGGCTATAAAGGGCAAAAGAAATAAGAGTAAGAGAAAACCCCAATTAGCGAAATAAAACATAATACTTATTCTGGTGCATTACTCCACATAATTTTGCTCTATGTAATGAGCAACCTGCAAAATTGTTTCCTCTTTAAAATAATTTCCACTCAACTGCACTCCGATCGGCAGTCCGGTCTGAGAGATTCCCAGGGGAATACTGATAGCCGGAATCCCTGCCAGATTGGCCGGCACGGTATAAATATCGCTCAGGTACATGGCCAGCGGATCGGCGATTTTACCGCCGAGCTCAAAAGCAGTCGTTGGTGTGGTCGGGGTTAGAATAACATCAACCTGCTGAAAGGCTTTGACAAAATCCTCCTTGATCAAGCGTCTTACCCGCTGAGCTTTGTCATAATAGGCGTCATAATAACCGGCTGACAGGACATACGTCCCGAGCATAATACGGCGGGTCACTTCCGCGCCGAATCCGGCATGGCGAGTGTCACGATAAACCGATTCCAGATCGCTACCGCGCTCGCTGAGACCATAACGGATACCGTCATAACGTGCCAGATTCGAGGAGGCTTCAGCGGTCGCAATAATATAGTATACCGCAATGGCGAAAGCGGTATGCGGCAGGGTAATATCGGTTATGATCGCCCCGGACTGTTTTAAAAAGCGGCTGCACTTATTGACCCGGTCGGCGATTTCGGGGGATAGTCCTTCGCCAAAATATTCAGACGGAATACCGACGCGCAGACCATGCACGTCTCTCCCCAAACCGGCGCCATAATCCGGTACCGGCACGTCTGCCGAAGTCGAGTCGTTTTCATCGCGTCCGGCAATCACCTGCAATAAAACGGCGCTGTCCCTGACAGTGCGCGAAAAGGTGCCAATCTGGTCAAGCGACGAGGCAAAGGCCACCAGTCCGTAACGCGAAACCCGGCCATAAGTCGGCTTCAAACCTACTATACCGCAAAAAGCCGCCGGCTGCCGGATCGAACCACCTGTATCGGAACCCAGTGCCACATCGACCAGATTGCCGGCTACCGCGGCCGCCGAGCCGCCGCTCGAGCCGCCCGGCACACACTTTTCATTATGCGGATTGGTCACCGGACCAAAAGCCGAAAACTCCGTCGAGGAGCCCATCGCAAATTCGTCCATGTTCATTTTACCGGTGATCAATCCGTCCGCAGCCAGAATTTTGGTTACTACGGTTGCGTCATATGGTGGCCGGAAATCGTTCAGAATCCGCGAACCGCAGGTGGTCGGCCGGCCGGTCTGACAGATATTGTCTTTAATCCCAATCCGGTATCCGGCCAGCGGACCGGCAGTGCCGGCCCGGGCTTTCGCGACGATTTGTTCGTATTGTGCACGGATGTCAGGTGCGACCGATATATAAGCATTATACGGATTGGCCTGCGCCTGCTCGAGCAATTTCTCGAGGCTGATTGTAAAAACAGAATTTTTCACCCGTTTTATTCCTTCGGCTCCGACTTGTCGTTCGCGGCCGATTTGGCGGAACCGTTTTTCGGGTCGGGTCCCACCTCATGCAGTTCTTCCTGGATATCGTTGGCGGCTTTCTTGAATTCCCGCAGACTCTTGCCGAGGCCTTTGGCCAGTTCAGGCAGGCGTTTAGCCCCGAATAACAGTAAGATTACTAAAAATATTAAAATTAGTTCGCCTGTTCCTATGCCCATAACGGCTCCTTTTAGTTATCTCCAAAATCTGAGGATATAATAGGCCACACCCAGGCCTATGATCCCGATGAAGTTAAATTTTAATGTAAAACCCAGCGTAACCGAAAACATGATCAGGTCAATCACCGCCGGTCCCAGCATAATATCGATCGATCGCAGGAAAACGTCTTTGACCACTCCGTCCGGCAGAGACATCCGAATCAGCTCGCCTAATAACGAACCAAGCATGGCGCCCAGCAGAAGGATGCCGATCACCAACATAATTGGAACTTTCCGCTTAACCTTATCCATATCACTCTTTTCCCAGCAAAGATTTAAAAATGCCCAAACCGTCCGTCGAGCCGAGAACTGCCTCGGTTGCCCGCTCCGGATGTGGCATCATCCCCAACACATTCTTCGTCTCGTTCAGGATTCCGGCGATATTCAATTTCGAACCGTTAGGATTGGCGGCAGCGCTGACCGATCCTTCCGCATCGCAATATTGAAAAGCGATGCGCTCCTCGTCCTGCAGTTGTCTGATAACATCTTCCTCAGCATAATATTGACCGCTGTAGTGAGCGATCGGCATTTTCAAAACCTGTCCGGCCTGATAACTCCGCGTAAAATCAGTGCCGTTGTTAACCACTTTAAGAAAAACTTCCTGGCAGCGAAAACGCATGTGGTCGTTGGGAATCAGTGCGCCCGGCAATAAACCGGCCTCCACCAGAACCTGGAAGCCATTGCAGATGCCAATGACTTTTCCGCCATTCGCAGCGAACTTGATAACTTCCTGCATGACCGGCGCAAAACGTGCCACCGCCCCAGCCCGCAGATAATCGCCATAGGCAAAACCGCCCGGCAGGATAATGGCGTCAAACAGCCGCAAGGCGGTATCTTTATGCCAAATATACTCGACCCGCGCCTGTAGCACATGTTTAAGAACATGATACGCATCGTGATCGCAGTTCGAACCGGGGAAAACCACTACTCCGAATTTCATTTTCCGACCTCTTCCAGAACGACACTGTACTTCTGGATTACCGGGTTCGATAAAAGGCGCTCACACATATCATTAATCAGTTTCTCGGCCTGCGGACGTTTAAGGCCTTCCTTCAATTTTATCTCAAAGTATTTTCCGGCTTCCAGCCCTGCGATGTCCTGGTAGCCGAGCGTTTCCAGAGCATGCTGGATCGTCTTGGCTTCCGGATCGAGGATGCCACGTTTATAAGTCACTACAACTTTCGCCAACCACATTTCAACGCACCTTTCTTCTGGCAAAATGAACCCGTCGCGGCTCATCGTAGCCGATTAACCATTGTAAAATATGCGTAATGATATAAACCACCATTACCGGAAAAATGACATACACATTGAATACGATCGCCGCCAGGGTGACCAGAAGAATCCCGATGGTCTTCATGGTCATCAGCCGGTCTTTATGGAAACCAATTTTCAGTTTGGCGGTGAACCGGATATTACTGACCATCAGGAACGATAAAAGAATTACCGCCGGCAGAATAATCTTGGAATTGCCGTAATTGCCAAAAACTTCATAGCTGAACCAGATGTATGAACCGATTGCCAGAGCATTGGCTGGAACCGGCATACCGGTGAAATAGGCCTTTTTTTCGGTTGTGGCATGCAGATTAAAGCGCGCCAGTCGAACGCCGCCGAATAAGGCCGGGAAAAAGCTGATGATACCGCCGATAAATCCCAGATCGGCCACGAACAGTTCATTGATCAGAACCGAAGGCACCAGACAAAATGAAACCATATCACACAACGAATCGAACTCGATTCCAAAATCCGAAGCCTGGTGAAGCATACGGGCGACCTGCCCGTCCAGCCCGTCGAACACCATAGCAGCGATTATCAGGATCACGGCGGTTATATAATGTCCCTGGAGGATTTGAAGCACAGCCAGAAAACCGGAGAACAGGTTCAGAACCGTGAAAATGCTCGGTAGGAAATTATGCTTCATTTTCATATGACTTCTCCGATCACCGTCTCGCCCGCTCTGACTTTATCACCCAGATTAGCACTAATTTTAAAGTCTCTCGGCACAATAACTTCCACCCGCGAGCCAAACATGATCAGGCCGTAACGTTCGCCTTTGGCCAGATTCGTGCCGGATTTGACACGTGAAACGATCCGCCGGGCAAAAAATCCGGAAATCTGAATGACGACGAATTTCAGGTCGTCATTTTCCAGCGCCATGCGGCTCTGTTCATTCTCAAAGGAGGCTTCCGGTTTGAAAGCTGACAGAAATTGACCGGATTTGTGCTCGATCTGCCGGACAACGCCATCGTACGGCGCCCGATTGACATGTACATCCAGCGGCGACATAAAAATTGCTATCTTGCGGCCGGCTCCGACAAACGGATCGTCCACATCGCAAATATCCACGATTTTACCGTCGGCGGGCGCGATGAAAGCGGCGCTATTGTCCGGCGTCGTTCGCTCCGGGTCGCGAAAAAAATACATAGCAAATCCCAATCCACCGAGCGCCACCCAGGATAAAATGGTGAGCGCTCCGCTTTCCAGCTCTTTGCCGAAATACATCGCCAGCATGGCAATGATCAGCAGCGGAATAATGAGGCGCGCGCCTTCTTTGGCAATCACGAATGTTCTCCCGTAATGCGTTTGAGCATTTCGGCATAGGCGCCTTCGACGTCTCCCAGATCGAAACGGAAACGGTCCTTGTCGAGTTTACGGTTGGTGCCCTTTTCCCAGAAGCGGCAGGTATCCGGTGAAATTTCGTCCGCCAAAATGAGAGATTCCTTGAAGCGCCCGAATTCCAGCTTAAAATCCACCAGTCTGATGCTTACTGAGTCGAAAAAGCGTTGCAGGATCGTGTTGATCCGAACGGCGGTCGTTTTGATATGACGCAACTCGTCGGCAGTCGCCAGATTGAAACGTACTACGTGTTCGTCATTCATCAGCGGATCGTGAAAAGCATCGTTTTTATAATAACATTCGACGATCGATTCGCTGAAAATCTGCCCTTCCGGTATACCGTAGCGTTTGCAGAGACTGCCAGCCGCGACATTACGGACGACTAATTCCACCGGAATGATCTGGACTTTGCGTACCAGCATTTCGTTTTCGGATAGTTTTTTAATGAAATGAGTCGCGATGCCGTTTTTTTCCAACAGTTCAAAGAGATAACAGCTGATCAGGTTATTGGCAACGCCTTTTCCGCTAATCTGCCCTTTTTTTACTCCGTCAAAGGCCGTAGCGTCATCCTTGAAATGCTGGATAACGAGTTCGGGATCGGCAGTTGAGTAAACGATTTTGGCTTTACCTTCATATAATTTTTCGATTTTATCCATTTTGTCCCCTAGATAATTTTTCAAATATCCCGTTGATTCGGGCAAAAATTTTATCGTGATTGAAATAGGTCTCGATCTCGGCCGGAGTCAACCATTTCAGAACCTCCTTATCTTTCAGGAGCAGCTCCCGGAAATCCGCGTCGCCCTGCCAGACCTGCATGGCATTATTCTGTACAAGGGTGTAGGCGTCTTCCCGGCTGGCGCCTTTTTCGACGAGCGCCAGTAAAATTTCCTGCGAAAATATCAGGCCGCGGGTTTTTTCGAGATTCCTGCGCATATTTTCTGGATAAACTAATAAATTGGACAGAATTTTGATAGTCTCATTTATTATGAAATCGGCGCAAATGCAGGCATCCGGCAGGATGATACGCTCATTCGAGGAATGGCTGATGTCGCGTTCGTGCCAGAGCGGGACATTTTCAAGGGCAGTGATTGAATAACCGCGCAGCAGACGCGCCATGCCGCAAATCCGCTCCGACAAAATCGGATTGCGTTTGTGGGGCATGGCGGATGAACCTTTCTGTCCCTTGCTAAAAAATTCCTCGGCTTCCAACACTTCAGTCTTCTGTAAATGGCGGATTTCGGTTGCAATTTTTTCGAGCGTCGCGCCGATCAGAGCTAAGGTCATGACGAAGAAGGCATGCCGGTCACGCTGAACGATCTGATTGCTGACCGCCGCCGGTTTCAGACCGAGATTACGGCAGACTCGCTCCTCGACTTCCGGATCAATGTGCTGATACGTGCCGACTGCGCCGGAAATTTTACCGACTTTAACATCGTCTATGGCTAATTTCAGACGCTTGATCTGGCGTGTCACTTCTTCACGGTAGATCAGCAATTTCAGGCCAAAAGTGATTGGTTCGGCATGGACTCCGTGAGTGCGGCCGATCATCAGGCAATCTTTGTAGGCCAGGCTTTTTTCAGTCAGAACCTGCTCGAGTCGGGTCAGGTCTTCCAGCAGTAAATCGCCGGCTTCCCGCAGTTGCAGCGCCAGGGCAGTGTCCAGTAAATCCGAAGAGGTCAGACCTTTGTGAACGAAACGCGCAGCCGGGCCGATACTCTCACCGACATTGGTCAGGAAAGCGATGACGTCGTGTTTGACCTGTTCCTCTATCTCCAGAATCCGATCAACCCGGAAGGTCGCTCGCGACTCGATCTCGCGAAATGAATCAGTCGGAATAAGTCCGCGTTCGTGCTGAACACGGCAGACTTCCAGTTCGACTTTCCACCAGGTTCGGTATTTATTATCCTCCGACCAGATTTTACCCATTTCCGGCCGGGTGTATCGCCCAATCATAATTACTCCAGACTCACCTGTGCTTCCATCTCACGATTGCCGCGCAAATATTTCACTCTGAATTTATCGCCCGTTTTCAGAAAACTTTCCTGAATGATCAGATATAATTCCTCCTGGCTGGCTATCTTTTTATTATTGATGGCGGTAATAACATCGCCGACCTTGAATCCGGCCCGGTCGGCGGAGCTGTTACTTTCGACCCGGGTGACGATTACACCCGTATTGGATGGTAAATTCAGGTAACGCGCCAGAAACCGGTCGACATTTTGCAACTCCCAGCCGATATTGACCGAGCGATCGATCTTACCGTATTTCTTCAGATCGGCGACTATGTTTTTGACGCGATCAACCGGAATGGCAAAACCGATCCCGATCGAACCTTCGCTGTACTGGCTGCCGGTAAAAATAAAGGTGTTGATGCCGATGACTTCGCCGAGCGCGTTGACTAATGGCCCGCCGCTGTTGCCGGTATTGATCGCGGCGTCGGTCTGGATCATATCCTGGTAAATCCGCCCGCTTTGCTGGCGTCCGAAGTCCAGATGAGTGCCGGAGACGATACCGATCGTGGCAGTCGGTTTGTAGTTAATGCTGAAAAGGCCGAAAGGGTTACCCAGGGCGATTACCCACTCGCCGATCATGACATCTGCCGACGAACCCATTTTGGCATAGGGGAAAGATTTACCGTTGATTTTAAGTAAAGCGATATCGGAAACATTATCGGCTCCAACCAGAGTGGCTGTGTATTCTTTACCTCCGATCAGGGTCACCACTATTTCCGTGGCCGATTCGACCACATGAGCATTGGTCACGACATAGCCATCGGAACTGATCACCACGCCTGAACCGAGGCTTTTGACTTTGCGGCGATGGATCTGATCCGGGAAAAGCATATTCCAGAGCGGATCGTCAAAGAATGGCGAGGTCACATACTCCTGGATGGCGGTGACGTTGATGCCGGCGATCGCCGGGCTGACCTTTTCAATCGCCTGCGTGATGGCAGTCCGGCGTGAACTGGCGATTTCCTGCTGAACCGTCGTGTCAGCCGCAATCAATTGGAAACCAATTAAGAAAATGCCGGAAAAAAGAAGTAAGCGTTTAATCACTTTTCGACCTTTTTCCAATCTTCCAGAAACTGGACAATGCCTTTGTCCGTGAGCGGATGCCTGACCATTTTTTCCATAACACTGAATGGAATCGTGCAGATATGCGCGCCGATCAGAGCTGCATCGACGATATGCAGCGGATTGCGGATACTGGCTACAATGATCTCAGTCGTAAAGCCGTAATTATCGAACATCGTCTTGATTTGTTGAATCAATTCCATGCCGACCTGATGAATGTCGTCGAGCCGACCGACGAAGGGACTGACATAGGTTGTGCCGGCTTTGGCAGCCAATAACGCCTGCAACGGCGAAAAAACCAGAGTGGTATTGGTTCGAATGCCCTTTTGCGACAAAACTTTGATAGCCTTTAAACCTTCAAGCGTGATCGGTATTTTTATGACGATATTTTTATGCAGGGCGGCTAACTCTTCGGCTTCGCGGATCATACCGTCGGCGTCCAGACTGACGACCTCGCCGCTGACAGGACCATTGACGGTCTCGCAGATTTTAACCAGAATTTCCTTGAAATTTCCCTTTTCTCTCGATATTAAAGTCGGATTGGTGGTAACGCCGTCCAAGAGGCCCCAGGACTGGGCTTTCTTTATTTCGTCGAGATTGGCGGTGTCAATAAACAATTTCATTTAATTTCCTCCAGATATTTAACATTCCATAGTATCAGCCCCTGTGCCGGAGCTGTGTAAACTTGCATCCCGGAGCTGTTATTTCCAAGAAGATTCTTGAAAGCTGCAGCCGGATATTTACCACGGGCAACTTCCAGCATTGAGCCGACCAGCATCCGCACCATACTGTGTAGGAAACGGTTAGCCGTTACTGAATAAATCAGCAGGTCGTTCTGCCATTCCCACCCGGATTCATAGACTGTACAAATTTTATTTTCAGTTTCGGCGGTAGCGCGGCAAAGTGCCGTAAAATCATGTTCGCCTAAAACCGATCCGGCACATTCCCGGAGCAATTCGGTTTCGAAAGGATAATTGATCAACCAGACAAAATGACGCCGGAACACCTCCGGACGGACGGCGATCTGGTAATGATAATTTCGCCGCACGGCCGAGAAGCGGGCATGAAAATCGGAGCCAACCTCCACGCAGTCATCAATATATATATCCTCCGGCAGGGTGGCATTCATCGCGTTTTTAATGGTCGTGGCGGGCAATTCCGTCTCCAGGTCAAAATGAGCAGTCTGACGGCGGGCATGCACACCGCTGTCCGTACGACCAGCCCCGATTACTGTAACGGGCGAGCCGTGATTCAGTGGCTTTAAGGCCTCTTCCAGCTCGGCCTGAATCGACCGGTCGCGGTTTTGACGCTGCCAGCCGCAATAAGCGCTCCCGTCATATTGAAGATCTATCCGGAAACGCTTTGCCATTTAAATTCCAACCACCGTAAACACGAGTATTCCTACACCCAGCACGGTCATCGCCCAGTCCGCCGGTTTCCAGTTCAACTGACCGATATAAGACCGGCGCGTCTGCGGATCGTATCCTCTGATAGTCATCGCCTCAGCCAAAACTTCCGCTCTCCGAAAACTGATAATCATCAGTGGTACGATGATCGCCCGCAGCCGGTCGATGCGCTCGATCAGGGTGGTTTGCCGGGCATTTACAAAAATACGCCAGCTTTCGTCCAATCTCTGATATTCCTCTCGCATCAGCGGGGTAAATCGTACGGCGATAAATATGATCTGAAAAAAATCATCGACTGGTAAGCCAGTTTTACGCAGCGGCTTCAGAACATGATAAATGGCATCCAGCGCCGCGAGTGCCCGCAGCCAGCGGGTAGCTAATGCCATCAGCATGATAAAATTTCCAATCCGCAGCGTAAAACCAAACGGCGCCAGTAGCAACACATTCCAGGAATCACGCGGAGCGCCCCTGAACAGTGTCGCCAACAGATGTGTGCCAAAAAGTATGTGAATCACAAAAGTCAGCGGCAGAAAAACGCTCAGAATACGCAGCCCTTTAAAACCCTCTTTGGTCGAGCGGGCAACGTAAAAAGCGATCACACCCAGTCCGCAGGCTACCGCCACTTGCCCATACCAGGTTTTCAGGCTAAAAATGCCGATCGCCGCGATAATCAGCCATAGGAGTTTCACTCTGGGATCCAAGCTCTTCACTTCAGAATCTGACACTCAGTGAAAATGACATCCCGTTCTCAGTCGGCTGGAAAGTCGATTCCAGATCATAATCCGGTATGTCGAGGCGGTTACGGGTCAGCACCATAATATCCAACATGCTGACGATCCGGTTAGCAACCAGACCGCCGATGGCAAAGGTGGCGTTACGCAGGGCAGTAGCGCTTTTTATCCGCATCTTATCGAACGTTCTCCGCGCGGACGGGCTGTCCCAGGCCCAAAAATATTCGCCAGTCAGCGGATAAAGCAGTTCAACCTCGCGATAACGTAATTTCTGATCATTGTATTCGTAAATATTTTCATAATTGCCGATGTCGGTGAAATAATACATATCCTTGCCGGCAGGATCGACCCCGGCATGAGAAGCAGCATAGGCTTTCATATCTGCGGTAACCGACTGGCCATACCATTCGAATGCCAGATAGGTTGCCCAAAGCAATATTTCCGAGGCGTTGAATCCGTAACTGCGTTCGACATAGTTCAAACTACGCTCGCCCCAACCCGGCAGAATGGCCGATTGTAACAACAGACGACGGGCTTGAGCCTGGGTCAGTTTGGGCAGTGAATCTGCCGCGGCTGTCTGGGTAGAATCGGTCTGAGCGTTTACCAGCCCGGCCAGCCCTGTAATTATCATTACCCCGAAAATACTCCGCCGGATGAAACTTTTCATTCTGTCCTTCTTCTTATGATTGAATAACCTATTAAAAACACAGTCAGTATAACACATAGCACCGCAAACCAGTTCCCGTATTTAACGTAAAATGTTGCCGGCTGTCCCTGTGAGACTGTCGCCGTCAGCCATCCGGTCTGGCCGAACTTTAAAGCGCATACATCGCGCCCGAATTCATCCAGAATCAGCGAAATGCCCGTGTTAGCCGAACGCACGACCGGAACGCGGTTTTCGATCGCCCTGAAACGGGAAATCTCGGCGTGCAGAAACGGAGCCGAAGCATTACCGAACCAGGCATCATTGGTCACAATCACCAGCAGCTCGGAGCCCTGGCGGACAGCCTGGCGGATCAGGGGCGAAAAAGTCGATTCATAACAGACCGCCGGGCTGATATTAAGGGTCGTGTCGGTTGTGCCACGTGCCCCGTTTTTCAGTGGAATCTGAAAAACCTTCACCTCGCGACCGGCATCAAAATTACCCTGGCCGAGATTAAGGTTTTTCAGTTCGGGGAAATATCCTGAAAGGGGGATGTATTCTCCGAAGGGAACCAACTGGATTTTCCGATAATCCTCGATGGTACGCGAATCAGGACGCAGTAGAAAAGTCGCATTGTAATAGCGGTAATCACCTTCGGCAACTTTTTCGTAATCGGGAACGCCGGTCAGCAGGTTGACGTTCAGGGCGTTAATATGCTGCCGGATCTGACTCAAAGAACCATGATGGTTGCGCCGCAGGAAAGTCGGCGTGGCGGTTTCCGGCCAGACGACCAGATCCAGAGGACGAGTCGCCGCTGAATCGGTCAGATCGTGCAGCAACTGCATATTGCTGCGAAAATTTTCCTGATTCCACTTGGCATTGGGATCGACATTAGGCTGGATCAGACCGACCGCGACCGAACGCCGACCGTCATTGGCGGACGGATGCAGAACTCTCAGTCCATAAAGCGCCGGTATCAGAAACAAAGCCAAAATGATTGCCAGTCGCCGGGTCACCTGGCGATAATCGCTCAGGTTTTCCAGCAACCGGAAAATCAATACATTGACCGCCGCGATCCATCCGGAAATCCCGTATGATCCGATCAGGGCGGCGGTCTGGATCAATTGAATGGCACGCGTTTGGGTATAACAGAGATTGTTCCAGGTAAATCCCAGCGTGCCGAAAGTGCGCAGATACTCGACGGCCGTCCAGACTATCGGGAAAGCCCACAGGCCAGCCGTTCGGCCGAGCCGCCGTCCGATAAAACCGACAATCAAACCAAGCGCGGCATAATTAAGGGATAAGAAAAGGACTGATGCCAGCATCGAAAGCGTCGCCCAGTACCAGGTAGTGCCCTTGTTGAGCGCCAGCCAGTACATGATAAAAAGGTTCAGCAGGAGACCGTATATCAGTCCTTTTTCAAATCCGAGATGAAATTCATCGTCAGAAAAAGCCTTAATCAGAGGAATCAGGGCCACGAACGCCAGGAAACCCAGGCGCAGAGGCGGGAATGCCAGTCCGGTCAGGATTCCGGAAAAAATTACCAGTATCCAACCGTTGATCGGTTGCTTTTTCATCTTATGCGTTTCGTTTTTTTTAAGGACGCGACCGCGAATTCCCGTTTTATTTAGTTGACTTCATTCTTTCTTTCAGAATCCGTCCGGGTTTGAAGTGAGTCTTACGACGGGCGGGAACATACACTTCCTGATTGGTACGCGGATTGCGTGCTTTGGGTTTGGCTTTGGTTGGTTTGACTTCAAAAACGCCAAAATTGCGGATTTCGATCCGGATTTTGGGGTCGGATTCACTGAGCATTCCGCGCAGAACCTGGAAGACGCCATCGACGATCTCAGCCGTATCGACTAATTTGGTATTGAGCGCTTCGGCTGTACGTCTGACGACGTCTTTTTTCGTGTAAGTTTTAACTTTCATGTTACGTCTCCTTTGGTTTATTTACGTTCAACTGAAATGATTCCCTGCACATTTTGCAGTTTAAGAATGATTTTATTGAGATGACGCAGGTTTTCGACCTGGATGACCAGCGTCAGATGAATGATCGATTCGTCCACGTCACCGTCCACACTGATAATGTTCGTATCGGTATTGGCCATTATATCGGTGACATCTTTCAGGAATTTTTTACGTTCCTGGGCCATGATTTTCAGATTGACCAGAAAAGCCTGAGTGCCTTCCACATCCCATTCGACGTCTAAAAGACGCTCGTTTTCTTCCAGCAGGGAAGGAATGTTCGAACAGTCGGCGCGATGGACGATCACGCCCCGACCGCGACTGACGAATCCGATAATCTGATCACCGGGAATTGGATTGCAGCACTTGGCGAAGGACACCATCAGATTGCTGATGCCCTGCACCTTAATGCCCTTGATAGACTTGCGGGCAGTTTCGATGAACAGTTCATCGAGGTCACGTTTGCCGATTTCTTCCTGTTTCTGAGGAAAGAGTTTATTGTAGATCTGTGGTACCGTCAGAATACCGCTGCCAACCGCCGCATACAATTTTTCCAACTCGCTGAATCCGAGTTCCTCAACTGAATCCTGGACTGTTTTAAGAAAACGCAGCGTCTTATTGCGCTGGTTTTCCTTCTCGAGTATTTCCTTGCCGAGATTGACACTTTCCTCGAACTGGGTTTTGCGTAAATACCGCTTGATCGCTCCAATGGCTTTAGCGGTCGTGACGAATTTCAGCCAGGCGTAACTCGGACGATGGGCATCTGAAGTGATGATCTCGATGGTTTGGCCGCTCTTGAGTTCGCTGTTCAACGGTACCATTTTGCCATCCACTTTAGCGCCGATGCAACGCGAACCGATCTGGGTGTGGACTTCAAAGGCGAAATCTACCGGCGTGGCGCCTTTCGGCAAGCGGATCAGGTCCCCCATAGGTGTAAACACGAATATTTCGTCCTTGAACAGATCGATCTTGAGAGTGTCCATAAAGTCTTTAGCGCCGCTCGATTCGGTCTGGAGGACTTCGATCAGGTCGCGCAGCCACTTGACATATTTATCAACGTCATCGGGTTGATTGCGGCCTTCCTTATAACGCCAGTGAGCGGCAATGCCTTCTTCGGCGATATCGTCCATTTCAGTGGTGCGGATTTGGATTTCAACCATTTTCCCAGAAGGTCCGAAAACCGTAGTATGAATCGACTGGTAAAAATTCGCTTTATGGCTGGCGATATAATCCTTGAAACGGTCCATGACAGGTGTGAAGAGATCATGCACGATTCCCAGCACGGAATAACAGGCTTCTTTGGTATCGACGATCACCCGAATAGCCAGCAGGTCGTAAATTTCCTCAAAGGGCTTGTTGCGGGTTTTCATCTTTTTATAGATAGAATAGAAATTTTTCGGGCGGCCGATAATCCGGGCTTGAATGCCCTGTTCGATTAAAGTTTTTTCAATCGGTTCAGTAAAAGCTTTGATATATTTTTCGCGCTCGCTGCGTTTTTCATTGATTTTTTTCTCAAGGAAACGGTAGGCGTCCAGATCCAGCGCTTTCAACACCAGATCTTCCATTTCGGATTTCAGTTTGAACATCCCGAGCCGATGAGCGAGAGGCGCATAGACGTCGCGGGTTTCGATGGCAATGCGTCTCTGTTTAATCTGCGGTAGGGAATCCAGGGTCTGCATATTATGGAGGCGGTCGGCCAGTTTGATGATCAGTACGCGGATATCTTTGGCGACGCTGAGGAGCATTTTGCGGAAATTATCGGCCTGTTCTTCCTGACGATTACGGAAGGTTATCCCGCTAATCTTGGTAACACCTTCGACGAGTTTGGCGACTTCGGCGCCGAATTTCTGCTCGATATCGCTGAAATTTACATTTGTATCCTCGATGACATCGTGCAACAAACCGCCAGCGACCGTAATCGGATCCATATGAAGATCTGCCAGAGTCAGAGCGCACTGATAAGGATGCTCGAAATAACTTTCACCGGATTGACGCCGCTGACCGCGGTGTGAATCGCGCGCAAAGGTGTAGACTTCCCAGAGAAAATCTTCTTCCGCCTGAGTTAACGGCGCCCGCTGGTTGAGTTTATCAATCAGGAGATAAAATTTCTGCGGTCTCCCAGAGCGGGAATCGTCTTTCGACCGGTGCGACCGGGTGCGCGACAGAACTTTCGTGAGCAATTCAGTAGCCATCAGAACGGAGTCGACACGATCGCCTCTCTATGTGAACCCTTATTTTCAAAACGGGTGTATTTATCCATAAATATTACTTCGACGTTGCCGGTTGGGCCATTACGTTGCTTGGCGACCATAATCTCGGCGATTCTTTCGTCTTCATCGCCGGTGGTGTTACCGTCGCGTTTATCGTAAAATGACTTGCGGTAGATAAAGAGTACCACATCGGCGTCCTGTTCAAGCGAGCCACTTTCGCGCAGGTCAGAGAGCTGCGGTTTATGGTCGGTACGTCCCTCGACGGCGCGCGAGAGCTGCGAAAGGGCAATTACCGGAACGTTGATCTCTTTGGCCAGAGCCTTTAAGCCGCGCGAAATTTCGGTGATCTCCTGCTGGCGATTTTCGGCGCGATGGCCTTTGATTAACTGCAGATAATCGACGATCAGCATTTGAATGTCGTGTTCGGCCTTGGCCCGCCGAGCTTTGGCACGGATGTCCATCATCGTCAGAACCGGCGAATCGTCAATGAAAATCTTAGCGTTCGAAAGTCGGCCGGTTTGGAGACTCAGGCGCTGCCATTGCTCCTTGGGCAACTTCCCGGTTCTGACCAGGTGGCTGTCGAGTTTCGCTTCGGCGCACAGAATACGCATCGCCAGCTGATAATCGGCCATTTCGATGCTGAACAGGCCAACCGGAAAGCCGTATTCAATGGAAGCGTTGCGGGCAATCGTCAGCGCCAGAGCGGTTTTTCCCATGCCGGGACGTCCTGCTAAAATTATCAGTTCGCCCGGATGAAATCCGGAGGTCAGATCGTCCAGATCTAACAGGCCGGTCGGTACGCCGGTGGTATGCCCTTTCCGGCTGTGGATCGAATCGATATGCTCGAATGTACGGTTAAGGACATCGACGAAATTCTTGAAACCGCCGCGCAGCCGGTTTTCCGAAAGAGCGAAAATTTTCTGCTCGGCTAAATCCAAAACGTCAAATGCGGTGTCGCGAGCTTCGTAGGCCATGCCCTGGATTTCATTGGAGGCCACAATCAAGCGCCGGAAAATTGCCGCGTCCAGCACAATCTTGGCGTAATATTCCACATTGGCCGCGGAGGGCGTGGACTCAACCAGTCCGGTGACATAGTAGGCCCCGCCGACTAAATCCAGCGTTTTTTTGCGCTTCAACTGGTCTATAACACTGACCTGATCGACCGGTTGGCCTTCATTGAAAAGATCGGTCATAGCCCGGAAAATTTGCTGGTGGGCTTCTTTATAAAACGCCGTATGGTCAAGATACTGAAGAGCTTTGCTGACCGCTTCCTTATCGAGCATCATGGCGCCGAGCACCGAGACTTCGGCCTCGTCGGAATGAGGTGGAACGCGCAGTAATTCGCCATCGCTTTGTGCCATTTATGCTCCCATTTTATCCAGATATAGATTTTTAATTTTCTTAAAATCTTCCCAGGCAAATTTTTTTAGATTTTCGTTACGCAGCAACGCCGCCGGGTGATAGGTCACGACCAGATCCACAGCATGGTACCTGAAGATCTGACCGCGCATCTTCTCGAGGGTATAATCGACTCGTAAAAGCGTCTTGGCGGCCGTCAGTCCCAGACAAACAATCAGCTGCGGCCGTATGATTTCAATTTGTTTCTGCAAATAAGGTTCGCACTTTTCAACTTCTCCGGCATTCGGCGTGCGATTGTCCGGCGGCCGGCATTTTAAAACATTGGCTATATAAATCTGCTCGCGCTTCAGATCGATAGCAGCCAGGATCTTATCGAGCAGGTTGCCGGCGCGGCCGACGAATGGTAAACCCTGCAAATCTTCGTTGGCACCCGGCGCCTCGCCGACGAACATCAATGCGGCCTGATGATTACCAACGCCGAATACGACCTTATGGCGCGTTTCCGCCAGATGGCATTGCCGGCAGGTCAGACAAACCTGTTCAAGCTGTTTCAGCTCACTCGCGGCGTCCACTGCTGGCTTTTTCACATTGACTTCCGCGTTCTCCGAAAGCAGATAAATTTCATTCGGATACAGTTCCGCCTGCTGACAGAAAAATGTTTTGATATCGGCATCCGGGCCGGTCATTGTTTCCTTTTATAATTCTGAATAAGGGTGGCGATGATGGATTCGGCAATCGCGCGTTTGGAGGCCAGGGGAAATGTCCACTCACCGCCACTGCGGGAAAGCAAGGTTACCGCATTGGTCTCATGGTCAAAACCGGCGCCAGCCACTCCGGGATCATTCCAGACCACAAAATCCATATCTTTAGCCTGGAGTTTGGCCAGCGAACGTGCCCGGGCGCCCGGCGTCTGCGCCGATTCGATCTCGACACTGAAACCGACTACACAGGCCTGGGAATTGATCGCCCGGAAAGATTGGATCAGATCAGGAGAATACTGCAACCGGATGTGGTTGAATCCGCTCTCTTTCTTGATTTTTGTAGCGGCCGGATCGATTGGTGAAAGGTCTTCAACTGCGGCTGCCATGAATAGGAAATCGACCGCTTCAGCCTGGGAATTCAGGGCAGCTTGCATTTCTTTGGCGGTCGTGACGCGCAGAGTTTTCACTCCGACCGGATCCGGCAGGGCTGACGGACCGCTGATCAGACAAACCTCGGCGCCTTCGCGCGCGGCGATTTCGGCCAGGGCAAACCCCATCCGTCCGCTGGAGCGATTCGAGATAAACCGGATCGCGTCGATCTGTTCGCGGGTCGGCCCGGCAGTGACGAGCACTTTCTGACCCTTGAGCCAGTTATGCGAATACAAGCGCTTCTCTATTTCTGCCAGGATGATCCGTTCTTCAGCCAGACGTCCCGGCCCGGAGGTTTGGCAGGCCAAAATCCCCTCTTCCGGTTCGATAATACCATAACCGAGTTGCCGCAGGCGGGAGATATTGGCCTGGGTAACCGGATTAAGATACATGTTATCGTTCATCGCGGGAGCAAAAACAGTTTTATTGCCGCCGACCAGTATCACTGTACTGAGCAAATCATCGGCGATACCGTGGGCAGTTTTGGCGATTATATCGGCAGTCGCCGGACTGACCAAAATCAGATCGGCTGCGGTTGCCAGATCGACATGACGAGTCGCTACCCGCGGACCTTCAAACATATCCGAAAGAACCGGATTGCGACTGAAAGTCTCAAAGATGAGCGGAGTCATGAACTGACGGGCGGCAGCGGTCATTATGACCGTAACTTCCGCCCCGTAATCGTTGACGAGGCGGCGGAGTAAACCGGCAGATTTATAAATGGCGATCCCGCCGGTCAATCCGAGAACGATCTTTTTATTCGGAAAGCTCACTATCGAATTCCTCGAGCGGTTTTTCTTCTTCCGGAGTCGTATAGTGATAATTGATTTTGTCGTCCATGATTTCACCCACGGCCAGAGCCGTCGGTTTTTCAAAAGTGTCCCAGTTAGGGTCGTCGGTGATCTCGGGCGGGGTTTCGTCGAAAATCTCTTCCTGATCTTCGCCCATGGTCGGCAACGGATATTTGGAATTGTGCAGCGAACTGATCTGACGGGCGCGTTTGGCGGCCACAACGACCAGTTCGAAGACATCATCCGATTTCTGGGTCAACTTATTAAATGGAAGGGTTTCAGTCATTTGAAATACTCCTCTATGATATTGATAATTTTGGCAATCGTTGTTTCGAGTCTGTCATTGACAATTTGAAAGTCGAACTGCTGGCTTAGTTCCATTTCATCCGGAATGCGGGCATTGCGTAAGGCAATGGAGCGGGAGTCGTCAGTACCGCGCTTCTGCAGGCGGCGATCCAGTTCTTCCTTGCTGGGTGGCAGCAGAAAGATGCTGATCAGATTGTCACGGTACCTTTTCTGCAGGTTGAGCGTACCCTTGACTTCGATGTCCAGCAGCAGGATTTTTCCCGCAGCTAAGGCTTCTTCAATCGGTGCTTTCAGGGTTCCGTAATAATTGCCGAAAACTTTCTGCCATTCAGCCATTTTCCCTTCGCGGATATTGGCCTGAAATTGTTCGCGGGAGATAAAGTAATAATCGATGCCGTCGCGTTCACCGGGCCGGGGCGGTCTGGTTGTACATGAGACCGAAAACATGTACCGTTCGCCCTGTTTTAATAGTTCGTGACATACCGTGGTTTTACCGGTTCCGGATGGGGCCGCAATGGCCAGCAACAGACCCTTTCTTCTCATATTATATTCTGAATTTGCTCGCGGATTTTTTCGAGTTCATCTTTCAGGCTCACGACGTAATGAGCAATGACGGCATTTTCGGATTTGGAGCCGGCGGTAGTGATCTCGCGGTTCATTTCCTGAATTAAAAAGTTCATTTTTTTACCGACCGGCTCGGAACTTTCCAGCAGATGAATAAACTGCTGCACGTGACTGCGCAACCGAGCGCATTCTTCGGTGATATCGAGTTTTTTAGCTAAAATGCCGGCTTCCTGAACTAAACGATTTTCGTCCAGATGATTGTTTTGACAAAGTTCGGCGATATTCTGGCGGTATTTTTCAAAATATTCCTGACGGGATTGCCGTGATATTTCTTCTACCGCCATGCTCTGATCCAGGATTAATTGCAAATAGCCCTGAATTTCTTTCGCCAAAAATGCGCCTTCGCGTCGGCGCATGGCAACCAGCTCGGCTACTGCTTTTTTGAGAAGGTCTTTAATCTGGATCAGGAGTTCTTCGACCCGGGTCGAGGTCGTCCCCGGGCAGAAAATTTCCGGATAAGTCAGCAGATCGTGCAGTCGTACCGGCTCGTCCAGATTCAATTCGGTCGCCAGTTCCCGCAGGGATCGATAATATTTCTTCAACGCCTCGCTGTTCAGATTGATATCCGGTAAGGAGCTCGAACCATTGATCCGGATGCTGACGCGCACCCGACCGCGGCGTAAATTTTCGGCAATCAGGCGTTTGAATTCTTCGACATGCATTTCGAAGTTTTCCGGCAGATTGAATGACAGGTCCAGGAAGCGGTTATTCTCGGAAGTGATCTCGACGCTGATCGTTTCCGTGCCGCTGCGGTGTTCGATTTTGCTACATCCTGTCATACTTTCCAACATACAATCTCCTAAAAAAATGCAGGCAAAATTAGTGATTCCGGCTCAAACTGTCAAATCTTTAATTGCGATTTTAACATTTATTTTACAAGAAATTGAATATTATTTTTTCCTGGCATACGAAAACATTCATTCTTTGAATAAAGTCCGAATTTCGCTACTTTCGGCTATGTTCAACAGCTGGTTCCATATCGAACGCCTGGCCCGGGAAATTGCCGTCCGGATCGGCAGCGCCATCTGCGGTCAACCTTTTACCTATCAAAAAAACGATCTGCATATTCCCCTGGAAAAGGCTGGGGATTGGCGCGATATCCATTTTTGTCGGCAGGCTCCGCTGCCATTTCTGACTCTGGAAACGGTTTTACCGCAGCCTAAGCATAAAGTCGCGGTGTTCGCCGAACTTTTCGGTAAAACGATAACTTCTGTAAATTGTCGGCGCGACGATCGCCAGATCCTGATTGTTCTGAATGACGGCGAATTCCGGCTGCTGTTCCGGCTCTACGGCATCAATGGTAACGTCTTCCTGCTTGATCGGGACGGTCGGGTGGCGGATGTTTTCAAGAAGCCAAAGCAGGACATCGAAATTGACGAGAAATATTTCATGGTCACCAATCGGATATTCCCATCTCAGGCAGAGACGGTGCAACTGGCGGCGGATTTTCCGGACCAAACTCTGGCAGTCTTTCTGCAAAAAACAATCCGGCCGCCTCTGCCAAAAGTTCTGATCGGGGAAATTACCGCCCGTGCCGGACTAAATCTAAAAGAACTAATTGTCAATATCAACGCTATGCAAATGGCGGCGCTGACTTCGGCCTTAAACGAACTGGAAAATCACTTTAAAACGCAAAATCCCAGGATTTATGGCGGAGCAAGACCGGTTTTTAGTCTGGTCGAATTACGATCTTTCGCCGATCGGGCAGCGGTCGAATACGATTCCGTCTTGACCGCCCAAAATCAGTACATCCGTGATTATTTAAATGATCACCGCCTGACCGAGCGGAAAAACAGTCTGCTTAGGCAGGTTGAACTTTTACTGGCGGCTGCCCAGCGCAAACTAATCAACCAACAAAACGATCTGGCGGCTTTACCGACCGCCGCAACCTATCGCGAATGGGCTGATACACTGATGACCAACGCGCATCAAATACCGATTCATTCATCCAAGGCGATCCTGCCGCGACTGGCTGGCAATGCAGATGAGATCACTATACCGCTCGATCCGAAAATCAGCCCGATTGAAAACGCGCAGCGTTATTATGCTAAAGCCCGCCAGATCAACGCTTCGCGGACCGAGCTGGCTCGCCGGATAGATGAAACCGCCGGTCAGATCCGCCAGTATGAAAACGCTCTTCGGGATGTGGCGGCGGCAACCGAATTCAAGCAACTCCGTTCGCTTGCAGTGACCTTACCGCAACCACTCCGGGCTGTATCAACACCGGAGGCTGTGCGTCTGCCGTTTCAGCGCTTCGTACTGGACGGCTGGGAGATTCTGGTCGGGAAAAACGCCCGCGACAACGACGAACTCACCCGGAAAATCGCCCGACCGGCGGATTTTTGGTTCCACGCCCAAGGGACAACCGGTTCTCACGTCGTGGTTCGTAATCCCGGCAAAACGACGGCTTTACCCGGAGTGATCCGCACAAAGGTCGCCGGTCTGGCCGCCTTCTTTAGCAAAGCCAAACATTCCACCGTCGTACCGGTGATTTTTACCCAATGCCGTTTTGTAACCAAACCACGGCGCGCCGCGCCCGGCGAGGTGGCTGTGCGGAACGAAAAAAGCCTGTTGGTCGAGCCGCTTGATCCTAAGAAACTGACCTAAAAGTCGCTATAAATAGTAATTAACCAAACAGTGAATACTAGCCACAGCGCTGACGTACTCGTTCCGATATGAAGTTATGGCAAGACCGGGTTCTTTGAATTATTAATTTTGTCTTTAGAGTAATTCATTTCTAATTTCCCGGCGTTATCTGAAAAAATTAGGACAGAGATGCAAAAACTACCATTAATAATTCTTTCGGGCTTTTTGATCTTTCAATCCTGTGGTTTCTACGGTCGTCAGCGCGGACCGACCGAATGGCATCGCATTCCCAAACCGGATTACACCGTTCCGCCGCAGGCGCAATATCTGAAAGGTTTAAAGTTCTGTCTCGATCCAGGCCACGGCGGCGACGCCCACATCCCGAATTACAAACGCGGACCAACCGGAGTGCGGGAAGCCGAAATGAACCTGCGGGTGGCTTTTTACCTGCAGGAATTTCTGGAAAAATCGGGCGCAACGGTGATTCTGACCCGCTATGGCGACGATGACGTCGATCTGAAGAGCCGCGCCGCCATCGCGAATCTCAATCAGGTCGATATGTTCATCTCTCTGCATCATAATGCGTGCAATAATCCGAAAACGAATTATGCTTCGACCTGGTATCATGGCGATGCGGACTTTTCGCCGGTCAGCCTCGATCTGGCGCGCTATATTCAGCATAGTCTGGAAGATAATCTGCGCCTTCCGGATCAGTTGCCAACCGGGTTGCTTTCGGATTTTCTGATGTATCCGGATGGTTTTGGGGTTTTACGTCATCTAAAAGTTCCTGGAATTTTATTGGAATCGTCCTTTTTCAGCGATCCACGGGAAGAAAAATTACTGGATATGCCATCCTATAACCGTATGGAAGCCTACGCGATTTATCTCGGAATCGTTCGTTGGGCAGCGGCCGGCATTCCCAAAGTCGTTCTGGTGGAACCGCATCCCGATACGACCATTACTAACAAACAACCGACCATCTACATGAAGATCAAGGACGGTCTGCATGAACGTAAAGGCAGCTGGATGCTTTCGCGCGAGCAATATTTCAGCCGTCAGGTAACGTTTTTTCTGGACGATTCGATCGCACCATTTATCTTAGACCGCGATCAAAACCTGTTAATGCACACACCCGATAAACCAATGACCAATGGCTGGCACACGGTTGACGCCGAGGTTACCAATTATCTCGGCAATCATAACCTGCCGCGTCCGGCGCGTTTCCGTATTGCGCCGCCTGCTGGGTTGATCTCCGCCAGCTGCTGGAACGACCGCCTGCCGGCAGATGGAAAAGCCTTCACCGGAATCGACGTCATGGCGCTGGATGCGGATAGTCTGGCTGTAGCCGATGATGATAGCGTTACGGGCATGACCGATCGGGGTTGTCTCAGCCCAACAAAAGCCGGCACCTCGCATGGCCTGGCGTCTTTTATCGTACAGGCTGATACGCAACCGGGAACGGCAACCATGAATTTTTCGTCCGGACGCGCTAAGACCAATCTTAAAATTTCCTTCGCTGACAAAGACATAACTCTGATCGCCGGTTTCTGTCACGACGCGGGAGATGATCGCCCCCTCGAAAACGTCCGGGTCACTCTTTTACCCGATTCCCTAATTCAACTGACCAATGCACAAGGTATTTACTATTATCCGCAAGTCGCGGTTGGTGACCATGAACTGCTTTTCTCGCGCAACGGCTACGCATCTCAGCGTTTGCAGGCAACTGTTCGTGACGGAATCAGTAATATCGACACTATGCAGATGCAGTCACTCTATTCCGGCGTTTTGCATGATTTTATCCTGGTAATCGACCCGCGGTACGGCGGTCTGGAACCAGGAAGGAAAGTCACCGATCAGCTGAATTCGGCTCAGGCAAATTTGAAATTAGCCACACTGCTACGCACTTTATTCGAGGAAGCCGGAGCACATGTGTTTCTGATTAGAGATAAGGACATTACTCTCACAAAAGACCAGCGTATCAAACTCTGTAACCAGATGCCGGAGGG
Organism: uncultured bacterium; assembly: GCA_964576275.1. Classification (GTDB taxonomy): domain Bacteria; phylum Fidelibacterota; class UBA2242; order UBA2242; family UBA2242; genus JAGNGI01. The sequence goes on along the minus strand of CAZNUN010000004.1, from coordinate 183,898 downwards.
TGGTTATTACCTGAGACTGAATGTCGATACGGCCGGACAATCGGCTATGCTGTTTAAAGGTGGTTATTATGCCGGCAGCGAGTCGGGCCGGAAGCTTCTGGAGGCGGTTGCCAAACAGGCGATCGTCGCCGGATTAATCGATAAAACTCAAATCGAAGTGTCAAATGAACCGGAAATCAGACTTACGAATCGGGCGGCGATTTCCATTGATCTGCACTTACATGCTGACGACGCTAAGATGTTTTCCGGTGATGACGGTTTGGGTAGAATCGCCCAGGCTATATTCAATGGTTTCCTCGAGCATTTCCAAAATAACGCCCAATGAGCCGGCGTACGGCTTCTGACCTCGAAAATAAATTGTAAAGCGGGACTTTATATCCGACCGCGGATTAAGTCAGGAAAAGGGTTTATATTCACCTAAAAAGAAAACGGCAGTCATTTATGACTGCCGTTTTCACAACGCTATTGATCAGTTCCGGTTAGAAACCGAGAGTCATCGAGAAGTACTGATTAGCATCGAAGGTAGCCATCGGACGGAAGGCATAATCAAACATCAGGTTTGTGCCTGCCATCTTCAGGTTAATTCCGAAACCAAGCGATAAACCAAATTCCGAAGTTTCGTCATATTCCCAGTCGCTGGGATAGAGAGGCATCACGTAACCAGCCCGTGCAAACAACAGCTCTTTTAACGCAAATTCTGCTCCGGCAGATATTTCATCATAGGAGTAACTATAGTTGTTATATGTACCGCAGAAATTAATCTTGCCGAGACCGGCCAGATTATAGGTATAAGCCATACCTAAATTCATGCTGGCTGGCAGCTCGTGTGAAGCCATATCAAGTTTAGTCTTTCTGGTTGTTGCACTAGGATTGGCAAACGGGATATCCGCATCAAATTCGATACTGGTTCCATCAAACTTGATTTTACTACCGATATTTTTCATAGTAACCCCAAAAGCCAGTCCTGTCTGTGAAATGTACTGTAATCCCAGATCAAAACCGACTGCCGAAGCACTCATTGTGCCGATCTTCTCACTAATAATCTTGGTGTTGGCACCAAAAAGAATTCGGTCGGTGAAGCGCTTGGCATAAGTTGCACTTAGGGTCAGGTAATCCGGTTGTAATACTTCACCTGTACCTTCAGGCATATTTCTTGTCGTAACCGGAATATCTCCGATGTTAAGAATCTGTGCACTAACGCCGAACGCACCCAGTTTGCCAGCATTTGCGCCGGCTGCGAGGTAGCTCACTTTCATGTCGGCAAAGTAACTCATTTGAGTGAAGGTGGCTTCACCGGTAGTGATATTAGCCAATCCAGCCGGATTCCAGTAGATGGCATCTGTTCCGGAAATATTAGCTACGTTTGCTCCACTCATAGCGACATTTTTGGCTCCCATCGGGATCAAGAGCTCAGCGGCACCGGCCGTACCTATTTTTGGAGCACTTGCAAAGACGCTGTGAGAACAGACAATGAGCAACATTATTAGCCCAATTACGAAATATTTGTTTTTCATATTATCTCCTTTAAAGTCCATGATACATTCACAGCTTAATAAGTGTCTAATCTTTCGTTAGGCGTAAAGACCGCTAATTTGCCGACCTTTTCACCAACACCTGGTACATCCACATGATAAACATAAACACTACTAGCCACTGGAAGTCCATAATGGTTTTTCAAATCCCAGTCCATAAAAGTGGTAGTGGCATCGTTTTTATCCAATTCACGTACCAAATGTCCCGACAGATCAAACACCTTGACTGTGCATTTTTCCGGTAAGTTCGTAAACCGTACCCAGCGTTCGAAAATATTCATTTCATCAGTGTGATAGCCGTAATAGGGATTCGGAACGACGTTAATTTTCTTTAAGTCGACTTTTTTATCGGCTAAGTTCATAGTCTTAGCATCCGGAGCTTTAAAGATAAACTGGTCGTTTGTAGTATTCGGTTTATTCGTATAAATCCGAATATATTCACCGGCATGCGGCGGGCCATAGAAATATCCATCAGAATCCAGATCCCCCGCCTGGGCATAGCCATCTACATCAGAATACATATTGATGTTAAAGCGGTTAATAGCCGGATATGTAACCCCCCAGGGTCCATATCCAGGAGCAACCGTTCCATCGTTTGTCGAGATATAATTGGCTACATTGGCCGGATCATACTCTGCATTGTCATAAATATAAAGCCAGTCGAAGGATGGACCATAAACCGCCCCTTCATAAGAACGACTCCAAGTTCCTTCGCCATCCAGATCATATACACAAACAGGCAAACGGGTCCTGGTTCCGTCAAGGTCTATTCTCCAGACTGTAAAAGGAACATACGATGGCAAACCAGTCAGGGTATCTTTTAATACTAAATCAGAAGTGTAATCCCAAGCTAAGGTACTGTCAGTGTCGGTAAAGATAATATCATAGTCTTTGGGCGTCATTAACCCAAACCGATCGACCCGGGTTAAATCTGTTCCGGCAGTTTCAGATAGTACAAATACCGGCCAATGTTGCGAGCGACCGTAATTGTTTAAACTGCCCCACAGGTTGGCATCAGCGATCGCTAAAGTAATTGGATTTAATTCACAGATTTTCTTAATTCCAGCCGCAGGACCAATGACCTTTACCAGCATACCATCAACGACATTGTAGGCATCATCTCCAGCCTGATTAGACTGATTCTTTAAGACCGTGTCTATTCCTGTGACAACATTGGAGTCTGTCGCACTAGATAACAAATTCCAGGTAGCATCAGCATTGAAACTAACCCGATAGTACTTACCGGTCGTCTTGGATGGGTCAACAACTGTAACCTCGCAGGAACCATCACCGGCCGGAGCCGAAGTATTTATCGGGGCGTACTTAACCGTCAAGGCACTATCGGTTACTGAGCTATATCGTTCGCCAGGATGATTCTGGGGGGTAACTGATAGTATTGTAACCGAGCTCGGGAACTCCTGTGGAATAGCGAATTCGCAGTAGGATCGAGCTTGCACGCCAAAATAATATGTTTTACCATTCACTAACGGATCACCTACATTCGCGACCTTCGGATTTTTATTAATCAGAAGTCTGATATATCGAGGCCCAGTATAATCTTCTGCCGATTCAATTTCATCTACTCCAAACTTTTGGTATTCAACCGGATCGGCTCCGGAAGCGTCAGAATACTGATAGACGGTGTAACCGGTAAAATTAAAGGTGCCGTCAGTGACTTCTTTATATTCAGTACCGACAACCATTTTTTGACCTATAAGACCATTGGCTACCAAGTCTTCCTGTTCATAAGCTGAGCCGTCATCGTTATATTCCGAGCGTTCATCCCAGGTCAAAATAACTTCATTGGGTAATTCACTTACACTAACGATCGGTGTCTTTGGCGCCGGTGGCAATTCAAAATTAATATCGTAAGCTATCTGAGCAATTTCATCGACAGCTTTCAGATAAGTTACACTGTTAAGATTATTCGAGCCGCGCGCCACCAAGCAACCGGCCACGATTTCCTGCACACCGGGTTCACCAAACTCAGCCACACCATCACCGTCTGAATCAACCCATGTTTCCATTGTGAATGGACCGGTGGTCATGAAGAACCGGCGATCAGCCGGATTGGAATCTAACCAACCGCTGGCTGTTTCCGGATCGCCTGAGAACATGAACTTGGTTGGTGGATTAGCCGGATTAGTACCTACTCCACCTTCGGTAATCGGAGAACCATCTCTCCAGAAACCGCTCATGTAATTATAGACATCCATACCACTACTTGGATTGCCTTGGGGAGAATCATCATTGTTGTAGTAAATAAAGGATGTCATTTTGAGCATTTTCTTACCTGGGAATTCAGATCCATCCGGTAAAGTCACGGTATCCGTTGTGGCTCCATCCACAATCGGTCCCTGAAAGAAGTCGATTCCAACCGCCGGCGGAGCACCGCCATAGTTCTGATCGTTATCGGTCGCATTCCAGCAATAACCGAGACCGAGAGTGGTATCACAACCCACCTGATCATCACCGGCATTTCCTAAGTCCGGATCAGACCAGATAACGAAGTAAGTATCTTCCCAGTTTTTACCGCTTTTATTGACTAGCGTCCATTTGATAAAAATCATATCGCCCATGACATTGGCGCGATCGAACGCCCAGGCCATTTGATGGACTTCGGCATTTAACTTGTTAGTACCATATTCAGCGTGGTTGGCCAAGTCATTCCAGACACTATAGATTGTCTGGTCACCAATCAGAAGTGGATTACCAGTAGCATCTACCGGCGCTCCCTGATCGGTAGGCCAGGTAGCCCAATCGCCAACACCATTTGGTCTTAATTCATACCAACGATACGCGGCGTCAGCTTTATTACCCGCCACATCTGTTGATAAAATTAATCCGGGTTGAAATTCAGTCGCGGAGTGTTGTACACCAGCGACGCGAATTTCACCGTCGATTTTGGCCCCGATATATTGTCCAGCACCGAAAATTGGACTGAGTCCACTGCCTTTCGGCCATTCCAGGCCCCAATCGCCTAATACATTGTCATAGAACCAGGTGCCATTATTTCTAAAAACACCGTTCATGCGATTTGCATTCATCCAGACATCGCTGGTAACAGCTGCTTTTTCAAATACCTGGGGCTTGGTAATATTTTCAGCGCCAAAAACAAGCGCCGAAACTGTCAATACTATCATTATTACTGATAATATTTTTTTCATATATGTTCCTCCGTTCGAGTCAGTATTTACTTTCATTTTACACTCTTTATAATTCAAGCATCAGTCCCAGGCGAATCTGACGAGGCGAGCCGTAATTATTATAATCCATCTCACGCATCTTATACAGACTCTTCTGTTCGTCGGTTAAATTGTTCCAATATGTTCGACCAGCCGCTGTCCCCAAATATCCAGTATCATCCGGTAAGCCGGTTGTTATCCAGATATCCGAGACGTTTTCGGTATTAAGCAGATTCAATACCCAGGCATAGGCTGTCAACTGAAAGTTACCAATGTAGAATTTTTTATCCAGCTTTAAATCCACCTTAAATACCCAAGGGGTTGTCTGTGAATTCACTGCCGATATTGGGGTTTCAGATACATTGGTATTGTCATACCGGCCTGTAAATGGCATGGTCGGAAAAGTCTGCATTAGTGTATAAGGCTGACCTGAATTAAAATTGAGCATCAGGTTTGCTCCGGTATTATGCAGAAAAGTGGGTCCGTCAGTTTTCCCGAAACGATAATCAAGATTTAGGCTACCGGTATGTCTCTGCTCATAATCCAGCGGCATCGCAAATTCCGGGAAATTACCCCGCGCGCCACCCTGCCAGGCAATATTGAAGTTCGAGGTTGTCGCCGAACCGGTACCATTGGCATACTGTAATTCATAATTGAAAGAGGCCGATAGATTCTTAAAACGTCTCAGATTAAAGATAACATCCAATCCTTTGATAGTTCCAAAATCGCCGTTGCGACTGAATGCAATGTTAGTAACATCAGTAGTCACATTCAGAACCTGTATCAAATCTTCAGTCTCTTTATAAAAAGCGGTTAATTGTATACTGGCAATATTACCCAGCATCTGTTTAAAACCAATTTCATAAGAAGTGGTCTTGGGCGGCTCCAGATTGGGATTATCCAGAGTAGTAAAATATCCGCCTCTGCTCACAAATGCATCCAGATAAAACGGACTCAGATACAAATCTGACAAACTCGGAGCCTGATAAAACTGCCCATATTGAGCATGAAAAACTGTTTGGTCGGTAACTGGGAAACTCACTCCTAAACGCGGGCTCATATAAGCATGCACATCCGATTTTTCGACATCATCTTTATCGAATTGCTCATTGCCACCAAACATACCTGTTCCGGGAATATAACTGCCATCAGCTGCCCATTCAGCATCTAGTTGCTTGAATTGCCAAGCATTCGGATCAATGCGGTCATATCTTAATCCAAGATTCAATATCATATCTTTAAATTCAATTTTATCCTGAATATAACCGCTCATAATAATCGGATGATAGGGCGCTTGGTTCTGATAGCCATCAATCAGGTTACCAGAAGCATCATACACGGCATCTTCCAAGTAATCACCCTCATCTATTTCATTCCCATCAATATCATATCCGTAGAAACGTACATCCGCGGACTGATATTTCTCAACATCAGATAAGTTCGTCTTGGCCATATAAACCGGCGACAGAACCCGATATTCTCTCAGAGTGTGATATTTATATTCAAAACCTGATTTAAATGTATGATTCTTACCCATCTGATGAACTATATCAAAATCAATTCCCCAATAAGTGGTCCTGTTCTTGAAATAATCATCATATTGACTGCCTGGTTCGAAGTAATCGGGTCCAATACGTTTGGTGTAAGCTACTCCAACGTAAGCACTGTCATCTGGCCAGGGATTCAACCACGGATCACCATATTTTTCCAGATCATCACCAAACGTTGCATCGTAGATCTTTCTCTGTGTATCAAACCAATTAAATTTTAAATCGTAATATGTACCCTTACCGATTGTCTGTGTCAGGGTAGTGTTAAATGAATGCGAATACCGGCTTTCTTCTCCCATGTGGTCAACATTAAAGATATCAATCGGAGTCACAGCATTTAGCACACGGTTAGTTGAAACATAACTTGCTTTTAAGGTTATGTTTTTACCCAACTGAAATTTCAATTTCCCATTCCATGACCAATCCGAAGTCGAATTTCCCGGAATCCTGGCGTTAAACTTATAATTATGTGTAGTTGTATCAATAAAAACGCCACCGGTATCGTCATACCATTCATTTGTCTCAATAAACGTCATACTGCTCAATCTGTCAGGGTTCTCAGCCCATCCATATGAAGGCCATGCATCAGAACAATATTTACGCGTCATGCTTACAAAAAATGTGTGATTGGTCTTGGGAATAAGCGGACCGCCAAGCGAAGCGATATATTCATTATAACCGTAACCATAGGCTCCTAATATTTTTTTATCGGCTTTCAGAAAGCCATCGGTTATCGCTTGCACCGAACCTGTGTATTTTTCGGTTCCCGCATTTGTTGTAATCGCTACAATTCCTGACATAGCATCGCCGTATTCAGCATTGAAACCACCGGTCTGCACACTCATTTCCTCGATGGCCTCATTCGGTAAATAAGTGTAAACCGCATTATTGTAGGGATCATTTACCAAAACGCCATCAATGTACATAGCCGTCTCGGCTCCTCGACCTCCACGAATATTCATGGTAGTACTGTTTTCGGCCTTAACAACACCAGCAGTACTTGCGGCAAGTTCCTGCATACCCCGCATAGGCATATTCTCAATTTCCTCTGCCGATTTAATGATGTTGGTGTTGGTGGCATCTTTCCGAATCATCGGTTTTTCTGCGGTTACCATAACCTCTTCAAATGCTAATGTCGTTTGATCCAACTCGAAATTCAACTCGGTCGTTAAATCGAGTGACACGACAACATTGCTATATACTGTCTCTTTATAGCCAATGTAACTGGCCCTTACTGTATAAGTGCCTACGGGAACATTGATGATGCTATAATAGCCATCTACATCGGTGGCCGCACCAAGATTGTAACCACCACCGGTGACGATTACATTCACACCGGCCAGGGGACTACCTGATTTCTTGTCAATAATCGCTCCTGCGATTTTACCTGAGGTTCCTGCAAAGAGAACAATAGGTAGCAACATTGCTAAGAGACATATCGCTACACGACGTGCCATACTCTTCCTCCTTTTTTAAGAAAATTAAGACTTACTCACACTAAAAAATCCTCACTGCATTGCTAATGTAAAGATTTTTTTTTAGCAATGTCAAGCTTTTTTATCGAGAGAGCCTATTTTTTCACCCGGGCGGGCAAGATTTCATCAATCAAACCGTATTTCAAGGCTTCTTCACTCGACATAAAATGATTGCGGTCGGTGTCCCGAACGATTTTATCAAGTGGCTGGCCGGTTAGCTCGGCCAGAAGTTTATTGGTGTTTTCTTTCAGTCGAATTATTTCACGGGCATGAATCTCGATATCACTGGCTTGACCTTCGACACCGCCCAGCGGCTGGTGAATCATAATGCGGGAATTCGGCAAAGCCGATCGCTTGCCTTTTGCTCCGCTGGCCAGCAGAATGGCTCCCATACTGGCGGCCATTCCCAAACAGATCGTAGCCATTTTCGGCTGGATGTAATTCATCGTGTCCAAGATTGCCATGCCGGCTGTGATCGACCCACCCGGACTATTTATATATAAGAAGATGTCCTTATTGGCATCCTCAGCCGCCAGAAAGAGCAACTGCGCAATTATCAGGTTGGCTACATGGTCGTCAATCGGCGAACCCAGAAAAATGATGCGTTCCTTCAACAAACGCGAATATATATCGTATGAGCGTTCGCCGCGCCCGGTCTGCTCGATTACAAACGGGATAAAGGCCTGATTCTTGCTTTCCATTATGCCCTCCTACTGCTGGAGCGATTCAGTGTGAAGTATTTCTTTCTTTATCTTAGCGAATTCTTTCAGGTGCTCCAGAACTTTGCGATCCAAAAGATCCATCCGAATGTCCATCTTGTTTTTGGCCTGTTGATAGTATTTTACCACCTGTTCCTTCTGGGCTTCCGGATAATTAGCCAATACTGTATCAATCGCAGCTTGAAACTCTTCTTCACTCACAGCGATATTCTCCTGAATTATGATCGCTTTTTGGATCAAATACCAGCGGATATTCCGCTCTGCCAGTGGCCGATATTCCTCCCGCAATTTGTCCTCATCGATTGTCTTGCCTTTGGCAGAATTTTTTAGATCTGAAATCACCCGGTCAAGATAGAAATTGAGACGATACTGCGGAATATCGAACTTCGTATTTTCAACGAAATAACTGATTATTGACTGATCATATTCGTTTACAGTCTGTTGCTTCCATTTCTGCGTCAGATTATCGCTAATTTTTTGACGGAATTCGGCGGCGGTGGCGACATCCTTCATCTGACTTTTTACAAAATCATCCGTCAGTTCAGGCGGTGTGTGTTTCTCCACCCGTTTGACGTCCAGTGCGTATTTAAGTGATTCGCCAGTCGAGGATTTTATATTCAGATTGACCTGGTCTCCGGCCTTTGCTCCGGTAAAATCCGCCGTTTTTGGATCGCCGAAAATGCCTTCGCCGACTTTTATCAGCCGATCCGGTAAACGCTTGCCAATCTGAGGATTGCCATTCTCATCCAAGGCCTGCAAATCGCCCAAAATGAAATGACCCGCCTGAGCGCCGTCAAATACTTCCTGAACTTCCGCATGGGATTCCAGAAAATCGGCGATGTATCGCTCAACCGTCTCCGGATCAAGAATATATTCCTTATGGGTAACTTTATAACCTTTTTTATAATCGGGCAGTTTAATCTCCGGATCGATCTCCACCTTGGCCGTGTAACTGAACGGTTTGTTCTCGTCAAAATCCAAATCCACAATGTGCATATCCAGAAATTCACCGACTCCGGCCATTTGCATGGCTTCCTGATGGGTCTTGTCAATTACCTGATTGCTGAATTTCATAAAGACATCCGGCTTCAGGAGGCGCTTGGCCAGGCCCTCGGGAACTTTACCACGGCGGAAACCGTCAATTTTCAGATTCTTGCGTAAATCGTCAAACATTCTCTGGTAATCACCGGCGATCTCCTCCCATTCGAGATTAACTTTGACGGTCTTTTCGATCGCTCCGCTATTGATTATTTCTGCTTTCATTCTTTTTCCTTATTTACATCAATAATTACATGTGCCGCGGGCGAGATTTGAACTCGCACCCCATAAGGACTGGATCCTAAGTCCAGCGCGTCTGCCAATTCCGCCACCGCGGCTCAAAAAACTTACAAATTTAACCGCCGCGTCGCGATTTTCAAAGCGAATGACAGCCTAAAAAGGTTAAAAACCGGGCGTTACATTTATTTGATCAAAAGCATCTTGCGCGTTATGACGCGCTCTTCAGCGCTCAAACGCAGAAAATAGATACCGGATTCGACCGCCAAACCGTTATCCGATCGCCCTTCCCAAACCACCATATATTTTCCCGGAGTAAATTCCCCACAGATCAGGGTTTTTACAAGCTGGCCGAGCAAATTGAAAATCTCAAGTTTCACCTCACCGGTCTGTGACACCGCAAAACCAATCGTAGTGCAGAGGTTAAACGGATTCGGATAATTCTGGGATAAAAGCATCTCATGCGGAATAACCGGATCAGTTCCCAACCCCGACGTCGAATCAATTACCGTGAGACAACCGGCGATCGCGTCAACCGAACTCGCGCCTGAACTTAAGGCGTCTTCGACGAACGGTTCCCGGATTACAAGTGCATAATTACCTGGGGCGATATTCCGGTTAATATCCACGAGCAGGCTAATCGTACGGATTTCATTCGGCGCGATTGGACAACCCGGTCTCAAAGGCGCCTCGCAATGCGCATAAAAAGTGATCGTACCGGCCGAATCCCAATCCGACGTTAGGGTCCAGTCGGAAGTTAGGGCCATCCACATTCCCCGGAAACTGAAAATTCCGGCGGAATCAGCAATTGCAAAGCTGATCGTGCGGGCGCCTTCCTTTGCCACAAAAGTAATTGGAATAATGACAGATTCCTGCCCAACTCGGACGGTATCGTCTTCAATTTTTATATAGGCGTCGCCGTTGGCGACAATTATTGTTCCGGATTGCAGCTCACAGGCCAGACTGCCACCCGACCGATTGGTAACCACAGCATTCCGCGCTTCGATCTCATAAAAGCCGGGTGGCGTATTGACGTTAACATGGTAATAGTAGTAAAAATTCGCCTGCCAGGATGGTTGCGCCAAAGAGGTATCTACTGTAATCAGCCTCACGGTAGAATCGTTCGGAAAAGATGAAAATTCCAACCAATTATATATGCCATCCCGGTATAAAGGCGTACACTTTAACGGCGTGAAATAGCGCGGATCAGCGGAAAGATCAAACTGAAAACCGGCGACCAAGGTGGAGTATTCATACTTTAAACCGACGCTGACATAATCGACCGAATCTCCCGGCGAACAGAAAACATCATCACATTTCAGGATCACGCCGCTATCGGCAAATCCAACGTTAGACAACCAGAAAAAATATGCAATTAACAATCCGGCGTTTTCGGCCAGAATTTTATGCTTAGTCTTATGAAAATTCACCGGATCGCTCCGCTATCGGGCGCCGTGGCAGTGTTTGTATTTTTTACCGCTGCCGCAGGGACAGGGATCGTTGCGACCGACTTTTGCTTCAACGTGAATCGGACGGATTTTTGGCGGCTGGCCGTTATTAGTCATAAATTGCGGTCGCTCAGCGGCTTCTGGTTTCATTCCGGGTAAAAATCCCATGCCGTCGGATTCCTGGTGAGTCATTCGTATAGATGCCGGCCGGCGAATCGCGCGGGTCTCTGGTTGCGGTCCGCCGATCTGCGTCCGGAAACAGAGCCGCAGGGTTTGCTGATTCATATCGCTGACCATTTCGACAAAGGCTTTAAAAGCCTCGCCTTTATATTCCAGCAAGGGATCTTTCTGACCGTACGCCCGCCAGTTGATTCCTTCTTTCAGCTGATCCATGGCATAGAGATGATCGCGCCATTTCTCGTCGATGGTGCGTAACATGATAAACCGTTCCAGAAAACGGATTTGCTCAGCACCATAGATATTTTCCTTACGCTCGTAATACTGTTTCGCGCGTGATATTATGGCGGACTTGACGTCATTGGCCGTATAGTCGGTGAGTTCGTCGGAAAGCAGATCGATACCGAGATTAGTAGTCAATTCCATGCGCAATTCCGGCCACATCCAATCTTCGGCATTTTTCGCCTGATTGCCATACTTTTCGATCAAACCATCGACCCATTCGTCGAGTACGTCAAACAGTTCGCCTTTCGTATTAGCACCTTTAAGGGCATAATTGCGCCGGTCATAGACTATTTCGCGTTGATGATTCATCACGTCGTCATATTCCAGCAGATGTTTACGGATGCCGAAATTACGTTCCTCAACCCGCTTCTGAGCGCGTTCAATCGAATGAGTGACCATTGAATGAGTGATGACCTGACCTTCTTCGAGACCAATCCGGTCCATGATGGCTGCAATTCTTTCACTGTTAAACAGACGCATGAGGTCGTCTTCTAGCGAAAGAAAAAACCGCGAAGCGCCCGGATCACCCTGCCGGCCGCTGCGGCCGCGCAACTGCAGGTCAATGCGGCGGGACTCGTGTCGTTCTGTTCCGATGATATACAGGCCGCCCAGTCCGACAACATCTTTGCCGAGTTTAATGTCGGTACCGCGGCCGGCCATATTGGTCGCGATCGTCACTGCGCTGCGTTCGCCCGCCCGGGCAACAATTTCGGCTTCGCGCTTGTGATGTTTGGCGTTTAATACATTATGCGGAATACCGCGTCGTTTCAGCATCCGGCTGATGGTTTCGGACACTTCGACGCTGATCGTACCAACCAGCACCGGTTGTCCCCGTTGAAAAGCATTCTCGATCTCGGCAATAATGGCATTGTACTTCTCGCGCCGCGTTTTATAGACCTGATCTTCGTGGTCTTTACGAATGCAGGTTTTATTGGTCGGAATGACGACGACGTCTAATTTGTAAATATCGGCGAACTCGGCCGATTCGGTAGCGGCAGTGCCGGTCATGCCGGCCAATTTATCGTACATCCGGAAATAATTCTGCAGCGTGATCGTCGCGAAAGTCTGTGTCTCGGCCTCGACCTTGACCTTCTCCTTGGCTTCGATGGCCTGATGTAATCCGTCGCTGTAACGCCGACCCGGCAGAATTCTTCCGGTAAACTCGTCCACGATCAGAACTTTGCCATCCTGGATCACATACTCGACATCCTTCTCATAGAGTGTATAAGCCCGCAGCAGTTGCGAAATATTATGATAGCGGTCGGAGATTTCGGAGTGCCGGCTGTCGAGTTCCATTTTGCGTTTTTCTTTTTCGAGGGCGTCGAGGTCCGGATTTTCGTCGATTTTGACGAATTCTTCCGCCAGATCTGGAATGACCAACTCATTGACGCCGACTCCCAGCAGAGTCGCCAACTTTTCTTCGCCTGAGGGCGTCAGAGTAATGCTGTGATTTTTTTCATCGATAAAGTAATAAAGGTCTTTAAAAAATTCGTCCTGGCTGATCGAGGTGCCGGTCTTGGCATTGGTCAGCAGTAGAAATTCCTTTTCACCGCTCTGTAAAAGTTTCTGATAGCCCGGCTCCTCCAGTAATTTACGCAGGCGTCGGTTCTTGGGCATGCCCTGGGAGGCGATGTAGATCTGGCGGGCAAAATCAACCGTTTCTTTCTCCGGAATGGCATCCGGTGAATCCGGGAAACGCCCCAGTATATCCGTCACTTTCTCACGCTGGTAACGCACAACGGTACCAACCGCCGGATTGAGTTCGTCGAATTTCTCGTGCCGCGAACTCTGCACCGGTCCCGAAATGATCAATGGCGTGCGGGCTTCGTCAATTAGAATGTTATCGACTTCATCGACGATCGCATAGAAATATTCCCTTTGCACCTGTTCGCTGGCAGAAAGAGCCATATTATCGCGCAGATAATCGAAACCGAATTCGTTATTGGTGCCATAGGTAATATCGCAGGAATAGATTTCCTTGCGCTCTTCCGGACTCATCGAATTCAGGATACAGCCGACCGTCAGACCTAGTTCCGTATAGATTTTTCCCATCCATTCGCTGTCACGTTGAGCCAGATAGTCATTGACGGTAACTACATGCACGCCGCGCCCGGTCAGGGCGTTCAAATAGACCGGCATGGTCGCGACCAGAGTTTTGCCTTCGCCGGTTTTCATCTCGGCAATTTTCCCCTGATGGAGGACGATTCCGCCGATCAGCTGTACATCGTACGGAATCATATCCCAGACAACTTTATGTTCGGTGACAATCCATTCCTGGCCGACTAAGCGCCGGCAGACATCTTTGACCATGGCAAAAGCTTCCGGCAGGATTTCGTCGAGAGCCGCACGTTCGGCTTCCAGCATATATTTTTTTAATTCGTCCGCAGGCAGTCCGGATTCCTCGCCTTCGGTGCAAGCCTGGGCGCGAGCCGTTTGAACCAGGGTTTTCAACTCGGCGGTGCGTTCCCGTAATTTTTCGATGGGTTTATCCGCAAGGGTGGCATAGATCCGGTTGATCTCAGCCACTAACGGCATGATTTTCTTAATCTCCCGCTCTGAGGAGGTGCCGAATATCGAGGTTAAATACTTTATTATTCCCATTTGATCCTATCGAAATTGACTCAATGTTGCAGACATAATCAATCAGTTATATCAGAATATATCCAATTGTTCCGGCGGGACCGGGATTATTCATTGTCTGTTTCCGGATTAGCTTCAATCCGTTTGGTTTTATGGATGAGAGTTTCGCCGATCTGATGCAGCACGGCGTCTAAAATGCCATTTACAAAAGCGCTGCTGTCATCGGTAGAATAACGTTTGGCGATCTCGATGGCTTCCGAGATCGAAACTTTGGGGGGAATATCGTTAAAATACTTGAACTCACAGATCGCCATGCGAATTATCAGACGATCGAGAACCGCGATACGTTCAAAATCCCAGTTTTCGGACTTGTCCTGGATGAACTTATCCAACTCGTCCCGGTGCAGGGCTGCCGCCATGAATAAATCTCTGGCAAAATCTTTCAGTTCCTGGGCCAGATCAGAATTACCAATCACATCGTCAATGACTTGAGCTAAAGGATATTCGGTCAGCTCTTCTGCGTACAAAGCCTGCAGGGCTAATTCGCGCGCGGCTCGTCTTTCTCTCATCGTATCAATCGATCCTTAACCATAACAAATAACAACGGGCGAATTTACGGTTTTTTTAATTGAATAAACAAACTTTATATCCTCCCGCGTTCTTTCTGTATCCCTGAATACGTCCCAGCGCTTCGCTTTTTCCTGGGTATAAGATTTTACGGGTTATCGTTGGCAAAGCCGAAAAAATAGGGTAAATTTCCCGGTTGAAATTGCGAATATCAGTATTAAATACATAAAAAGGATCTTTAAAATGTCCACTCAAAAAGCCAAAATTTCAGGTAAAAACAGTCTTAACCGACAACTTCCGGCTTCAAATGTCGAGAAATATTACCTTGAATTATCCGGTAAAAAAATCATCTATCCGCCGACTGAAAAAATTCCAATCATCCAGGTGGCAAATTTTCCCATGCTCGGTAAACTGGCCGCCTTTCGCTTTCTGGAATGGGTACAGGCTAATCCCGATGGAGTCATTTCACTGCCCACCGGCAAGACTCCGGAGCATTTTATTACGTGGGTCAAGCATTATCTGGCTAATTGGCATACACCGGCAGCCGTTAAGGAACTCGAAGAGGTTGGCATCGATCCGGCGCGCAAGCCCGATATGTCCCGCCTGCACTTCGTTCAGATTGACGAATTTTATCCGATCGATCCCAATCAGCAGAACAGCTTTTACTATTACATTCAAAAATACTATCTCAAAAATTTTGGCCTCGATCCCAAGAAAGCCCTTCTGATCAACCTTTATGAAATCGGAACGGCTAATAATTTCAGTATCGAAAAAATATTTGGCGACGAGAAAGTCGATCTTTCCCTGCGGGTGCGCTGGGCCAAGACTCCCCTCGAAGAGCTGCAAAAGGAAACCATTGCCCGTACCGACCAGTTCTGCGTAGACTACGAACGCAAAATCCGCGCCCTGGGCGGCATTGGATTCTTCCTGGGTGGCATCGGACCGGACGGTCATATCGGTTTTAATATCCGGGGCAGCGATCATTTCTCCACGACCCGTCTGATCGAAACTAACTACGAGACCCAGGCAGCCGCCGCCGGCGACCTGGGCGGCATTGAAGTCGCCCGCAAACGGTTGGTGATCACTATCGGTCTGGATACGATCACGTTCAATCCGGACACCACCGCCATCATCATTGCCGCCGGCCAGGCTAAATCCAATATCGTCCGGGATTCAATCCAGAATCCGCCGACGATTCAGTATCCGGCCACCGTTCTGCAAAAACTGCCCAACGCCCGGTTTTATCTGACGGAAGGCGCGGCGATCAAATTAATTGAAAGATGGTATGAAAATGTCCAGAAAGCGCCTGAACTTGACGCAAAAACCATCGAAAAATCCGTCTTCAATCTGGCTTTGGCCCAAAATAAAAAACTCGAAGATCTGACCATCGAAGATTACAACTCGGATCGTTTTACCAAACTTATCATGCAGCGCACCAAGCGCTCCCATAGCGATATCAGCGCCAGTCTGCGCCAGACGATCATCGACCGTATCGAACGCGGCATGGTAAACCTGGATAACGAAGTCTTCATGCACACTTCCCCGCATCACGATGATGAAATGCTCGGTTATCTGCCCTATATCGTCCATCTCGTCCGCAATCCTAACAATAAACATTATTTCACCTACCTGACCAGCGGTTTCAACGCCGTCACCAATTCATACGTTTTGGAACGCATGCAAAATTTGAACGAGATTGTCGACAGTGCACGCTTTTCAACCCTGATGGAAGACAATTATTTCGATCCGGCCAATGTCGCCGCGCGGAACCGCGATGTCAATCTTTATCTCGACGGCGTAGCGAATTACGATATCAAACGCAAGAATGAAGCCGAATCACGCCGCCTGCTCTCGATCCTGACCGAAATCTACGAAGAGAGTAACATCATCTATTTAAAGGACCGGATCAACGAACTGATCAATTATTTCACGACTCAATATCCCGGGAAAAAGGATATCGCACATGTCCAGAAACTTAAAGGCATGATCCGCGAATGGGAAGCCGACGTGCTCTGGGGTTATTTTGGATTCAACAGCCAAAATGTTCTGCATCTGCGGCTCGGTTTTTACAAAGGCGATATATTCTCCGAGGAGCCGACTTTCAATCGGGATGTCCTGCCAGTCTACCGGACTATGGAAAAGATCAAGCCAACCATCATAACGGTAGCGCTCGATCCGGAAGGCAGCGGCCCGGACACGCATTACAAAGTGCTGCAATCAATCACCGAAGCCCTCAAACTCTACGAAAAAGACCATGACATCAGTAATCTGCGCATCTGGGGTTACCGGAATGTCTGGTTCCGCTTTCACCCGGCCAGCGCCAATATCTACATTCCCGTCAGTCTGAATTCCATGGCCATCATGGAAAACGCTTTCATGGAAAGTTTTGGTTCGCAGAAATCCGCCAGTTTCCCCAGCTGGGAATTCGACGGCCCGTTCTGCCGCCTGGCGCGTAAAATTCAGGTCGATCAGTATCTGAAAATCAAAACCTGTCTCGGCCGGGATTTCTTCATTAAGCATGATCATCCCCGCCTGCGGGCGGCGCATGGGCTGGTGTTTATTAAAGAACTGACACCCAAGGAATTTTATCAGCATTCAATGGAACTGCGTAAGAGCACCGAAAACCTGTAATCTAAATGATTCAATTCACAAGGCTCGGTCGTTTCCAGACAACTCCGTTCGTAGGAAATCGCAAGAAAATTGAACCTGATTCTCCAATGACAACCAGGGCGAATTCATGCTGCTGATAATTGGTCTCCTGACTCTCGGAATTCTATTGCTCTATCTGGGAGCCGAGGGGCTCATTAAAGGAGCCTCTTCCTTAGCTGCCCGACTGGGAGTCCCGCCGCTGATTATCGGGCTGACGATCGTCGCATTCGGCACCAGTTCTCCGGAATTAGTCGTCAGCGTCAAGACTAACCTGGCGCATCAGGGCTCCATTGCCATTGGCAATGTCGTCGGCTCGAATATCTTCAATATTGCGGTAATACTCGGTCTGGCAGCTCTCATCAGCCCGATGCCGGTTAAACGACAGCTGATCCGGATCGATACCCCCATAATGATCAGTGCAACCGTAATATTTGTCATTTTCTTCCGCGATTTCCGCATCAGCCAGATCGAAGCCGGAATCCTCTTTCTGGGAATCGTCGCCTACACGATCGGTAACTACATTCTTGCCAGAAAACATATCCTGGACGAAATCGAACATGTTATAGAAGAATCCATTCCACAGCGCGCCCGTAATATGTTCTTCGAAATCACTTATATCGTAAGCGGTATTACTCTGCTGGTAGTCGGTTCGCGGACCTTTGTACGCGGCGCAATTGATCTGGCAACCCGTCTGAACATTTCAGAGGCCGTCATCGGTTTGACGATAGTCGCCCTCGGAACAAGCCTGCCGGAACTGGCAACTTCCGTCGTCGCGGCAATCAAGAAGCAATCCGAAATCGCAATCGGGAATATTATCGGCTCGAATATTTTTAATGTTTTTTGTATTCTGGGAATCGCCGGACTGATTGCTCCGATCGATGGCATCGGGATTAAATCCTTCGACATTATTGTGATGGTCATTGTGTCGCTCGTGATTCTCCCGATCATTATTACCGGACGACGCATCAACCGTCTCGAGGGTTTAATCCTGCTGCTGCTTTACGGCGGATATCTCTATAAATTATGGCCGCCAGGTGTTCAATGACATTCCAACGGCTATTATTTCCCTTAATCCCGGTCATCGCAATCTTCCTGAGCTGCTCGGTTCCCACCGGTTCGGATACCCCAGAGGCACCGACCAATATTCAATTGCAGGTTCTCGAGGATGGTAATCTGACGGTCAGTTGGGACGGATCTTTCCGGGAACACGATCTGATGCTGATCGCCCGCAAGGCCGGCGAAAATTCTTGGCAGAATGATTTTGCCGTCGCTTCCGCCCGCCATTTTGCGTACGTGGATACGCTGTTGACTGCCAATTCTGACACAGTTTTCGCTTACCGTCTGCGCGCGCTCCGAAATAAGGATACTTCGGAGGTTTCCGCGACGAGTGCCTATTTCCCGGGAAATAGCGATCCGACCGATGTTTTCATCAGGCAAACAGCCGATTCCGGGTTACGCATCACCTGGAAGGATCACTCGATCGGCGAAAGCGGCTTTCGTATCGACCGTCAGATCAACCAGGGCTCCTGGACAAACGGATACGCCGAATGTGCCGCCAACGGAACCGAATTTATCGACAGCGATCCGCCAACCACCAGCTCGGTGGCTTACCGCGTCGCGGCCTATTCCGGTGTTTCTTCCAGTCATACAGCTTCCGGCACACTCACGCTTGCCAGTCTGTTTTTCGGAACGCCGGAAACTTTCGATGTCATGACTTGGAACCTTGAGGATTTTCCGCGCATGAATGGCAGCACGATTAGCGTGGTGAGCCAGGCGCTGAAAGCCCTAAACCCTGATATCGTCGGATTGCAGGAAATGGTCAGTCGGGCCGGTTTTGAAGACTTACTTGACTCGCTTGGCACCTGGCAGGGCTTCCGCGCCAACAGCGCCGCTTATGACATCAACCTTGGCTTTGTTTACAATCCAGCAACGATCTCAGTCAACCGGATCTATGAGATTCTGGACAACGACTGGAGGGCATTTCCCCGTCCGCCGCTTGTAGCCGAGTTGATTTATAATTCCGATACGATATATGTAATTAATAATCATTATAAGGCTTCCAGCGGTGAAGAGAATGAGAGCCGCCGCCTGAGCGCCAGCACCCAGCTGGAGGAATACATCCGTACCAATCTTCCGGACGTAAAAGTCATTGTGCTTGGCGATCTCAACGACGAGCTGACCGATGTCCAATCCGTAAATGTTTTCTGGCCGTTCCTCAGTCAAACCGACAAATATAAATTTACGGATTACAGGATCGCCACCGGCGACGCTTATTTCTGGTCATATCCCACCTATCCCAGCCATATCGATCACATTCTGATTACCGACGAGTTGTTCCCAGCTTTCGCCAACAGCGGCTCAGCGATCACTCCACTCCTGATAGAAAATTTCATCAGCGGCGGCTGGAATACTTACGCCGTGACCGTTTCCGATCATCGCCCCTTAGCCCTGAAGCTGGCTCTCTGAACCTCCTGATTTCAGCACCGAAAAACAAATATCGGTTTACAATTAGCGCGCCGGAATATAAATTCCATCAGAGAGTTTTTTCAAAGCCGGAGGATTTATGCGCAATATCATCAAAAATTTCCTTATGATTCTGAAAGTCGAGATCGAAGACCTAGCGGCCGATATCGAACTGCTCCTCGCCGAAAATCAGCGTAAAAAAGAAGCTGGCACCATTACCGATTATGTTTTCTTGGAAAATCAAGCCCTTTTCCGGCACGAATTACTGGGAGTGCAATCCTTCAATCGCATCCTTGAACAAACCGACCCGGCCGGTTTTACGACTCTTGACGATCTGATTGCGTTTTTACGTGACGCTTTCCGTGAGGGCGGCTATGTCCGGGCGATCAACATCTGCATCGAGCGCAAGATGAAGAAAGTCGCCGGATATGTGAACCAATAATTAATTATCGTGCGCGGATTCGCCAGAAGCGATCTTCGCGATCGTCAGGCCGGTATAACCGTAAATAGCTGAAATGACCGGATTGATCAGATTCAGAAAGGCATACGGCGCATAGACCAACGGACTGATCCCCAGGGTCGTGAACATGAACGCGCCGCAGGTATTCCACGGCACTAAAGGAGAGGTCAGCGTGCCGGCGTCTTCTAAAGCCCGCGAAAGATTTTTCGGATGGAGGCCGCGTTCAGCATACAAATCCTTGAAAATCCGGCCGGGAATAACAATTGATAAATACTGATCGCCGGCAATAAAATTCACTCCCACACAAGTGCAAAGCGTTGCGAAAATCAGTGAACCGGTGCTACGCGCCAGTTTGGTTATGGCGACTGAAATGACATTCAGCATACCGGTACCTTCCAGAACCCCGGCAAGGCTCAAAGCGCACAGAATCAACGAAACCGTCCACATCATGCTGTCCAATCCGCCGCGCGTCAGCAGATCGTCGACCGCTTTCAAACCGGTCTCAGAGAAATAACCGTAATGCGCCGATTTAATGATCGCCGTCATCCCGGCGCCCTGAAAAAGCCAAGCGAAAAGTCCGCCTAAAAAAGCGCCACCGATTAAGCCCGGAATCGCCGGAGTTCGTAAAACGACCATAACAATGACCAGCAGCGGCGGCAACAACAGGAGCGGATTAATCCGAAATTGCAAGGTCAGATTATCCATAATGACCTGAACGCCCCCCAGATCGAAATCGCTGACGGCATATCTACGACCGATCATCGCATAGATCACCAGGGCGATCACCAAACTTGGCCCGGTGGTATAAGTCATGTGACGAACATGATCGAAAAGTTTCGCGCCTGCCATGCTCGGCGCCAGATTGGTCGTATCGGAAAGCGGCGACATTTTATCGCCAAAGTAAGCGCCGGAGATGATCGCCCCGGCCGCCATCGGCAATGGAATATTGAATCCCTGTCCAACCCCAATCAGGGCGATGCCCACCGTTCCGGCCGTCGTCCAGGAACTGCCGGTTGCCAGCGAAACGATCGCGCAGATCAGAGTCGCCGCTACCAAAAAAAAGCCCGGCGAGATTAATTTCAACCCATAGTAAATCATTGTCGGCACAATACCCGCCAAAATCCAGGTGCCGATGATCATACCGACCACCAGCAGGATCAGAATGGCGTTCATCGACATGCTGATCGTCCTGATGATTCCCTGCTCGATCGTTTCCCACCTCTGACCATTCACGGCCGCCACAAATGCCCCGATCACCGCCGCGGAAAGGATCGGGAGATGCGGATCGCCGTTAAAAAAGCGCAGAGTGGCAACCAGACTGACGATCAGCCAGGCAATTGGAATCAAGGCTAATCCCAATGTCATGCGATGGGATGAATTCGGTTTCATCAGTACTCCAATCCTTCAAAATTCAATCCGATAGGGCTTTGACGGGCGAATCTAAGATATTTATCCTTCAGACAAAAAGAAAAACTTTGATAAACCAGCCGTCCGGTGATAATTTCTGCCGGAGTTTTCTGTGAAGTTAATCGACCGCTACGTCCTGAAGAAATTTCTGTCAATTTTCATCCTGTCGCTACTGGCTTTCTTAGTCATTTTCAATATCGTCGATCTGATCGAGAAACTCGATAAATTTCTCAAGAATCAGATGTCGGTCAGCCTGATCGCCCGTTTTTACCTTTATCAACTGCCGTATTACCTCAATGTCGCGCTCCCGGAGTCCCTTCTCCTGGCAGCAGTTTTTACCATCGGTCTGCTGGCCAAACACAATGAATTGGCGGCCATTAAATCTTCCGGAATAAGTCTGTACCGGGTTTCGATCCCGCTTCTGCTGACCGGGATTCTACTTAGTATCGGTGCCTATTTCTTTGACGATTACGTCGTCATTCCGGCCACCCGGCAACGCATCGAGATCGAATTCAACAACATGCACCGGCGCAAATATGCCGAAAAAACGGTCTTCACCAATGTAATGTTCCAAGATTCGCCGACCTGCAACATCGTCATCTCTGTCTTCACGACCCGTAACTATACCGCCAATTCGGTCACCATTCAGTATAACGAACACCAAAAATTACAGTGCCGGATTGACGCCCGGAAAATGGTCTGGGTAGCAGATAGTTCGGCCTGGCGGCTTTCCGACTACAAAATCCGGACATTCAACGAATCCGGAACCGAAAACGTTCATCCGACCGGTCGCGATACCCTGATCGTGTTGAATTTACATCCGGAAGACATCATAAAAACCGATCTGGATCCCGAAACTATGACTTACCGGGAACTCGCTTATTTCATCCGGCGGCTGCGCGAAAGCGGCAACGAGACCCGCAAATGGGAAGTAAACAGGCATTTTAAATTGGCCTTTCCTTTCACCAATTTTATCGTCATTTTATTTGGTATTCCTCTGGCAGCCGTCAAACCGCGTAAAGGGATTGCCTTTGGCGCCGGAATGAGTTTGCTCGTGATTTTCATCTACTACGGTTTTATTAAATTCGGCCAGGTATTAGGTTACAAAGGGATTCTCAGTCCGCTGATTTCAGTCTGGCTTGGCAATCTTCTCTTCCTGATCGCCGGCGCTTACCTACTCTACAAAATCCGACAGTGACGGATTTCGCGGCGCTCCCTCAGTGACCGGTAACGAGTGACGCATGAACCCGATCCATAAATACTTCGCTATGTTCAGATACCGAATGACCTTGGAATGACAACTAATCACCATCAATGGCCATAAATGGTTATGAATTCCCCCCTTGCCTTTATGTTTAAAAGGTGATATAATTTTGATATGAATTTTAGCCGCTTATTATTTTTTCTTTTACTGGGAAGCGCACTGAAAGCCGCCGATCTGTATACCGTAAAGTTCATCGTCAGATCACCATTTTTACCGGCCCGTTCAAATGTCTTTATCACCGGCAACCAGAATGAGTTAGGCAACTGGGCTCCATCCGGAATGCTTCTGAATCCGGAAAACGGAGCCTGGACGGCAACGTTGACTTTCCCGGGCGATGTCTACCTTGAATACAAATTCACGCTTGGCAGCTGGGAACAGGAAGCCCAGGACAGAGACGGTCATATCTTTCCGAATTTCCGGCTGACCGTCCGCGGCGACACTGTTCTGGTCTATACTATCGAAAAATGGGGACCGCGCTCCAATCAGACGGCCTCCGAACACATTGTCGGTCAGATTCGGTATCACCACCACATTTCCACCCCAGGTTTGCAACCACGCGATCTTGTAGTCTGGTTACCGTCCGGTTATCATATCAACCGATCTGAACGTTATCCGGTACTCTATATGCACGACGGCCAAAATCTTTTCTCAGCCCACACGGCCGGATTTGGCGCGGAATGGCGATTAGATGAAATCGCCGACAGCCTGATCACGGCCGGCCTTATCCGCCCGCTGATAATCGTCGGTATATTCAACACCGGCGATCGCAATCTGGAATACGCCAACGGCAATATCGGCCGCCGCTACCGCGATTTTGTAGTTCATAAAATCAAACCTTTTATTGATAAAAAATACCGCACTCTCCCCGACCAAAAATATACCGTTACCGGCGGTTCTTCCATGGGCGGATTGGTCGCCTTTATTCTGCTTTGGGAAAACCCGGAAATATTTTCAGGAGCCATCTGCATGTCACCCGCAATTTTCACCGGCTCACAGGCCGCCGGACGGGTAACGAATATTGACAATCTCGATTATGTGGACATTGTGAAAAATTCTTCCGCTCCACCGCCCGGAATTACGATCTACCTCGATAATCGCGGTATCGGTCTCGAGAACGAACTGCAACCGGGAATCGATGCTCTGCTGAGCGCTCTGGCGGAAAAAGGTTACCGCCGGGATCAGGATTATTTTTGGATCAAAGATCCGGATGCGCCTCATCATGAAACCGCCTGGAGCCGGCGAATGTCCTCTCCCCTCCAGCTGTTTTTCAAACCGTGAGAAATTTGTGCGCACTGCGATAACTGCCGACATCCATGGCAATTTAAGCGCTTTTCAGGCGGTCTTAGAAGATCTCTCAACACAAGAAATCGATCATCTCGTCAATCTCGGTGACTTTATCGGTTATGGGCCAGAGCCGGAAGCAGTCGCCCAGATTTTGCGTAATCGCAGGATTCCATCGGTGCTTGGCAACCATGAAATTGCTCTGATCGATGACGCCATCCTGAATTCCTTTACCACCGACGCCTATAATTCAATATTAATTACCCGTCGTTTAGTGACAGTGGAGACAATCGCGCAAATTAAAACCCTGCCGGTTTTCATAAGTGAAGGCGATTGTCGTTTTGTGCACGGAGTACCGCCGGATTCAATTTACGATTATATCACCTATTGCCGGCAATACGAGTTACAAAATGCTTTCAAATTCACTCCGGAATGGTTGACCTTCGTCGGTCACACCCATATGCTTGGAATATACGAATATAACGATAGTGAAATCACCATCAGCGTATTGAAAAAAGGCCGGCGGCAATTAAAACGCTCTCAAAAATATATCATCAACGTCGGCAGCGTTGGCCAGCCGCGCGATCGCAATAATCTTTCGAAATACGTGATCTTCGACGATAAAACGGATGAATTGACGGTCAGGTGGGTCGCTTACGATGTTGAACGCACCATTGACCTGATAATCGCCGCCGGTCTGCCGGAACAAAACGCCTGGCGTTTACGGTAAAACTGCAAACCATTATTGCAATCGAGCGAAAGTATTTGTACTTTTACCCGCAATTTGAGAATTAGCTGAGGACTTCACTTTGAAAAAACCAATTCTGGCGGTCGGTAGCGTCGCTTTTGATGATGTCGAGACTCCTTACGGGAAACGTCTTAATGCCCTGGGCGGTTCGGCGGTTTTCTTCAGTCTGGCCGCTTCCCATTTTACCCGGATCAATCTGGTCGGTGTGGCGGGCAACGATTATCCGCCGGAAGCCATCCGGATGCTGCACCGGCACGGCATTGACACTGCCGGACTGGAAATTTCCGATGGACTGACTTTCCGCTGGGGCGGACATTATCATCAGGATTTAAACCAGCGCGATACGCTTTATACTCATTTGAATGTGTTTGCCAGTTTTAGTCCCAAAATTCCGGCTTCGTACCGCACAACCCCCATCCTGTTTCTTGGAAACATTCAGCCCGATTTACAAATGGACGTACTAAACCAGATGAGTGCGGTGGAATTTGTCGTTCTGGACACCATGAATCTCTGGATCAATACTACTCGTCCGGCTCTGACCGCTGTCATCCGCAGAATCAATCTGCTCGTCATCAATGACAGTGAACTGGCCGAGCTGAGCGGTTCTGACAGTTTACTCAATGCTTTAAAAGATCTGCACCAGCTCGGACCGCAATACATCGTCGTCAAGCGTGGCGAATATGGTTCCGTCCTGAGCTCGCCAGAGGGTTTATTTTATACTCCGGCTTTCCCGGTCGATAAAGCTATCGATCCGACCGGTGCCGGCGACAGCTACGCCGGCGGTCTGGTCGGTTATCTCGGCGTTTGCGACAGGATTGACCCGCGGAGTTTGAAGAAAGCGGTCGTTTTTGGCAGCGTCCTGGGCTCGTTCTGCGTAGAAAACTTCAGTGTGGATGGAATGCTGAATCTCAATCGCCAGAAGATCAACGCACGTTACCGGCAGCTGCGGGCAATGGTGAAGTATTAACAGGCGCGCCGACGGTTATGATTCAACCGCTCTACTGGGAAACCGAACGCCTGCTGATCGTCGATCAGACGCTCCTGCCGAACGAATATAAACTCATCGAAATTCAAGATCATCTGGAAATGGCAAATGCTATACGCCGCCTGGCTATCCGCGGCGCTCCGGCTATTGGTATTGCCGGGGCTTTCGGATTGGTGCTCGGCCTGAAACCATACATTAACACCAATCACACCGAATTCTTTCGGCAGATCGAGATCATTTCCACCCTGCTTTATGAAACCCGACCGACAGCTGTCAACCTGGGCTGGGCACTCAAACGAATGGGCGCTAAAGCCGCGGAGGTGCGCCATTGCTCTGTCGCGAAAATATATGAATATCTGCTAAGCGAAGCCCGACGCATCCACGAAGAAGACATCCGCATGTGCCAGCGGATCGCCGCCAACGGTCTCGAGCTGCTACCGGATGAAGCCAGCGTCATCACCCATTGCAATACCGGCGGTCTGGCGACCGGCCGTCTCGGCACCGCTCTGGGAATTCTGATCCACGCCCATCATCAGGGAAAAAGAATCCATGTTTTTGTGGATGAGACCCGACCGCTTTTACAGGGATCCCGCCTGACCGCCTGGGAATTGAATTACGAAAAAGTACCCTTCACTCTGATTAGCGACAACATGGCCGCTTACGTCATGGCCAACAGAAAGATTACGGCCGTTTTCGTTGGCGCCGACCGGATCGCCGCCAATGGCGACCTTGCCAATAAAATCGGCACCTACATGCTGGCCATTGCCGCCCGGCATCACAAAATCCCGTTCTACGTAGCGGCGCCATCTTCAAGCATCGATTTGGCGATCAAGTCCGGAGCCGGCATTAAAATCGAAGAGAGAGACGGTGAAGAGGTTAGAGTATGTGCCCGGCAAAGGATCGCGCCCGCGGGTTGTTCCGCGATTTCACCGTCTTTCGATGTGACGCCGGCGGATCTGATTACGGCTATAATCACGGAAAGAGGCATATTCCAACCGCCATATAAGTTCACAGAATAATTGGTTGAATTTTCAAGCCGTTTTTGTAAATTGCGCCGTTATTTTGCATTTTAATACTGATTGTTAAGGAGAATATACAATGAGTTCGAAAAAAATTACAGTCCTGCTCGTTCTTGTCCTGGCTGGTTTGTTTTTCCTGGACGCTTGCGATCCGCCTGAAATAACTTCGGCGAAGGTTTATCTGCAGCAAAATAATTCTCAGGCTGCTGAAGAACAATTGAAATTAGCCATAGAGAAATATCCGGATAACAGCCAGGCTTATATGCTGTTGGGCACTCTGATCTACCGTCCGTCCAAGCGCTTTGATGAAGCCCGTGAGATGCTCTTAAAGGCCAAACAACTCGATCCAACCAAAGCCAAAGAGGTTGATGATAATATCAAAGGCATCTGGGCTGAAATTCATACTGACGGCGCCAATTATTTTAACAGCGCCCTGAAAGCCTTCCTGCCGATGGAGAAGGATTCTCTGCTTGAGCTGGCCACCAAGAGTTTTGCGCGCGCCCTAGAGTTTAAATCCGACGAAATTTTAACCTATAATGGTTTGATAAAAGCTTATTATATTCTCGAAGACTCGGTTAATGTCGAGAAATACGGTAAACTGATGCTCGAGAAAAACCTTTTCGATAAAGACGTGGTTAATTACTACCTGCAGATAATCTGGAAAACCACACCGCACGATCAGGTCCTAGCGCAGCTGGATGAAATGATCCTCGCCCACCCGGATGTTACCGATCTGCAAATCGAAAAAGTTCAGTTTCTCGCCGAGTTAAACCGGAATGAAGAGGCTCTGGAGGCCACTAATAAAATGCTCGAGAAAGATCCGTATAATCTTGATATCATTTACATCGCGGCGCAATTACTGACCAAGCTGGGCAAATATGAAGACGCCAAATATCAGTATCAGAAAGTGGTCGCCAGCGATCCCCAGAATCTGGAGCTGCTCTCCAAGGTTGCCGAAGCCGTCTTTAGAAACAAGGATTGGATGGAAGCCGAGGACTACGCCCGCAAGATCATCGAAATAGACGCCAATAATATTTTCGGCTACGAAATTCTCTGGAAATCACTTTACAATCAGGGCAATATCGAAGAAGCCGAAAAATACCGTTCTATCCAGAAATCGCTGGAATAGCCAAATATTCCATAAGATTTAAAAAGCCGGATTTGCGTCCGGCTTTTTAATTTTACGATCAACCGATCCGGGCGCGTTTATTGAGATATTCGGTCAGTGCCAAATCCAGTGGCCGATCGGTGGTCAGCAGGACGTGATCAATATTATTTGTACGGCACTGAGTCTTATAATTCTCGACAAACTGGCGCATCGCCTGCTGGTAAGCCCGGCGCACCTGACCAGGTTCGGTCAGGAGTGAATCGTGGTTTTCCAGATCGATAAATTTGGTCTGACGGCGGAAACCGAATTCTATTTCCTGAGGATCGAGGATTTGAAAAACGATTACTTCATGACGTCTGTGACGAAAATGCTTCAGAGCCCGAATGACATTTTCGGGATCGTCAAACAAGTCTGAAATCAGGATGATCAATCCGCGCTTCCGGATTTTTTCGGCGGAGGCATGTAAAAGTGGCGCGATGGATGTTTCGGCTCCGGCTGCGGTCTTTTCCAAGGCGGCGAGCACTAAATTCAGGTGGCTTTTTTTGGCGCTCGGCGGAAGATAGGAACGAATATCCGTATCGAACAATGTCAGGCTAACCGCATCCTGCTGCTTGAGTAAAAGATAGCCAAGCGCAGCCGCCAGATAACTGCCGTAGTCCAGTTTCGAGACCGCCCCGGATTTATAGTTCATCGATCCGCTTTTATCTAAAAGAATATAGGATTTGAGGTTGGTTTCTTCCTCAAATTGCTTGATATAGAACCGGTCGGTCTTGCCGTAGAGTTTCCAGTCGATATGCTTGATCTCGTCGCCCGGCATATAAGGACGGTGCTCGGCGAACTCAATCGAAAAGCCGTGATAGGGACTGCGATGCAGACCGATGATAAAACCTTCAACGACCAGCCGGGCGCGTAAAGACATATTATCCAGGCGGGCAATGACTGCCGGATCGAGATAATGGCGTTTGTCTAAGCGTCCATCGTTCATTTACCGCCTGGTGGATTTATCTGCCAATTGTTTCGAGCAGTTTACTGGTAATTGTATCAGTATCGATTCCCTCCGCTTCAGCATTGAAATTAGGAATGATGCGATGTCGCAGCACCGGACCGGCCATTTTCACCACATCGTCTATCGCCGGCGTCGGTCTGCCTTCTAGAATGGCATTGGTTTTAGCTCCCAGGATCAGGTACTGGCTGGCGCGTGGACCAGCGCCCCATTCTACCCATTTCTGTACAAAATCGGGCGCCTGATCGCCTCCCGGCCGCGTCGCCGTGACCAACCTGACAGCGAACTCGATTACATTCTGGGCCACCGGAACCCGCCTCACCAGATGCTGGAAACTGCAGATCTCATCCCGACTGATCACCGCCGCCGGATTCCCCTCGATATCAGCTGTTGTAGATTTGACTATTTCGAGTTCTTCCTGAAAAGTCGGGTAAGCGACTTTCAGGCTGAACATGAAACGGTCCAACTGCGCTTCTGGTAGCGGATACGTGCCTTCCTGCTCAATCGGATTTTGGGTCGCCAGCACGAAAAACGGTTCTTCCAGCTGATAGGTTTGCCCGGCGGCCGTGACCCGATGTTCCTGCATGGCTTCCAACAACGCCGCCTGGGTTTTGGGCGGAGTGCGGTTGATCTCGTCGGCTAAAATGATATTGCCGAAAACCGGGCCTTTGAAAAACTTAAAAGCGCGCGTGCCAGTAGCCCGGTCTTCTTCGATGACCTCCGTTCCGGTAATATCGGACGGCATCAGGTCGGGCGTGAACTGAATCCGGCGAAACTGCAGATCGAGCGCCTGCGCCAGAGTCTTGATCATCAGGGTTTTTGCCAGACCGGGCACACCGATCAGCAGGCAATGTCCCTGCGAAAGCAATGCAATTAATATCTGGTCAATAATCTCCCGCTGACCGATTATGACTTGTCCAATCTCCGAATTTAACCTCCGGCGGGCTTCGGTTAAAGCCGTCAGTAATTCGACGTCGTTAAACTGTTCCATACCTCTTCATCCTGATTCAAAATCTGAAAACGTCGGGAATCTAAGACTTTCAGATCAATTTGCCAATCATTTCAGACGCCGGAGAAAGCGGACCAGCGGTCAAGATTCACACATCTTTGCCGAAATATTTGTAAAACAGTTCTCTGGACAAGTTCGCGCCGGTTTCGGACATTTCCACGGAGGCGGATTTTCCCTGCGGATCGCCGATATAACCTTTGGCGTGGAGCCGGTTCAGCGCCTCCCAGTCAAAACCTTTCCAGGCGCGCGTTCCGTATTTGTCGCTGGTAGTCGTCAAAAACAACAGCGCCAGGATCATCTCGTCAACTTTGTTTTGGTCGTACTCCATAGAAATTCTCCTTTAGCAGGTTCAATATGTTCTTTTGATTAGATTCCTCAAGGCATCGTATGACATTTCATTTCCCGGGGTTTTTTCCATGATCTGTTTTTACCTCTTCGATTATTCAAATCTTAACGCGATTATTTTACATATTACACCCATTATAATCAAATCTGAGCGAACAGGAGTCTGATTGTCTCTGAATCGTAATGACAAACAATGGATGCAGCGCGACCGTGCGGGATCAGTGGAGACGAGTTCTCTTTCAAGTCCATTCTTCCGACGAGAATTCCCTCTTTTGAAACAATCCGGAATCCGAACCGTTTACGTTTAAGAATCAGGAGAAAAAAAGATGCCGATCAGCTACTTACACCAACCCCGCGATTTTCATTCGATTCCACTCTGGCAGAATATCAGCAGCGAGCAATGGCGCGACCCGCTCTGGCAGAGTAAAAATGCCATTCGTAATGTGAATGAACTCAGCCAGGTAATCCGACTCAGCGATTATCAGCGGAGCGAAATTACTCGCACGATAAACGAGATGCGGGCGGAAGGCAAAGAACCGATGCGGATTACGCCCTACTATGCTACATTGATTGCTGAAAATCCATTTCATCCTGATCTGTTACCCGGCGAAGACCCTATTAATCGTCTCGATCCGGTCTTCTGGGAATCTGTACCAACCCCAGCCCATAGATTATTTCTAAAAACCGGCCGAGAAGATTCCATGAGTGAGGAAAACCGCAGTTACGGAGCGGTCTATCAGCGCTATCCAAATCGGGTCGCGCTTTTCGTCGCCGAAAATACCAGCTGCGCCTCGTACTGTACACACTGTCAACGCGCCAAATCGCTCGATAGCAGCACGGCTATCCACCGCGAGGACATTGAAAAAGGGCTGTTCTACATTGCCTGGAACCCAAACATTGACGAAGTCCTGGTAACCGGCGGAGATGCCCTGATGATCAGCTACGAACGGCTCGAATATGTTCTGAACCGCCTATCCAAAATCGAACATCTGCGGATCATCCGGATCGCCACCCGCGTGCCGGTGACTCTTCCGATAGCTGTTACGGAAGATCTGCTTACACTTATTGATAGAGCCACCGTCGGATCCGGCAAATATGTTTACTTCATGACCCATATAAACCATTATCATGAAATCACTCAGGAGTTTAAGGCCGCTATTGATCGCATCCACAAACATGGTTATTCAGTACGCAACCAGACGGTGTTATTAAAACATGTGAATGATAATCTGTGTTCACTGGCTGAAACCTGTCGTCGGATGCTCTGGGCGGGTGTCGAACCCTATTATCTTTTGCAATGTCATCGTGAAAGAGGTCTGGTACACTTCATCACACCAATTCAAATCGGTAAAATCCTTATTAAAAATCTACAGGGTTGGTTAAGCGGTATGGCCCGACCGGTTTACGCCGCAAATGTCGAAGGCGGCGGTGGGAAGGTCATCCTGATGCCTTCCGGCCATGACACCATGCACACCGGATATAATCTGGAAGAGATTATCTCCGAAAGTACCGCGACGATCTATACCTGGGACGATAAGATCATTGACAATTACGAAGCACTCGGACGCACCACCCAATCTGAATACGACGCCGCTATCACTCTGATGGAGAAATTCATCGGCCGCCCGGGAGTTTTTCAGCCTTCATTGATTATCACCGATGACAACGGCAATCATATAGCCACGACCAACAAAAGCCCTTTGCCAAAATTTTCCAATCAGGATAAAATCGCGGCCTTCAACTACCAGGTCAGAGCCGACAATATACATCTGACCAACCCGGCTGAAGTCCGCGATCTGCTGGATAATCTTTTCAGCTCGGATTAATATCTGTCAGGGCTGACCTGATTTAGATATGATAATGCGAAATCCGCAAGGGAAAAAGACCGGGCTTATCGTCCGACAGTAACTGTCAATACGTAAGCTCGATGTAAAATTCGACCCGTTACCCGTCAGGCGGGGAGATTTCTCCGGCGAAGCCCCTTCGGGGCAGAATTCAAATGGAAAATTTCAAATTACATTGTTGCATGACTGATTGAATGATTGATTGCATGAATGCCCTAATGCCTTATTGACCATCCCTGACAATTCCTGACTACTGAATGACTACCGAATGACTATGAATGACGCCGCGCAGCGACTAATGACTATCGTATGACCATTGTATGCCGCACTTTTTTACCGGGCCGCCAGGTCAACATACTCGCGCGGCGGCGTGACGTTTTTATAGGCCGGACGGATGATGCGGCGCGACTGGTGATTCAGTTCTTCCAGGCGATGCGCACACCAGCCGGCCAGTCTTCCAATCGCAAAAATAGGAGTGTACAACTCCGGTGAAATGCCGATACAGGAGTAGACGAACCCCGAATAAAAATCAACGTTGGCGCAGACGATCTTGGATTTTTCATGCCCCTTGAAATCCGCAAAAACCTGCGGCGCCAGTTTCTCGACCAGATTATACAGGTTAAATTCATCGAGCCGGTTTTTTGCGGCGGCCAGTTCCGCGGCCTTGCCTTTCAGGATTCGCACTCTGGGGTCGGAATACGTATAAACGGCATGTCCGATGCCATAAATCTTGCCGGTGCGGTCGCCGACTTCCCTATTTAGGATTTTCAGAAGATAATCCGCCACGGCGTCTTGATCGTTCCAGTTGCTCAGATTCTTCTTCATATCCGTCATCATTTCCAGAACTTTCAGATTCGCTCCGCCGTGATAGGGACCTTTCAGGGAACCGATAGCGGACGCAATTGCCGAATAGGTGTCGGTGCCCGCCGAGCTGGTGACCCGCAGAGTGAAAGTCGAATTATTGCCGCCGCCATGTTCGGCGTGCGTGACCAGGGCCAGATCGAGCAGATCGGCTTCCAGTTTGGTATAGCGTTCGCCCTTCAGCATATACAGAAAATTTTCGGCAATGCTTAGGTTCTTACGCGGATGCCGGATCGAGAGTGTCTTATGCTGAAAGGCGTGCCGGTAGGCATTGTACGAATATGCCACAATAGTCGGAAAACGGGCGATCAGGTCAAGCGATTGGCTGATGATGTTTTCTTCACTGCGATCTTCCGGTTTCGGATCGTTCGTGTACAGCACCAGCACCGCCCTGGCCAGCATATTCATCAGGTCTTTTCCGACCAGACTGAGAAGGAACTGATTGGTGAAATTTTCCGGCAGGTCGCGCTGCGCGGCTAAATACCCGGAAAAATATTGCAGTTCGGCCTGGTTGGGTAATTCGCCTGCCAGAAGCAGGTAACAGATTTCCTCGTATCCGTGACGGTTCCCACTCTGAAAGCCCGCGACCAGATCATCCAGGCGGTAACCACGGTAAAATAATTCTCCTTCGATTGGAACGATGCGACCCTTTTCGGTGCGATAACCGACCACGTCGCCAATGCTGGTCAAACCTACCAGCACGCCGGTATGATCCGGATTGCGCAAACCGCGTTTGACATTATATTTTTCAAATAAAAGCGGATCTATCTGGCAGGCGTTCTGCATTTTCCGGCAAATGGCCTGCAACATGGTTTCAGACATAACTCCTCCGTTATTGCCCGGTGTCAATTTTCAGAATTTCGGTCTGTAAGAGTTCGGCGAATTCAGAAGTTCCCACCCGGTGCGCTCCGGGAACCGCCCCGAAAATATCTACCGTCCCGACATGCCTGACGAATAAATTAGCCACGGCTTTTTGCAGAACTGCGGCGGCTTCTGTCCAACCCATATATTCCAGCATCATGACGCCGGAAAGGATCAGCGAAGACGGGTTGGCGACGCCGCGCCCGGCAATATCGGGCGCCGTACCGTGCGTAGATTCAAAAACCGCCCGTCCGGTCTCAAAATTAATATTCGCTCCGGGCGCCAGACCGATTCCGCCAATCATAGCCGCGGCCAGATCCGAAAGGTAGTCGCCGTTCAGATTCAGTGTCGCGATCACCGCGTGTCTGGCCGGATTGAGCAAAATATCCTGTATGAAAGCGTCCGTGATCATGTCTTTGACAACAATTTTACCGTCAGGACTTGTCCCGGCGGAGATTTGCCGGCTGGTGACGCAATTTTCGGCAAACTCTCTCTCTGTGAGATCAAAGCCCCAGTTGCGGAAGGCGCCTTCGGTAAATTTCATGATATTGCCTTTATGCACCAGAGTCACCGACGGCAGTTGATACCGGATCGCATATTTGATGGCTGAACGGATCAGACGCTCGGAGCCGGGCTTGGAAACCGGTTTGACACCCAGCGAGGTCTCGCCCGGAAAACGGAAATGCGGTGCGCTCAGTTTTTCTGTGAGGAAATCTTCCAGCAGGCCAGCCTCCAGCGAACCGCGCATATATTCAATTCCTGTATAAAGGTCTTCGGTATTTTCGCGGAAGATGACGACATTAAGCTGTTCCGGATGCGTAACCGGCGCCGGAATTCCCGGAAACCAGCGAAGCGGCCGCACACAGGCGTACAGGTCGAGAGTCTGGCGCAACGTGACATTCAGGGAGCGCCGCCCTTCGCCCACCGGCGTGCGCAGAGGCCCTTTCAGGCCGATGACGTACTGATTCAATTCCTGGAGTGTAGCAACCGGCAGCCATTCGCCACATTGTTGAAAGGCTTTCTCACCCGCCAGAATCTCCCGCCAGATAATTTGGCGGCGGGAGCCGTAAGCGCGGTTGACGGCGGCGTTAATCAGGTTCATGGTCGGCGGACAGATTTCGGCACCGATTCCGTCACCCTCGATAAACGGGATCATGGGAAAGTCGGGCACCTGCAGCGAGCCATTGACAAAAATTATTTGATCGTGCGACATATTTTCCTCCACATTAAGAGCATTGCTGTTGATTTTGCATTCGTAAAATGTTCAGAGCGCCGCCAGCCCAAAAGCATTCGATCTGGGACTGGTTGTAGTTATGCAACAAATTAATAGTTTCACCGGATCCGTCCGGGTGTAAAATCTTCAGGCAGAGTGGCCGCCCGGGTTTGAAATCGTCAAGCCCGCCGATCCCGAATTCATCGCGTTCGCCAATGCATTCGTAATCTTCCGGATGTTCGAAAGTCAAGGCCAGCACGCCCTGTTTCTTCAAATTCGTCTCGTGAATGCGGGCGAACGAACGGGCAACGACCGCCGCGACCCCCAGGTGGCGCGGTTCCATGGCGGCCTGTTCGCGCGACGAGCCTTCGCCGTAATTTTGATCGGCTACGATCAGCGACATTTTTCCCAGGGCTTTATAATGACGGGCAACTGCTGAGACGACGCCATATCGTCCCGTCAAGCAGTTCAGGGTCTCGCCGCATCTGTCTGTAAAGGCATTGCGGGCTCCCAGGAGGAGATTGTCGGAAATCTTATCCAGATGGCCGCGGTACTTCAGCCATTTTCCCGCCGGCGAAATATGATCGGTCGTGCATTTGCCTTTGACTTTAATAAGTAAAAACAAGTCCTGGAAAGCCGGCATGTCCGGCGCCGCAAAAGGCCGCAACAATTGGAGTCTTTCCGAGCCGGGTTTGATTATGACCGCAACTTTTTCATCCGCCTGAATCTGCAAGGGCAGCGCCGTGGTTTTGAAATTGCCTTCAGGCAACGCTTTTCCGGTCGGAGGCTTCAGGAATATTTTTTCACCCTTCGCGTTAAACAAAGGATCTTTCATGGGATTGAATCTCAGATCACCACTCAGCACCATCGCCATGACAATGGCCGGCGAAGCCAGAAATGTGAGAGTCCGGGGATTCTCATCATTGCGCCCGGTGAAATTGCGGTTGTAGGTGGTCATGATCGCGTTGGTGATCTGCCGCTCCGCTCCCGGGCGTTCCCATTGGCCGATGCATGGGCCGCAGGCATTAGCCAAAATACGGGCGTTTATGTGGCGAAATTCATCCCAAATTCCGCTTTTACTACAGATATCGCGAATCCACTGAGAGCCGGGATTAATTAGCAGTTCCGCACGGGGAGTGATTTTGTGGCGATTGGCTTGCCGGGCTATGGACGCCGCGTAAGCCAGGTCTTCATAAGAGGAATTGGTACAGGAGCCGATCAGTCCGGCGGACAATTGCGTCGGAAAATCATTCTTCTTTAAATAATCGGCAAATTGCGAAAGCGGCACAGCCTTATCGGGCGAGGCCGGACCGTTGATATGGGGCTCCAGAGTGTCTAAATCAATCCGGATTACCTGCGCATAAAAGCGTTCCGGCGATCGGGCAATTTCCGGATCGGCGCGCAAATCAGTCTGTAATTGTTCCGCCTGTTCCGTGACCGTTTTCCGGCCGGTGGCCTTAAGATAAGCCGCCATCTCGTGATCGAAGGGGAAAAGCGAGGCCGTCGCCCCCAGTTCGGCGCCCATATTGCAGATGGTGGCTTTTCCGGTACATGAAATCTGCGCTGTGCCGGAACCGAAATATTCCAGAACGCACCCAGTTGCGCCTTTGGTAGTAAGAATCCCGGCCAATTTCAGGATGACATCCTTCGGCGAAGCCCAACCGGACAGGCTGCCGGTCAGTTCGATCCCGATCACGGCCGGGTTCGACAATTCCCAGGGCAAACCGAGCATT
Organism: uncultured bacterium; assembly: GCA_964576275.1. Taxonomy (GTDB): domain Bacteria; phylum Fidelibacterota; class UBA2242; order UBA2242; family UBA2242; genus JAGNGI01. The sequence goes on along the minus strand of CAZNUN010000004.1, from coordinate 146,852 downwards.
GCGTCCACAGCTTCGGCGCCGCCGACTCCGACGCCGAGCATACCGAGCCCGCCGGCGTTCGGCGTGTGGGAATCTGTGCCGATTAACAGCCCGCCGGGGAAGGCGTAATTTTCCAGCAAAATTTGGTGAATTATGCCAGCGCCGGGTTCCCAGTATCCAATGCCGAATCTGGCGGCGGCGGATTTCAGAAAAGTGTAAATCTCGCGATTATCTTCAAGAGCGCGCCGGAGGTCATCCTCCGCGTTTTCCCGGGCGGTTATCAGATGGTCGCAGTGTAGAGTGGTCGGCGTCTGGATTTTATCGCGGCCGGAACTTAATATTTGCAAGAGCGCCATCTGGCCAGTCGCGTCCTGCAGGGCGACGCGGTCTGGACGCAGATTCAGGAAATCGACGGCCGACAAATCCGGAGCGCTCTCAGCATTGTTCCAAAGATGGGTAAACAGGATTTTTTCGGTAAAGGTCAGCGGCCGCGCCAATCTGTTTCTCACCTGTGTCAGGCGAATGGCGAATTCGTGATAGAATTGTTCATAAAATATATCCTCCGGGAAATCGGTATTTCCTGTGGTCATCAATTTCCTCTCATTTTTCTTTTTACCATCCGCCGGGATTTACGACAAACGGACAGCGAGCCGCACTAAAAATATCCCGAAAGTGCGGCTGTTATTAACTCACCTACTCTTTTAAAATTTTCTGCAATTCGGCCGCGATACGGTCGCCCATTTCATTGGTGCCGACTTTAACACAACCTTCGTCAATAATATCGGCCGTGCGGTATCCGGCCTGCAGAACATTGGCCACGGCTTTTTCAATGGCGTCAGCCGCCTCAGGCAGATCGAATGAATAGGTCAGCATCATTGCGGCGCTCAGAATCTGGGCAATCGGATTGGCGATATTTTGTCCGGCGATATCAGGCGCCGAACCGCCGCCCGGTTCATACAAACCAAAACTGCCTTCCGCCAGACTGGCGCTGGGTAACATACCCAGACTGCCCGCGATGGCCGCGGCTTCATCCGAAAGGATGTCGCCGAACATATTGCCGCACAGCATAACGTCGAACTGACCCGGATTTTTTACTAATTGGATCGAGGCGTTGTCCACATACATCGGCTCCCAGACTACATCCGGATACTGTTTGGCGACTTCGGATACGACTTCGCGCCAGAAAACCATAGTGGTCAGCACATTAGCCTTGTCGATACAGGTGACTTTTCGGCGCCGCCGGCGCGCGGCCTTGAAAGCCACATGCGCGATGCGTTCGATTTCCCGCCGCGTATAAATCATAGTGTCGAAAGCTGCCTCATCGTCGCCCGCGCCTCTGCGGCCTTTCGGCTGGCCGAAATAAATTCCGCCGGTCAGTTCGCGGACTACGAGGATGTCAAACCCCTTTTCGGCAATGTCTTTTCGCAACGGCGAGGCGAAAACCAGCGCGGGATATAATTTTGAGGGGCGCAGATTGGCGTATAAATCGAAGGCTTTCCGCAAACCGAGGAGAGCATTGACCTCAACGCCGCACCATTTGGGAGTGAGCTGTTCCTGCACCGGCCCGCCGACCGCGCCGAACAAAATCGCGTCACTTTTACGGCAAACGCGCACAGTTTCTTCCGGCAAATGCCGCTGATATTTTTCCCAGGCCGCGCCGCCTACCAGGGCTTCCCGAAATTCGAATCGCATTCCGCCTTTCTTCTGCACGATGTCCAGTACTTTCAGGGCTTCTGCCATGATTTCCGGGCCGATGCCATCCCCGGCCAGTATGGCGATCTTTTTAGTTTCCATTCAGGTCAACTCCTTTTTTATTTTTTCCATCAGACCGCCGGATTCGATAATTTCACGGGCAAATTCCGGAAAAGGTTGAAATACGTAAGATTCCTGACGAGTCAGATTGATGATCTTGCCAGCTGCCAGATCAATTTCCAGCCGGTCGCCGGACTGAATCCGGGAAACTGCGCCTTTACATTCGATCGCCAAAAAGCCGTTATTGATACAATTGCGGTAAAAGATGCGGGCGAACGAGTTGGCGATCACAGCCCGGACGCCGGCTCCGCGCAGAGCCCAGACGGCATGTTCGCGCGAACTGCCACAGCCGAAGTCGTCGCCGCTGACAATAAAATCACCGGTTTGTACCTTCTTGACAAAATTGACATCCAGGTCTTCCATGGCATGTCCGGCCAGCTCGGCTTCCTGGTCGGAAACTAAGTAGCGCGCCGGGATGATTTCGTCGGTGTTGATGTGGTTTTTTTGATAAACGTGAGCGTTTCCCTGCACGATAAACTCCTATAAAAATTGACGCGGGTCGGTGATTTTCCCGGTGACAGCCGAAGCCGCCACGGTTGCCGGACTGGCCAGAAAAACTTCCGATTTCGGACTGCCCATGCGGCCGACAAAGTTGCGGTTGGTCGAGCTGATACAGCGTTCGCCGGCGGCCAGAATTCCCATGTGTCCGCCGAGACAGGCGCCGCAGGTCGGCGTGCTGACGGTCGCTCCGGCAGACATGAAAATATCCAGCAGCCCTTCGTGATTAGCCTGTTTCCAGATTTCGGTGGTCGCCGGGACGACGATCATACGGGTTCCGTGCGCCACCGTCCGGTTTTGTATGATCTGGGCCGCGATGCGTAAATCTTCGATCCGACCGTTGGTGCAACTGCCGAGATAGGCCTGGTCAATGCGCACGTCCTGGACTTCACGAACGAATCTGACATTGCTCGGCAAATGCGGCAGAGCCACCACCGGCTCCAGTCCGCTGACATCAATTCCCATTGTCCGGCAATAGTCGGCGTCCGGATCACTGCGGTAAACGGTGAAGGGCTCATGGCTATGATTATTGACGTATTCCAAAGTTTTTTCATCCGGATTGATAATGCCGGATTTTCCGCCGGCTTCAATCGCCATATTGCAGACCGTCATGCGTCCTTCGACCGAAAGTTCTTCGATGACTTCTCCGGTAAATTCCATAGCGCGGTAGAGCGCTCCGTCAACGCCGATCAGTCCGATGATTTTCAGGATCAGGTCTTTGGCAAAAACGCCTTCCGGCAATTTCCCCGAAAGGACGAACAGCATGGATTCCGGCACTTTGAACCAGAGTTTACCGGTCGCCAGAGCGGCCGCCAGGTCGGTGCTGCCAATGCCGGTTGAAAAGGCGCCCAGCGCGCCGTGCGTGGTAGTGTGACTGTCGCCGCAGACGATAGTTTTCCCGGGTGTGACAAAGCCCTGTTCCGGCAGCAAAGCATGACAGACGCCGTGGCGTCCGATATCATAAAAACGCGTGATTCCCTGCGTCTGCGCCCAGCGCCGGATTTTGGCAACCATTTCAGCCGATTTGATGTCCTTGTTCGGCACGAAATGATCCGGCATAATGACGACACGTTCCGGATCGAAGATTTTCGGGATGGCGTATCTTTCCAGCATTTCGATCGCCGGCGTCGTAGTCACGTCGTGGCACATGATGGTGTCAATTTCACAATCAATCAGCTCGCCTGGCGCGACGCTCTCGCGTCCACTGTGGACGGCGAGGATTTTTTCGGTTATGGTTAAGCCCAATTTGTGCTCCTGTGATAATATTTTAGATCGCATGCGGATGGATTTTTTGCTCGGTGCCGAAGGCTTTATTGATGCCTTTGATAATGCCCAAAGCGCTGGCCTTGATGACATCTTCATCCACCGCCCGAGCGGTGAAGAGATTGCCGCTTCGATCGGCTAATTTAATCGAGACGTCCGCCAGAGCGTTTGTACCGCCGGTGATAGCCTTTAAATTATAGTCCACCAACTGCAGGGAAGGCCCGATGATGCTCCAGATGGCGTTACTGATGGCGTCAATCGGCCCATCGCCGATCGCGGCGCCGATCTTTTTTTCACCGTCAACTGTCAGGCGCACCGAGGCAGTCGGCGTCAGACCACTGCCGGTGGTCACAGTAAATTCTTCCAGATGGATGCGCTGTTCCTTTTCGGGCAATTGCAGGGTGACATCGCGGGCGATAGCCAGAATGTCTTCGGCGGCAACCTGTTTCTGTTTGTCGGCCAGATCTTTGACTTTGTTGGTGATCTGATTGAGTTGGTCCTGGTCGAGACGAAAGCCCTCTTCTTCCAGCAAGGCCGACACGGCATGTTTGCCGGAGTGTTTGCCGATCACCAGATTCTCGCCTTCCCAGCCGACCTCTTCGGGGGTCATGATTTCGTAGGTGCTTTTACTACTCAGGACGCCGTGCTGATGAATTCCCGCCTCGTGCGAAAAGGCATTCTGGCCGACAATTGCCTTGTTGCGCTGGACGCTCAAACCGGTCAGATTGGAAACCAGCCGGCTGGTCTTGTAAATCTCACGGGTATTGACGCCGATTTCGGCATTGAAGAAATCCTTGCGTGTTACCAGATTCATGATGATTTCTTCCAGGGAGGCATTTCCGGCTCGTTCGCCGATGCCGTTGATACAGCCTTCAATCTGATTCGCACCGGCGCGCACCGCCGCCAGTGAATTGGCCACGGCATTGCCGAGATCATTATGGCAATGTACGCTGATAATGGCTTGCTTTATTGCCGGAACTTTCTCGATTAGGTAGCGAATCCGTCCGGCGAATTCATCCGGCTCGGCGTAACCCACCGTATCGGGAATGTTGATCGTAGTGGCGCCGGCTTCCAGGGCGGCCTGGACAACGGCGCACATGTAATCGAGATTGGTGCGGGCGGCGTCTTCGGGAGAAAATTCTACGTCGTCGCAGTATTTTCTGGCATGCCGGACGGCCTTGTAAGCCAGTTCGATAACTTCGGCTTCGGTCTTGCGCAGTTTCTTTTCCAAGTGAATGGTGGAAGTGGCGATGAAGGTATGGATGCGCGGTTTGGCGGAAAATTTGACGGCTTCCCAGCAGCGATCAATATCGGCTTCGTGAGTGCGCGCCAGGCCGCAGATCTTCGGTCCGGAAATATTTTGAGCGACCTGTTTGACCGCTTCAAAATCGCCCTCCGAGGCAATCGGGAAACCGGCTTCGATCACATCCACTCCCAGGTTGGCGAGCTGACGGGCGATAATGAGTTTTTCGGTGACTTTCAGAGACGCGCCCGGACTTTGTTCGCCGTCGCGCAGGGTTGTGTCAAAGAGAATGATGCGTTTAGACATGCTGAGCCTCCGCCGTTTTGGATTTATATTTCTGCATTAAAAAATAGGAAATGCTCTCCGTCAGTGCCTGCCAGCTGGCTTCGATGATATTTTCGGAAACTCCGATCGTGCCCCAGGAATCGCCATCGGAAGTGGATTCGATCAGAACGCGGACTTTGGCCGCCGTGGCATCCCGGGCGTTCAGCACCCGGACTTTATAATCGGAAAGCTTCATTGCGTTTATCTCCGGGTAAAATTTGGTCAGGGCTTTGCGCAGGGCGTTGTCCAAAGCATTGACCGGGCCGTCGCCTTCCGCCGCGGCGTGTTCGACCTGATTGTCCACTTCCATGCGGATCGTGGCCTCGGAACGTTGTTCGCCGTCTTCATTTTTCTCGATCAAAATCCTGAATCCTTTCAGATTGAAAAACTCGCGGTATTCGGATTTGATTTTACTGATTAAAAGCTCAAGAGAACCTTCGGCGGCTTCATATTGATAGCCAAGATTCTCAAGTTCTTTCAGACGATTTACTATTTCGGGAATTTTATCCTGGTGACGGTTGAGGTCAATATTGAGTTCCCGGGCTTTGAAAACGATGTTGCTCTGCCCGGAGAGATCGGAGACCAGAACCCGCCGGCTGTTACCGACGAGTTCTGGCTCGATATGCTCGTAACTGTGCGGGTCTTTCATCACAGCACTGACATGCACTCCGCCTTTGTGGGCGAAGGCGCTTCTCCCGGTAAAGGGCAAACCGTTCGGGTGAGACAGGTTGGCGATTTCACTGACGTAATGCGATACGGAGGTCAATTGCGTCAGATTCTCCGGCGGGATGCACTGATAGCCGGCCTTTAACTGCAGATTCGGGATCACCGAACACAGGTCGGCGTTTCCGGTGCGTTCGCCGTAACCATTAATCGTACCCTGGACGAGAACACATCCGGCCTCGACGGCCGTCAGGCTATTGGCCACTGCCAGACCGCTGTCATTATGGGTATGAATACCGAGCGGCAGGCTGATCTTTTGACGGACAGCCGCGACGATGCGCGAGACTTCTGACGGCAGTGTGCCGCCGTTGGTATCGCACAAGGTTATCAGGTCGGCGCCAGCCGCCTGCGCGGCAGCCAGAGTTTCGACCGCATAGGCGGCGTTATCCTTATAGCCGTCGAAAAAATGCTCGGCGTCGTAAATCACTTCCTTACCTTTGCTTTTCAGATAAGCGACGCTGTCGTGGATCAATTCAAGATTTTGGGTGGTGGTGATGCGCAGAGCCTTTTCGACATGCAGAATCCAGGATTTTCCAAAAATGGTCACGACCGGCGTTTCGGCTTCGAGCAGGAAGCGGATATTCTGATCGTCTTCGACGGTGTTTCTGGCGCGCTTGGTGGAGCCGAAAGCCACGATGCGGGCGTGTCTGAATTGCGTCTCACGGGCTAACTGGAAAAAAGCCATGTCTTTCGGATTCGAACCCGGCCAGCCCCCTTCGATGTAATCAATTCCGAACTCGTCCAGACGTTTAGCGATATGCAGTTTATCTTCCGCCGAAAAGCTGATGGTCTCGGCTTGGGTCCCGTCCCGCAGGGTCGTGTCGAAAATCCGGATTTTGCGATTCATATTTTATCCTTTTTTCTTGAGCCAGGGCATCATATCCCGCAATTCCCGGCCTACTTTTTCCAACAACAATTCCTGGTGTTCCTGACGATAGGCGTTCAGGGTTGGGCGCCCGGCCTGATTTTCCAGAATCCAGTCTTTGGCGAATTCGCCGGTCTGAATGGCGCGTAGCATGGTTTTCATGCGCTGTTTGGTAGCGCTGTCAATAATCTGCGGGCCACGGGTCATTCCGCCGAATTCGGCCGTATCGCTGACGGAATAATACATTCCGGCCAGACCGCCTTCGTAAATTAGATCAACGATCAGTTTCAGCTCGTGACAGCATTCAAAATAAGCGATCTCGGGCTGGTAGCCGGCCTCGACCAGGGTCTGGAATCCGGCCTTGATCAATTCCGATACGCCGCCGCACAGCACGGCCTGTTCGCCGAAAAGGTCGGTCTCGGTCTCTTCGCGGAAAGTCGTTTCGATAATTCCGGCTCTCCCGGCGCCAATGCCGCAGGCGTGTTCCATCGCCAGATTGCGGGCCTGTCCGCTGACATCCTGATAGACTGCGAAAAGCGAAGGCACGCCGGCGCCGATTTCATACTGACGGCGCACCAGATGACCAGGCCCTTTCGGAGCGACCATATAAACGTCCACATCGGCCGGCGGCACGATCTGTTTGAAATGAATGTTAAAGCCGTGGGAAAACACCAGAGCTTTGCCCTTGGTAAGATACTGCCTGACTTCCTGCTCAAAGACGCGTTTCTGGACCTCGTCCGGCGTCAGAATCTGGATAACGTCCGCCTGTCGGGCGGCTTCAGCGGCGCTGACCGGCGTAAAACCATGCTTGACGGCCAGCGCGAAATTCGGTGAATCCGGCCGCTCGGCAATGATGACTTTATAGCCGCTTTCCCGCAGGTTTTGTGATTGCGCATGCCCCTGACTGCCGTATCCGATCACGGCGATGGTTTTATTTTTCAGGGCACTGCTGGTAACATCTTTGTCATAATACAACTTGACTGACATTCGAAACTCCTTTTATTTTATTGATTATATTCGGTCATGGCGAACTCGCCGCTGCGTACATACTCCTTGATGCCAAAGGGCTTGAGCAATTCGATAAAGCGGTCAATTTTGCGCACGTGCCCGGTCAGTTCCACGATCAGGTGATCGGTGGCCAGATCAATCGGGCGGGCTTCGAAAATCCTTACGAGTTCCAGGATTTCGACGCGCGTGCGGGGCGTGACCGACACTTTTACGATGATGTATTCGCGCACGATATAGTTATTTTTATGCGAAATATCGGTGACTTTGATCGTATCAATGAGTTTATTGAGCTGCTTGGTAATCTGCTCCACGTTCTCGTCGCTTTCCATGACTACCAGAATGATTTTGTAAACATCCGGGTCTTCGGTCGGGGCGGCGATGGCGCTCTCGATATTGTAACCGCGCTGGGCCAGCAAACCGGTGATCCGGGCCAGAATGCCGACGCGGTTGGTGACGGTCACGATTATGGTGTGTTTCTCTTTCATGACGACCTCCCAAGCAGAGCGGCGGAAACCGGTTTGCCTGACGGCACCATTGGATATACATTTTCACCGCTCTTGACCACGAACTCCATGATGACCGGACCGGGTTGGCGAATGCCTTCCCGCAGAACGTCGTCCACTTCAGACGGCTTGATGGCGCGGAAGCCTTTTATACGGTTGGCTTCGGCGGTTTTCAGAAAATCCGGGATATAATCCGACGGATAATTTTCTGGCGAATTGTCGCCCTCCGGCGGACAATTATAGCCGTACTTCAGACAGGTTGCCGAGTAGCGTTTATTCCAAAATAATTCCTGCCACTGGCGCACCATACCGAGATAGGAATTGTTCAGAATGATTGCTTTCACTGGAATTTTATTAATAGAGCAGGTGGCGAATTCCTGAATATTCATTTGAATACTGCCGTCGCCGGATATGGCGATCACGGTGCGTTCGGGGCAACCTACCGCCGCGCCCATGGCCGCCGGCAGGCCGAATCCCATCGTCCCCAGTCCGCTGGATGATATGAATGCGCGCGGATGACGGTGCAGATAATAATGGGCGGCCCACATCTGATGCTGACCGACATCGGTAACGATGATGCTGTCTTCCGGGGCAACCGCATTCAGGCGGTCGATGACATATTGCGGTAAAATTTCAGATTCATTGGACTGATCGTAGGTTATCGGATACTGAGTCTTCCAGGATTCCGTGCGTTTGTTCCATTCATCCCTGGAGCGCGGATGGACTTTACTGACCAATTCCTGAAGAATTTTCCGGGCATCGCCGACGACCGGAATATCGGGCTTGATAACCTTGCCGATTTCCGCCGGATCAATATCAATATGCGCGACTTTGGCCTGTGTGGCAAACTGCTCGCGCTGACCGGTGACCCGGTCGTCAAAGCGCACCCCAATACCAATCAGCAAGTCGCATTCGGCCAGCGCCAGATTGGCCGCCATTGTGCCGTGCATTCCGGGCATACCAAGAAAAGTGGGATAATCGACCGGCACCGAGCCCAATCCCATCAGAGTAATCACGATCGGAATGTTAGTTTTATTGAGCAAGGCCAACAAATCTTCCGAAGCATTGGCGGAGATTATTCCACCGCCGGTAAAGAGCAGTGGTTTTTTTGCGGTTTTTATGGCTTCGGCCAGCTTTTCAATCTGCTTCTGGTTGCCGTTGGTGACCGGTTTGTATCCGGGTAGAGAAATGTCTGTCGGATACTTATAATTTTTCAGAAATCCATTGGAGACATTGACGGGTATATCAACGGCCACCGGACCCGGACGCCCACTCCGGGCTATGAAAAAAGCTTCTTTCAGTATCTTTGGCAATTCTTCCACATTTTTAACTAAATAATTATGCTTGCTAATCGAACGGGTCAGACCGACCATATCGGTTTCCTGAAAGGCATCCGTGCCGATATTGGTGGTGGCCACCTGGCCGCTGATCACAACGATCGGTACAGAGTCCATTTTCGCGTTGGCGATGCCGGTTATAGTATTGGTAGCGCCTGGTCCGGAGGTGACTAAACAGACTCCCACTCTGCCGGTAGCCCGGGCGTAGCCATCGGCGGCGTGTGTAGCGCCCTGTTCATGGCGGGTCAACACAAACTTGATTTTCCTGTTATCATAAAGCACGTCGAAAATCGGGATAACGACGCCTCCCGGATAACCGAAAACGGTGTCAACGCCTTCATTCATCAAAGCGTCAATCAATATTTCAGCACCTTTCATTGACCGGCTCCTTTCTCCTTACGGAAATTATATTTCAAAACGGCGCCATCGCTGGCCGAGGAAACCATCTCGGCGTAACGGGCCATGACACCGTGAGTGATCCGCGGCGGACGCGGTTGCGACTGCGCGCGGCGGGCATTCAATTCTTCCGGCGACAAGCGCACTTCTAATCTTTTCTTTGGAATATCAATCTGGATGCGGTCGCCGTTTTTCAGAAGGCCGATCGGCCCTCCGGCGGCCGCCTCCGGGGCGACGTGGCCAATACAGGCTCCGCGCGTTCCACCTGAGAATCGCCCATCGGTAATCAGGGCTACGCTTTCGCCCAATCCGCGTCCCATGATATAGGAAGTCGGCGAAAGCATTTCCTGCATACCGGGGCCGCCGCGTGGGCCTTCGTAGCGGATTACGACGACATCACCAGCCTTGACATCACCGGCCAAAATTCCTTCGCAGGCTTCTTCCTGACTCTCGAAGATAACAGCCGGACCTTCAAATACCTTCATTTTTTCCGATACTCCGGCGTATTTCACCACACTTCCTTCCGGAGCCAGATTGCCGGTTAAAATGGCTAGGCCGCCAGTCGGAGCGTAAGCTTTTTCGAGAGGGTGAATGACGGTTTCGTTAAGTATCCGCTTCCCGGCGACATTTTCAGCGATAGTCTTGCCGGTTACAGTCGGACAATCTTTATTGATAAAAGTATTATTCCGGAAAAGTTCGTTGAGCAAAGCGCTCATACCGCCGGCCGCCTCGACGTCTTCCATATGATATTGAGAAGAAGGCGCTACTTTACAAAGCGTCGGCGTACCACGTGAAATTTCATCAATTCTGGTAAGCGAATATTTAATGCCGGCTTCATTAGCCACCGCCATTAGATGTAAAACGGTATTGGTCGAACCGCCCATGGCCATATCGAGCGCAATGGCATTGTCCAGCGAATCGCGGGTAATGATTTGCGACGGACGAACCTCTTTTTGCACTAATTCCATGATCCGTTTCCCGGCTTCCCGGTACAACTTCTGCCGGCGTTTGTCTTCGGCCAGAATCGTGCCGTTGCCGGGGAGAGCGATCCCCAGCGCCTCACACAGACAATTCATCGAATTGGCGGTGAACAGACCCGAGCAACTGCCCCAGCCGGGACAGGCGCGGCGCTCGATTTCGGTCAATTCAGCTTCGTCAATCAGCCCTTCCTGATAAGCGCCAATCCCTTCAAAGACCGAAATCAAATCGAGGGCTTTTCTGCCGTTTGCCCGGCCGGCTCTCATCGGGCCGCCGGAAACGAAGATCGTCGGAATGTCCAGTCGTACAGCCGCCATCAGCATACCGGGAATGATTTTATCGCAGTTCGGTATGCACACCAAGCCATCGAAACAATGAGCCTTTACCATTGTTTCCACGGAGTCGGCGATCAGTTCGCGGCTTTGCAGACTGTAGCGCATCCCGGCATGCCCCATCGCAATTCCGTCGCAAACGCCGATCGTATTAAATACGAAAGGCCGGCCGCCGGCTCGAATGACGGCTTTCTTTACCATTTCGCCGACGACGTCCAGTTTTACATGGCCAGGAACAATGTCATTGTAAGAATTGGCGATGCCAATGAATGGTCTCCCAAAATCTTCCTCGGCAACTCCGGCCGCCCGCAAAAGGGAGCGGTGCGGCGCTCTTTCGACGCCCCTTTTTACCTGATCGCTCTGCATAATTATACATTCCTTTTCATATTTATTCGCCTCTGTAACTAAAAAACCCCTTCTTTTCGGAAGGGGTTTTTAAGAATTATTTAGTGGTGTGCGTCTAAAAAACCCCTTCGCCTCCTATTAGGATAATAATGATGCCCAGGATTACTACAACGCTTAATATGTTTTTAAACTGATTCATAATTTCATTTCAAAATCGGTATTAATATAAATCATTTTTGGATTGCGAGTCAATATTTTTTTCAGAGTTTATTTCAGGCAGGGCAAATCAAAGTAAACCCGCGTGTATTGGCCGGGCTCGGTTTCCATGAAAATTTCGCCGCCATGTTCCTTGATAATGCCAAAGCAAACCGAAAGCCCCATGCCGGAACGATCCGTGCGAGGTTTAGTCGTAAAGAACGGATCGAAGATGCTGCCGGAAGTATCTTCATCTATACCGATCCCATGATCGAGGATTTCGGTTCTTAACCAGCATTGATCTTCGCGTTCGATTCGGTACGACTTAATTTCGATTAATTTTTCTTCATCGTAACCACTGAATTTGGCATTCAGGGCATCGCGGGCATTCATAATCAGGTTAACAATAACCTGGGTGATCTGTTGACGGTGACAGTTTATTTTGGGTAAATCCTCCAGTACGACAGCCGTCAGATTAATTAAATCTTTATGGATCAGATTGTCAACCAGCAAAAGGGCGGTCTGGACAATATCACTCATCTTTTCGAGAGTCATGCCTTCCTGCTCCTGACGTGAAAAAGTCAGTAAATTGCGGATAATGCCCGCGACCCGTTCGCCTTCATCGATAATTCCGCGGGCAAATTCCCTGAGTGTCTCATCCGACAAACGTTCATAAATAATCTGCGCATAATTGATAATTCCGGTCAAGGGATTGTTGATCTCGTGGGCAATACCACCCGCCAGTGTTCCAATAGACTCCAGACGCTGCTGGCGTCTAATTGTCTCTTCACTGACTTTGCGATCGCGTTCTTTCAGTTTCTGTTTGGTTATGTCGCTGATAATCCCTATCAGGGCAACGGGTTCATGCTGATCGTTGTACACTACTGAAGTGGACAGTGCAATTGGGAAGTCTTCACCGTTTTTCCGCCGGTTAATAAGTTCACCCTGCCAGCTTCCCTCTAAAGTAGCCCTGTGTACATTCATCAGGGTTTCAGGTAATGTGTTTTGTGACCACAGGAACTGAATATTTTTCCCGATCAGTTCTTCTCTGGTGTAGCCATAGAGATTCAAAAACGCATTATTCACAAAGATGATGTGATCGTGTAAATCCGTAACGACGATCGCTTCGGCCACCTGCCGGATCGCCTGAGTCAGGATGGCGTACTCTTTTTCGTTTTCGCAGGCTTTATTCATTTCACGATGCACTTTTCAGAATATCGTAGCTTCCTATCCGCCGCATTACTCTTCAGATTCAGATCATAAAAATCGAACCAATTATCCTTCCTTTCTATTATCGGTACGAATTCTGGTTTCTTTAGCTATTTGTCTAAATTAGTTAGACCCAGATGTGGGCTCAAGATTTTCCTTAATTGGCGGAAGAATCTGCATCATTTCGCTACGAACCGGGGCATTATTCTGTAAAGAGTAATGCTCTCCGACGAGATTAAATGAAAATTATTAATTCAGAAGATTTCAATTACTTGGTCGGTCTGGTTGGCCATTTCGATCAGCGGACCTTTTACGCCCATCACAAAGGCGAGGTTACTGCCCCGGATTGAGAGCAATCTGTCTCCGACCTTCAGATCAAGAATCGTCAACATAGACGGAGTCAGTTTGATGATATGATCGTTTAAACTAATCCAGCCATACAAGCGTCCTTTATACTTCACAAAATCGCCTGCTTGAATTTTACAATTATACAGATCGGGATACTGCCCGAACAGTCCCCGGAGAGGTGAGTTCATAATAAAATCAGGGGTGGAGACGCAGAATCCGCCGGTCGCCTTACTGCCTGAGAATACAATCAGTTTGTCCGGATCCCGGAGTTTATATTCATCAACCGTCTGATGTGGTAATTTAACCTTCCGGTCAGCATTGATTACTGACCAACCAAAAACGAATTTTCCGCCCTTACTTAACTGCGGCATATTTTTTCAGTTAATTTTTATATGCGCCAGCGACATCACCTTTAGCAGATCGGAAATATTCATCCCGATGCGCCTGTGGAACGGGTAGTTTTTCTTGTATTCCCGGAACATCGGCATACTGGTAATGACCCTGATATAGCTGTCCCATTTTTCGATGTCATAGATATTTTCGAGACTCCATTTCAGGCAAGCTGATTCATGCATTCCGCCGCCCTCAATGACCTTTTTATTGGCAATCTTTACGCCCAGTTTTGAACTGTAATCGAAAATGATCTCGGTTCCCGGAATAAACGTATGGATATCGTGGAACAGCTGTTTAATCCCGGCTTCATCAAAGTAATAAAGCACGCCTGCAATCAGGAGCAATACATGTTCGCGGTTCGTGATCCGCGCATACCATTCGGTGTCGAAGACTGATGCGGCCACGAATTGGCTGCGGATGGTTTCGGGATTATACCGTCTGCGCAAGGCAATCGCATCAGGTAAATCCAAATCAATCCACTGGATTGTCCCGTTGTCAACTCGGTCGAAGGTCGTATCCAGTCCGCAACCGATATTCACAACAGTCGCCGCGGGATACAATTCAATAAAGGCTTTTATTTTATTATCGAAGAAAATACTGCGGGCAACCCAGGAAGCCTGGGTAATCTTGCTTACGTTTTTCGCAATTACACTGAAGTCATAAGCAATATTTTCAACCACCCCGACGGCTTTTTCATCAATTAGCAGCGGCCGCGGTTTTTTTGTCTCTACCGCCCGTCCCCACAGGGGCAAAAGCAGGGTCTCCTGCACCTTGCCTAAGTCAACTTTACCCTGGTTATTCATTTTTAACGCTACCCCAAAAAGTTTATTGCAGTTTCTATTGTGAGTTACGGGTTACGAGTTACGGGTTGCGTGTTCCGAGTTTAAGAGTTTACAGTTACTCATCACGCTTTACGCCTTACGCCTGACGAATTTACCCGTTACCACCTTTCAGGCCGTGCGCCGCATGGCCAGAATCGTGATGTCATCCGACTGATCAATGCCGGTGGAAAATTCATTCACGCTCTGAAAGACTTTTTCCACTACCTCCTTAATCGGTTCGGTGTTCAGATTGGTCAGGAGCTGCGCCAGTTGCTGGTCGGTATACATTGCGCCGGCGGCATTGAACGCTTCCGTGACGCCATCGGTGTACAGAAACAGCCCTTCGCCCGGTTGCAGTAAGGTGTGTTTGACATTATAATCCATTTCTTCCATCACGCCAAGCGCTATACCGTTGGTGGTATCCAGCATTTTAACACTGCCGTCGGCTTTCAGTAGATAGGGCGGATTATGGCCGCCGTTGGCGTAGTCGAGTTCGCCGGTAGCGGTGTTGAAAATACCATAGAAGATCGTTACGAACATGGAAGCCGTACTTTCCAGGCAGAGCAGATTGTTGACGCTGGCCAGACATTCACCGGCCGGCAGTCCTTTCAGGGCGGTGGCTTTGAGCAACGTGCGGCTGACCGCCATGAAGATTGCCGCCGGGACGCCTTTACCGGAAACGTCGCCGATCACCAGCCCGAGACGGTCTTTATCAATCAGAAAAAAGTCGTAGAAATCGCCGCCGACTTCCTTAGCGGCATTCATCCCGGCGAAGATATCGAAGTCGTGGCGTTCCGGAAAAGGCGGAAAGGTTTTCGGCAGGATTGACTGCTGAATATTACGGGCAACGATTAAATCCTGATGCAGAGCGATAAGCTGATCGTGTTCCTGTTGCGCCTGGCGCAGGATTTTAAGTTCGCGGATAGTTTTATTGATCGTGGTTTCCAGGTCGGTAAAGTCCACCGGTTTGGTGACAAAGTCAAATGCGCCGCGGTTCATGGCGGTGCGGATATTGTCCATATCGCCGTATGCCGAGACGATCACGGTTTTCAAAGCCGGATTCTTCAGTTCATTGATTTTGGCAAGCAGGGTCAGGCCGTCCATTTCCGGCATATTAATATCGGAAAGAATGAGATTAATATCGGGAAATTCCAGTAGGCGCGACAAAGCCTCCAGGCCATTATAAGCGAAAACGAAATCATATTCGCCGTCGCGGATTTGTCTTCTGAAACGCTGACGAATAAGCGATTCGAGATCCGGCTCGTCGTCAACTACCATAATTTTTTCAGGCATTGTCACTCCTTGTCTTTTGAGAAAAATCCAAGACTTCGGCTTTCAGTTTTTCGAAATCGATCGGCTTGGTCAGATACCGGTCGGCGCCATATTCGAGGGCTTTCTTATATTTTTCTTCGTCGTCGTAGGCTGTGACCATGAAAACGGTCAAATGCGAATACTTCTCCTTCAGGATGCGTAAGAGTTCCAGACCGTTCATGCCGGGCATGTTGATGTCGGAGAGGATCAGGACGATGTCAGTCGCCCGGGCCGAATTCAGGTACTCGAGGGCACATTCAGCCGAAAAGCAGAAATGGCATTCGAGTATTCCGTCACGGATTTCGCGGCGGAAGCGTTGTTTGAACAATGGCTCGATGTCGGTCTCGTCGTCCACGATCATTATTTTCATCATAATACTCCTCAGTTAAACAAGGTTTTTCGGAATCGTGATACGAAATTCTGCCCATTCACCGACTTCGGAGGTGACTTTTAGTTCGCCTTTGTGCTCCTGTACGACGATATCGTAACTCATCGAAAGTCCCAGTCCGGTGCCTTTGCCGGTCGGTTTGGTCGTAAAGAACGGGTTGAAGATCTTGTCGATGATATCCTGCGGAATGCCTTTGCCATTGTCGCGAATGGTCACTTCGACTTTATCGCCGAGATTTTTGGTGACTACGGAGACGACCGGGGCGAATTTCTCGCCCTGTTCTTTCTTTTTCTCATTTACGGAATAGCAGGCGTTGTTGATAATGTTCAGGAAAACGCGGCTGAGATTCTGCGGCACGATGTTGATCGGTGCGATGGCGGCGTCATAGTTCGTTTCCAGTTTGACATTGAAGGTTGAATCCTGCGCGCGGAAGCCGTGATAGGCTAAGTTCAAATATTCCTGAACGAGGTTGTTGAGGTCGGTTTTCTGCATTTCACCCGGCTTGCCGCGCGAATGCAGGAGCATGCCTTTCACGATGCTGTCGGCGCGTTTGCCATGTTCGTTAATCTTACGAACGTTATGTTCCAGGTCGCCGAGTATTTCATGGAAATAATCCATTGTCTTGGGTTCGAATTTATCCTGGAAGCGGTCGAGTTCCTCGGTGAGTTCCTTGGTCAGATCAACTGACAGCTCCGAGAAATTATTGACGAAGTTAAGCGGATTCTTGATCTCATGCGCGATACCGGCGGTCAGCTGACCGAGCGAAGCCATCTTCTCGGATTGAACCAATTGCGCCTGCGCCTCTTTCAGTTCCTTATTAGCCCGGTTAATGGCTTCATAGGCAAAGGCATTATCCAGAGCGATTGCGGTATAAGTTGCCAGGTTCTGCAGGATGTCGAAGTGATAGCGGGTGTAGGCATTTTTCTTGTAACTTTGGACGGAGATCACGCCGAGCAGACGTTGCTCGACTACCAGCGGGAGGTAGATAATTGATGAGATAGTTTCTGCCGCCGCCTCCCGTTCCTCAAAGGTCACATATTTGGTGGACTCACTGGCGACATCGTTCATAAAGATCGGTTCGCGATGTTCAGCGCACCAGACGCTCAGTTTATTTTTATCGTTTAGCGGCTGGATATAGAGCGGCAGACGTTCGCCTTTTTTTATAGCCAGACGGCATTCGAGCTGTTGTCCTTTTTCATTGTGAATCATGATCAGGAAAGTAGTGGCATCCAGCAGATGATTGACATTTTCATAAACCATATTGAAAATCAGCTCCATGTTGAGAGTGGAGGTGATTTTTTGACCGATGTCGCTCAGGGTTTTAACGTTCTGGAAGGAAGCGTCCAATTCTTTATTTTTTTCGCTCAGTTCGTGAGTGCGCTGGGCGACTTTTTCCTCCAATGTGCGGCTGTAGTCCTCGAGGGATTCGTTGGCGTCCTTGAGTTTTTCGATGGTTTCACGCAGAGCGCTCTGCATGGCGATGAAGGACTGATTGAGCTTCCCGATTTCATCTTTGCTTTCGATATGCGGCAGTTCGACGTCAAAATTGCCCGCCGCCAGTTCATTGGAAGCGGCGGCTAAGCGGCGCAGAGGTTTAGTGATCGAGTCGGATATCAGGGTAATGATAAAAGCAATGAACGAGAGGCCTCCCAGACCGATGATCAACATTGCGATGGTCAGACGCCGTACGTCGCTGAGCAATTCGGTGAGAGGATAGACGATGCCGACCGACCACCCGTTCATAGGGATCGGAGCATAAGAAATCCAACTGGCTTTGCCGCCTTTCAGACTTTTATAGTCCGGTTTGGTAAAGCCGCTTTCGCCCCGGATCATTCGCCGGCCGATTTCGCGCAAGGAGGGATAATTGCGCTCTTCGGCGATGCTGAAGATGGTCTCGTTCATGATCACTTCCGGCAACGGATGGGTAATAAACTGTCCAGTCGTCGTAAGCGTAAAGCCATAACCGGTTTCCAGGACTTTAATTGAATTGACAATGGTTTGCAGCCATTCCAGCGACATGTCGGCGGTGATGATGCCGATGAAACGGCGCCGTCCGTCAATGGTTTTATAGATCGGCACGGAAAAAGTCGACATGATGATGTTGCCGCCGCCTTCGTCGTAATAGGGTTCGCTCCAGTGTTCATGTCCGAGTTCCTTCGGAATCAGATACCAGTCCAGATACATGTAGTCATAAGATTCGCTTCCCAGCCAGGTGAATTTGACCTGGCCTTCGGATTTATAGTAATAGGGGGCAAAGAATTTTTGTGATTTATCGAAAGCGTAGGGTTCAAAGGCGATCGTCATACCGTAGATTTCGGGATTATTTTCGACCAGTAAACGAATGACGTTCATGAGGCGCTCCGGAGTGTACTGGCCGTGCTCGACTAAATGTGCCACCGCGCGGGGCAATTTCTCCACCGAGGTTAAGATGATTTCCACCCGGTTGACGATGCTTTGATTCAGGTTGCGGGCGCTCTCCTCGATATTTTTTTGGAGCATCTTTTCGGAATATTTATAATTGACTACCAGGATGATGGTCATAATGATGGCGATACTGCTGAAAATATAAACGATCAGTTTGAAGGTCAGTCCGCGCTGGCGAAGTCTTTCTAACATCTATTACCTCCTATTCTTCGCTGCTTAACTGATGTCCAGCCGGACAGAACTGGTGACAATCCGGAATGGTTTTTATGGAACCGTTCTCGACTAATTTCCGGGCTACAAAACGATAGTCGCTTTCGGTCAATGGCTGAAAATTAGGCGTCCGACCTTTGGGGAAAACCAGGTCTTTCATGCGATTTAGCATCCAGCGTTGATGCGCCCGGTTAGCGGCCAGTTTGGCGTCTTTCATATATTTCAGGACAATTTCCAGAGCTTCGTCCGGATGATCGAATGCTCCGATCCAGCCTTCATAGGAAGCCCTGATAAAATCCCGGCAAAGTTCCGGATCGCGCGCCCAGGTCTTTTCCAGACAGTAAAGCCCCTCTTCCGGAAAATTGAGGCCGTAATCGGAAAAGAAAAAGGTCGTCAGCTCTTCGGGATTCAATCCGGAGTTTAGAATCGTGTGGTACTCGTTGTACCACATGGCAGAAGTCACATCAATGGCATCAGTCAAAAATAGATTGATCGAACCGCCCTGGGGGATGACGCGCACCTTCAGATCATATTTTTCGAAAAAGGCCATCGGCTGGATCTGAAAATCGCCGCCCCAAATTCCGACTTTGCGTCCCTGCATATCTTCCGGTTTTTCGATCCGGCTGGTTTTCTTGGCAACCAGCATCAGGGCGGAGCGATTGACAACCTGGCCCAGGTGCAGAACCGGAGTCCCGCCCGCCCGCATCTGGATCGCGTTAGTCAGCCAGAGCGAAGCGAAATCGACTTCCCCGCTTTCCAATAAAGCCGAAGCCGGGTTATTCGGACCGCCGGTCAGGATTTCCAAATCGATGCCGTGCTTTCGATAAATTCCATTTTCATAGGCATAATAGTAACCGGCAAACTGGGCTTGCGGTGACCAGTGCGGAATAAAAGTGGCCTTTTTCAGATTGCTCTGTGCTAAACCCACAACAGCGGCTAGAGCTAGCCCAACACAAATTTTCATCAAATTAGTTCTGAACATATAAAGCCTTTAATTGAATAGAAAAAACCGTATCAGACTGGATCGCGAACCACAGAATAATAGAATGTTGCGTCCGTTACCTCACGGTTTTGAATATACTAACCCGGCGGTTTTTTATGAAGGAGAAAATATCGCGGCTGTAATAGTGAGTTTTTGGTTTTAATTATCGGATCGGTTCCGGCAGCGATACCAGAGCGCTGAGGGCATCGATTCTTTCGGCATTGGCGTGCATGGTGGAGCGGATTAACTCAGTCAGGTCATTGCCATTCTGAAGATCCAGACCACGGGACAGACTTAGCGGCTTGATCAGGTTTTCCATCTGAGCCGGCTGTAAATGATCGTCGTGCGAGACAATCAGGCGGTACAGATCGCGAATATGCTTCAGCAGATGATAATCATCGACCAGTTTAGCAAACTGGTGCGTGGGTTCCGCCATTGTCTCCGCAATACGGTTATAAAGAGTCATATTGAGAGGCTCCGGCCACTCGAATTGGGCTTTGAGAATAAAAATGAAGTTCTCGAAATCGCGCAGTCCGCCCCGTCCTTCTTTAATATCCGGCACTTCGGCGGCGGCGCTATATTCGTGACGGGCGCGGATTTCATTCTGCATGGCGCAGATAAATTCAGATTTCCGACGAAAAATGTAAGGCGCGATGATCTCCTGCTGAAAAACGTCCAGGAAGTGGGCGCTGCCGACGACCATTCGGGCGCCCAGGAGTTGCGATTGGTCTATAAAACTGTCTTCGTCCGGTTTTTCGAACAAACCGCGCAGATCGTCGAACGTCGTGACGAAGTGCCGGAAGCGGTCAGCGAAGCGAAACTGCGGAATGATCGAACGCCGGATAATGCGTTTGTTCATTTTCTGAAGGACTTTATCGCAGAAATCCAAAATCTCCGGGTCTTCCGAATTGACCAGCACGATCAGATCGTAATCATCATCGAAAGCCTGTCCGCGGGCATGACCGCCGGCCGTGAAAATCGCCAGCAGATCATGCATCTCCGGCTCGCGCTGCGGATCGGCCGACGCCACCTGTTCGCGACAGAGTTCGAATAGCATTTGCAAATAGTTATCAGAAAAATGCGTGAATTCGCGGTTGACTTTCTCGAATGGCGCACCGTCGATCAGACTGATCCCAACCCGCATAAACTCAAAATCGTAATAATCACCCAAACGCGCAAATTTTTCATCGAGCGAATCGAAATTGTCAATGTTTCTGAACAGTCCTTCCGCCAGCTGATTCAGCTTAGGCTGGTTATTAAGCGAAGTGATGTATTCGGCGTAAGTATTGAAAACCCTTTGGACAAAACGCTTGAAATAATAACTGTTGTTAAAGTAAATCCGGCATAACATCAGCAGGGTATTACGCAGAGCGACGATCTCCGGCTTCCAGTAGGGTTTCTCGAGCATAACGATCAACTGGTGGAGCAATCCGGTCGGCAGAATTGACAGAAAATTGTTCATCATCTGAGGCGCTAGATTCAAAGACTGGCAGAGGCGGCTGATGTTTTCCAGGGTTGGTTCAAGATTATCAATGAAGTTCCGTACGAATTCCTGAAAAAATTTTGTGTCCACGACTTTCGGCTGACGATTGGCAATAATACTGAACAGCGAGATCAGGGCAAATGGTGACTGCCCCCCCCATTTAACGAAAGTCCGCATAAGCGCTTCCCGGCGGTCGGCGGGCAGTTTCTGAAAATCGGCCAGAAAACGTTTCAGCAGAACCTGATTAGGATTATCGAGACTGGTCAGCAGATCGTCCCAGAATCGCACTCCCTGGAAAAAACGCGACTTACGGATGAAATCGACCGGAATGTTTTCCGGTAGCAATGTACGACCGGATTGATGCGATCTGACATGCGTAATCGAATAGAAGATTGTATTCTTCCGCAGATGTTCGGTGACGCCGTCCAGCAGGCGGTCGGCTCCGCGACGGGCTAACTTGTGATGATCGAAGTAATGGGTCAACATCTGAGTAGTGGCCGGGGTCTGACTTTTATCCTCATAGCCCATGGCATTGGCCACGCGCTGTAAATTCCGGCGAACGTCTTCGTTGTCGAGATGCACTTCCTCTTCCTGCACTATGAAAATCTGATACAGGAAACGGAATGATTCCAGAAAGGTCAGAGCCTGGAATACCTGATAATAACTCTCGTGCTGGACCGGTTCTTTTTTCAAAAGTATATCCAATACTTCCAGGGATGTATTGGCGTCAATGCGCTTCCAGGTCTTCAGGGCAAAGAGCAGGGCTTTCAACATCCGCAAACCGTCCCGTTTGGGATTCAGCAGGTTTTCGGGTGGTTCCTTATACATCAGATCACGAATCTCGCCTAGCAGTCCCCGCAGAAAACCCTCATGATATTTGTTATCGCGTCCCGGAGAGTAATAGTAGCGATCGAGAATTTCATTGCGGAACTGATCGTATAACTCGCGCCGGCCGAGGATCGGGACGGCATTGACCATCTCGCTGATCAGCACAAAATCCTGAATTTTTTCATCCAGCAGACAATGATAATCATCAATCGAGGCCGAATAACCCTGAGTCCCGACATGCTCCGAAAGATGATAATGTAAAGAGCAGGCATATTTGAGCATCTCGTTACTCATCGCGCCAAAAGCATTGGTCAGAACTGTCCGGTCCTGCGGACCAGTGTCCACGATTCCCAGATCAATGTCATCCTGATCTACGCGTGTACCGACTCCGCAGATCACGAAATCCGGCCGCTTGTTCCGTGGCAGAAACAGATCCAGCAGAGTCGTCATGTAGGCGGCTGTCAGCAGACGGAAATCATTCCCGGTGCGCTGCAGAAACGCCTGAAAAATGGCATGCCGATCGGTGGAAGTGCTAAGCTTCATCTGGAGAACGTCCAGCGCCTTGAAGTTCAGCAGCAAGAATTGCATCGAATAGTAACAGCCCAGCATTTCCAGCAGGGTTTCGCGGTCGGCGAGCGATTCGGCGATCAGCCTCATCTCGTGGCCGGGATGAGGTGAAAAGCGCAATAAATGAAACTGATCGGTCAGGTGTTTGGCGTCAATCAGTGCAAACAGACTGTCGAAATTTTTCTCGATATTCCGGATATACTTCTGGTGATGGTTGCCGAGTTCTCCGGCGCGGTTGAGCAGATCGGTCAGAGAATAATGAATCGCCGATTTCATCCGCCCATCCTTTTAAGGAGCCTATTTGGCATGTTCCTTCAGCCACTCCTCTGCCAGGTCAATGCCGGTTTGGAAGGCTTTCAGATTCAGCTCTTCGGTGCCTTTGGGCACACGCGCCCGAATGGCATGCTTGACGGCGTCTTCGGAGACTACGCCCGACAATTTGTACAGCACACCGAGAGCAATGATGTTCGATACGAGAAATTTGCCCAGCCGCTCGACGGCTGATTGGATGATCGGCAGAGAAACGATTTTGAATTTGCCCGCCGGAAGTCTCGTGACCATCTGAGAGTCCACCAGTAAAATGCCATTCGGCTTCAGGTCGGCAATATATTTATCGCAGGCTTCCTGGGTAAGTGCGAGCATCAGATCGATGTTCTCGGCTTTGGGATAATCAATGTCCCCGTCGGCGATAATGACTTCGCTGCGGCTGGCGCCGCCCCGGGCTTCCGGCCCGTAGGATTGACTTTGAGTAGCGTTAAGCCCGTCATATATTGCGGCGGCTTCGGCCAGAACTTTACCCACCAGGATCAAGCCTTGTCCGCCAGCGCCGCTCAATCTGATTTCATATCGAAATGCCATTCTAATTCTCCTTTATTTAGCCGCCGCACAGGCTTTCCTGACGACTTCCTGATAATGCTCCTGATAGTCGGCTTGTTCCCGGTCAACGAAAACGCCGACGATCAATTTGCCCTGCAGTTCCTCTGCCGGCATATTCGCGGCTTTCTCCAGAGTCACCGTATTGTCTTTCTGATATAGCAACATATCGACGCCGGCGCCTTCCTTGTTCATTCGGCCGTAAGAGGTTGGACAGGGCGAGAGCGCTTCCACGACCGTAAAACCCTTGCGGGTCAGCGCCTGCTCGATATATTTATCCATGCGGGCAAAATGAAATACCGTTGTGCGGGCAACATAAGTTGCGCCGGCCGCCGCGGCCAAGCGACTGATATCGAAAGGCGCATCTGGATTGCCATACGGGGCCGTCGAAGCCCGTTTGCCGGTCGGAGTGGTCGGCGAAACCTGTCCGCCGGTCATTCCATAAATGTTATTATTGAAAATGATCATCGTGATGTCGAGATTGCGCCGGGCGGAATGGATAAAATGGTTGCCTCCGATCGCGGTGGCGTCACCATCGCCGGAAACGACGATCACATGCAGTTTGGGATTAGCGATTTTCAGACCCGTAGCGAAAGCCAGCGCCCGGCCGTGAGTGGTGTGCAGCGTATTGAAATCAACGTAGCCGGGTGTGCGACTCGAACAACCAATCCCCGATACCAGGGCGATATCGTTCTTATCCCAACCGATTTTATCGATGACGCGCAGGATCGATTTCAGCACGATGCCATGGCCGCAACCGTCACACCAGATGTGCGGCATTTTATCCCGGCGTAAATACTGTAAATAGTTCATAGGTTTTTCCTCTATTCGGCAATGGCCGTCAGAATTTCGGTCGGTGTAATCGGTTCGCCGTTAATGCGATTGACCCGCACCACCGGCTTCTCGCGTCGCACGGCCCATTCGACCTCATGAGCGATCTGACCCAGATTGAGCTCCGGTACGATAATTTTTCGCACCAGCGGATACAACGCCTCTATTTCTTTATCGGGAAACGGCCAAAGTGTTTTTAGTTTCAGCAGACCGGCTTTTATTCCGGATTCGCGCGCCAGACTGACGGCTTTCCGGGCCGAGCGCGCGGTCGCGCCGTAAGCGATCACCAGAATATCCATGTCCGCAGTCTCATATTCTTCCGTTTCGACGATCAGGTCACGGTAACGTTCAATCTTACGGTTGATCCGCAACAGCTGCTGTTCGATCTTGACGGGATCGTTGGTCGGAAAACCGGTTTCGTCGTGCGCCAGGCCGGTGACATGGTAACGGTAGCCGGCGCCGAAATTCGCCATCGGCGGGATATCTGAATCGGTCATCTGATAGGGTTTGTATTCGGCCGGCGGCATGGTCGGACACCAGCGCTCAATTATCTCGAGCGTCGCCGGATCGGGAAGTTCGACTTTTTCGTTGAGATGACCAATGATTTCGTCGGTCATGATCAGCACCGGCGTACGGTAACGCTCGGCACAGTTAAAAGCTTTTATGGTCAGGTCATAAGTCTCGCGAACAGTGGACGGACAAAAGGCGATGATGCCATGATCGCCATGCGTGCCCCAGCGAGCCTGCATTACGTCGCTCTGCGAGACATGCGTCGGCAGGCCGGTGCTCGGTCCGCCGCGCTGGACATTAACCACCACAACCGGGATTTCCGCCATAGCCGCAAAACCGATATTCTCCTGCATCAGGGAAAAACCTGGACCGCTGGTAGCTGTCATGGCTTTTACCCCGGCTAAAGAAGCCCCGATAATCGCTCCCATGGAAGCGATCTCATCCTCCATCTGGATAAAATTACCACCGATCTGTGGCAGACGATAACTCAATACCTCGGCAATTTCAGTCGAAGGCGTGATCGGATAGCCGGCGAAAAAACGACACCCGGCGGCGATGGCACCCTCGGCGCAGGCCGTGTTGCCCTGCATCATGTAAACCCGCGGTTTCGGTCTGATCTCGGTCATTTCGTAGCCTCCTCTTCCTTTTCCCACACCGTTACCGTGATAGCAAAATCGGGGCAGAGGTTTTCACAAATTTTACACCCGATGCACTTTTCAGGATGGGCTACAAAAGCCGTGAATGTTCCCATTTCCAGAACACCCCGCGGACAAAATTTGACACAAATCCCGCAGGATTTACACCAATCGGGATTGATACTAACTTCAGACAATTTGTTCAAGAAGTCTCTCCATTTTTAATCTAATGAGAAAAACAACCCCATAAACTTAATTAATTAAATTGATTTCTGCCGCATTAATTTTGCTACAGATGCAAAAATTTATTTACATTTCCAGCCGTCAACGACAATCCGGATCAGCACCCTAGCAGAGTGACACCGACGGGATCAGTGCTCAGACGCACACGCAGACCAATTGGCAGAGTGAACCGCCGTTTAAGATGACCATAGGCCAGATTGGTAACCACTGGGAAATCATAACCCTTCAACACACCGTTTAAATAGTCTTCCAGAGTAAAGGAGCGCCGGGGATTTTTCGGCAAGCAGTCGGTGAACTGTCCCACGATCAATCCGGCAATCTGATCGAACACGCCATGCAGGCGCATGATCTGCAAATGTTT
Organism: uncultured bacterium; assembly: GCA_964576275.1. Lineage (GTDB taxonomy): Bacteria > Fidelibacterota > UBA2242 > UBA2242 > UBA2242 > JAGNGI01. The sequence continues at coordinate 120,634 of CAZNUN010000004.1, read as the reverse complement.
ATCGAGATGATAGGTCTTCTCACCGATATCCTCAATTACAAGAATGGCACCTTTTAAATCCGGCATCAGACTTGTTCCTAATAGCGGTGTCAGGAGCGACATGCAGCCGCCGATCAGGACGCCCTCGGCATTCCCGGGACGAAACCCTTTCAGGGGCTGATCCTCAGGATTGATTAATTCGACCGGATAAGGATGTCCCTCGACCATACGCCAGAGCCATTCTTCGCTGAAGGGACTAATCGACTGCCCCATTTCGGATGACACCATCGGCCCGCTGTAAGTCACCCAGCCGAGTCTGGCCGCCAATGCCATCTGCACGGCGGTAATATCGGAGTAACCGACGAACACTTTCGGTTTGACCTTTTTCAGACGCTCGTAATTCACTTGTCCGACAATGCGGATCAGCCCGTAGCCGCCGCGCACACAGATAATGCCATCGACTTCCGGATCGGTCAGGAATTGTTCGAGATATTTCAGGCGGACCGAATCCGGCCCGGCCAGGAAAAATTTACCGCGATTCAGATTCGGGGCGGTTTTAATATTATATCCGCGTTCACGCAGATAGGCCAGCCCTGCTGCGGTGGTTTTACGTTTGGCGGCGCTGGCGGGAGCGATCACGCCGATTGTGTCACCCTTTTTCAATGGTTCCGGAAGTCGGTATTGCATATTTATCCTTTCAATCATTTTTACCTAAAATAGTATTTCTGTCTTAAAAATCGAAAGCATTTTTTCTGAAACGAATCTTTGGCGGCCAATAATAATTATTCAGGAAATAGCTTGCGGCAGAAAAACCGCCGGCATCCGCACCGCAATCAATAAAACACTCCATCACAAGCGTTGGATTTTTAAAGAAAATTACTCATATTTAGCTGGCTTGGTTTTTTACCGAAAAAAAATGTGAGGACACGATGAAATTACCGCAGAAAATTCTATTTGGACAATGGGTTGGCCTTGGTCTGTTAGGCCTGAGTTTCGGTCTGGCTCAGGACGATCAGGATATCGATAAGGTCTCCGGCCGCGCGGAACATGAATTCCAACAGATGATCGAACAGGACGCTTTGGGCGACATCAGCACCTTACGTCAATTCATCGCCGACTCGCTGCGACTACTTTACGACGAGCGGTTTCAGCAGGAGTTCGATTCGCTGGAATCCGTCTACACAACCAAAATCGAAACCCTGCAGACCGAGCGCGACCGTCTGGCGGAAATTAATCAAACTCTGAAAGAAAGTCTCGCAAAACAGCCTGCCCAAAAACCACTGCCGGAATCCGGGGTAAGGGGTTACGACCCGCAGCTAGAAGCCCGCTTCTTCGAATATGAAAAAATGCTCAAGATGGATACTCCCCGGCGCAAGACCAGTTTCCTGAAAATCGCCTCTGCGGTCGAAGATATTGCGCCTTTCCAGATCGAGGAGCTAAATTTCTATTACGAAAAATACTTTCCGGACGCCCGCACCGATTCAGTCCTCGATTTCATCATTCAGCTGAATATCCGGGAAAACGATTGGGTTAGCGCCGAGCGCAATATCCTCAAATTCCTGTATCTATTCCCGGAATCACCACTTTATGAAGAGATCAAGACCGTCCGCAGCCTGATTTTCCAGAATGAAAAATATTTCAAACCCTATAGTAACATTCTGGGGGAACTGGTCAGTAATGCTCCGCTGCTGCCACGCCCAGACGTACGCTATTTCCGCTATGTCGAAGTGCTGAAAGACTTGCCGGATCTGAGTGTGCGCAACGCCTTTATCCCAGAAGCCCGCCGTTTTCTGGCCCTATATCCCGATTCGAAGTATGCTCCCGACGCCAGTCTCTGGATCGCCAAATCTTTGCTGAACAACAATCAGCCCCACAGTGCATTCCTGTTTTACCAGAAAATCATGATCTTGTATCCAGAGAGTGCCTATTATATCGGCGCACTGCACGCCAGCGGCGTCATCCAGCAGGAGCAATTCACCGAATTTACCAATGCCGTAGCGACTTTCTCCGACCTGATAAAACGTTTTCCGAATGATTCCTTAGCCGAAAATGCACAATTCCGCATTGCCAAAATCTACGATGAAAATCTGAATAACTGGGAACAAGCCTCCCAGGAATACCAGATTTTCGCCAATAGACATCCGCAATCCCCGCAGGCTGTTCCAGCCCTGATGCGCAAGGCGGCCCTTCAGGCGGAAAAAATGAATATGATTGAAGAAGCCGTCCGCACCTATAAGTCGATCGATGAACGCTATCCAAATACCCCCGATGCTCAGGAAGCTCTGGCGGCTGCCGCTCAATTATATTTCGATAAAACCCGCTACGAACAGGCCGTTGAAGTATTTATGAGCATATTTCAGAAGTATCCGCAATCCGAGAAAGCCACTGCGGCCCTCGAAAAAGTCGCTGATATTTATCAAAACAAACTGAAAGATAATCAGAAAGCCATCGAAATCCTGAATATGATCATTACGAATTACCCGGATACCAAAGCGTCGGCTAAAGCCACCAAAACATTGCAAAAACTCGAGAAGGTCAAGTAACAGCTGCTGAGAATTATAACACCATTCAAGAAATCGATACTTAAAATTACGGAATTGAATCGCGCGGCGATGAGAGTTACTTACCTGTTTCTGGCATTTCTGCTGAGCGGGCAAAGTTTGTTTTCCGAGGTTACATCCCGCCCGAAAATCGGTCTGGCACTCAGCGGCGGAGGCGCCATGGGCTTTGCGCACATTGGCACTTTAAAACTGCTTGACTCATTAGATATTCCCATCGATTACATCGCCGGCACCAGTATGGGCGGCATCGTCAGCGCGCTTTATGCCGTCGGCTTCAGCGGCAATGAGATCGAACAGATCGCGCGGGAAACGGACTGGTCGGACATGTTTATTGACGCACCCGCTCGCCAGGTGCTGCCATACTTCCAGAAACAGGATGCCGACAAGTATCAGTTCGAGCTCGGCATCCGCGACTTCCGTCCGGTCGACAAAGGCGGCGTCATTGCCGGTCAGAAGATAACACTATACATGACCCGGCTGGTCCTGCCATATCTGACGGTAGATAATTTCGATAGTTTGATGATACCCTTCCGTTGCATTGCCGTCGATCTGACCACCGGCTCTGAAGTGGTTCTTAAACGCGGCTCTCTGCCGGTGGCTATGCGGGCGACAATGGCAGTACCCAGCGTCTTCAGCCCGGTTGATTGGGGCGATTCGCTCTTGGTCGATGGTGGTCTGCTCAACAATCTGCCGGTCAGCGCGGTGCGCGACATGGGCGCCGATATCGTGATCGCCGCTATGGTGCGCAACCCTTTCAAATCTAAAGAAGAGTTGCGTACGACCATTGACATACTGGCGCAGACTTTTAACATATTCAGGGAAAATAAACTCGATTTTGAATCCAAGGACGCCGATTTGCTGATCGTCTGCCAGCTCGACCGTCTCAACCCGACCGATTTTACCAATGCTAAAGTTTTAAAGATCATAGACTCCGGCATCGCGGCGGCTCGAACCAAACGCACCGAGCTGATCGCCCTGAAACATAGGTACAACCTCACCCGCGGCAATCCGGAGGCACAAACCGCACCCACGATCCCACCACACAGCCGGATTGCCGGCATATCCGTGCACGGCAATCAGACCATCCCGAAAACAGCCATAGTGTCAATCCTGGGAATCGAGGAGGGCGATCTCTATCATCCGGACACCCTGGCCGCCGGACTGGCGCGTCTGAAAGCCACCGGCGATTACAACCGCATCCGCCCGAGTGTGGAAATTCTGACCGATTCCAGTGTCGAGATCCGGCTAAATTTAGTTGAAGAAGTGCATGCCATCATCCAGGATATAACCGTCTGTGGTAACGAACAGCTCAGCGATGACTTCATTCTGCGCAGTCTGGGAATCGCACCGGGCGAAATCTTCTCGATGAACCGCATCGAATCCCAGATCAATTATTTGTACGGGTTGGGCTATTTCAAGAATGTCAATTACCTGACCGAACCAGCCGGAATCAACCGGGTTAACCTGATCCTGACCGTCACCGAACACACCCCGCAGAAATTGCGCATCGGCCTGCGTTACGATAATTACCATGATCTCGTGGCCGCGCTCAACTTCCAGACAACCAGTTCTTACATTCCCGGTCTGCGGGTGGACGCCGAATGGCAGTTCCTCGGCCCGGATCAGTTCAGATTAAAAGCCCTGTATCCCTCCCGCCGCTTCAAAATGCCATTCTATCCCTTCCTGAACGGAATCTATCGCGAAATTCCGACTTATGTTTACAGTCTTAACGGCAATAAGATCGCCTCTTATATCGATCGTTCCGCCCTGCTGGGTTTGGGCTGGGGATTTCTCTATAAGAATTACTGGAATATCGAAACCGAACTGGATTACGAGATAGTCAATATCAAGCCGGACATCGCTCCCGAAGAAGGTCTGAAATATTTCGACTGGCAGGATGAAATCTACAAAATCCATTTGTCGACCAATATCGATCTCCTGGACAATGCCTTTTCTCCCCGGAAAGGCGTTCTGGTGCATGCCGGTTACGAACGCACGATTGACCAGATAGGCCAGCACGCCAATTATACGCGTTTTGAATTTACCGGCAATATTTACGGATCTTTCCGTCAGCATACATTTCACCTGGGCGGCTATTTCGGTAACGCCAATATGTGGAATGGCTCAACCAACCGGTTCGTGTACCTTGGAGGACCCGAGACTTTCGTGGGTCTCGAATACGACCAGATGGTAGCTACACAGGTAACTGTGCTGCGCGGTGATTACGCCTTCGAGCTACTTCGCAATTTTCAGGTACTGGGTATCGGAAATGTCGCCCTCGGATTCCGTAACAAATTTTTGGCACCGGATTATAGCACTCAGAATCTGCTGGGCTATGGTGCCGGTGTCAAGTACCTTTCCCCCGTCGGTCCGTTCAGTTTGATTCTCAGTCGGGGCGATAAAAGCATCTATCAACCAGGTGACAAACATTCTGTGCTGTACTTCAAGGCTGGCTTCCTGTTCTGATAAGGTAAAATTGCAATTCCGTATATCTGTTATTTTCACCTTTATTCTTCTGTTGATCGCCAACGCAACAGCCCAAACCAAATTACCGATCATCTATTCACCGAAATATAATATCCACCTGTTTGGAATCCAGAAAGTACACCCATTCGATACCGAAAAATATAAGAAAGTCTATAAATACCTTAAAAACAGCTGTGAAATTGAAAGCGACCGTTTTTATTGTCCTGAAATGGTCAGCGAAAGCGATCTCCGGACAGTTCATACGGAAGCCTACCTGGCATCGTTAAAGAAATCATCAGTGATCGCAAGAATCGGACAGGTTTCGCTGTTAAAATTACTACCGAATAAAATGCTACAGAAGCACCTGCTGACACCAATGAAGTATGGAACCGGCGGGACGATACTCGGAATAGAACTGGCCATGCAATATGGATGGGCGATCAATCTGTCGGGTGGATATCATCATGCTAAAGCGGATGCGGGCAGTGGTTTTTCATATTACGCAGATATTCCGATTGCAGCCATGAAATTATGGCAGAAAGACAGCACTCTGAAAATAATGGTGATCGATCTGGATGCCCACCAGGGTAATGGTTATGAATCCATTTTTAAGGATGATAACCGGATCGTGATAATGGATGTTTACAACTGTCAAATATATCCGAGAGACGGCTCCGCCAAAGCTTATATCAAGTATGACTTTCCAATTTTAAGTGATACAGAGGATGATGAATATCTTAATCTACTCGCGGATACCTTAACGTCTATTATTGCATTTGAGCACCCTGGTTTGATTATTTACAATGCCGGAACGGATATTTTTCAGAAAGATCCGCTGGGACGTCTAAAGATTTCCGAAGCAGGCATAATCCAAAGAGATGAATTGGTTTTCAGAGCAGCCTTTGACCAGCAGGTGCCGATTTTGATGCTATTATCAGGCGGCTACAGCCGTCAAAGTGCCAAGATAATCGGTCACTCAATCGAAAATATTCTGAAGAATGTGATAAATATCTCCGGGTGAAACTTTCAGAAGGTCTGAGAAATATTTATTTCGTTTATTCAATTTGTCAAACCGACCTCCTGAAAGTTTTATGTGTTACAATCTTTGATTCGTGTTCTGATTCGTTCCACCGGAAATCCTCAGGGATGTTAATTCGCAAGGCAATTAATAATTGATTTTCGCAATTAGAATGGTTAAACTCAATTTGTTGTTTCAAACCGGGGATTTGACAAAACAAGAGCAATTACTAAACTGGGGATGAAAACGACCTTAAATATTTTTTTTATTACGATTTTTACCTCCTTTTCAATATTCTTTCTTGCCTGTCCGGACGATCCCGAACCTCAGCCGACCACCTGCGAATACCCTGCGGGCAACCGCACTTTCACCTGGCGGGTGGATACGGTGGCGTATTGGCCCTCTTTTCTGGGTGGCGTGCATGCCTTCGCTGACAATGACGCCTATGTGATGGGATACATCGGCGAAGGTCAGGCTCCTTGGCGAATATTTGTTGGTAAACACTGGAACGGAACACAGTGGGATACTAATATCTATGGAACAGATGCAGAAGTTGGTCATGTAGCTAATGATGTAACTGGCGATGATCATTTTATGGTATCCGTAGGTAATTGGTCCTGGACACCTCCCAAACCTGCAATCGGAGAATTCGATAACCGCACAAAGAAATGGAATGCATATCAATTCGATACCGAGGGCGAACTGCGCAGTGTCTGGACGGACGGCAAGGGCTTCTTTATCGCGGCGGGAGACAATGGCATGGTCTATACCAAAGATGGCTATAAGGCAGAGTGGGTGTATTCCAAGGCGCCGACAGGGTTTCATTTTACAAATATAGTTGGCGTCTCTAAAAATGAAATGTACGCAATTTCTCAGCTTCCCACAATCACAGGAGTAATCTATCAACAATACTGGAAGTGTTATTATAATCAATGGATAAAACTCTACGATGGACAAGATACTACCGGTACAGCAGTAAAGTTATATGGTACCGACAATAGTATGTATGATTTAGCCGTATCGCGTTGTTCCTATAATGATTCCTTGAAATTGTATTTAATCGGATGGGAATCTTTTCTGTTGGAAGCTGAAGGTCAATCCCTGAGTTATTCCATAACAAACCTTTCGCAACTGGGATTACCCTTAAGGAGCATGGGTAGAACCGCTTTACGGATCAATCTCTATTCACCGAATGATTACTGGATATTTGGAACGCGTTATAATTTTTATCACTGGAATGGGACTGATTTCCAGAAGATCGTGATGCCGGGTTTGCCGGATGACGATGCTCATTTTGGCAACCAACACAGGATGATCAAGACTTCTACCGGAAAGATATTCCTTCCGACGGAAGTCAGCTCGCAGGTGTACGTTGTCGTGCAGGGTACACCATGATTAACAAATTTACTCAATCAGGTTCTCAAACCCGACGATAGCGAATATGATTAGCAGAATGTTTAACATCCATAGGGACTCAAAATTTTGAGCCCCGATAACCATTATAAAAATCACCACCGGCGTTCGATTCGGCTGAAGGATTATGATTATTCCCGGCGGGGTGCGTATTTTGTGACGGTCTGTACAAGAAACAAACAACCATTATTCGGCGAAATAATTGATGGTGTGATGCACCAGAACGACGTCGCTGAAATTGCCAGAAAATACTGGTTGGAAATTCCGAATCATTTTTCGAATGTTACATTGGATCAATTCGTGATCATGCCGAATCATGTGCATGGAATTATCGTGATAACGGATGATATGGTAGGGGCGAAGCATGCCTCGCCCCTACGTTCATACAAAACGAAAATACATGGTGCAAAACCTAAATCATTAGGCACAATTATCGCATCGTTCAAATCGGCCACAACCAAACAGATTAATCTTTTACTGAAAACGCCCGGCAACCCTCATTGGCAACGCAATTACTACGAACACATTATCCGCAACGAACAGGAATTGAATAAAATCAAACGATATATCATCAATAATCCACCCAGGTGGGAATATGATCGGGAAAACCGCAATGGTATTCCTAACGATGAAAAGATAAAATTCTGGGACAGATTTCTGAACGAATTTGAATAAAGATGGTTTGATCCGAGATCTCAAAGGAGCAAAACCTGACAGCGATCCCGTTACACGGGAATCAGCTCCTACTATTTCATAACTTCGCGTTTATTCGCGGTCTTATTCGCGTTCATTCGTGGTTAAAAATCCACGGTAATCCCGATACTAGGCAGGATCGTGCCGGTAGCATTCGCGATGTTCCTCAGGTCGTAGCGCTGATCGGCAGGCGCCGCGCCCGGATTAAGGATAACCGGATTGCCGCTGGCATCATAGACCGGCAGGACTATATCCGGCTGTTCCGCCTGGCTGTTGAACACATTTTGAACATCGAGATAAACCAGGAGCGACCAGCGCTCGAAATCGAAGGATTTGTCCACCCGGACATCCAGCTGGAAGAAATTGCCCAGACGCTCACGATTGAAAAGCGTATAATCCAGGAACGGCCGGCCTTGTGTAGCCCAGGCTACGACCAGTGCGGATTTTTCCAGGTCATAGGGCGTGTACGGTAATCCACCGACGAACCGCCATTTGGCGCCCGCCTGCCAATTGCCGTTGAATTGCTTGGATGCGGTCATGGTCAGGATATGCCGACTGTCCCAGGAGCTGGGAATATAATCACCCGCTCTATCCTTGAACTCACTACGCACGAACGTATATGAGAAAATGCCGGTGACATTGCCGAAAATTCGGTAGCGCCCGGAGAATTCAAATCCATATGAACGGCCTGCGCTGGTTGAAACAACCTCTTCATCACCGATCGTGCCGAAATCGCTGCCCTTGTTGGCGATGCTGATGGAGTCGGTCACCGAAAACGGATAATTCCGGTAGCTTTTATAGAACAATTCCGCCGCCAGACGGGTGTCGACGCCGGAGATATATTCGATCCCGCCAATGATATGATCCGACGAAATATAACGCAGATCGTTGGACTTGTTGACCAGAGTCCCGGCCGCATCGCGATAGCCGAGCGTCGTATAGGACGGCAATTGATAATAGCGTCCGGTATTGAAATTCAGATTAAAACTGGGCGTCAGGATATAGGATGCCGAAAAGCGCGGCGAAAGTTGCTGCAGGGGATTCGCCATGCTTTCCGAATAATTATTGGCATCGGCGCGCACTCCCAGCGAAAGGGTCAGCCGATCCTTGAGAAACGGTTTGCTGATCTGGCCGAATACGCCGTATTTCCAGAATTTTAAATCCGAGGAGTAGTCTTTGATAAAAAGCGAATCGGCTACGAAGAGTTTCTGATAAGTCGAATTATTATACTTGGCCAGTTCGAGATTTAGACCGTAGTTGATTTTGATGCCCTGATCGCGCCAGGTGTTTTCGAAGCGGAATTTATTTTCGATTTCCTGCGAGACGTAATCCTGAATTTTGTTGGATTCGGCGCCGTCGTCATTGTTGGCGTATTTATAGGATTCGTTATTCAGCATGTTGCGGCTGAGGACATAGGTCTGAAAGCTCTTGCCGCGGAAATGGGTATAGGCGGCGCCGATCATGTAATTCCACTGATCGCTTTCCGGTAAATAATTCAGGATATATTGCTGTTGCTCGTCCGGATTCGTAATGCCGAGATTCAGGCGGTTCTGATCGAGAGCTCCGAGACTGAGGATAACCAGGCGGTTGCGCGGATCGAAGACCGTCTCGGATTTAAACTGATAATCATTGAAAGTCGGCAGAAACGGCAACCCGATAACGTCGAACAGGAACTTCAAATAAGAGCGGCGCGCCGAAAAAAGATAGGTGGTTTTTTCGCCGATCGGCCCGTCGACGGTGTAAGCCATTTCCGAAGCGCCCAGCACGGCGCGGTGATTGGTGCGCTCCTTGTTGCCGGACTTTTGCTTAAAATCGAAAACGCCGCTGAGCGCATTGCCGCGACTGGCCGGAAAAGCGCCGGAATAGAAATCGACCGTCTCGATGAAATCGGCGTTTAAAATGCCGTTCGTGCCGCCCGAGGAGCCCTGGGTCGCGAAGTGATTCAGATTGGGAATCTCGATGCCGTCGAGATAAAAGCGGCTTTCGTTCGGTCCGCCGCCGCGCACGATCACGTCATTGCGAAAGGAAACCGTCGAACCGACTCCCGGAAAGGATTGGATCACCTTGGAAATGTCGCGGTTCGCGCCGGGGGCTTTTTCAATATCGGAAAGCACGATTTTCTGAACCGAGATCGGCGCGTCTATCTTCTTCAGAAATTCGGTCGGGCGCACTTCCACCTGCTGAAATTCGATAGCCTGTTGTTCCATGCCGATTTCAACGAATGCGGATTTGGCGTTGTTGACCTGGATTTCCGACGAATAAGCAATCTTGTAGCCGATGAATGACGCCATTAAGGTATAGAATCCCGGCGTGACGCCGTTTATCAGAAAATTACCGTCCAAATCCGTCGCCGCGCCGATACTTTGGCCGACGACAATGACATTGACAAACGGCATCGGCTCGTTGTTTTTCTGATCGTAAACCCGCCCGCGGATGACCCCGTTCTGCGCAAAAAGACCGACCGACAGCGCTAAAATAAATACAATAAAAATGAGATTGCGCTTCATTGAGGCACCTGCCTTTCCACCCGGACAACGATTTTTTCGGCAATCTGCAAAGCGGTCGTGAAGGTGCTCAAATCGGTGTAAAGCAGACCATTCTTCCCGGAATAATGACTATGCCCGACCGGATTAAGATGATATTCGGTCATTCCGCTGTCCAAGTCTATTGTCACGGCATACACCAGCGCCGGCTGAAGCGAAGTCAGATAATCGTTATCGCCCGGATATTTATTATTCGTCCAGTAGCGATTGGAATCCCAGGCCTGATTGATTTCGAGCAGAACCCGAAAACGGCGCGGCAGAACTTGGTCGGATTTGGTTTGCAATATAAAATCGGCGGAAGGGGTTGCGCCGCTGATGGCGTCCGGCACGGGATTCTCCGGCGATGGCAAATCCGGAATTTTCCCGGTATGCTGGCCGCGTTTATGCGACCAATAGGGCAAAGTCGCCGGACGAACAGCCCGGCCTGGCTCCGGCTTCCACCGTCCGGACTCGAGTTCGCCGTGTCCGTAAATCCCGGTGGCAACGTATTTCGTGACGAACAAGGTTTGGATAAAATTACCGTTTAAATCTTCCAGCCAGATCGCCAAAGATGGGTGATTATGCGCCGGGCCTTTCTGAAATTCCAGACTCAGCGTGGTACCCTGAGCATCGAGATTGGATTGAACGATTGCGATTGGGTTTTGGCTCTCTTGCCTGTAAGCCGGAGTACAATTATTCAGAATGCCGGTGAAAATCGCCGGTAAAACCATTTTAACAAGTTGTATTTTTCTCATAATATCCATTCCTTTATCGTAGTTCATATCTCAGAGGCCAATTTACGGCAAAGGTTACAGATTTTTTTGTTTTTATTTAAAGTTCAGAACGATAGACTTTCTATCACACCTCACTCCGGCAGGAGTTCTCCGTGGGAGTCCTTTGTGACCTTCAGAACGCTTTACGAGTTACGAATTCACTCGTCACCCGTCACTCGTCACCCGTTAGCCGTCACCTAAATAATTCTTGACTAAAATATAATTTCTGCTTACAATTAATCTGCCTTCTGGTAAGCGAGAAAAGCGGAATGTTTTATTAAAGAAACCAAATAGTGAATTTGACTGTAGCAATAGACAATCTTCGACTTCCGGTAACACCCCGCGCAAAGTTCATTGATTCTCAGGTTATCACGAATAAAAGATGGACATTTAAACCATTATACGCAATATTGTTGCGTGAAAAATACATTTATGGGCAAGGGCTGGGATTATCATATTAAATTTTGGGAGGTGTGAAGATGAAACATTGTTTTATTCCAAAAACCGTATTTTACTTTTTGCTTTTGTGTTCTATTACTTCCGGAATATCTGCACAAGCCCCAGAGAATATTACTATCAAGATTACAGAGGAAGGAATATACATTCAAAATAAATACGCATATAGTTATCATAATGTATGGGATTTAGCAATACTTAGTGCTTATTTAGATTGGGACAATGACGCTGAATTTAAAGACTATGGCTATGTATATTTTAAAAAACCTGGAGTTATTTTACGTGTAACTGAAATGTTCACAGGTAAAGATAAATTTCGTGTGGGATGGATGACAATTCCTTTGGTGGACGAAGAAACAGAATATGCTCGGTACGGTTTTGTTTTTAAAGGTAAATTATATTTCAATTCAGTAGAGGTTACAGGTAATTCAAATATCAATGAATTATTAGATTGCCTTGAACCAGGTATTAAATTGAATCGGTCAAAAAGAGAGGAAGGTTTTAGGGAATATCGAATAGACTTTACGGAAAAATCATATATGACCATACGCGTAAGAAACAATCCAAGAGCAATACTCTCGATAACATTAACGAATGATTATTATGACGATAGTTCAAAATACGATGAATAAACGTATCCCACTCGCAGCCGATAACAGCCCCTAAATGCACGGAAGATTGTATAATACCGTATTTTATAATATGAAAAATTGAAATGGATAAAAAACTAATCGCGTCGCAATATAAATGATCGCAGACGGGATAGCCCCAAATAAACAAGGAGTACTCCGATAATATCGGCGCGTTTCGGAGCAGAGCGAGGAAAGAATCCGCATCCTGCCGGTTGCGCGCATTGACGCTGGCAATGCAATCCGCGTTTTGAATTGACCATTATTGACCCCGGCATCTGCCAGTCAAAGCCTGATCTTTGACCGGACAATGCCGGAATTTATTCGCTTTTCTTCAGGCCGGCGATTTCCCACGGCAGAATGATACGGCCGGGTGTATTCAGTTCCTCGCGCACCCGCATAAAGCACAACCCGGCGTAGCGGTCTTTCGTCTGAATGGATTTTACCCATTCCTGGTAAAGCGTATCGAAAGTCGTCATCTTGCTGCTGGACGATTCGCGGATAAATAATTTGCCGTTCCTGACGATCGCCATCAGCATATGCGCCGAGAAAATATCGGTTTTATTAGCGAAAATCAACGCCAGGATGTCGCCGTTGCGAATGTTCTTTTCGGCTTTCGCCAGGGCTTCCTTCGGGACATAATCCAGGGTCACGGTGCGGTCGGGTTGTACATAACGCAAATCGGTAATGCCTTTGCCTTCGAAGAATTTGCGGTGCGAAATCGTTCGGGTGAATTGGTGGGTGGATTCGCCGCCGACCTGGCGCGAAACGTGTTCGAGCAGCCAACTGTTTTCCGGCAGCCAGTCGACCATGGTGTAATGATTACGGGAGCGCATACCGATAATGCCGTCCTTGTAGCGAATCTGCTGGAGATTGTTGAAGAAATTGTCCCAGCTGTCCGAGATTGACAGCGCCAGAACATGTTCGCAAAAGACCATGCAATTGGTTTCGCGAAAATTGACTAACGGCCAGTCTTCGTAAAGCGCGTAGGGACCGTCGCCGGCACATTTCAGATTGTACGGCATACCGAGGAATTTTTCGGAGTAAAGCGCAATCCGCTCGGTGATCGTCAGGTTTTGAGCGCTGACGGTGGTCAAAAATTGGTCAATCTCCACGTTGGACATTTCATAAAATTGTTTCTTCTGCCCGAACAATCCGGACACGCCCGCCAGCATGACGAAAAGGAACATACCATAATCAAAAGTGGATTTCTTCATCTTGACTCCAAATATTTTTTCACCGCAGAGAGCGCAGAGAACACAGAGTTTCATTATTTTTCAGATGGTGAAAATCATTGTATTACTCTGGCCAGAACTCTCAGGTTGATAATAAAGTAAAAGAACAGTCAAATTTACAACCGCAACCGTGATTCCCAAACAAATCGTCCCGACACTCCGGTGCCGGGACGAGTAATTAATATTTATGGATTTTGGCCTAATCCAGCGAATGCACTACCAGTCCGCTGCGCAGTTTCGGTTCGAACCAGGTGGACTTGGGCGGCATGATTTTACCGGCATCGGCAATCGCCATCAACTGCTCAACCGAAGTCGGGCAGAGCGCGAAAGCCACCGCCATTTCGCCGGAATCGACGCGTTTCTCGAGTTCACGCAGTCCGCGAATGCCGCCGACGAAGTCGATGCGTTCGTCTTTGCGCGGATCGCCGATCCCCAGCAACGGACTTAGCAGATTATTCTGCAAAATGGAAACATCCAGACTTTCGACCGGATCGTCGGTCTTGAAAGTGCCGGGCTTGGCGCTCAGGATATGCCATTGATGATTCAAATACATCCCAAAATGATTGGGTTCGGTCGGCTTGGCACATTCGGCACAGCAGGCCGGACTCAATACGAATTTTTCGGTAACTTTCGCAATGAATTCATCGACCGTCAAACCGTTCAAATCTTTTACGACCCGGTTATAATCCAGAATCCGCAACTGATCGTGCGGGAAGAAAACCGCCAGAAACCAATTGTATTCTTCGTGGCCGGTGTGATGCGGATTCTTTTCACGACGCACTTTCCCGACCAAAGCCGCCGACTTGGCGCGATGATGCCCGTCGGCTACGTAACAATGCGGGATTTGTCCGAAGTGATTGACCAACTTGATGATCGTTTCCGGATCTTCGATCAGCCAGAGCGTATGTTGAATCCCGTCCACGGCCGTGAAATCGTATTCCGGCGGATTTTCCGCGACGATTTTCTTAATAAGCGCATCGATTACCGGCCTGGCGGGATACGTCAGGAAAACCGGACCGGTATTGGCATTGGTGTAATCGACATGATTCATGCGATCGCGCTCTTTAGCTTCACGGGTCAGTTCATGAATCTTGATGCGCCCTTCGAGATAATCGTTGACATAAGCCGTGGCTACCAGGCCGTACTGACTGTGACCGTTCATGATCTGGCGATAGATATAGAGCATTTCGGTTTGGTCTTTGAAAAGCCAGCCATTAGTCAGCATGGCTTCCAGATTCGCGCGGGCTTTCAGATAGACTTTTTCATCGTACGGATCGAGATCCGGCGGTAAATCTATTTCGGCTTTGCTGACGTGCAGGAAGGAATACGGATCGTCAGCCGCCAGATTGCGGGCTTCCTCGGAATTAAGAACGTCATACGGCAGGGCGGCGATTTTCGGAGCCAGTTCTCTGACCGGCCGGATACCGTGAAAAGCTTTAATTTTTACCATTAGGATTCCTACAGAGATTTAATATGCTCGACAACACGGTTGGCAATCTCAATACCGACGCGCTCCTGAGCTTCGATGGTGCTGGCGCCGATATGCGGCGAACAGGAGACGCGCGGATGTTTGACGAGTTCCAGGTCTTTGGGCGGTTCTTCACTGTAAACATCCAGACCGGCGCCGCCGACCTGCCCGGAATTCAATCCGGCCAGCAAAGCTTTTTCATCGATGGCATTGCCGCGGGCACAATTGACTATGTAAACGCCTTTTTTCATCATCCCGATTTCTTTCTCGGTAATGAGCGGCTGACTGGCTTTCGGGGTATGCAGAGTAATAAAGTCCGCCGACTTCAGAAGAACTTCCAGGCTGACCTGCTTAATGCCGGCTTCGGGCTTTACATCGACGACATCGTAAACGATAACGCTCATTCCCCAGGCGGTCGCTAAGCGCGCGACGATTTTCCCGATCCGTCCATAACCAACGATGCCGAGGGTCTTACCGGCCAGTTCGATGCCGTTGCCGAAGGCTTTTTTCTCCCAGCGCCCTTCACTCAGGGAGGCCTTGGTCAGATTCAGCGAACGCGCTAAAGCCAGCAGATGCGCGAAAACCAGCTCGGCCACCGAGTGTGAATTAGCGCCCGGCGCGTTCAGCACGGCGATACCTTTCGAGCGGGCGTACTGATGTTCAATATTGTCGATTCCCGTCCCGGCGCGGGCGATCAGTTTCAGGTTTTTACCGGCGTCGATAACCGCCTGCGTGACTTTCGTAGCCGAGCGCACAATGATGCCCTCGTAATCCGCGATAGCTTTAACCAGTTCGTCCAATTCATAATGTTTGACCACCAATTCGTGGCCGGCTTCTTTTAAAATATTCTGACCGTTTTGATCTAATCCGTCGGCAATTAATATTTTCATATTGACTCCTTTCTTTGAATCCTACATTTTTACAATCGTCTCATCAATGAGATTCAGCAGGGTTTTCAATTCGGCAACCGTCCGGTCGGCCATGTGGGCGATACGGAAGGTTTTTTCCTTCAAGTCGCCGTAACCGTTGGAAATCTGGTAGCCGACCTCGCCGAGTTTTTTATTCAAGTCGGCGATCGAAATGCCGCGGGTGTTGTTAACGGTTGTCAGCGTTACGGATTCGTAGCCCGCCTGCGGGAAAACAGCGAATTTTTCATTCGCCCAGGCGCGGGTGATTTTGGCCATTTCCAGATGGCGGGCGTAGCGATTTTCCAGGCCTTCAACATTCAGGATATAATCCAGTTGCACGTCGAGCGCGAACATATGCGACAGCGACGGCGTGGATGGATACTGGAAATTTTTCTTGACTAAATAATCATAGAGTTCGACGATGTCGAGATACGCGCCCCGGAAGGGCACGGTGCGGGCGTGTTCGAGAGCACGCGGACTGACCGAGCAAACCGACAATCCCGGCGGCAGGCCGAGACATTTCTGAGTTGAAGTTATGCAAACATCGATGCCAAGTTCATCGACGGGAATCTTGATACCGCCCATCGAGGAAACCGTATCGACGAGCCAGTAAACATCCGGGTATTTGCGCTTAATTGCGGCGATGTCAGCCACCGGATTCATCAAGCCGGTCGAGGTTTCGTTATGAGTAATGGTGAAAACGTCATACTTGCCGGTGGATAGGTATTGATCGACGATTTCCGGCGTGGTCGGGTGTCCGGGTTCGGCCTTGACCAGATCGTGCGGCACGTTGTTGGCTTTCGCCAGAGCCGCCCAGCGGTCGCCGAAAGCGCCGACCGAGAAAACCACCGCGCGTTTGGCAGTGCAGGAACGGATCGAGCCTTCCATCAAGCCCGTACCGGACGAAGTCGAGAGCAGGATCGGATTTTGCGTACAAAACAGTTTTTGCAATTTTTCAGAAATCCGCTGCTGTAATGCGGAAGCATCTTTGGAACGATGTCCGATCATGGGCGTCGCCATGGCTTGTAAAATCTCCGGTCTGACATCTACCGGGCCGGGAATAAAAAGTTTTTTATGCATAAGCACCTCCTGTGGTAATTAGTTTTTTAAGTACAAACGGATTTTCATCTGCGTGGATTGACTGCAAACTTCTTTCCAAAAATTCCGCTTTCATAAAAGTCCTTAATAAATTTAAGTAAAATTCAATTATTCCGGGATACAATTTATTCCTAAAAGCAATAAAAGCGGTTAGAATTACTTGCCAGTTTTAGGAAAAACCAAACCCGGCGGCGCTGATCTGGAAACGGTTTAACTCCGGTTCGGATATTCCTTTTAGAACTTCCAGAAATGATGGTGGCACTACATTTGTAAAAATTATGCGGCGATTGCGCCCTTTGACAAAAAAATACGTTTTCTCCGGCCAATAGGTCAGGAGATGGTTAGAAATAAAATTGTGAGGTCAATAATGGATCCGAAGACAATTGAATGGAGTAAATTAGAATTCAAATATTCGTACACTCCGTATCGTTTTCAAGCCCGCTGCCAGAACGGTCAGTGGAATGAAGGCCAACTGATTACCGAAAATAAAATCAGCATCGACGAGGGTGCTACCTGTCTGCATTACGGTCAGCAGATATTTGAGGGAATGAAAGCCCAACGCACAAAGGACGGGCGCATCATGCTTTTTCGCCCGCGTGAAAATGCCGATCGTTTTCGCCGTTCGGCGCGACGCATTCTGATGGCGGAAGTCCCGGAAGAATTATTCATGAAAGGAATAATTGAAACCGTCAAGGCTAACGTCGACTACGTTCCGCCCTATGGCACAGGGGCTTCCCTGTATATTCGACCTTTCGAGATCGGCGTCGGTGAAAATTTGGGAGTCAAACCAGCCCCAGAATACATTTTTTCGGTCTTTGTTTGCCCGGTCGGTCCGTACTTCAAGGCCGGTTTTAAAACCATTAAGTTGAAAGTTGATGATTTTTATGACCGGGCAGCCCTGCACGGCATCGGCCGCGCCAAAGCCGGCGGCAACTATTCTGCCTCCTTATTCCCGTTGAAAATCGCCCGTGAAGAAGGTTTTAATGAAATCGTCTACCTTGATTCCGTCGAACATAAATATTTTGAAGAGACCGGCGCCTCCAACGTTTTTTTTGTTTTTAAAAACGGAAAATTAGCCACTCCCAAATCCGACTCGATCCTCGAAAGCATCACGCGTCTCTCTCTCTTAAAGGTAGCCCGCGAAGAATTCGGATTAGACATGGTGGAGCGGCGCATCAGCATTGATGAAATCGAAGATTTTGCGGAAGCCGGAGCCTGCGGCACTGCTGCCGTCATTACGCCGGTCGGTATCCTCGGCTACCGGGGAAAAATGTATAAATTATACGCCGACGGGCAGGAAGCCGGCCCGGTCACTACCAAGCTATATAAATATCTCACGGCCTATCAGGTCGGCGATGTGCCCGACCGCTTCGGCTGGCTGGAAGAAATCCGTTAACCGGCTGGAAAGACGTGATGGTTTCCGACAATTTCAAATGGGAAGATCTCGATAAGGATGGTTTGACTTTTCTAATGGAAAACCGCAAAGAAGTCCTGAAAAATTACCAGAAAATGGTGGGTTCGCTGGGCGGTCACTTGGAAGAAAAAGTCCGCCAGCTTATCATGCTGGCCATTCAGGTCAACAGTCCTTCGCCGGAAGCCATAAAAATTATCCTGCCGAAAGCTATTCGCGCCGGTGCCACCCGCGATGAGATTATCGACACCCTGATTCTGACTATTCCGGTCGTCGGACTCTCCACCGTTCTGAAAATGCTGCCGTTTATTCTGAAAGAACTTGAAGCCTTAGCAGATGTTTTCAACAACCCGGCCAAGTAATACCGCACTAGTACAATCCGAAGATTAATTGAAAGCGTCCATGAATAGAATTTTAAAAGCTGAATTTATCGCTCCCGATATCAAAAAATTCGTTATCGAAGCGCCACTGATCGCCCGAAAAGCCCAACCCGGACAATTCGTCATCCTGCGCGTCTGGGAAAAAGGCGAGCGCATCCCGATCACGATCGTCAACGGCGATCCGAAAAATGGCACTGTTACCCTGATCATTCAGGGCTTAGGCAAGACCACCCGTCAAATGAATATGCTTAACAGCGGCGATCACGTACACGATCTAGTCGGTCCGCTCGGTCAGGCCACCCATATCGAAAATTTCGGTCTGGCGGTCTGCGTCAGCGGCGGAGTTGGAACCGCGGAAGCCCTGCCGATTGCCAAAGCCCTGAAAGCCGCCGGCAATACTATCATCTCGATCATCGGCGCCCGTGAAAAAGCTTTGGTCATCTGCGAAGCGGATATGCGGGCGATCTGTGATGAGGTCTTCGTCACGACTGATAACGGCAGTTATGGTACACCCGGTCTGGTCACGGATGTTTTGAAAACCATACTCGGCCGCGACCGCAAGCCCGACTTCGTGCTCGCGGTAGGCCCACTACCGATGATGCGCGCCGTCTCCGAAATGACCCGGCCATTCGCCATTAAAACCATGGTCTCGCTCAATAGCATCATGGTTGACGGCACCGGCATGTGCGGCGGCTGCCGCGCCACGGTCGGAGGCAAGACCGTTTTCGTCTGCGTCGATGGTCCCGAATTCGACGGACATCAGGTCAACTTTGAAGAGATTGCCCGTCGTCAAAAACAATTTGTTATTCAGGAAAATATCTCAGCCGAGATTATCAATAAAGAGCCGCAGAAAGCCCTCCATCAATGCCAGTTATCGAAAGTGATCAACGCAATCAGTAAATCCTGAAAGAGGTCCAGAAATTGTCATCTCCACTTCTGAGTAAAAAAGAGCGCCTGGCGATTCCGCGCCAAGCGATGCCGGAACAACCAGCTCAGGTGCGCAACCGAAATTTTAGTGAAGTCAACCTCGGTTATGATGCCGAAACAGCCGTCCGGGAAGCCCAGCGTTGTCTGGACTGCGCGCGGCCGACCTGTATCGATGGCTGTCCGGTTAACATTAAAATCCCTGCTTTTATTCGCCTGATAGCCGCTAAGGATTTCCTGGGCGCCGCCCGCAAGATAAAAGAAGACAATCTGCTCCCGTCAGTCTGCGGTCGCGTCTGTCCCCAGGAAGAACAATGTGAAAAGACCTGCGTTCTGCGCGGTAAATTCCAGCCGGTTTCGATCGGTCGGCTGGAGCGCTTTGTCGCCGATTATGAACGCGAACACGGTCAGGCTCAGGGAAAAATCAATACGCCGTCTAACGGCAAAAAAGTCGCCATCGTCGGTTCCGGACCTTCAGGACTGGCCTGCGCCAGCGATCTGGTCCAATGGGGCTATGAGGTCACGATTTTCGAGGCTTTGCATGAATTCGGCGGAGTGCTGATCTACGGCATTCCGGAATTCCGTCTGCCGAAAGCTATCCTTAAATATGAAATTGAAAACCTGAAGCGCATGGGCGTCCGTTTCGAAGCCAATTTCATAGTCGGTAAAACCATGACGATTGATGAGTTATTCGAAGTTGCCGGTTTCGATGCCGTTTTCTTGGGCGTCGGCGCCGGTCTGCCGTGGTTTATGAACATTCCCGGTGAAAATTTAATGGGCGTCTATTCCGCGAACGAATTCCTGACGCGCGTCAATCTGATGCGGGCTTATGAATTTCCCGAAGCCGACACGCCGGTCAAGATCGGCAAACAGGTCGTAGTGGTCGGCGGCGGCAATACCGCCATGGATGCCGTGCGCACGGCCAAGCGGCTCGGAGCCGATACGGCCACCATTGTCTATCGGCGTTCGGAAGTCGAAATGCCGGCCCGGATCGAAGAAGTGCATCATGCCAAGGAAGAAGGCATAATTTTCCGCACCCTCACCAACCCCGTCGAATTCATCGCCGATGAAAAAGGCTGGGTCAAAGCCGCCCGCTGTCTGAAAATGGAACTCGGCGAACCCGGGCCGGACGGACGTCGTCGTCCCATCCCGATCAAGGGCAGTGAATTCGACATCCCGACCGATCTGGTCGTAATGGCGATCGGCAACGGCTCCAATCCGCTCATTTCCAGGACTACTCCCGATCTGCAATGCAATAAATGGGGCAATATCATCGTCAATGGCAATGGCGGACGGACTTCCAAGCGCGGCGTATTCGCCGGCGGAGATATCGTTACCGGCGGGGCAACTGTTATCCTGGCGATGGGCGCGGGACGTGAAGCCGCCCGCTCGATTGACGATTTTCTTAAAACCGGTCGCTGGGAAACCGCCCCCGAGGAAAAACCGATCGTGTAAAAATCAGAGGTCCTATGCCAATATCCGTTAATGTTGCCCAATCGATGACCCGTTCTTCGTGGATCAGAAAAATGTTCGAGACCGGCATAATTCTGAAAAAGCAACACGGAGCGGATAAAGTCTTTGATTTTTCTCTTGGAAACCCGGATCTCCCCAGCCCGGATATTTTCAATCAGACCCTGATTGAAGAGGCTGCCCTTACCGGCGCACATGTACACGGTTATATGCAGAATAAAGGCTATCCGGAAACCTGCGCCGCCATCGCTCAATTGCTCGAGACCGAAAGCGGTCTGCCTTTTACCGAAAACCAGATCGTTATGACCTGCGGGGCGGCTGGGGCTATCAACATCATCCTTAAATCACTGCTCGATCCGGGCGACGAAGTGATCGTCATTGCGCCCTTTTTCACCGAATATGAATTTTATGTGAATAATCATCAGGGACGTTTAATCATTTCCGAAGCCAATGACGAATTATTGCCCGATCCGGCTGACATCGCCGCCAAGGTTACGGATCGAACTCGCGTCCTCTTGCTGAATTCGCCCAACAATCCCACCGGCCGGGTTTATCCGGAAGCAATTTTCCGGGAAATTGGTCGTCTCCTGACCCAAAAAAGCAACGAAATCGGACACCCGATCTATTTACTGACCGATGAACCCTACAAGAAAATCGTCTATGACGACCTGCCTTACCATTCACCTTTCCGCTACTATCGCCATACGCTTCTGGCGACCAGCTTTTCCAAAGATCTGTCTCTGGCGGGCGAGCGGATCGGTTACCTGGCAGTCAGCCCGCTCATCGAGGATTATACGACTCTGATCAATGCCGCCGCCTTCTGCAACCGGGTCATGGGTTTCATCAACGCCCCGGCGCTCATGCAGAGAGTCATCCGACGGACGCTGGATACCGGAGTCAACATCGAATTGTACCGCCGGCGGCGCGATCTTATGTACGATGCCTTAACTACCATTGGTTATGACATAAAAAAACCAGAAGGCGCCTTTTATCTTTTTCCGAAATGCCCGATCAACGATGACGTAAAGTTTGTCTACGCCCTGCAGGAAAAACTGATCATCACCACGCCGGGCGTTGCTTTTCACCGACCAGGATATTTCCGGATCAGTTACGCCGTTCCCGAAAGCGTTATCCGGGGCGCAATTCCGGGTTTTACAGCAGTTTTCCGGCAATTTATTAAATAAAGCATGGAGTATTTATGAACGAAACAAAAACAGCCCCGAAAACAAGCACATCGCGAGGTTATGTCGTCATTAACAGCGAAGAATGCAAAGGCTGTGAACTGTGCATTGCTTCCTGTCCGGCCAAAGTTCTTTACCTGAACGACCGGTTCAATACGCACGGTTACCACTTTTCGGCTTATCAGGGCGAAGGCTGCACCGGCTGCGGCATTTGCTTTTACAATTGCCCCGAGCCGGGCGCTATTACGGTCTTCAAGCGCTGGGACCAGATCACGGAAAGCGCTCATTGTCCGGTTTGCGGCAGCGTCCAGAAAATCTTTCCTAAGGAAAGCGACCCCAGCGTCATGCTCTGTACCCGCTGTCTGAATCCAATGCCAACCGAAAAGACCGTAACCATTAAATAGAGAGAGGAATTATTATGGCCAAACAATTTTTAAAAGGCAATGAAGCCGTCGTCAAAGGCGCAGTGCTGGCAGGTTGTCAATCCTACTACGGATACCCGATCACGCCGGCCAGCGAAATCGCCCACGCCGCCGCCCTCTACATACCGGCCGCCGGTGGTACATTCGTGCAGGCTGAAAGCGAAGTCGCGGCGATCAATATGGTTTACGGAGCCGCATCGGCCGGAGACCGCGTCATGACCGCTTCCTCCGGTCCCGGCATCAGTCTGAAACAGGAAGGCATTTCCTATTGCGCCGGCAGTGAACTACCCTGCGTCATCGTCGATGTCATGCGCGGCGGCCCCGGACTTGGCAACATCGCTCCTGAACAAAGCGACTATAACCAGGTCGTCAAAGGCGGCGGTCACGGCAATTATAAATGCATCGTGCTGGCACCCAATTCCGTGCAGGAAATGTGCGATTTCGGCATGCTCGCATTCGAACTGGCCGACAAGTACCGCAACCCGGTTTACGTGCTGACCGACGGATTTATTGGTCAGATGATGGAACCGGTAAATTTCCCCGAACCGATTACCCAGTTCCCGGAAAAATCCTGGGCGGTCAAAGGCACTCCCGAAACCGCCAATAACTTGATCACTTCCATCGAACTCGACCCGGACGACCTCGAACGCCACAATCAGAAACTACAGCAAAAATACAACATTATCGAAGAACAGGAAGTCCGCTTCGAAGCCTATCACCTCGACGATGCCGAAATCGTTTTAATGGGTTTCGGAATCGTCTCCCGAATCCTGCAAACTATCGTCGATACCCAGCGCAGTTTGGGAGTCAAAATCGGTCTGCTGCGACCGATCACGCTTTTCCCTTTCCCAAAAAAGAAAATCGACGATCTCGTTGGACAGGTCAAATTTTTCCTGGTCGCCGAGATGAACAACGGCCAGATGGTAGACGACGTCCGCCTGGCGGTCGCCGGCCGCAAACCGGTCCATTTCTATCATCGGATGGGCGGTAACGTTCCCTCTGAAAAGGAAATCAACGACGAAATCCTGAAATTAATGAGGTCATTATGAATACTATCCTGCAAAAATCCGGCGTTTTCTATGATGTCTACGAACGCAAGCCCGGCACCGATAAACTGACCACGACCTACTGCCCGGGTTGCGGCCACGGCAATTTACAAAAACTTATCGCCGAAGCCCTGATCGATTTTGGTGTCAGCGACCGGGCGATCATTATCAGTCCGGTCGGATGCAGTGTTTTCACTTACTACTATTTCCACACCGGCAATGTCCAGGCCGCTCACGGACGGGCGCCGGCAGTCGCCACCGGAATCAAGCGAGCCCACCCCGATTCTATCGTCATTTCCTATCAGGGCGACGGTGACCTGGCCGCCATCGGCACCGCCGAGATCATTCACGCCGCCAACCGGGGCGAAGGCATCACCGTCTTCTTCGTCAATAATGCCATCTACGGCATGACTGGCGGACAGATGGCGCCGACCACCCTGATCGGCCAGAAAACCATGACCACCCCGCGCGGACGGAATATTACCAACGAAGGCTACCCGATCGGCATGTCGGAAATAATCGCAACCTTAGACGCACCGGTCTATGTAGAACGCGTCATGCTGGGTGATACCAGATCCATCCTGCAAACCCGTCAGGCGGTCCGTAAAGCTCTGAAACTGCAGATCGAACAAAACGCCTTCTGCTTTATCGAAGTCCTCTCGGCTTGTCCGTCCAATCTCAAAATGACCCCGCTGCGTAGCCGCGATTGGGTCCGCGAAGTCCTGCAAAAACAATTTCCCCTCGGAATCAAAAAGGATGTCTCTGAAAAATTCCCCGGCAAAGATATTCATCACCTCCCTGTCGACCGATCGAAACGATACGAAATCCTGAATATCGAACCAATCAGCGTTGATCATGCCAAGATCGCTGCCTTCAAGAGCACCAATCTCTCTCTTGAAGTCAAAGTCTCCGGCTTCGGCGGACAAGGCGTATTGAGCCTGGGGAATGTGTTAGCCGAAATGGGCATGCGGCACAATTATGAAGTCAGCTGGCTGCCGTCCTATGGCCCGGAAATGCGCGGCGGAACCGCTAATTGCAGTGTCAAGATCTCCAACCGTAAAATCGGCTCACCCCTGGTAGCCAATCCGACCGTTCTGATCGCCATGAACCGCCCTTCGCTAGATAAATTTGAGAACGACGTCATTTCCGATGGTATTATCGTCTATGACAGCTCGATAATAGATCGCACCCCGTCGCGCAGCGATGTTCGCGTCCTGGCGATACCGGCCACCAGGATGGCGGACGAAATGGGCAACTCCAAAGCCGCTAACATGATAATCGTCGGAGCGCTGATCGAATACCTTAAATTCATGTCAATTGAGGTCATTTTGAGCTCGCTTGGCGATGTTCTGAAACGTAAAAACTTAGTCGAATTAAACCAAAAGGCCATCCTCAAGGGAGTCGAATTTATCCGCCAGCTGAAATCCTGAACTGCGTTTTTATCCGTCTGACTAAACTGAAATAACCATCAGCCGATCCGTTGCGATCGGCTGATTTTTTTATTCCGGAACATTTCCCCGTTATAAAAAAAAGGGCTTGACAAAAGTAAAAAAACTGGTTATATTCTGACTGACCGTTCAGTCAATTAAAAAGAAAGAAAATTGAAATGACCCGATTATCCAAAGAAAACAGCAAACTGAAAATCCTCGCCACCGCCGAAAGCCTCTTCGCTCAGCAGGGCTTCGACGCCACCGGCATTGACCAAATCGCCAAAACCGCCGGCATTACCAAATCGCTGATCTATTACTACTTCAAAAGCAAAGATGAAATTCTGGCGGAGATATTTCAAAATTTTATTAAGAAATCCATCGAAACCAAAATCGAGATATCCAGAACTGTCAGCAGTCTCGGCGAGAGAAAATTTTCGCTTGAATCCATTCTAAAAGAACACACCCTCCCCTTTTTAATGAAACATCAGGACATCATCAAGATTGCTTTTGCCGAATCGCTGAAAGAGACCTCCGCCACGCCGCATATCAATATTTTTCGCTATTTCGATCAGAATTTTCAGGCGGGACTCGCACTCGCGCCTAATATCGAAACCAGGTTTGACAAAACGCTTTTCAATTTGGGCGGATTTTTCCTTTTCTGGGTGCCGCTGTTCTCGTTTGTCATCTTCAGCGACGAATGGTGCGAGTACTATCATTGCGATCTGCCTACCGCTACCGATCTTTTCGTAAAATCCTACGCTTTAATGTACAATTCACTCGTCAATTTACGTCCTGAAGATATTGATCAGACACAACTGCCTGGAGAGTCAGACCCCAACAAACCTTAAGAATTAAAAAAACAATTATGGAGGAATAGGATATGAAAAATGAGGAAAGAATCATGCAAGCCATCGCCGGTTTCGTGATCCGCTATCACAAACTGATTCCTTTTTTGGCGCTCATCCTATTTATTCTCAGTATTATTGCCGCCAACAATATCCAGACCAAGACCGAGATCAAAGACCTGATGTCGGAAGAGGATCCGATAATTTCCAGCTATATCGAGATTGATTCGCTTTTCAGCGGCGGCGCCAGCGTTATGATAACCATCGAGGGCAACGACAAGATTCGCATGGGACAATGCGCCGAGGATTTTGCCGCGGCTATCCGGGCAAATGATTCTCTTATGCAAAAAATCAAAAGCATCAACCTCAAGGTTGACCGGCAATTCATTGACGACTGGGGTTTGATGCTGTCGAAAGCTAAAGACATCGAAAAAACCAGTGAAACTCTGGCTGATCTGAACCTCCTGCCTTTTATCACGGCGCTGAACAATTCGTTCGAAGAGACCTACACCGGCGACGAGGCTGAAGAAGAGCTGGAAACTACCAAACAGGAGAAAGACGCCGTAGCGATGCTGGCGCAGATGGAAACATTTTTCACTTTACTGCGGGAATATCTGGAAAAACCGGACATATTGCCGGTGCCGGAGCAGGGAAAAATGCTGGCCGAAACTTTTCTCTACGGCGAGCCATACAATTTTTCGCACGACAACAGCATGCTGTTATTCACCATCACACCGACGATTAATATGATCGAGATCGAACAGGTTGTTGATTTCATGCGCGACTTTCAGGTAATCCAGAAAGAGATCAACGCTAAATATCCAGACCTGCAGGTCGGCTATACCGGCGAGTTGCCGGCTCAGAGCGACGAACAGGACGCGCTTGGTTTTGATATGGCGGTTCCATCTATAGTCGCCTTAGTGTTGATCCTGGTCTTATTTATTTTCTCTTTCAGTCAATTGCGTTCGATTCTGTTCATCATGATCGTATTAATTATAGGTATTGTTTTTAATTACGGATTCATTGGAATAACTATCAAAGAGATCAATATGCTCACGAGTATTATGAGCGTGCTAATGATCGGACTCGGCGTAGATTATGGCATTCAGATCGTGACCAATTTTACCACTTATCGTGAAGACGGGATTGAACCCAAAGAAGCCCTGCGGCTGACTTATCAGAAAGCCGGAATGGGCACTTTTTTGGCGGCAGTGACCACCGCCATCGCCTTTTTCGTGATGGCGATTACCGGCGTTCAGGCCTTCGAGCAGTTCGGGATTATCATGGGCACCGGTATCATCAACTGTTTCCTGGCGATGTTTTTCATCTTACCCTCGATGTTGCTCTGGTGGGGCAAGAAAGATTTGAGCAAAACTCACCTGCCCAACATCAATTATAAGTTCCTAGCAAATATTGGGAATACTATCTATAAGCATCGGATAGTCTCAATCATTGCCAGCGTAATAGTTACCGTTGGGCTGTTCGCGACGATGTTTCTCAACCGGCTCGAGTATGATTTGATGAAACTCGAACCGCAGGACATGCCCTCGATTATCCAGTATTACAAAGTCATGGATAAATTCGAGATGACGCCTTTTGCCTCGATGGTAATTGCCAACAGCGTCGCTGAAGCCCGTGACATTACCGAAAAACTGGAAAAAACCCCGCTGGTCGCCGATATTAATTCAGTTTCTTACTTTTTCCCGCCGGAAGACGAACAACAGGCGCGCCTTGACGCTATCGCAAAAATTCGCCGAATGCCGCCGCGTTATCGTAATATCAAATATACAATCGAAGATATGGAAAGATTTGCCGGCGAAGTTCAACGCACGGAATGGAACATTATCGAAATGGGCGATCTCTCCGTCGCCGGACTGGGCGAAAACAATAAGATCGTCAAAAAGCGCAATGCCATGATCCGCGAGATTTTCGGCGCGGAAGTCGGTCAGCCGGGACGTGAAGTCTTTCAGAAGCTGATCAAGTTGATTGAAAGCGATCCGGCGCTGTATGCCGCCAGACTTAACAATCTGGATTATCATTTCGCCCGGGAGATGGACGCGATCGTCACCCGCATGTCACAGGCTAAGCGTCCGATGACGATTGACGACCTGCCGGAAAATATTCGAAAGAGTATGTTTGATGGAACCAGTGAGCGCAATTTGGTCACACTTTATCCCAAAGACGGCGTTCTGGAAAACATTGACAACATTCGCCATTTTAACAGTTCGGTCGCCCAAGCGTCGGTCAGGATAACCGGTTCGAGTCAGATCCTGACGGCGTGGCTGGATGAAGTCATCAGTGCCTCCGGAAAAGCCGGCATTTATATTTTCATCGCCGTGATTTTTTTCCTGGTTCTGAATTTCCGCGACTTCAGATATGTCGTCTTCGCATCCGTTCCGCTGATCGTCGGCTTAATCTGGATGGCGGGAATCTATCCATTGCTGGGGCAGAAATTGAACATTATCAATATCGCCGTGATCCCGCTGGTGATCGGTATGGGAATTGACTTCGGAATTCATCTCGCGCATCGCTTCCGGATCGAACAAAATATCGAGACCGTTTATCGCTACACCGGAAAGGGCGTTTTTCTTTCGGCTTTCACTACCATGATTGGCTTCGGTTCACTGGGATTGATCGGCAAATTCGGTTCGGTCAATTCTATGGGACGCATTCTCTTCGTCGGTATTTTGATGTGCCTGCTGACGGCTCTACTCGTTTTGCCGGCGCTATTGACTTTAGATAAAAAGAAAACCGGTTGAGATAAGGAGGTCCCGCATGAAAACCGTCGTTATTCGTCGCTACTTCCAGGTCTTCTCGACAATGTTCTTACAGGGCGCGATATTATTCCTGGCGGCTGGAACTGTCAAGTGGAAGTGGGCTTGGATATTTATTGCCGTAGGTGTGGTCATTTTGATTTTCAATGGCATCGTTCTGCCGCGCGAGGTGATCGAGGAGCGTGGCAGCCGGAAAACCAACGTCAAAAAATGGGATAAGATTCTGACCAACCTTGCCATATTTCCTTTTCTCGGCATGTATATCGTTGCGGGATTGGATTTCCGGCTCGGGTGGAGCGGTGAGGTCTCCGGAATCATTCACGTTATCGGCTTGATTATTACCTATTCCGGCTCACTGCTTTTCACCTGGGCGATGGTTTCAAATATTTATTTCTCGACTAAAGTCAGAATCCAGGACGAACGTAGTCACCAGGTCGCTACCGGCGGTCCGTATAAATATGTGCGCCATCCGGGCTATGTAGGCTATTTCTTGATGGTCTTAGCTACACCGGTCGCCCTGGGAACCTGGTACGCCCTGCCCTTTTCAATTGTTATCAGCATCCTTTTCATAATCCGCACCGTCCTGGAAGACAAGACCTTATTCAATGAGCTGGCGGGTTATCGCGAATATGCCGCCCGGGTCAAATATCGCCTGATACCTTTTGTTTGGTAAAGAAAAAAAATATGAGGAGTTAGTTATGATTAAAAAATTTGGGATTTTCTTAACGGAAATATTTTTCATCACTGCAGTTCAATCTTTCGCCCAGGATAATGCGCTAGACATCATCCGCAAAGTGGATGAATTGGCTAAAACGAACACCAGCGTCTCCAAAATGAGCATGTTGACTTACCCATACGCCGAAGACAACGCCAATTACCGCGAAATGCAAGTCTTAGCCTATGGCAAAGGCGACGACAACAGCTATATGGAATTCATCACGCCCAAATCTATTCAGGGCTTGCGCATCCTGTCGCTGGAAGGCGACCAGTGGGTTTACTTCCCTTCCACCGGGCGCGTGCGTAAAATCGCCGCCAAATCGAAAGATCAGTCGGTGCAGGGCGTCGGCGGCGATTTCTCTTATGAAGACCTCGGCGGCGGTTCCATGGAGGAGAATTACACCTTTAATATTGCCAAATCCGACGCTAAAAGCTGGACTTTGGAAGGCATTCCAATCAAAGAATCTTCCTACTCCAAGGTCATCGTCACGGTTTTAAAGGAAAATTATCAGACGCCGAAAATCGAATATTATACCACCGCCGACGGGCACAAAAAAGACCTGATCATGGAAGATTACAAAACCATTTCGGGACGCCTGATGCCGACCCGCATGACGATGCTGAACCTGATCAAGCAGAGCAAGACCGTTGTCATTATGCACGAAACCCAGTATGACGTTCCCATTGATGACAAGTATTTCAACCCGATGCGGTTTTATAAATAATGGAGCGACCGGGTGAAGATCGGAAAAATTAACCGCAGAGACGCAAAGTTAATCGCTAAACAGGCTAAGGTTTTTAATTACAACAACGCTCTTTGCGTATTCTTTGCGACCTTTGCGGTTAAGCGCTTTTTTACTGCCAAGGTCGTGGAGGATTATAACCATTAATATTTGGGAAAGGTGCCTCTAATGCTGAAAAAACATTCTACATTGATGATCATAATGCTGATGATAATATCGATTGCGTCACTCCGGGCGGGCGATTCGCAGGATGGCGGCTGGAATGAGGAGACTTCCGGTTTGTATGGTTATCTGATCGACTATTTTCAGTCCAGTCTGGATTACAGCGACCGCAAATTTTCCAGACCGACTTTCGGCAATGCGCTGTTACTGCGTCTGAAAGGCGATTGGCGTCCGGAGCCTAATCTGCGTTTTCATATGGAATTCTCATATTTGTCCAATGTCGGCAATCAGAATCCGTATGTTCTTTACGAAAAATTAGGCGTTTCGGGCTTCACACAGAGCGATTACCCGCTGGAGGATTTCAATCAGCGGATGTTTTTCGATCATGTCTGGGGCATGGCAAATTTTGGCAACTTCGATCTGCAGTTCGGCAAATTTCCGGTTGCGTGGGGCACCGGCTATGTTTTCAATCCCACGGCGCGGGTGGCTTTTCCGCCCTTTCTGGATATGGTTACCGAAGATACGCCCGGCACGCTGGCGATTTTGCCCAGCTATGCGCTCTCCAACCGTCTTTCGCTCGAAGCTTACCTTGCTTTTCAGGACAAGACCCAGAAAAAGACCGCCTATCAGGAAGACAGCGACGTTAACAATCTACCATACGGCATTAAACTGAACACGATTATGGGTTCTTTCGATCTGTCACTGAGCTGGATCAAGGAAGTCCTTTACAACGATCTGGATTACCGCCCGATTGACGAGATTCTCACCCAAGCCGGAATGGAATATATTCAAGGGATTGTCGCCAACCAAATGATGGCAGACCTGCTGGCGGCGGGCGAGATCGATTCTGTTTTGGAAATGTTCAGGCAGGGCGCGCTGGCGGAAATGACCGCGGACACCCCGACTCACCCGTATTATAAACGCAGTTACTATACCGGCTTCGACTTTGCCGGCGCGATTTGGGACTTTGGCGTTTACGGCGAATTCGCCTTTCGCATGCCGCGCGACAGCGATGACAAGAAATTCGCGCTAAAAAACTACAGCCTGGCTGATAATCTGGAAATGTGTGCCGGTTTCGACTATCAGATTCCCGGAATCGAGCTCGATACCCGTATGGAATATTACTACCAGGGCGTCGGCGCCAAGAGTAAAAAAGACTATAATTTGCTGACCGTTCTCTCCGGCGAAAAACTGGTCAACGCCCGTAATTATTCTTTTTTATTTCTGGAAAAAACCGTTCAGGACTACCATAAATTCAGTCTGGCGCTTTTCAATAATCTGGACGACGGCAGTTATGCTTTCCTGCCGGGATACAGCTATTCGCCCTATAATAATTTCGATATCACCGTCGGCGCTTTTCTGCTTGGTGGCCCCAGAGGGTCGGAATTTGACGGTCGTTATACCCTTTACGATGTAAAAGAAATCGACCTGATGGAAAACCTCTGGCCGTATGTAAGGCTGAAAATCAGCTTCTAACGGGAAAGCGGATCAGAGCTATCAAAAGCTGATGATCACGCGCCATCTTTGGACTTTTACCTTTCCAAACCCTGGAAAAAACTTCAAACAATCGAGCATCTCTGGATGTTAGGTGCGCACAATGGTTATGTGGTTTTTACTATTAATAAGTTTTAATTTTGAGTAATACTTAAGGTTCGATTCCTAAGATTAGCAGGGGAACCGGAGGATTATTTCGTCCCTGCCTCATGACATTATATACTTCTCCTTCATAGTATGCTATTCCGCTTGACATTTGACATTGCATATTTTTCGTGGGAAGTATCTCGATACCTAAATTTATTACACCACCTGAATAAAACAGCATATGCTTAACAAACAAATCATAAGCCACAAATGAATATTTTCCAAACTGTACCTCGATAGCGACCTTTTCTTTGACAAAATCAGTCTGATTATAACTAAATATTGGAGTATTTTCACCATTCTCTAGTAGAAATTTTTTCTGCTCCGAAGCAGACATCGAGATACTTTTTTCCATTAATTCTCGGTTGAGAGTAATATAATAATTATAGCGACTTTCCGTCCAATTTTTCGTAGAGAATTCGCGATTAAATGTTCTATTCAATTCTTTCGGACTATAGAGTTTGTTGCCTTTTTTTCTTATCTCTTTACTCACCTTTGTTTTAATTTTATCGGCGTCTATATTTTTAATGACGGCCTTTATTTCTTTATACAGACCCGGATGGTGAACAATAAGATATTCTTCACCATTTAAATGCGAATATTTTTGTGCTATTTTCATATGAGATAACCATTCTTTGCTAATTTCATCCATTCCTTTGGAACTCGAGCAACTTTATCGTTCTCAGAAGGTTTATGAACAGGTTTGTTAATTGGTCTTATTTTTAACATTCCTTCCTTTAAATCTTCAATTCTTTTATTTGCGATTTCACAATAGTGATATTGTTTCTCAATCCCTATACAATTACGTCCATTTTTTAATGCTGCAATTATTGCAGAACCAACTCCAGCAAAAGGATCAAGAACCCAACTTTTTTCGTTAGTTAGAGCCAAAACACAACGTTCTACTAACTCAATAGGAAATTGACATGGATGTTCAGTTTTTTCGGGATGATTGGATTTAACGTTTGGAATGTCCCATAACTCATTTTCCCAATCTTTAATCACGACTTTCCATATATCAGATGGATTCTTACCTAGTGGATTTCCTGAAGGCTTTCCTTTATTAGGTCCTTTAAAATGCAACTTTCCTGGATATTTCGAAGGAACTCGAACGGCATCAAGATTAAAAATGTATTTATCAGTTTTGGTAAACCATAGAATGGTTTCATATCTACCAGAAAACCGTTTAGAAGCATGTAATCCATGCCCGAAATGCCAGATAATACGATTGCGAAGTTTCAATCCATATTTCTTAAATATCTGATAGTAATAAATATCAAGAGGAAATATCTCTCCCTTGTCCACAAAATTTCCAACTTGCCAACAGAGACTTCCTCGTTCAGATAAAACACGTATTAATTCTCTAATGATATCTTCTTGTGTTTCAAGATATTTCTCGATAGAAGTTTTAGTTTCGTACTCTTTGCCAATGTTATAAGGAGGAGAAGTTATAATTAAGTCGAATTTTCCATTTGGTATAACTCCAAGAGCATGATAAGCATCCATGTTCAATATCCGGTATTCAATCGAAGGATTTATATAATCAAATAGTAGTTCTTTTACTTTCATATTCATCATCTTCAAAAACTGCTATTATTTTACATAAAATATTCATAAAAGGCGAATAATTAGTATGCTCTATTCTATTTCAACATTTAATTTTGGTTTATCTTCATTCAACCCGTAATTTTCAAATGCTTTAACCGGAAAAACGATGAAGAAAATTTGCCAGATACACTGTTTTTCGACGTTGAAAATCCTGACCGCGTTCATCGGTTGCCTGTCATTTCTGGCAAGCGACGTACACGCCCAACTGCTCGACTCCGATCAACCGCGGCCAGGGATTGACTGGCAGCAAATTGAAACCCGGCATTTCCGAATTATTTTCCCGGCCGAAATTGCCTCCGAAGGTCAGCGCGTTGCCAACACGGTGGAATACTTGTATTTTCCACTTCGCAAAACGCTTACTCCGAACAGCTGCCGCTGGCCGCTGGTTCTGTCCAACCGGAGCGCCGAGGCTAACGGCTACGTCACGCTGGCGCCGCGCAAGAGTGAATGGTTTACAACGCCAACTCAATCTTCTATGGCCGGCAGTATTGAATGGTATAATCTTTTAGCCATCCACGAAGGGCGTCACATGGTTCAGTTCGACCGCTTTAATTCCGGTTTTACGCGACTGGCTGGATTGCTGGCAGGCGAATATGCCGTTCTGGGATTGACCGTCTGGCATACGCCGATGTGGTTTTTTGAAGGCGACGCCGTCGGAATCGAAACCGCTTTAAGCTCAGCCGGACGCGGACGCCAACCGGAATTCGACCTGGCAATCCGGACTTTACTGCTCAATAATCAGCTCTACTCTTATGATAAAGCCTATCTCGGTTCGTATAAAGATTATTACCCAGACTATTATCATCTCGGCTTCCTGATGACAACTCACGGGCGGCGCTCTTACGGCGCCAATTTTTGGGATCGAGCCGCCCATATTTCGACGCGACGATCCTGGAATCCATTCGGCTTCTCGAAAGCCAGCCGGATCCTAACCGGCCGCAACACCAAAGGTTTATATACTGACACCATGACCGAACTCGATTCGCTCTGGCGCACACAGCTCGAAGGATTGGAATTCACTTCAGCTCAAAAAATCAACCTGACGCCGAAAAAAGTCTGGACGCAATACCGCTGGCCGCAATACACACCCGACGGCTCGGTGGTAGCCGTTATCTACGGACTGGCCGATACTCACACCCTAATAAGGCTTAATCCGGACGGCAGTCAATCCGAACTGGCTAAAATCAACGGCGACAATCGCATCAGCGTCGCCGGAGACTTAATCGCCTGGGACGAGTTGAATCCCGATCCACGTTGGGGAGCGGAAGTATTCTCGGATATTTATTTATTTGACCGGAAAAGCGGGAAAGCCCGGCAAATCACATCGGAAGGCAAATACTTTTCGCCGGCCATTTCGCCTGACGGAAGCGCTCTCGCCGTCGTGAAATTTACTCCGGAGCGCAGATGCCACCTCGTCCTGATGGATCCTGCGACCGGCGCAGAGCTCCGCGCTTTGTCCAATCCCGACAACGGTTTTATCAAGAATCCGGCCTGGTCGCCCGACGGTCGCCGGCTCGTGTACTTCAAACAAGGCTCAACCGGCAAATCGCTGGCGCTTTACGATCTGGAAAACGACGCCGAAGAAATCATCACCGCCGAATGTCATCCTTTCGACGAATTCCCGGAATTTTTCGACCGGTTTATACTTTACAATTCAGCCTGGTCGGGCATTGACAATATCTACGCCGTCGAAATTCCAAGCGGACGACGCTTTCAGGTGACTTCGCGCAAATTCGGCGCCTATTACCCATCGGTCTCCGCGGACGGCACACGTCTCTTATTCAGCGATTATGACGTCAATGGACTGGACGTCTGCGAAATGCCCTTCGATCCGCAGAACTGGCAACCGCTTGAAACAGTCGAACGGCGCGACATCCGCTATTACGAACCGCTCGTCCAGCAGGAACAGGGCGGCAATTTATTCGTCACTGATAAAATTCCCCAAAAGCGATTCGCTGTGACGGATTATCATCCGTTAAAACACCTGATGAACATTCATAGCTGGTATTATTTAATTTCCTCAACTTCGGCGGACATCGGCCTGTATTCCAACGATATCCTGAATACGGCGGCGGTCAATACCAAAGTGAGTTTCAATTCCACTGAAAAAGTTTTCTCGCTTGGTTCGGAAATCTGCTACGCCGGTTTTTATCCGATCCTGAGCGCCGGCGTTAACCTTGGTAAAAGAGCCAGCTACTTCGGAGAAATTTCTGATGACTTGACGACCGGTACCTCGAATGAAACGGCGTTCTCGCTGGGCGCCGACCTGCCGCTGGATTTCTCTGAAGGCGCCACCAACCGCATACTGCAGATGAGTCTGAGCGGCGCTTATACCCATGTAACTGAAATACTCTCAATCGTACCTGACGAATCCAGACATGGCTGCCTCCTGCCGTTTTCGTACGGGATCGCCTATAAAAATTACCAAACTCCCGCACCGCGGGACGTCAAACCGATTGCCGGTTATACTACCCAGATCAATTTCAGACACACTCCCCTGAAAGGCGATTATAAAAGCCGCATAATCTCCCTCCAAGGCAATTATTATCTGCCGGGGTTCGCCAAACATCACAGCCTGATGCTCGACGCCAAACTCGAATGGCAGGATCCGGTGAATTACCGGTTCGCGAGTCTAGTTTCATACGCCAAGAGTTACGATTACCTCTATCACGATCTGTTTACCGGAGCAGGCGCTACCTATGAAATGCCGCTCGCCTACCCGGATTTGGCATTCGGTTCGCTCATTTATTTCAAGCGTCTGCGGGGTGCACTTTTCGGCGATTTCAATTTCGGCAAGACCGGCGCTTTTCGCCAACAGTATAATTCCGTCGGAGTGGATTTGAATTTCGACTTCTGCGTTTTTGACTTGTACGCCGAACTGTATGCGGGCGTGCGGATCGCCTACCGCTTCGCGGATCAGAGTCACCAGGTAAGTCCATTGATACTCGGAATAGAATTTTAAACCGTAACTATAATTGCCGTTCTATATCTAACTTCTGGTACATCAATACTGAAAGTAAACGATTATGCCATCAACACAAATAAAAGACCAGATAGTTATCAAAATCGGCGGCATGCATTGCGCCATGTGCGCCAAAGCCGTTGAAAATGCAGTCAGCCAAATCGCAGGAATTCAAAGCGTAAGTGTCAATCTGGCTAACGAGAAAGCCTACCTGACTTTCGATAGCCAACATTTTTCTGTGGAAGCCGCCAAAACCGCCATCGAATCCGCCGGCTATCAGTATCTTGGCCGGGAAGAAGAACTCGCAACCGATCAGGATGAAGTTCTCCGCCGGGAATTGCGGATCAAAATGCGCCGCATAATTATCGGTTTCATCGCCGGCGTCATTTTAATGATTCCGATGTTTGTCGATTTCAGATTGCCATTTGCGATTTCCTATCTGATGCTTATTTTAGCCACGCCGGTTTTCATTTACCTGAGTTACCCGATTTTCAAAGCCGCCTGGCAGGCGCTCCGCAATCGTAGTTTGAACATGGACGTTATGTACGCCATGGGTATCGGCGTGGCGTTTCTCGCCAGCCTGCTGGGCACTTTCGAGATTGTGCTGACCCGCGATTATATGTTTTACGAGACGGCGATTTTTCTGGCGACTTTTCTGACGCTCGGTCGTTTTCTGGAAGCCCGCGCCAAAGGTAAAACTTCCGGCGCCATCAAACGCCTGCTCGGTCTCCAGCCTAAAACCGCCAGCGTGATCCGCGACGGTATTGAAACGGTAATTCCGCTCGAAACGGTCGTGCCGGGCGACGTCGTAATAGTCAAACCAGGCGGACGCATTCCGGTTGACGGAATCGTGGTTAGCGGCGAAAGTTACATCGACGAATCCATGCTGACCGGCGAATCCTTACCGGTTTACAAGCAGACCGGCGACAAGGTCAGCGGCGGCACTTTAAATCAGAACGGCGTCCTGCAATTCCGGGCTGAACGCGTCGGTCGCGATACGATTTTGGCGCAAATCATACGCTTAGTCGAACAGGCGCAGGGCAGTCGTCCTCCGGTTCAACGCCTGGCGGACGTGGCGGTCAGTTATTTTATTCCGGTGATTTTAACGATTGCCACACTTGCATTTACCTATTGGTATTTCATTGTCGGACAAACTTTACTTTTTTCGCTGACGACTCTGATTTCCGTTTTGGTGATCGCCTGCCCATGCGCTCTCGGACTGGCGACTCCGACCGCCGTGACCGTCGGCATCGGGCGCGGCGCGGAACTCGGCATTCTGATTAAAAACGGCACGGCTCTGGAAATCGCGCCGCGTATCACAAGCGTTGTCTTTGATAAAACCGGAACACTGACGAATGGCAAACCGAGCGTTACCGATGTTTTTCCGGTCGGAATTTCATCGGAAGAATTACTGCGTTTTGCCGCCGCACTCGAGAGCAATTCCGAGCATCCGCTGGCCGCCGCGATAGTCAATTATGCCAAAGAGCAAAAAATTGCCATTCCAGCCGCCGAAAATTTTGTGGCTTTCGGCGGTCGGGGCATTTCGGGTTACGTGGAAAATCATGAAGTGCTCATCGGCACGGAAGCATTTTGCCGCGCAAACCGGAAAACAATTTCTGCGGAAATCGCCGGAGTTGTTCAGCAATACAACGCCGCCGGCAAGACGACGGTTTTAATCGCCATCGATAAAATGATCAGCGGGGCGATCGCCATCGCCGATACTTTGAAAGATTCCGCCATTTCTGCCGTGAACAAATTGAAGTCCGACGAC
The DNA here is from genome assembly GCA_964576275.1 of uncultured bacterium. Lineage (GTDB taxonomy): Bacteria > Fidelibacterota > UBA2242 > UBA2242 > UBA2242 > JAGNGI01. The sequence continues at coordinate 81,928 of CAZNUN010000004.1, read as the reverse complement.
CTGAAAGTAGCCATGCTTACCGGCGATAATCAACACACTGCGCAGGCCATCGCGGCGCAGGTCGGGATTGATAATGTGCTTGCGGAAGTCCTGCCGCAGGATAAGGCGGACGCTATTTATGAACTTCAGCAGAAAGGTGAAGTTGTGGCTTTTGTCGGAGACGGCATTAACGACGCCGTCGCCTTAGCTCAGGCTGACATCGGGATAGCGATCGGCTCGGGAACCGATGTGGCGCTTGAGAGCGGCGATATTGTTCTGATCCGGAACGATCTGAAAGACGTCAGCGTAGCCCTGCAACTCAGCCGCAAGGTCATACGGCGGATTCGCCAGAATCTTTTCTGGGCGTTTGCCTACAATACGGCGCTGGTGCCGGTCGCCGCCGGTCTGCTTTTCCCCTTTTTCGGAATCACCTTCCGACCGGAGCTCGGCGGTCTGGCAATGGCGCTTTCTTCTGTGACTGTAATCACACTCTCGCTTGGTTTAAGAAAATTTAAAGCCGATTATTAGATCTGAGATACTATATATTATCACGAGTGATTAAGGAAAAACTAATTCAGACATTAAAATAAAAACGCATGCCATATTCATATAAAATTTATAAGGAGCAAAAAACCGTTGTGGTAAAGGCTGAAGGAGCCGTAAGCATCAAAGCCAGTGTCGCCACGATGAAATCCCTGGCGGCTGATGAAAATTTTGACCCGCATTATGACATTATCGTTGATTTAAGAAAAATGGAGCTGCAATTTTACGCGCCCAATCCTCTTATGCTCAAGGATACTTTAATTAGCATGAAATCCGCCTTTCGCGCCTCAATCACCATAGTACAAAAGGAAACGGCTCTTGCCGTCGCCAAAATTATCTCTACCATGGCGGCGGTTCACGGGATGACAGTTAAGGTTGTCACCAACTCGCCCATATTAGACAGACTGGAAGCAGACAATTAAATGAAGTCTTTAAGGATACATTTTTAGAGATTTTCAGATAGTGGGCTACTCCTATAAAATATTTCAGCAACACCGAACCGTCGTGGTCAAGGAAGAAGGCGCCGCTGATTTGCATTCCATTTCCGCCTCAATTAAAAGCCTCATCAAATCGAAAAAGTTCGATCCCCATTTCCATATTATCGTGGATTTACGAAAAATTGAATCCACCCCGCCGCCTTCCGACCTTTTCAGGATCAGAGACACCCTCATTATGTTGAAATCAAATTTCCTGGGCGGCGTTACGATTATGACGACCGAAAGAAACCTGTTTGCCGTTAAAATTATCAGTACTATGGCGGAGGTTTACGGTTTTAAATGCGCGGTCACAACTCAATCGGACTTATTGGACACTCTTACCACACAATCCACCTGATTAAAGCCGCCAGTCGGAAGTGCTCAACCGATCAGACAAAATTCTTCCAATTAATCCGGCAATTGTTTAAAATTCTGTCGTGAATAAAACCGGTCTTAACTGATGGACATCTCCCAGATAAAAGCCATCGTTGCCCGGTATAATCAGCCAGGCGAAACCGGTGCGATTAAAATCCCTTTTGCCGAGAAGGAAGGTTTCCTGCGGCATGTGTCGCAGGTCGGAAAAGGGCTGGCCTGCGGCTGTGTTTGTCCGGTCTGCCGTCAGTCGGTCATCGCCCGCAAAGGCGATCAAAAGCGTCACCACTTTGCGCATTCTCCCGGCGCGAAATGCAATGCTGAAACCGTTCTGCATTATCTAGCAAAACGCCTGCTGTTCGAAAAACTGCAAAATCTGCTGAGTCGGCAAGTCGCTCTCGTTCTGCGTTGGAAATGCCAACTATGCGGTGACCAACACTCTCTTGATTTCTTTGATAAGGTGAAAACGATCGTCACAGAGCAGGAATTGGGCGCATGTCGCCCGGACATCAGTCTGCTGGATGAGCGCGGCGAACCGAACGTTCTGATCGAAATCGTCGTGGCGCACTCACCGGATGAGAATGTTTTGCTATTCACCAGTCAGCGTCAAATCCCTCTGCTGATTTTCCGCGTCCGGTCGGCGGAAGACCTCGAAGAAATGGTTGCCAGCCCGACAATCAACCCGGAGCTGATTATTCATTGTTCCAAAAGGCGTTGCCCGGAATGCGGAGGGCCTTTGTACCGGAAAGCGCTTTACGTTCTACCGGGCAAATGCTGGCGTTGCGGCGCGCCGCTGAACTTAGCCTTCCTCGATATTGACGGTCATATCTATGGACCGGACCTATTTTCTGATCGCGATCGTCGTATTATCCGGCAAGAGGGCGTCTTCCTGCGCGACACTATCCGCCCAGGTGACAAACAGCGCATCGTCAATCACATTTGCCCGCATTGCGGCGCGGTAACCGGCAACGCCTACCTGCGGCAGTTGAAGCGCTATGAAAAGCGGCTCTTTGTACAGAATTCCGGACTTTACTGCCGGCAATGCCGTAAGCATTCCGACGAGGAAATATTTGGTTGATTTTACGTGTTATTCCAAGAAACAGAGCCACCGCCGATAATGCTCATTTCCCCATGCCTGATCCCGCCCAGCCAGAAATTTAAAGTACGTTGCTGGATGACGATCAGGTATGGTTTTTCACCGGCGAGGAGCACACGTCGCGGCTGAACCTTTCCGCCATCAGCGCAAAAGATCGAGATAAAGGTTGAAATATCGTACAATATAGCGTACATTTAAGCGTTAATTTGGAGAACGTGATGCAAAGAATACAACTTGATAAAGATATAAAGCCGCTCAGCGAATTTCGCTCTAACATCAAATCTTATCTGGATCATATCCAAAAAACCAAAAGACCGTTACTGATAACTCAGAATGGTAAAAGCAGTGCCGTCTTGATGGACGTTTCAGAATATGAGGCGCTCCTCGATAAATTGGAATTATTGAAGGATATTCAATTAGCCAAATCACAAATCGAGGAAGGTCAGGGAATTTCTGACTCTGTGGCAAAAGCGACAATTCTTGACAGAATCAGCCAGTGAAGATAATCTGGTCTCCTCTGTCCGTTGAACGTGTAACTGAAATTGCCAGGTACATCGCAAGCGATAAGCCTAAAGCCGCACGTGTCTGGGTTAAACAATTGTTCGAATTAGTGGCGCAATTGAAGTCCTTTCCGTATAGTGGCCGCATCGTTCCTGAAATAAACGATAACTCGATCCGGGAATTAATATTTAGCAACTACCGGATCATTTATCGGATAGAATTAAAACAGATTTCGATTTTAACGGTTCGGCATCTCAGACAAATTTTACCTGATTCCGATATCGAACCTAATCAGCGTGATAAATAACCAATTGTTCGCGATTCTCCCTCGTTACTTCTACCACTTCCCCATGCCTGATCCCGCCCAGCCAGAAATTTAAGGCGCGTTGCTGAATGACAATAAAATAAGGCTTGTCGCCGGAAATAATTTCATGGACTGCTTTACAGAATTTCGCGGCATTTTGCTCCATCACGCCCAGTTCGTCTATCAGGATTGGCAAGCCGGAATGCACCGCTCGTTTTAATATATCACAACCGATATTTTCAAAGACCGTTAAATCGAGACCGTATTCATAAAATTGCGGTTTATCGATAAACTTGCGGTGGGCGAAGATGTGGCTTTCGCCGCCAATTTCTCGCATAGCATAACCAACAGTGACACTATCTTCAATTACTCTTTCAGTTACCAAACCGGCGACTTGCAGATTGGCTTTTTGAAGTAATTTTTTGGCATAAGTAGATTTACCGGCTCCAATGCCGCCGGTCAGGATGATTTGAGAACTGGAAGTTAGTTCCGGCAAGTCCGGCTATAAGCGAATCAGGACAGCTATCACGAAAAGCATGGCCGCTATTCCGGGCAGAACCAGACGCAGGCGGTCGTGCAGAGCTACGGCGAATGGTTTTTCAGCTATTAATAGAGCCGACAGACGTTCACCGAGAAATAAGCCCACCGGACAGGTTACCAGCGAAATGCCGATCGCCAGCGGCGCATAATAGAGCGAAAGCGGGTAGGTCGTGCCCGGCACGACGCAAGCCGGCAAGCCGGTGAAATGCTTCACCAGTGGAAAAGCGCTGACGGCGATCAGAGCGTAAAATCCACCAACCAGAGCCTGCCCGTGAATTTTGGATTTGAGTTCCGGGCGGATAATGTTGACTACCAGCGCAAATGCCAGCATTTCGAGAATCATGGCAAAAATCGGATTGCCGACCGCGCCGTGCACTACCGGCAAGTGCAAAAGCCAGGCGTCTAAAAGTTTGAATAAAACCACCATCGCCAGTGAAATGAACAGTAACCCACTCTGTCGGATCGCGCCGTATCCGAAGGCAAGCCAAAGCGCGACGATTCCGGTCATGATCGAGCCGGTCATACCATAAGCCACCGTGGTTCGCATATACATTCCGACCAATGCTTCGGATAGTCCCCAAACAGCGCCAATGACTACCGCAATCCAGATTTTTTCGGTTTTACTCAAAGGATTCATCATACGCTCCATAAAATAATTCAACTTTGGAAATATAGACTTATTCCCGTTATTTTCAAAACCTGTGTTTAACCGCAAAGTACGCTAAGATTCGCTAAGGCTTTTTATGTTTTTATCTTCTTTGTATTTCTTGGCACTCCTTCGCGACCATAGCGGTTTATTTCTTTAACCGCAAAGGATAGGATTAATCGGACGCCGATCCTATTTATACAGATAATACTGACGACTCTTTTGTTTGAACCCTTCCACATCCTTCTGCCAGCCGGCGATGATACTCTCGGCGTCTTTATTATCCAAAACAGCCAGACGCACCCGGTCCGTACCGCAGGCTTTATCGAAAGAGCCGATGCGTTTCGGGTCGAAAATATTATGTCCGGGATAAAGCTTCTGCAACGCGGTCAGGATATGGATTTGAGTCCGGATCGGCTGAAACTGGCGATAATTAACTACGTGAATCTGGACGCCCTGCAGGGCAACTTTCTGACGATTGCCATAAAAAGGCTGATAAAATATCGGTCGGAAAACTACACCGGGTAAATGGCGTCCGTTAAGCTCGCTGGCTAAATCATCGCCGTCGATCCATTCCTCGCCGACCAACTCGAACGGCAGTGTATAACCGATCCCGACATTGACCGTTTGCAGTTCACCAATCGCGCCGGTTGCGGCGCAATAATAGGCCGTTTCTTTCTGGGGAATGTGCGGTGAAGTCGGCACCCATTCCAGACCGGTCTCGGTAAAATTCATAGCGCGGCTCCAACCTTTCATGGGCACGACGGTAAGATCGCAGTCAATGTCAAATTCAGCATTGAAAAATCGCGCCAGCTCACCAGCCGTCAGACCATACAAATATGGTATCGGATAATAACCGATAAAAGACTTGAATTTCAGATCGAGCATCGGACCTTCGACCAGATTGCCACCCAGTGGATTGGGCCGATCGAGAACAACGAAGGGAATATGGTTGTCCTTAGCGGCCTGCATGGCCAGCGCCATCGTCGAGACGTAAGTGTAAGTTCGGTTGCCGATGTCCTGAATATCGTACAACAGAACATCTACGCCTTTCAGCATTTCGGCGTTCGGCGCCCGGTTTTTACCATAGAGCGAATACAGCGGAATTTTCGTCTTTGGATCAATTGCATCCGTGATGACGTCGCCGGCCGCCACATCGCCGCGCACACCATGCTCCGGTCCAAAAAGCGCCACCAGACGCACGCCGGGAGTGCGATGCAGAAGGTCAACCGTTGATTCCAGATTGCCGTTAACACCGGTCGGGTTGGTGATTAAGCCGACGCCCTTGCCCATGATCAGATCGAGACGTTCCGTCAACAGCACTTCAACGCCCGGCTTTACCAGCGTTTGGGCACTAATTAAACCGCTGAGAATGCTGAGAACGCTGAGAGTTTTGAGTAATTTCTTTTTCATTTTTCGTTCCGTCAATTATTCGGTTAATTCTGAAATCCAATCAGTTACACCAAATAACAGAGAATTTAAGGAGTGTAATAAATAATCTTCCGGGCTCTCTGTGTTATCCGTGGTGAATGAATTTCCATCGGCATAAATCTACGGAAAATAGGATTCAGATGGAATTGCATAATCTTTGATAAATAGATAAGTCGCTCTTTGAATGTTTTAAACTTTCCGCTATTTTATGACGTGATTATACTGAAATCGACACCAACAAATTTTCACCAAAGGATAAACACTCCATGATTGATCTGACCGTTAATGAAAAGCAGTTAAAACGCACCGCTCAGCGTTGCCGTGAACGTAACATAACCATCCCGACTTTTGCTGAGCACAAAGATCCAACCAAAATTCCAGCCAATATCAAAGCCGACCTGAAAAAAGTCGGCCTCTGGGAAGTCAATCCGCTCAATCTTTTCCGCGTCACCTGGAAAAATGAACCGGTGAAAAGCGGCGGAGGTTTCAACGGCGTGAACTTTATGGAAATGCCACCAGCCCTGACCGGCGTGCCGGCGCGGATCATCGCCTTAGTCGGCAAATGGTTCCCGACCGGCGCGCATAAAGTCGGCGCCACTTTCGGCTGTCTCGTTCCGCGTTTGGTGACCGGCCAGTTCGATCCGACCTATCAGAAAGCGGTTTGGCCTTCGACCGGCAACTATTGCCGCGGCGGAGCGTACGACGCGGCTTTGCTGAGCTGCGAGTCGATCGCTATTCTGCCGGAAGGCATGAGCCGCGAACGTTTCGAGTGGTTGAAAACCGTCGCCGGCGAGATCATCGCCACGCCCGGCTGTGAGAGCAATGTCAAGGAAATCTACGATAAATGTCACGAATTGCGCCGAACCCGGCAGGACATTGTCATTTTCAATCAATTTGACGAATTCGGAAATTATCTTTGGCATTACGAAGTGACCGGTCACGCCTTTAAGGAGATTCTGGAGCAAATCCGCCGCCCGCAAGAACGTTTTGCCGGTGCCGTTTTCACCACCGGTTCAGCCGGCACCCTGGCCAGCGGCGACTTTCTCAAAGAACGCTTCCCAGCTATTAAAATCGCCGCCAGCGAGGCTCTCCAATGCCCGACGCTGATGTTGAACGGCTACGGCGGTCACCGCATCGAAGGCATCGGCGACAAGCATGTGCCTTGGATTCACAATGTCCGCAACACCGACATGGTCATTGCCATTGACGATAACGACCCGATGAATCTCCTCCCGCTCTTCAATACCCCAACCGGACGCGATTACCTGGTCAAAGCCGGCGTCCCCGAAAGTCTGGTCGGGCAACTGGATCTGCTTGGAATTTCCAGCATTGCCAACTTGCTCAGCGCCATCAAATTCGCCAAATATTACGAGCTGACTTCCAAAGACATTATCCTGACCGTTTTTACAGATTCTATGGAAATGTACAACTCGCGCCTGAAAGAATACGAAGAAGCCAATGGTGCTTACACTCTCTCCCGCGCCGAACGCGATTTTTATCAGCATCTCATCGGTCTGCGCACCGACACTATGCAAGAACTCAATTACTACGACCGCCGGCGCATTCACAACCTGAAATATTTCACCTGGATCGAACAGCAAGGTAAAACCGTCGAAGAAATCAATGCCCAGTGGTACGACGCCGAAAAGTACTGGGGTCGGGTACATGGTCTCGCCGACAAAATCGACGAACTGATCATCCAATTCAATGAACTTGTGGAGAAAAGTCATTAGTTGTCATTGTTTGTCATGAATTGTCATTTATTGTCAGAAGGATTATTCTCATGCAATTAGATGATTTAATTGTTTACAATCTGGCAAATGAGATAGGCGAACAAATCTGGCAAATCGTACAAAAATGGAGTTATTTAGAAAAACAGACCGTCGGGATTCAATTAATTGATGCTATTGATTCAGTAGCCGCGAATCTGGCGGAAGGTTTTGGACGTTATCACTTTAATGAAAATAAGCATTTTTGTTATTATGCCAGAGGTTCTTTGTCAGAAACAAAATGCTGGCTTAAAAAGGCTAATAATCGGAAACTGATAACTGAGAGTGAATATTTAAAGTTGACAAACGATATTGAGAAATTATCCGTAAAAATAAATAACTATATCAGCATTATCGGTAAACAGGTCGATGAACCATCATCGAAGTATGGCGCCGATTCATCAGCAGAAAATTCCGATAATCCGGCAAATCCTCTTCTTAATAGTAACAATCAGTCTCCATCAATGACCACAAATGACTATAAATGACTATCAATGACCATCAATGACGTTAAATGACAATCGTATGACCTTCTTTACAAACACCCGAATCCCGACCTTGCATGGTAACGAAAGTGTTATAGTTGACATTTTAGTCGAAAACGGAAAAATCGCCGCTATCGGAACTAATCTCAATGTCGGGGAAAATTGCCAGATCGTTGACCTGCATGAGATGCTCGTCCTACCGGGCGGCATCGACCCGCATGTGCATTTCAATACGCCAGGCTTTGAGGAGCGCGAGACTTTCGAGGCCGGCTCGGCTTTCGCGGCCAGCGGCGGGATCACAACCGTAATTGACATGCCCTGCACTTCTCTGCCGCCGGTCACGAATATTTCAAATCTAGAAAAAAAACTTTCGGCGATTCGCGGCCGTTCATATATCGATTATGCGCTGTGGGGTGGCGTTTCTGGGAACTGTATAAAGGAAGCGAACTGGCAGGCCAATATGCAAGCTTTATGGAATGCCGGAGTCGTCGGATTCAAGACCTATTCTCTTTCCGGGATGCCGACTTTCACGCATTTGACGCCGCACGAACTCGCAGAAGTCATTAAGTTCGCCGGTAAATTGGGAGTCTTAATCGGACATCACGCTGAAGCCGCTGAAATCGTACTACCATTAACAGAAAACTTAGTAGCGGAAGGCCGCACCGATCCGGGCGCTTATGCGCTATCCCGTCCGGTAGAAGGAGAAATTGCCGCCATTCGCCGGATCGGCGAACTGACGGAAAAAAGCGGCTCGCCGGTGCACATCGTGCATGTCTCTTCCGGTCGCGGCACGGAACTGATCGCCGATTTCAAATCTCAGGGCGCCGCCATTACCGGCGAAACCTGCCCGCATTATCTGGCTTTTTCAATCGAGGATTTTCTGAAAATAGGCAGTATTTTAAAAACTGCACCCGTCGTCAAGGCCAAAGCCGATTCCGAACAGCTTTGGCAGGCGCTGGCGAACGGCACACTGGCTTTCATCGCCAGCGATCACGCGCCTTGTCCTCTGCCACAAAAACAAACCGGCTCGATCTGGAGCGATTACGGTGGCATCTCCGGCGTCGGCACGTTGTTGCCCTTTATGTATTCCGAAGGTTTTCGAAAGGGGCGGCTTACTCTGACTCAGCTGGTCGCAGTGACCTCGACCAACGCCGCCCAACGCTTTGGGCTTTACCCGCAAAAAGGTACTTTGCAGGTTGGCAGCGACGCCGATCTGGTTTGCATTGACGAAACGCAAACAACGATTATTCACGGAGCCAATTTCCTCTCGAAAGGGAAATTTACGCCGTTCGAAGGCCTCCAGTTTCAGGGCAAAATCAAATCCGTTTATCTGCGCGGCAATTTGGTTTATGACGATGTAAACGGCCTGGCGGATACGCGGTCGGGGCAATTTATCAAACGCAATATTTGAGAGGAATTCATGGACAAAAGCGAAAATAATCCGATCGTCGTTTACGGCGGCCCGCTGTTCGACGGTCTCAATAAAATTTATGAGGACGGCGCCGTCTATATTGCCGCCGGGAAAATCAGACTGGTCGGCGATGAATCCGATGTTTTTCCGAAAATCACGGACTCGGAGAAGGTGGATATTTACGACACGCAGGGCAAGGTGATCTTTCCGGGATTGATCAATCTGCATCATCATTTTTACTCGGCGCTGTCGAAAGGACTCGCGCCGGTCGCGCCGATTACAAATTTCAGGGAATGTCTGGAAAATCTCTGGTGGCGGCTCGATAAAGCGCTCGATCCGGAGGCCGTCCAATTATCCGCCCTTCTTTCGCTTTTAGACAGTATTCAGGCGGGCGTGACGACGATTTTCGATCATCACGCCTCGCCGCGGCACCTCAAAGGCGGTCTCGATAATATTGCTTCCGTCGTTGATCGCAGCGGCCTGCGCGCCTGCCTGTGTTATGAAATTTCCGACCGCGACGGTCAGAAAGTATTCGACCAGGGCTTGCAGGAAAATCTGAATTTCATCGAAGCGCATCGTGAAAACAAGCGCCTGCGAGGCACACTCGGTTTACATGCCAATCTGACTTTATCGGAAAATTCAATGGCGGAAATCGCCCGGCATTACGATCCGGAAGTCGGCGTTCATATTCACTGCGCCGAAGATAAAAGCGACGTGGAGCATTGCCGCGAGTTGGATTATGCCGGACCGGTCAGCCGCCTGAAACACTTTGGATTGATGGGAAAGAAAACGCTCCTGGCGCACGGCGTACATCTCGACTCAGACGAACTGGCCGAAGTCGCCGGCTCCGGCGCGACGATAGTTCACAATCCGGAATCGAATCAAAATAATGCAGTCGGTCGCCTGGATTTGCCGCTGGCGGAGGAGATTCCAGTCGGGCTGGGCACAGACGGCATGACCTCTTCCATGCTGGCAACCTTGCGCGCCGGTTATTTGGCGCAACGCCAGGCACAAATCGCCAGTCCGTTGATTTTCGATTATCTGCCGCGCTGTCTTTTTAAAACCAACGCCGCAATCGCCAGCCGCTTCCTCGACGTTAAATTAGGCCAGATCGTGCCCGGCGTGGCGGCTGATATTGCCGTTTTCGACTATGTCCCGGTCACGCCATTCCACACTGAAAATCTCAACGGCCACCTCATTTACGGAATGTATAATTCCCGGGCCACGATGGTCATGGTCGCCGGCCAGCGCATTTATGACGACGGAACATTTTTGACTCTCGATGAAGAATTAATTCGCGGTGAAGCTCAAAAGGCCAGTCCGCGCGTCTGGAAGGAATATCTGAAAATTAAGTAATTATTAATTAATAAGGAATCCACATGAAAAAGACCCCGCTAGTCGCGTCACTTTGCCTTCTCAGCATCAGTTTTCTTTTCGCTGATAATAACCTACCATCCAATATGATATTGATGCCGGTTCCGGCTCAGGTTCAGATTAGTGGCGGTAAATTCCGGCTGGATGCAAAATTCAGTATAGCCGTCAACGGATCGGAAGGCGAGCGCCTAGCGCGTTACGCTACCCAGGTTTTACGGCGGCTTTCCGGTCGCACCGGTCTGTTTTTCCCGCAGGATTATATTTATGCCAATAGTCCAAACGATACGGCCAATTTCGTCATTACCATTAACCGACCGGGCAAATTAGTCGTCAATGAGAACGAATCTTATCAACTGACTGTCAGTCCGGCGAAAATAGAATTAAAGGCCGAAACCGACTTGGGCGCTATGCGCGGATTGGAAACTTTTTTACAATTAATGCAATCCGATGCGGGAGGTTATTTTTTCCCGGCAGTAAAAATCAAGGATGCTCCGCGGTTTACCTGGCGCGGTCTGATGATCGACGTCAGCCGCCATTTCATGCCGGTCGAAGTCATTAAGCGTAACCTGGATGGCATGGCCGCTATAAAACTTAACGTTTTCCACTGGCATTTAGCCGATAATCAGGGCTTCCGGGTAGAATGTAAATCCTGGCCGCTCTTGCATGAAAAAGCCTCAGATGGATTTTATTATACCCAAAGCCAGATTAAAGAAATCATCGCCTATGCTAATGATCGCGGTATCCGCGTCATTCCGGAATTCGACGTCCCGGCCCATACCAGCTCCTGGATTTACGCCTATCCCGAACTCAGCAGTTGGACGACGCCGACTAAAGTCGAGCGCAGTTGGGGTGTATTGGATCCGACCCTGAATCCGGCCAAAGATTTTACCTATCAGTTTCTGGACAAATTTTTCCAAGAAATGGCCGGGCTTTTTGAGGACGACTATATTCATATCGGCGGCGACGAAAACACCGGCAACGACTGGAATGCCAATCCTGAAATCCAAGCCTTTATGAAGAAAAACAAACTCAAGGATAATCATGAACTGCATCGCTATTTCAACCAGCGTGTTCTTAAAATTCTCACAAAGCACGGTAAAAAAATGATCGGCTGGGACGAGATTTTTCAGCCCGGTCTGCCGAAAGACATCGTAATTCATTCCTGGCGCGGTTATCAGTATCTGGCCGAGTCGGCGCAAAAAGGCTACATGGGAATTCTGTCCAACGGCTATTACATCGATCTGATCCAGCCTGCCGAGTTTCACTATCTGAACGATCCGATTCCGCCGGATTCCAAACTCAGCGACGCCGAGAAGGAATTCATCCTGGGGGGTGAGGCCACCAGCTGGGCGGAATTGGTCACCTATGAAACCGTAGATTCGCGCATCTGGCCGCGCACCATCGCGATTGCCGAACGTTTCTGGTCGCCGCAGTCGGTGCGCGACGTCGAAGATATGTATCGCCGGATGGATGTCATCAGTCACCAGATGGAAGAACTCGAATTAACTCATATTAAAAATTATGATATGATGCTCCGCCGTCTGACGAATAACCAGGATATTACGGTGCTGAAAACCTTCGCTGACATCGTCGAACCGGTTAAGATTTACAATCGCCATTTTCAGGGTGTGAGATATACATCCTATTCACCGTATACACGTTTGGTGGACGCTGCCCGGCCTGAGTCGGTGACCGCCCGGCGCTTTAATAAACTTGTTACGTGTTACCTTGAGAAAAATGATGAACAGGCAAAGTCCGAACTCGTCGCGATGCTGAAAACCTGGCAGGCTAATCATGAGAAGCTGATGCCAATTATCAATAATTCGCCGATATTACAGGAAATCGCCGGGCTTTCCGAAACCAGCGCGCGCCTGGCGCAAACCGGGCTGGAGGCGGTGAACTTTATCCAGACTAATACGAAACCGGATGCGGATTGGTCGGTTGCGGCGGATGAAATCGTTAAAGCCGCCCGGCAACCGGCCGGACAGGTTGAATTAATGATAACACCCGCCGTTGAGAAATTAATTCTGGACGCGAACAATCAATAGCCACAAGGAGGCAATATGACCAAGAATTTTATGATTATCGTCGTCAATCTGCGGAAGAAAGAAGCCGTTACCGTTCAGAAAATCCTGACCGAATGGGGCTGTTTTATCAAGACCCGGCTCGGTCTGCATGAAGGCGTATTGGATCAATGCTCGGAAGTCGGCTCGATCATTCTGGAATTAGTCGGCGAAAAAGAAAAGCATGTCGAACTGACCCGTAAGCTGAATCTGTTGGAAGGAATTAACGCCCAGTATCTTGAAATTCCCGTTAAAAATTAGATTAAGGGGTTACTGTGTCAAAAATGAAAAAAATCGCCGTGCTGACCAGCGGCGGCGACGCGCCGGGCATGAATGCCTGTATCCGGGCGGTGGTACGGACTGCGATCTATGATGGCCTCGAAGTTTTCGGCATTTACGGTGGCTACGAAGGCCTGATTAATGGCGACATCATGCCACTTCAGCGGCGCTCGGTAAGCAATATGATCCAAAAAGGCGGCACTTTTCTAAAGACTTCGCGGAGCGAGACTTTCATGCATAAAGCCGGACGCCAAAAAGCTGCTGATATTCTAAAAGAGTGGAAAATTGATGGTCTGGTTGTGATTGGCGGCGATGGTAGCTTCCACGGCGCGCATGCTTTATATGAAGAGCACAATGTTCAGGTCGTAGGCCTGCCCGGAACGATTGATAATGACATCTGGGGCACTGACCTGACAATCGGATATGACACGGCCATTACCACCGCACTCGATTCAATTGATAAAATCCGCGACACCGCCGCTTCCCACGACCGGCTGTTTATCGTCGAGGTAATGGGAAGACATGCCGGATTCATCGCCCTGGAAGTCGGCATCTGTGGCGGCGCTGAAGAAATCTTGGTTCCGGAAGTTCATCTTTCACTGGATAATCTTGGCAATTTGGTAAAGACCTGGTCGGCGGCCGGCAAAACCAGCAGTCTGATAGTAATCGCCGAAGGCGACGAACTCGGCAACGCGCATGAAATCGCCGAAAAGCTGCGTCAGCAATACCATACGCTTTGCCATGTCTGCGTCCTCGGTCATACTCAACGGGGCGGCAGTCCTTCAGCAACTGATCGACTGCTTGCAAGCCGGTTAGGCTACCACGCCGTAAAAGCATTAGAGGACGGTAAAACTGACATTATGGTCGGCTGGGCCAACAACGCAGCGACCTTTATCCCATTGCCGGAAACCTGGGAAAAGAAAAAGCCTCTTGATGCAGAATTAATGAAAATCTATCACATTTTGTCATCATAAATTGAGTTATAGTAGCTATTTTAGCGTCAGCAATGTAACGTTTTTCTTGGAATATTTTCGATAAAATACTAATTTTTCAGGCTTTTTTTCAGGGTGCATAGCTCAGTAGGTAGAGCAACGGCCTTTTAAGCCGTGGGTCGCAGGTTCGATCCCTGCTGCACTCACAAAATCCCAACTAACCTAAAAGTGCGTTTTTCCAACAGCATTTTTCTTTATAAGAAAGAACCTGCGAGCAGGTTCCCTGCCTGCGTGAATGCGTCAGCAGTCGGGCAATGATCCCTGCTGCACTCACACCCCCTAAAAGCATCTACTCAATATTTTTTAATTGTTTTTTCAATTTTTTTCTATATTATTTACCATGTAGTTATTTTTTATGTAAGCTCTGACAGTTTATCCTGTAATTTGAAAGCAGGTTTGCCAATCAACCCCCGGTCTTGAGAATTTGCGGGACTTGTATTTTGATACATGAAAAACCTCAACAACATATTAACATTAACATTCATATTAATTTGCATGCTGGTATTGAGCAACTGTGGCAGTGAAGATTCAGGTTTTGATTTTGAGCATCTTCCCAATCAGAAAGTGCTAAGAATTCCGACCTATGACGGCTCTTTTCAGGCTATGCATCCGGATGTCATTTACTTCGAAAACGGAATAGATGGGCATTACTTTGTAATGGCTTTCACGCCCTACCCTTACAGCCGCACTCAGTATGAAAATCCCTCCATTGTGGTTAGTGACAATGGCACGGATTTTTATGAAGAATCCGAAGGGTTAAACCCACTTGTTTCGGCACCCCCAAATGGATATAACAACGACCCGGACATACTTTATGATCCAAATACGGATCGGTTTTATCTATATTACAATGAGACACTGCGGCCTGATTCTCAAAATATCGTAATCCTGACTTCAGAAAACCGCATCAAATGGGAACGCAAATCAAAAATTCATTACGATTTGAAAAAAGCCGAACCTTTTGTGCTTTCTCCAGCTTGTATTTATATCAAACCAAAGTACTATTTATTTTATGTCAACGCTTCGGAAAAAAAACGCCCAATCCAGTATTTAGTAAGCTATAATCCTCTGGAATGGAATCCTGATAGCATTAATTCTATTAATTATTCATTCCCTATGGATCTAATGCCGTGGCATATTGACATTTTCGGAAATAAGGACAATTATTATATGCTCGTATCTGCTCCTTATCCAAACACCGATCTATATCTGGCAAAAAGTTCAGATTTACTAAACTGGGAATTTCATCAGGAGCCAATTATTGATCACGTTGATACTTTTTTCGGGCCATGTGACCGGGTCTATCGTAGCACTGGTATTGTCAGCGTAAATCTTCTCGCAGTCTGGTTCTCATTCAGAAGTCTCGACGGAACCTGGGGAATTGCTCTCCAAAAATTCGATCTATCCCTATTATTTGAATAGAGAGTATTATGGTAAGAAAAATCGCATCATTGATTTTATTTTTATCAATTTCGGCTTCAGCCCAATTCGATCGCGGAAGTCTGCGAATCGGAGGTTCATTTTCATACGAACGTGATTACTGGAAAAATGAATTGGTACGTTCGGTCTTGGATATTAAACCTCAGTGCGGTTATTTCATTTAAAAAAAAAATTTCCCTGCAGTTGACAGTATTGACTGCTTTAAATATATATCCACCCGAAGGGAACGATTCTCCCGAATGTGACCTTGGTTTTGGATTGGGGCAAAAATTCTACCTCTATCAATTTTACCTCGGTACCTCATTCGTATTTAAAAAATATAATGACTTGCCTGATCGTAATGTCCTGCTGATCGAGTCTGGCTATCTTGTAAGACTAAATCAAAAAATTTTTCTTGATCTCGGATTGGATTACGCGCACGGGATCAGCACCACCAATCAACAATTATCTAATATAAAATTTGAAGTTGGCGTGGCCACGTTTTTATAAGTAAAAGATTGCGCAGCTGGATCGTATTATTTTAACCCTGGATATCACAAAGCAAACCTGAAGTGGCAGACCCGCCTGCGTTATAATTTGAGTTTAGGTTAAATACCGGTTGTTTTTATTTCAACGGAAATAGCAAGCGTCTCGCCGCCTTGCAGTTTAACATCGAACCACGGGATGATAACCGAACTCTGGTAAATGCGCTCGAACCCGGCTTCGGACAGCGAAACCGTTTCAACCGGAAGACGCCAGAACTCCACAGCTTGCGGCGCGATCACCTCGGCTTTGAATTTGTCCCACTCATTTACGACGCCCAGAGATTTGATTCCTGGTAAAACTCCGTCCGAATTCAAAGCCGGCTCGGCGGTCTTCTCTCCATCCGCGATATAATAACGATCGGGCGAGTTACCGCCCAGCAAGGCAAAATTGAACTCCGGTCCGAAGCGGAAGATATTCTCTTTTATATCGTTATTAGTTAATGTATAAGTGATTTGCAAACCGGTTTTTTCGAAAGTGATCGCCTTTTTGATACTGAATTTCTGCCAATTGATCCAACCGTCTTTGGATAGCGTCAGTGTGCGGGTTTTTTCCTCAAATTCCGGAGCATATCGCCCGGCGATGAAATCGCTGTCTTCATAGTATTCGCCGTTGCGGAAACGTTCCAGCGAAACCGCCGGGTGAATGATATGATCGAGCAGATTCTTGCGCGGATATTTATCGTATTTGAGATATTTCTCCAGGCCTTTTTCCTTGGAGAGCACCAGATCGTGAATACTGCCGCTGGCATTGGCGCCGTCTTCCTGATCGGCCAGAGTTACCTTGCGATGATAAGACTCGTGATAACGCTGGATGTTATTCAGCAGGTTAAAGGATTTATCGATCAGTGACAATTCCGTGATCATGCCGCCGCGGTGCGGCGCAATCGCCGTATGCAGATTACCGTAATCGATCAAATATTCCGGCTCGCCGTCAGCATCGAAATCAACTATCTCGCTGCGGAAACCTTTCGCCCCGGTGATTTTATCTAAAAGGCGTTCACCGGTCAGCAATTCGCTGTAAATGGCATGTCGCAGGTGCGGCAGATACAGTCCGCCGAAAATCCCGTGCCAGTAGGCGCAATTGCAGGTACCGCGCCAGAGATGTAAACGCACCTCTTCCAGTTCCTGACGCTGTTTTTCCGGCAATTCGGTCGGATTAACCCTGTTTAACCGTTCCGAAAGGTGCAGCATTTTTTTCTGCATCCAATTGCTCTCATCGTATTTGAACAGGAAATTGCGCCAGATGCCGCCTTTGACAAAGGGGCGGACTTCATCAATGCGCTTCTTGTGCTCGAATTCATGCACCAAGTCGGCGAATTTTTCACCGGAAGCCGCCGGCAACGACCATTCGCTCATCTCGAAATACGAAGCCGTCGGTAGGTAAATGCGACCTTTGGGCGGATGATTTTCGTACCATTCGGCAAAGGTCAGGGTCTTCAGCCACTCGCTGTTTTTCCGCAAAGTCGTGAAGAAATTGCGCAGCCAACCATTGGTAAAAACCTGGTCGTGCGTACCAGGCCAGACGCCGAATTTCTCACCGTCGTCGGCCATGACCACGACGGTTTCGCCGTCATCCGTGGCAAATTGCGCCAGGTGATCAATCGTCGCCTGCGGATCCTGGAAAGGAATTGTATAACGCAGCCGCTGACTGATCGGGAAAATGCCCAGCGTTTTGCCCTGCTCTTCCGTTAGAAAATGACCGGTAAGTTCGCTTTCCTGTTTGCCGTTGCTGAGAAAATGAAAATCATCAACGGTGATATACTTGATTCCGGCTTCGGCGATCGGTTTGGCTAAATGCGGCTCCCAGACGCGCTCGGTCAGCCAAAGTCCTTTGGCGGGATAATTGAAACGCTTCTGAATATAGTCGTTCATCATCTTGATCTGGCCGACCTTATCGGCATCGGGAATCATTGCCAGCACCGGCTCGAAGAACCCGCCGGAAATTATCTCGACGTTGCCGTGCGCCACTAAGGCGGCGATCCGGTCGAGGTAATCCGGATAATGCGCCTCCAACCATTCCAGCAGACAACCGCTGAAGTGAAAAGTAATGTGGATGTCGCTGAATTCTTCGACGATTTCAATGAACGGCAAATAACTTTGCCGGTAGGCATACTCCATTACATAGTCGAAGTTGCCTACCGGCTGATGGTTATGAATTCCGAAAATAAAGTTTACGGTTTTCAACTATTTATTGCCGAACTGATTAGAGCAGTTTACCCATTCTGACGACTAATTCGGCCACGCGGTTGCTGTAGCCCCATTCATTGTCGTACCAGGAGACGATTTTCACAAAATTTCCGTCAATGACTTTGGTCATACCGGAATCAAAAATCGAGGAATGCGGATTGCCAACAATGTCAATGCTGACAATCGGGTCTTCGGTATATTCCAGGACACCTTTCATCGGACCTTCGGCGGCAGCTTTCATAGCGGCGTTGATTTCGTCCTTGGTGGCCGGCTTTTCCAGTTCGCAGGTCAGATCGACCGCGGAACCGTCCGGAGTCGGAACGCGCATCGCAAAACCGTCCATCTTTTTGTCCAGAGCCGGGATTACCAGGCCGATGGCTTTGGCGGCGCCGGTTTTGGTCGGGATAATCGAAACGGCTGCAGCGCGGGCGCGGCGCAGGTCTTTGTGCGGAAAATCCAGGATTACCTGGTCGTTGGTGTAGGAGTGAATCGTGTTCATCAAACCGCGTTTCACGCCAAAATTGTCATTCAGAACCTTAGCAACCGGGGCTAAGCAGTTGGTCGTACAGGAAGCATTCGACACAAAGACGACGTCCTTGGTCAGTTTCTCGTCATTGACACCCGGGACGATGGTCACATCGACATCTTCTTTGGCGTCGGCCGGAACGGTCAGGATGACTTTCTTGGCGCCGGCAGTGATGTGTTTCTGCATGCCTTCACGATTGCGGAATTTTCCGGTGGCTTCAACCACGATATCAACGCCTAATTTGCCCCACGGCAGCATGGCCGGGTCTTTCTGCGCGAAGATTTCAATTTTCTTGCCGTCAATGACCAGGAAATTGCCATCGACGCCAATCGTGCCGTCAAATTTACCGTGCACGCTGTCATATTTCAGCAAATGCGCCAGCGTTTTGGCATCGGTCAGATCATTGATTGCGACGATGTCAACCGCGGGATTCTTGTACGAGGCTTTCAGGACTAAACGTCCGATACGGCCAAAACCATTGATAGCGACTTTAGTAGCCATAAATATTCTCCTTTTACCTAATTACTTTGTTTGTTTAAACATTTTTTTCACAAACGATTATTTACTTTCAAAAAGCTGACAAGCAATTTACTTTCGCGGCTGAATACTTCCAAGAAAATCTGTTTCGATTGTTATTCAATTGCTGAGCAAAGCGAAGTCCCGACTTGTCGGGATCATTCAATGGTCATTCTTTGTAAGTGACGAGCGGCTGGTAAAAGGTGAATTCGTAAGGCGTAAGTCGTAAAGCGTGATGACAAACTGTAAACTGGTAACTGTAAACCGGAAACTGTAAACTCGTAACTCGTAACTCGCAACTAACAGATAGTCACTTTTTATGCCGTTTTTCCAGCACTTGCATGATGTCGTCGAATGCGATGTTTTTCGCGGCTAACAGCACCAGCAAGTGATAAAGCAAATCGGCGACCTCTTCCTGCATACACGGCACATTGTCCGAGACAGCGTCGATGACGACTTCCGTGGCTTCCTCTCCAACTTTCTGGGCGATACGTTTGATTCCAGCCTCGAACAATGTATTGGTGTATGAGCCGGCCTGCGGATGAATTTTGCGATCTGTGATGACTTTTTCCAGTTCATAAATAAATGATTGAGCAACCACATTTTCCTCATTGAAGCAGGTGTCCGCTCCGGTATGACAGGTCGGGCCGGTCGGCCGGACTTTGATCAATAGCGTATCACCGTCGCAATCTATCAAAATATCTTTGACATCCAGGAAATTCCCGGATGTTTCGCCTTTTGTCCAGAGCGTCTGGCGGCTGCGGCTGAAAAACGTCACCCGGCCGGTTGCCAGGGTTTTCTCGTAAGACTCGCGGTTCAGGTAACCGAGCATCAGCACCTTTCCGGTCGTTTCATCCTGGATAATAGCCGGAACCAGCCCGTCATTTTTATCGAAATCTATATTCATAAGCGCACCTCTATTCCATTCGTTTTAAGATAATGTTTCAGGGTCGGGATCGGGATTTCGCCGAAATGAAAAATACTGGCAGCCAGGGCCGCATCGGCTTTGCCTTCCCGGAAAACATCCGTGAAGTGCGACAGTGTTCCGGCACCGCCCGAGGCAATCACGGGAATTGGTAAGCTTTCCGATAATTCCCGCGTTATATCCAGCGCAAAACCGTTTTTCGTACCGTCGTGATCCATGGAAGTCAGCAGAATTTCACCGGCTCCCAGTTCGACGACCTGCCGCGCCCAATCCTGGGTAATTTTATCGGTCGGCGTGCGTCCGCCATGAATATAAACCACATCGCCCTGCGGCGTGTGGCGCGTGTCGATCGCCACCACCACGCATTGACTGCCGAAGCGGTTGGCCAGTCTTTCGATCAATCCCGGGTTGTTGACCGCCGCGGTGTTGACCGAAATTTTATCGGCGCCGGCGTTCAGCAGTCGCGCCACGTCATCGGCATCGCGCACTCCGCCACCGACGGTGAACGGAATGTTCAGATGTTTCGCGATGTCGCGTACCAATTCGACGAACGTCCCGCGTTTTTCAACGGAAGCCGTTATGTCGAGAAACACCAGTTCATCAGCGCCCTGCCCGGCATAAGCCGCCCCAAGTTCGACCGGATCGCCGGCGTGCCGGATATTGACAAAATTGACCCCTTTGACAGTCTGTCCGTCTTTGATATCGAGACAGGGAATTATGCGTTTGGCTAACATAAAAAACCTTTCAGTTCCGCCAGGCTGATGCGGCCCTCGTAAAGCGCCTTGCCAATTATTACGCCATCGATGCCGTCTTCCTGCAAACGCAGGACATCATCAAAACGCCCGACGCCACCGCTGGCAATCAGGTAAAGATCAGTGAATTCGCGTTTAATTTCGCGATACAATTCAAAGGCCGGGCCGGTCAGCATTCCGTCGCAGGCCACGTCCGTGCAGATCGTTTGCCGGGCGCCCTTTTGCTGATAATCACGCAGGAAATCCAGCACATCCAGCGCTGCTTTTTCCTGCCAGCCGTAAATCGCGATTTGTCGGTCTTTGACATCGGCGCCGAGGATAATTTTCTCGCCACCAAACTTTTTCAGCCAGTCGCAGACTTTATCGGGCTGGTTGACCGCAATACTGCCCGCCGTAATCTGGCGCGCACCGCTTTCGAAGGCAATGCGGACATCTTCATCGCTTCGAATACCGCCTCCGAAATCGATCTGCAAGGGTGTTCCGGCCGCGATGCTTTCCAGCACTTTCCAGTTGACTACATGTTTATGGCGGGCGCCATCCAGATCGACTAAGTGCAGGCGCGTAATGCCCGCATCGGCGAATTGCCGGGCGACTTCCAGCGGATTCTCATTATAAATTTTCTGCGTCGCAAAATCGCCGCGGCTTAAGCGTACGCATTTGCCGCCAATAATATCGATTGCCGGAATTATCGTAATCATAATTGCAGAAAATTCCTCAAAATTTGTTCGCCTACTAAACCGCTCTTTTCCGGGTGAAATTGCACCGCGAAAAAGTTATCTTTCTGCAAAGCTGACGAAAACGGCACGATGTAACCGGTTTGCGCGATGGTGAATTCACTCATCTCGGCGTAGTAACTGTGTACGAAATAAACATAGGCGTTTTCCGATACGGCGCGGAAAAGTTCGCCACGCAGTTGGCCGAGCGTGTTCCAACCCATGTGCGGCACTTTATCCAAAGGCGGAAATTTCTTGACCGCGACATCGAAGATGCCGAGACAGTCGGTGTTATTCTCTTCGGAATGACGACACATAAGTTGTAATCCGAGGCAAATTCCCAGAATCGGCTGGCGTAAAGTCGGCAGCAGTTCGGCAACTCCACTGGCGCGGATGTATTGCATTGCCGAGGAGGCTTCACCGACTCCCGGAAAAATTACTTTGTCGGCCGATTTGATCACGGCCGGATCGCTGCTGACCACCGGCTCGATCCCCAACCGCTGCAGCGCCAGACGCACGGAATGAACGTTTCCGGCGTTATATTCGACCATTACCACTTTCACAGCACTCCTTTTGTGCTTGGGATTTGCCGGCGATCGGGATCGCGGCGCACGGCCATTTTGACCGCCCGTCCGACCGCCTTGAAAATCGCTTCGATTTTGTGATGCTCGTTCCCGCCCGTGGCTTTAATATGCAGGTTGCAGGCGGCCGCATCGGAAAACGATTTGAAAAAATGCCGCACTAATTCGGTGGGCATCTGTCCGACGTATTCACGTTTGAATTCACATTCCCAGACAAATTCGCGCCGGCCGGAAAAATCCAAGGCCACCTGCGCCAGCGATTCATCCATCGGCAACAGAAATCCGTAACGCTCAATGCCTTTCTTGTCGCCCAGCGCTTTCAGCAGACCTTCACCCAAAACCAGGGCAATGTCTTCCACGGTGTGATGTTCGTCGACCGCCAGATCGCCTTTGGCGGTCAGTTCGAGATCGCAACCGGAATGGGCCGCGAACAGGTTCAGCATGTGGTCCAGAAAACCGATGCCGCTATCAATTTGGTTCCGTCCCGCGCCGTTCAGGTTAATTTTCAAATTAATGTCGGTCTCGTTGGTCTTACGGGCAATCGTGGCGGTGCGGTTAGCATTAAAAAGGTAATCTAATACTTCCGCCCAGTTCTGCGTTTTGAAATCGGCGGAAACCTTTTCGTCTTTTCCGAGGTAAATCGATTTGGCGCCCAGATTGCGGGCCAGTTCCACATCGGTCGCCCGATCGCCAATCACAAATGAATTAGCCAGATCGTAGTCGCCATCCAGATATTTGGTAAGCAGACCGGTGCGCGGTTTACGCGTCGGAGCATTGTCCGCCGGAAAACTGCGATCAATTAAAATTTCAGCGAAAACCACGCCCTCGCCCGCCAGCGTTTGCAGCATTTTATTGTGCGCCGGCCAGAAATCTTTTTCCGGAAACGCATCGGTTCCCAGACCATCCTGGTTGCTCACCATGACCAACTCGAAATCAAGTTGCTTCGCGATGCGGGACATGGCCGTGATAGCGCCCGGCACGAATTCTAATTTTTCCAGCGAATCGATTTGCTCGTCGGTCGGCTCGATTATCAGCGTTCCGTCGCGGTCGATAAATAAAACTTTCTTCACTATTCTAATTCCTTCAGTTTGGCAATTAAAATATCATTTTCAGCGCGGGTGCCGACCGTAATACGCAGGCAATTTTCACAATGCACCATCTGCGAACGGTCCCGCACGATAATTTTCTGCGAGATTAGATAATCGAACACCCGGCGCGCGTCGTGAAATTTAACCAATAAAAAGTTAGCGTCGGACGGAAATACTTTTTCAACCACAGCTAAGTCCGGCAGTAATTTAACCAACCGCTCGCGCTCGGCCAGCAGGGTAGCGACCATCCGGTCTTTTACAGCGACGCGCTGCAGGGCGGTCAAAGCCATTTTCTGCGTCAGACCGTTGACATTGTACGGATATTTAATGCGCGACAGCCATGCGATGATTTGCGGGTCGGCAAATGCCATCCCGAGGCGCAGATTCGCGAGTCCCCAGGCTTTCGAAAAAGTCTGTATGATGATTAAGTTGTTATAGTTCGCCAATTCGGGCACCAGGCTTTTCCCGGGCGTAAAATCGGCATAGGCCTCATCGACGACCACAATCCCGTTGAATTTATTCAATAGTTCCCAAACGGCTTCAGCCTTCAAACAATTGCCGCTCGGATTATTCGGCGAACATAGAAAAATCATTTTGACCCGCCCGGCCTGAGCCAGAATCGCCGGGAGATCCAATTGATAATCGGGTGTCAGCGGAACGGCGATGACTTCGACATCATTCGTAGCGGCACTGACGGCGTACATACCGTAAGTCGGCGGAACAATCATCATCCGGTCGAGGCGCGGATCGCAAAAAGCCCGGATCGCAAGGTCGATGACCTCGTCGCTGCCATTACCCAGCAATATGCGCTCCGCTGATACATTCTTGATTTCCGCGAGACGCTCTTTCAGCTCGCGCTGATGCGGATCGGGATAGCGGTTGAAATTTCTTTCCGTGGCACTGCCCAGCGAATTTTCATTGGCATCCAGAAAGACACCGATCGAACCGCTGTATTCATCCCGGGCGGTTGAATATGGTTTCAGTCCGGCGACGTTGCGCCGCACCAGCCGATTCAGGTCAACCACGTTCGGCTCCTTTCGCAATGGCATTCAAGCGCACCCGCACGGCATTGCGATGCGCCTGTAATTTTTCTTCGGCTGCCATGCGTTCGATGGTCGGGCCGAGGCCGCGCAGACCGTCGGCAGAAATCGACTGAAAGGTGATTTTCCTAACGAAACTGTCAACCGAAACCCCGCTGTAACTGCGGGCGTAGCCATTGGTCGGCAAAGTATGATTGGCTCCGGAAGCATAATCGCCGGCCGATTCCGGTGAATAAGCTCCGATAAAAACCGAACCGGCGTTGACGACTTTTTCCGCCAGTTGCGCGGCGTTCTGGGTTTGCAGGATCAGATGTTCGGGAGCATATTTATTTGCAAAATCCATGGCTTCATCCAAATCTTTAAGCAAAATCACGCGGCTGAAGGCCAGTGATTTTTCAGCAATGGCACGACGCGGCAACAATTCCAGCTGCTCTGTGACCGCCTGCCTGATTTTCGTAACCAATTCGGCGTCATCCGTCAGACAAACCACCTGGCTGTCGGCGCCGTGTTCGGCCTGTGACAGCAGATCGGCCGCCACGAAATCCGGATTGGCAAAGCCATCAGTCACAACGGCTACCTCCGAAGGTCCGGCGGGCATATCAATCGCCACACCCTGGGTGCTGACGATCTGCTTAGCGAGCGTGACATATTGATTGCCGGGACCAAAAATTTTATCGACCTGCGGAACGCTTTGCGTCCCGTATGCCATCGCCGCGATAGCCTGAGCGCCGCCGATTTTAAAAATGCGTTCGATGCCCAGCATTTGGGCGGTATAAAGAATTACCGGATGAATGTATCCGTCGCGGTTTGGCGGCGTGCATAAGACGATTTCACGGCAACCGGCGAGACGCGCCGGAATCGCCAACATCAGAACCGTTGAAAACAGCGGAGCAGACCCGCCGGGAATATACAAGCCGACACGTTCGATTGGGACGCTTTTCCGCCAGCAAACCACACCCGGACTGGTTTCGATCTTTCGATCATTCTCGACCTGTGCCGCATGAAACTTGGTGATATTTTCACGAGCGGTCTCAATCGCCAATCGGAGATCGTCGTCCACTTGTGTCAGGATGGTTTCAAATTCCGCGCGTTGCACTTCTATTTCGACCAAACGCACGCCGTCATATTTACGGGAAAATTGCCTCAACGCGGCATCGCCGTCGGCCTTGACCGCGTCCAGGATTTCGCGCACGGCGTTCTGCAGAAATTTGCTTTCGATTGCCGGCCGCTTGACGAGTTCAGGCCATTGATTACGCGGAGGATATTTAACGATCTGCATACTATCACCTATAGGATCATTTTTTCAATCGGGATGACCAAAATGCCCTGCGCGCCGGCGGTTTTCAGGGCGGAAATCCGCTCCCAGAACTGATCCTCTTCGATCACGGAATGCAAAGAACTCCAGCCTGGTTCGGCCAGCGGCATGACGGTCGGACTTTTCATGCCCGGCAAAATGGCGCTGATCTTATCGATGGCGGAGTTGGGGGCATTCAACAGAATGTATTTACGGTTTTTGGCGGCCTGCACCGCCCGGATGCGCAACAATAATTGCTCCAGCAAGGCGGATTTTGCGGCACTCAGGCTTTCTCCAGCCACCAGCACGGCTTCGCTTTTCAAAACCGTCACAACCTCTTTCAGACCGTTGGCTAACAGTGTGCTGCCGGTGCTGACAATATCAAAAATCGCCTGCGCCAGACCGATTCCCGGGGCAATCTCTACCGAACCGCTGATTTCGTGAATTTCGGCCGTCAACTGGTTTTCATCTAAGAAGCGCTGTAGGATATGCGGATAGGAAGTCGCAATGCTCAGACCGTTCAGATCGGATAAATTTTCGCAAACGAAATCTTTCGACACGGCGATCGCCAGGCGGCATTTGGCAAAACCAAGCCGCTCGACGATTTTCAGCGGACGGGCTTTCTCGTAATAGACATTCTCGCCGACAATCCCGAGGTCCGCGATGCCATCGGCGACACATTCCGGAATATCGTCATCGCGCAGAAAAAGAATTCTCATCGGAAAATTTGTGGATTCGGCCTTCAGGCGGCGTTCGCCGCCATTCCCGACCAGCAGGCCGCATTCGTTTAAAAGTTTAGTTGTATATTCGCTCAGCCGCCCCGATTTTTGAATTGCTAACGTAATCATTTGTGCTCCTGTAAAATAAAAAACCCGGTTCGTTTTACCTGAACCGGGTTGATTTACATCTTAAATAAATCGTCTACTTCATCCCGGTTCCTGTTTTGGAATGATGAACATGATGGATATGATGCAGACTAATTTTCATTTCAATTCTCAATTACAGCGCGAATTTTAAGCACAGTAGCAAGATTATGCAAATGTTTTTTGAACCGACAGGAAGTCAGAATAATCTCATCACGATTTACATCTTACGTTTTACGAGAAACGTTAAAACGTATAGGTCGTCGTGAATTGCACGCGCAGGTTCGAGCCGCTGTCCTTGGCGATGTAATCGGTCGTCAGGTGGTTGACCTCGAACATAAACGCCAGTTCGCCGGCCGGTTTCCAGGTCAGACAGCCGTACTTCCAGAAATTGCGCGAGCGGGCACCCGAGGCCAGGTGAGTGTCGTCCGGGTCGTCCAATCCGGCGCCGGCGGTCAGCGCCCATTTCGGATCTACCTGGAAGACTGCCTGCGCCCAGCCGCCCTGCGCCGCGATATTTGTCACGGAAGTTGAGTCGGTCACATAACCCTGAACTATACCGCCGAAAAAGGTATTCAGGTTTTCGCCGCTGAAGACCCGGCCGGTCAGCGATAATTTGCCAAGATTCAGAATTACATCCGCGTTGGCCGAATACGTCGTGACCTCGTGCGTTTTCGCTGATAAATCGGCGATGCTTTCCTGGCCGTAATGGCCGGAAACCGACGCCGTTAACATTTTAGAGCTGTACCAGACGCGCCCCATCAGCCACGGCTGGCCGCTGCGTTCGCCATCGTCGACAATATCGAGGTCACCGCCTGTAAAACTGTCGTACTTGACATTACCGGACATCGGACGATTGACGCTAACGGCGAGTTTTAAAGGATCATGCTTCAGGGTTAGTTTAGCCTGGCTGTACGCCATCCAGAGGTTACCTTTGGCGGCGCCGACCACCGCGTCAGTCGTATTTGGGAAAGGCCCGGTAATCAAGCCCCAATCCTGACCGAGACGCAATTCCCAGACCGCGTGGTTTAATTCCACCCAGGCATGCCGCAGACGCAGTTGCGGCTGGCGGGCGGCCGAGGATGAATTCGGGAAACCGCCGCTGAAATCCATTTCCAGCAAAGCATTGAGACCGATTTTCGGCGTCAGGGCCGGGCCGGTGAACTTCAGCCCCATGCGGCTGGCGCGGGCATTCATTGAAAATACATTGGTTTCGGATTGGATCGTGCCTTCCGGACGGGCGAACAACATCCAGTCGCCCTGGTAAACCTCGGTATTATCGTAAAACGCATCCAATTTGACAAAACCGTATAGTTGAACTTTGATCGGATCGGTCGACAGCGTAATGGCGCTGAAGGCATTTCCGGTTAGTAATACCAGTATCAACCCCGCTATTAACCCACGGGTTGCAAACTTTGATAGGGATAGCTTTTTCAAAGGGGCTCCTTTCTTATTATTTTTTCAAAGAATCACCTTTTTCATCATGACAAAGGTTATGCCAGCATTTTTCTGTCGGGAAAAATCTCGCGGGTAAGATTTGCCACGGAAAATATTGTCCCGCCCGGGAAACATGTTCCGTTGAAGTTGCGGGTTGCGGGTTACGAGTTGCGAGTTGCCAGTCCTAAATTTACGTGATAGTGGAAAAGACGGATCAGTCCGATAATTTCTTTGTTAAATGAAATTTCTTTTTTAGGTTAATGACGTATTTTATAAGAGACATGCAGACTTATATTTTCGGTTTCTATAGTTACATTTTAATCGCCACGATGCTGATCGGCATCATCATTGCGATTGTGCTGTGGCCGCATCGCAAATTCAAGGCCGCTTTCTGGATGATTATTCTGGAACTGGCCGCCGCCGAATGGGCTTTCGGATTGATGTTCGAAGTCGCCGCTACCACAATTCCGCTCAAACAATTCTGGTCGGCGGTTGCCTACATCGGAACCGGTTTGGTTCCACCGGCATTTTTCCTGTTCTCCATCGATTACAATCGCGGGCAGAAATCCTTCCCACGTAAAATCATCTGGCCGCTCCTGTTTGTACCGATCAGCATGACCTTGCTGGCCTTTACCAATCCGTGGCATTACTGGCTCTGGCCGACAGTCACAATCACTCCCGGAACGAACATTGCGGTTTACGGACATGGCATCGTCTGGTGGTTCTACTACACTTATCAATACACCCTAATTCTGCCGGCGCTGTTTTTCCTGCTTAAGTCGGCCTTCAAATCCGGTTCGTTTTACGCCCCGCATAACCTGTCTATAATCATCGGAGCCCTTATCCCGATTTCCGGCAATCTGATCTATGTTTTCGGCCCGAATCCGATTCCGGGATTAGACTGGGCGCCGGTGGGATTTGTTCTATCGGGAATCGTACTTACCTGGGGTATCCTGCGCCTGAAACTGCTCAAACTGGCTCCGATCGCCCACACTTTCTTAGTTGAAAATATGGTTGACAGTCTGATTGTCTTAGATACCGACGACCTGATCGTTGATATCAACCCGGCTTCGGCGGCTACTTTCCAGCTTACCCCGAAACAGATGATCGGGCAGAATATCACCCGATTCTTTCCGCTGGTAAAAAATCTGGACGATTTTCTAAAATCACAAGATTATGCCCAGGTCGAAATTGATCTGGGTGAGGTTCAACCGGATCGGCAATTCGAACTGCGCCTCTCGGTACTACGCGATCAATTATCCCAGACCATTGGCAAAAGTATCGTTCTTCGCGACATCACGGAGAAGAAAAAAGCCGAAGCGGAACGCGAAAAACTAATCCGCGAGCTTCGGGAAGCCCTCAACCAGGTCAAGACGCTCAGCGGCCTCCTGCCGATCTGCGCCCATTGTAAAAAAATCCGCGACGATAAAGGCTACTGAAATGACGTTGAAAGCTATATTCAATCTCATTCCGACGCCGATTTTTCCCATGGCATCTGCCCTGACTGCCTGGATAAATATTATCCCGAAATCGCCGCCCGGATGAAAGCCCGCCGGGAGAAAGAGGGACACAGCTAAGCTTACAGTTTACTGTTTTTCAGTTTGCAGTTGGGAGACCGGACAGCCCTGGGCCAGTCGGCGCAATTTACAGTTGACTAATTTTAATTTATGACGTAGAATCTGAATAAACAGAGAGAGTTAATTATGACAACCGACCAAACCAGCCCAAATCCCCGTAATCTTCTCGACCTGGCCGATTACCAGGCCGGTGCGATCGTCAGCCGCACTTTAATCGACAAACCGGTCGGTAATGTGACTTTTTTCGCCTTCGATGAAGGTCAGCGCCTGAGCGAACATACCGCGCCGTTCGACGCCTTAGTCAATGTTTTGGATGGTGAAGCCGGGATCACGATCGCCGGTCAACTGTTCAGCGTTAAAGCCGGCGAAATGATCATCATGCCCGCCAATCAGCCGCATGCCGTGCAAGCCGTTCGCCAGTTCAAAATGTTGCTGACGATGATTCGCGGGTAATGCACGTAAGGCGTAAAACGTCAGGTGTGATGACTCGCCTTAACTCGTAACTCGCCCGCCTGTATGACTGCGTCAACAGTCGGGCAGGCAATCCGAAACTATTTAACAGTTCTACAGACCAGTCCCTTGAGGTAATGGCCTTCCGGGAAATTTAGCGCCGTCGGATGATCGGCGGACTGCTCAAGCCGCGCGATAATCTGGGCGGTTTTTCCGGCATCCAGAGCGGCATCGGCCACGATCTTCTGGAAAAGTTCCGGCGTCATCTGCCCCGAACAGGAAAAGGTGAACAGCACTCCGCCCGGGCGCAGGAGTTTGAAGGCCAGCAGGTTGATGTCCTTGTAGCCGCGACTGGCGCGTTCGAGTTGGCTCTTCGATTCGGCAAACTTGGGCGGGTCGAGCACGATCAGGTCGAAAGAGCGTCCCTGGTCGCGAAATTTGCGCAACGCCAGGAACACGTCATCGGCCAGGTTCTCGACTTTGGTCGGTTCGCAATCATTCAGCTCAACATTGCGATTCAGCAATTCCAATGCATCAGCGGAAGATTCCACGTTTGTCACTTTAGTCGCCCCGGCCGCCAGCGCCGCAACCGAGAATCCGCCGGTATAAGCAAAACAATTCAGCACTTCGCGTCCGGCGGCGAATTCCGTAATCTTTTGCCGGTTGTCGCGCTGATCAAGGTAAAAGCCGGTCTTGTGCCCGCGGCGCACATCGACTAAGAAGCGCCGCGAATTTTCCAGAATCGTGATGAATTCCGGCGGCTCGCTGCCCCAGAGCAAACCCTGGCGCAGCGGTAAACCTTCCTTCTCGCGCACATCCACATCCGAGCGTTCGTAAATTCCGGCGACCGGTTTCAGGTCAGCCAAGGTTGCCAGAATTGTATCGCGCCAGTGTTCCGTTCCGGCCGATAAAAATTGAACGACCAGGAAATCGCCGTACCGGTCGACAATCAAGCCCGGCAGACCGTCCGATTCGGCATTAACCAGGCGCACGGCATCGGTCATACCCGGAATTAAAAGCGACTGGCGCTCGTTGACAGCCAGTTCCAATCGGCGCCGGAAGAAGTCCGCATCAATGGCTTCGTTCTCATCTAAACTCCAGACCCGCACGATAATCTGGGATTGCGGCGACCAGGCGCCATGTCCCAGGAAACAACCGTCATACGCCCGCAACTCGACCGTCTCGCCCGCTTGCGGTTCACCGACGACTTTCTCGATCGCCCCCGAAAAAAGCCAGGGATGATGACGCAGGAGCGACTTCTCACGATCTTTTTTAATTAATACTTTTATATTCATTTGTTAATCCTTACAACTTTTATCCTAATTTTCGCAGGTCGCCGCTGCGCACCGTTACGCCTTTCCGGTCGAAATAATTCAGGAGCGGCACGGCGTATTTGCGCGAAACGCCGAGCACATCTTTCAAAAGGAGTGATATCCATTTTATTGTCTTGTTTTACTGGTGTATTTGGTATCATTTATTAGAAGCATTTCGGGTTTTTCGGACAATGATGTCCAATCTGTTCAGAAGGTCTGTGCCCCATTAACGCCCCTTTAATGCCCCTTTTGCCCCATTAATGCCCCTTTAGGGTGTAAAAGGTTCCTCTACCGGTTTTTCCGACCTTTGTGAGTATTCCTTTATTTTCCATATCCTGAAGGTCAACAGTGGCTTGTCGTTTCTGGATGCCGGTTATTTCCTGATATTGTTTATTTGTTATTTTACCATTCTTTTTTGTAAATACTACGGCCTTTATCTGTCGTTCGTTCAATCCCATGGCTTTAAGATGGTCTTCAGTGTAAATATCCTTTCGGAAGGTTACCAGAAAGCCACCGAACTTCTCTTCAAACGATGGGGCCGGAATGCCGACTTTTGCACATTCGGTTAAGATACGCTGGATGCCGGAACCGTATTTTTCGATCAATTTAATGTCATTAAAAACCTGGGCGATTAGCCGATTGCGGGGTTTGGAAGAATGATTAGGATCATACAATTCCTCGATTGACATCCCCGGTAATAGTCCGCCCGGATTCCAAATTGTCAGATAATCGTCGTGAACTTTAATTTGAATATCGCTGGTATTGCCATAGTCGCGGTGGCAGATGGCATTCGTTACGGCTTCCCGCAGAGCTTCCAATGGATAATCCCAGACTTCTTCACGTTCGGGTTTTCCGGTAAATACAAAACGAACGCTGGTGTTCTTCCGCAGGAAAGCCATAACTTCGTCAATCTGCTCAATAATTGTACCTTCTATCAATCGGTCATCGATAATAGTAGTGAGTTCCTTAAATCGCCCGCAATGTACGATAGCCTGGTGAATTTTATTATGAGGTTCTTTTGCAAATAATAGAACTGCAGCAATAGTCGGCTTGCCCGATTTGATCAATTCAACTTTTTCAAGTATTTGAAGAGGTGGTCGACTGATATCATAATTCCGGCGTCCGGTAGCGTTAGCCTTCTGCAAATAATCTCTGATTTTATCTTCTGATATATCATCGAGAGTTGCGTTCGGACTTGAGATGGCATCATAGCTGGAACCGATTGAATAAAGGTGCATCTGTGCGATTTCATCTGGTATCATCTGATGGTTGCTGGCATTGACCCGTCGATAGAATCTGCCGCGAATCGAAACCGGTTTGAGCGGATATTCACTGATGTGAATAGCGACAACATTACCGTTGTCAGTCGGAACAATTTCAAATAATGGCGTAAATGTGGGTTCACTACATTGTCCAACCTGATTAGCCCAATCTTTTAACGTTTCCTGAGTCGCCTGAACACAATTTATATGACCATGTCTGTTAACTCCGATCAGAATTAGTCCACCGCGGGTATTGGCGAAAGCTCCGGCAGATTCAATAGCTTCATTCCCGAAGTTTTCCTTAAACTCAATCGTTTCCGATTCTCCCTGTTGGATTAATAATCTTAATTCTTCGTTATTCATTGTGTTATTTCAATCGGTGGTGATAATGTTACTTTTATTCCGGTTTTAAATAACGTATCTCACGGTTTCAATTACCTCGGCAGGTTGTAATTTAGCGGCAGGATTCTGAATAAGAAAGAGTTTCGGATTTGAAATTGCATTGCTGACTATATAAAGCCAATACTCATCTTTTAGTCTCTGTGCCATAAACCATTCATTTTGGGTCAGAAGAATTCCGCCTTCCTTGGCACTCGCTTTTACTTCGATATAACGATGTTCGCTTTCAGTATCACTAATAGAATGTATATCATAACCAAGGTTTTTCAGCGATACATCTTCTGGTTTGCGCCCGCGCTCGGTTTCATATTCCATCGCGACATTCATGCCGATCAATTCAATCTCTTTCGATGAAAGCATTTCGGATTTGATGTGATTCAATGAATAAGAAGAATTTCTCAGCGTCTTCGTTGAATTTCAAGCGCGTTTCTTCTTCAATGCTGATTTAATCTAAATCCTTATAATCAATCAGCCGTTTGTAATATCTACCAGTGGCAATTCCCTCTGCTTGAACTCTGATGGTATCTTCATCAATCGTATCTGAAGCTATTACTCAAACAAGCTCAGGCCAGAATGGAGCAGATAAAATCGAATCAACGTTAAACATCACTGAAATTCCTTCTTTCATTATTGGTTTAAAGGAAATAACTGTTTTCTTACATTTAACTTCAATTCTAATAAAAGCGGGTACTATTAGTGAGTATTTTAATCATTTCTATTTGATTTTTACAATTAATGCTTTTCCCCCGATGTCTTA
Source organism: uncultured bacterium (assembly GCA_964576275.1). Taxonomy (GTDB): domain Bacteria; phylum Fidelibacterota; class UBA2242; order UBA2242; family UBA2242; genus JAGNGI01. The sequence goes on along the minus strand of CAZNUN010000004.1, from coordinate 48,023 downwards.
TCCCAGCCTGCGCAGATCACCATTTCGCACCGTCACTCCTTTCTGGTCGAAATAATTCAAAATTGGTATGGCATATTTGCGCGAAACGCCGAGCGCATCTTTCAATTCGCTGACCGTCGCCGCGCTTTTCCTTTGTAAAAATTGGGTAAGCCGTTCCCCAGCCTGGTCAAGCGTTGTAGTGCTGAACGGAAAAATCCGGTCGATCAGCACCACTTTTTGTTGTTCGATCAGGAGGTTAATCAATTGGCGCAGTTCCGCCGGGTCGGTCTGGAATTTTTCGGCCAGTTCAGTCAACGTTGGCGGAGTCAGACCGGAGCCGACGATCTCCGCGAGAATTCGTTCCTGCCGCGAGGTTTGCCCGTTATTCAACTGCGGCGTAAAGCCGGCCAGCGCCAATTTATCGCCAAGCAAATTAACCTTTCCGGCCTTATTTAATTCATCAATCAGCCCGTCGCCGAGCATTTCTTCCAGATGCAATTGGCCGTATAAAGTGGCTTTCTCCAGACCGTTCAGAAGCGGATTTTTGCGGTGAAAGTCCGTCAGGGTTGTAATAATCTTTTCGGTGTTTGCGCTGAATTGCTCCGCGGCGATCAGTTTTCCGTTAATCTCGCGCAGCACGTTGCCGTCAATCAATCGCGTCAGCAGCGCGGCGATCTCATCCGGCGAGACGGTCAGGGCTTGCGATAATTCTGCGGTCGTAGTCAATTGCTTACCGCGACGGAGAACCAGCCACTTCAGCCATTCATCATAACCGGCCGCGACCAACTTTTCAAGTCCGGCCGCCACCGCCAGGTCTTTTTTCCGCAGCGGCTCCGGGCAGTTTTCCAGTACTATGCCGCCGCCGATTGTTTCAAGGGGCGAATATGAACGCAGAATAAATCGATCCCGGAAGCCGGCGGAAACCGGTCGCCCGAAAATTAATTGGACTATTCCAACCGTTCCCGGCAACAATTGATCGCGCCCGATCAAACGAATCCGTACGATATATTCGCCGGTGCCGAGGTGCAAGCGCAACTGATCATTATATTTGATCGGCGGGGACTGCGGCAAAGATTCCAGATAAACGGTCAGCAGGTTTGTTTTGCGAAAAGCGCCCGGCGTAACGATCAGCATTCCGCGTTCGATTTCCGAGCGCGTGACGCCGGCCAGATTGAGCGCCGCCCGCTGCCCTCTGGCAATCGAACCAACGGTGTTATTATGCGATTGCAGACCGCGGATTTTCACCCGCTGACCGGTCGGCATAATCTCGACTTCATCCCCGACTTTGACCGCACCGGAAAGCACTGTCCCGGTTACAACCGTGCCGAAACCTTTGGCTGAAAAAACGCGATCGACCGGCAAACGAAATAGCCCGGAAGATTGCACTTCAGGAATTCCGGCCGGCAATTCGGTTAAATAGCGACGCAGTTCGGAAAGACCGCTTCCAGTGACGGCCGAGACCTTGAAAACCGGCGCATTTTCCAGGAACGAGCCCTTGACCAATTGCCGGACGTCTTCGGTAATCATCTCCAGCCAATCGGCTTTCACCAGGTCGATTTTATTGATGACGATTAAACCGTTGCGAATTCCCAGTAATTTGAGAATCTCGAGATGTTCGCGGGTCTGTGGCATGACGCCGTCATCCGCGGCTATCACCAGCATGGCAACCTCCACCGTCGCCGCGCCGGTCACCATATTTTTAATAAAACGTTCGTGCCCGGGGACATCGATAAAAGCGATCTTGTCATTCAGGAAGGCAAAACCGATATCGATTGTCATGCCGCGCTCCTGCTCTTCGGCCAGGCGGTCCGGATCGGTTCCGGTAAGGGCTTTCACCAGCGCCGATTTTCCGTGATCGATGTGTCCGGCGGTGCCGATAATTAGCGCGCGCATATCTTCAGAGATTGGAGATTAATGAATGGCCGATGGCGTTGATGGCCGCCGGAATGACTGATAAATCAGCCGCGGAAACGGCTTTCAGATCGAGCCAAAATTCGCCGTCTTTGCAGTAGCCGATTACCGGAATACGGTACAAACGCAACCGCCGGGCTAATTGATTCTCAGCAATGTCACGTGGTTTGGCAACTATTGCGACACTTGGAATTTTAGCGGTCGGCATGGCGCCGCTGCCGGCTTCGACTACAGATTCCCGTACTGTCAAGCCAAGCGTCTGAACTATTTCAGGGTCGACAGCCCGGAGAATTGCTTCAGCCCGTTTTTGGAGGATTGCCGGAGTTGCCGTCAGACAATGATAGGTTCCGAGGCCCGGAATCGTTCCGTCTAATAAATATTGTCCGAGAGTGTACTGCATTAAAGCGAAAACCGTTTTATCGCAGCGCAGCACCCGCATCAACGGGTTTTTCCGAATGCGCTCGACATACCTCTTTTTCCCCAGAATCAATCCGGCCTGCGGCCCGCCCAGTAGTTTATCGCCGCTGAACGTGACGACGTCAAAGCCCTGTCGGACGACCTCCGGAACGACCGGTTCATATGGTAATCCGGCGGCATCCATCGGGACAAGCGCGCCGCTGCCCAGGTCGTAAATTACCGGCAGTTTTTTTGAATGCGCCCAAGTGATTATTGCGCCGGTTTCTGGTTTGGTCGTAAAACCTTCGATTTTATAATTGGATGAATGCGCCAGCAGCACGGCGGCGGTCCGGCGGCTATGAGATTTCTGATAATCGGAAAGATAGGTCCGGTTCGTAGTACCGACTTCTACCATCCTGGCGCCGCTTTTTTTCATAACGTCCGGCAGGCGAAAGCTGCCGCCAATCTCGATCAGTTCACCACGGGAAACGAGTACTTCCTTACCTTCCGCCAGCGAGTTGAGCGTCAGCATAACCGCCGCGGCGTTATTATTGACGACCGCCGACGATTCGGCGCCGGTCAGCAATTGCAATTGTTCCTCGACCAGTTCGAGCCGCTCGCCGCGTTCGCCGGACTCGAGATCAAATTCCAGATTGACATAGCCGCTCAGCAATTCCGCCAGTGATTGCGACATTTCTGGGCCGAACGGCGCGCGTCCCAGTCCGGTGTGCAGAACAATACCGGTCGCGTTAATCACCTTCCTCAAGCGGCCGCCTATCAGGACATTTACTTTATCTGAGACTTTGCCAGTTACTATTTCAACCGGATCTAGGTCCTCTGATAGAACCAATTTGCCACTGCGGATGTCCGCCCGCAGTCGGCCGAGTTCCTGACGGACAAGCATCGTCAGGACTGCCGGTTTGAGATGGATCGGCGTTTGCGCCAGGCGTTCGAGAATCTTTTGGACGGACGGCAGGCGCGCCAGATCGTTTGCTTGGTGACTTTTACCGGCCAAAGAATCTTCCCCTACTCGTTTTTGGCGAATTGAGTTTCGTAGAAAGTGCGGTACACGCTGTTTTTTCGGTTCAAGAGCGCGTCATGAGTTCCGGTTTCGACGATACGGCCGTGATCCAACACAATGATTTTATGAGCATTCTGTATTGTTGACAGACGATGGGCTATGACCAGCACGGTGCGGTCTTTCATCAGGCGCTCGATCGCGATCTGTACTTTTTGTTCGGATTCGGTGTCGAGCGACGAGGTGGCTTCGTCGAGAATCAGGATGGGCGGATTTTTCAGCAGAGCCCGGGCGATTGCCAGGCGCTGACGCTGGCCGCCGGAAATACGCAAACCTTTGTCGCCGATCATGGTTTCGAATTTATCGGGAAATTCCTCGATGAATTCCAGAGCGTTGGCGGCTTCGGCGGCGGCGCGAACCTTCTGCGGATCGAAATCGCGGATACCGTAAGCTATATTGTTGAAAATCGTATCATTGAAAAGGATCGTATGTTGGGTGACGATGCCCATCAGGGAGCGCAACGAGGCAAAAGTCAAATCGGTATTCGGAATGCCGTCGATCAGAATGCGCCCGCCGGTCGGATCGTAAAAGCGCGGCAGGAGGTCGACCAGCGTGGATTTGCCGGCTCCGCTGTGGCCGACGATGGCGACGATTTCGCCTTTTTTGATTTCCAGGTTGATTTGATCCAAAACTTCGGCGCGCGAAGTTTCGTACCTGAAGGAAACATTCTCATAGACGATCTGATTTTTGAATTCAGAAATGACAATGGCGTTCGGCTTCTCGGTGACGTCCGGCTTTTCATCAATGATGGAAAAAACCCGCTGAGCGGAGGCCAGCCCTTCCTGCAGTTCCATGGTGACATTGTTCAGGCTCTTGATCGGGGTCATAATGGCGAATAGCATAATGATAAAGCGGATAAAATCTTCGGCCTCTATGCCGGTTCCTCCCAACACCTGTCTGCCGCCGAACCATAGTAAAAGAATCCCGATCAGCACGCCGAAAGTCTCGTTGACCGGCGATGAGATTTCGCGCAGTTTCTTGCGGCGAAAAAGCAATTTGAAGTATTTTTTACTCTCAGCCACGAAGCGGCCGATCTCGAACTTTTCCATCGCGAAGGCTTTTACGACGCGCATTCCCTGAAGGGTCTCATCCAGGATCGCCATAATGCCGGCGATCTGGCGCGAAGTGCGGAGAGATTTACGCCGGATGCTCTGACCGATTTTGGAAATGATAAATCCGCTGACCGGCAGAATGACCACCGCCATCAACGCCATTTGCCAGGAAATAATGAAAAGCAGCGCCATGAAAGTCAGAATATTGATTGGCTCGACCAGTAGTTTATCGAAACTGACTGTGAAGGAGTGACGCATCGCGCTGACGTCGTTCATTATGATCGAAGCAATTTCGCCGCCGCGTTTGCGGTTGAAATAGGCCAGCGACAGATCGTGCAAATGAGTATAAATTTGATTGCGCACATCGTTTATCATACGCAATTGAACGAAACCGATGGCAACATTTTTAATGTATAAAAAGATGTTCTTCAGCAGAAAAGTCATAAAAATCATCAGACAGAGCGCCTTCAGCGAACCGGTCGGCGTATCGCGCAGGATCAGGCGATCGGTAAAATCTTTCAAAGCCTGATTGACGCCGCCTTTGGTCTGACCTGACCCCAGCGGCACGACCTGGCTGATCCCGTCGCCGGCGCCCTCCGGGAAAAGGACCTTGGCAAACGAACCGGTCAACCAGACGGACGAACTGTTGAAAATTACATAAATCAGCGATGTGATCAAGCTGAGGCCGAGCGCCGCCCAGTAAGGTCGGACCAACTTCAGGATGCGCAGATAAATATTCATAAAAGCTTCATTCTTTCTTCGAGTTCGGTTGCAGTGACGGCGCCGGGACGAATGATTTCCAGAGAATTTTCATTCACCCTGACCAGCGTGGACGGGACTGAATCGGTGGTTTTATCATGGGCTAAAATTAGCGCAATTCGATCACCAAAGTAACTTAATATTTGAGCCACACTGCGGGCTGGCGGCTGTCCGGCCGGATTGACGCTGGTAGTCGTAATCGGATGCGGAAACTGGCGCAGAATGCAGTTCAGCGCCTCCAGTTCGATAACCCGCACGCCCAGGGTATTATCGCTGGTGATTTCCTTGGGGAACCGGTTGTGCGGAGCAGTCGGCAATATCAGGGTGATTTTACCAGGCAAGAGACTACGTACGACTTTTTGCTGATAAGCATTCAAATGCTTGAAATCGCGAAACAGGGATTCGACATCGGCGTAGAGGACGCTGACCGGTTTGCCGGGCGGCCGGCCCTTCAGGTCGAGTAAGCTCTGTACGGCTTTGGCATTGTAGGCATCGACGCCCAGACCATAAATCGTGTCGGTCGGATAGACAATCATCGCACCGCTTTGCAAAGCCGTCAGGACGGTACGTTTTTCATCGTGAAACAATTTTTCAAGGGCAATTATTTCAGTCATACGTCTCCTAAAATATCAGGCGGCGGCTGGGTTTTCCAGCGCCGGTGAAACCAGTAATATTGTTCCGGACAGTTACGGATCAATTCCTCAAAATACGAGGCGATTTGCTGGGTTAAATACTTAAACTGTTCCCCTTTTTGTTCAGGCGGAATCGTGGTGTCGATCTGTTTCAAACGAATAAGATACTTTCCGTTGGCCTCCCGCAGGCAATGAGCGGCGATTAGCGGCGCTTTCTGGCGTAAAGCAAACAGAGCCGGGCCGCGGTGGCTGGACGACCATTGCCCGAAAAATTTTACGAATATCCCGTTGCGCCGGGCGTCCTGATCGGCTAAAAGATAGAGAATGTTTTCATCCCGGAGATATTTCCAGATACGGAGTGAGTTGGCCTTGGTTTTTGGTAATATCTGCAAACCATTATGTGTTCTGGTATGCAGAAAAAGTTTATCGGCCAGCGGATTTTTCATCTTTTTGGCAACCGCCGCGATGCGGTAGCCGTGCCTGGCAAACCAGTCGGCGCAGACTTCCCAGTTGCCGAAGTGAAACAGCACCAGCACCACGCCGCGTTTGTGAGTCAGAGCGGCGTCCAGCACGCTTTGATCGGCGCATTCCACCAGATTATCGAATTTCCCGGCAGGAGCTTCATAAAGCGGGAAAAAGTCGAAATACACCCGGGCGAAATGTAGATAGCATTGCCGGATAATCTGGCGGCGCCATTTGGGTAATTTCCCCGGAAAAGCCTTTCGCAGGTTGCTATGCATAGTCGCCCGACGGTAAGGAGCGAACCAATAGATCATATTTCCGGCGATACCGGCCAGACAACGGCGCCCTCGTGGAGAAAAACGCCCAAGAAGGCCGCGCAAGATTCCGATCAGCCAATACTCGATATAAAAGCGTAGAGACATTTTTCCACAAATAACCGGAAGTTGAATCTTTGGCGGGTTACTCGTTATGTTCCTGATAAATCTCGTGCATTGAGCGATGACCGACCTTCATTTTTTCACCGGCATATCGCAGAGCCTCATAAAAGTTTTTATCCTTGTTCAGATCATTACGGTAAAAAATGTCAATCCAGAACACCAGGTCGTCTTTCTGCTTTTCATTGAGAGGACGGAAAAGATCGAAGACCGGATCGGCGATTTTTTTCTGAAATGATTTGATGGCTGATTTCATTTCCGGTAACCTTTTGACTTGTTCGAGCGTCTCGTAAGTCCTAAAAAGATAGGCATCCAGAAATACTTTTTTCTCGTCCTTAGTCAGTGATTTCCAATAGATCATCTGGGCGTAATTGGTCGTCTCCGAAGGTTTCATTTGGGCTGTTTTGGGCGCGATCAAGGGCAGAACTGGCTGCGGCGGAATTAAACCCGGAGCAACCGGCGGACGGGGCGCCGATGTCTGCTCCTGCGGAGTTGGTTCCGGGATAACCGGCGCAACCGTATCCGTGACCGACGGCTCGGTTGGTAACGGTTCGAGCGGTAAATTGACCTGGTTTTCAGGGACGGGTTGAGCGGGGGCTTGGGCAGCCGGAATTTGGGTGGTCGTGTCCGGCGAAGTAACCGCCGGCGCGGCCGGCTCCTGAGCCAAAATAGTACTGCTGAGTAAAAAGCATAAACAAGCAAATGTAATTTTATTCATCATGGAATCTCCTTTTCTGTCGGGTTCCAATTTTCGATTTCCAGCAATAACCGGGGCACAGCTTCCTCCGGTTTTAGGCGGGCGACGACCTGGCCGCTTTTAAACAACAAAGCCACGTTTTTGCCAAAGGCAATGCCGAGATCGGCGGCGCGGGCTTCCCCGGGACCGTTGACTTCGCAGCCCATAACGGCCACGGTGAGGTTTTTCTTAATGTCACGGATCTTTTGTTCGACTTCCGTAACGATTTCAATCAGATTGACCGAGGTGCGCCCGCAGGTCGGGCAGGACACTAAGCGAATACCATTGGGATTCAAATCCAGGGCTTTCAGGATTTCAAAACCGGCGCGGACTTCCTCGACCGGATCGGCCGTCAGTGAAACCCGCAGGGTGTCGCCGATGCCTTCCGCCAGCAGTGTGCCAATCCCAATCGCCGACTTGATCGTGCCGGACCAGGCCGGGCCGGACTCGGTCACTCCCAGGTGCAGCGGATAATCGTAATGTTCGGCAAACAGGCGGTTGGCGGCGATCATCAGGCCGACTTCGCTGGATTTCAGCGCCACGATGACGTCGCGGAAATCATTTTCTTCGCAGATTTCCAGGTGGCGGCGGGCACTCTCCAGCATGGCGGCCGGCGTCGCCGAACCATATTTAGCCAGCAAATCCTTCTCCAGCGAACCGGAATTGACCCCGATGCGGATCGGCACCCGGGCGGCGCGGGCTTTCGACAACACGGCTCTTACTCGTTCAGCGCCGCCGATATTGCCGGGATTGATGCGGATTTTATTGGCGCCGGCATCGATGGCTCCCAGCGCCAGCCGGTAATCGAAATGAATATCGGCCACCAACGGCACGGTCATGCGTTTCCGGATTTCCGGCAGGGCTTTAACCGCAGCTTCATCCGGAACGGTTATCCGGATAATCTGGCAGCCGGCGGCTTCGAGTCTTTCGATTTGCGGCAGAATTTTATCCAGATCGTGCGTTTTGGCGGTCGTCATGGACTGAACCGGAATCGGAAAGCCCCCGCCGATGGGGACATTGCCGACCTGCACAGTGCGGGTAATCTTGCGTTTGGATTCGTTCATCGTCGGAACAAATTAATATTGCGACCGCAATGAGACAAGGCTATTTTACTAATTGGAGGTTGGAGGTTGTAGATTGAATGATTGAATGGCTGAATGTCTCATTGACTTAATGACTATTGAATGACTATCCCTAACAATTCCTGACTATCAATGACCATAAATGACAATACATAACCTCAATTGTAGATTGAAGGTTGATCCGCTGGAGCCCCTTCGGGGCAAATTCCAGAATTCAAATTGCATGATTGCATGAATGCCTTAATGCCCTAATGACTATTGAATGACAATCGAATGACTATCGAATGACAAGCCCGCTTCGGGCCGAATGACCACGAATGACAAAAATTAGTACGGCCACTTCCAGTCGCGGATTTCCGGCATGTCGTCCCCAACGCGCATGATATATTGTTTATGTTCGATCAGGCGGTTGCGCATTGTCTGCTTGACATGCGCGCCGATACGTTCCAGTTTCGGCACCCGTTCGATGACATCCATGACTAAATGGAAGCGATCCAGGTCATTCATCACCACCATATCGAACGGCGTGGTCGTGGTGCCTTCCTCCTTGTAGCCGCGCACGTGCAGATTTACGTGATTCGCCCGGCGATAGGTCAGGCGATGAATCAGCCACGGATAACCATGGAAAGCGAAAATGATCGGTTTGTCGGTCGTAAAAAGCGAATTGAATTCCTTTTCGGACAAACCGTGCGGATGTTCGCCGGACGGCTGCAACGTCATCAGGTCGACGACATTAATGACCCGGATTTTCAGGTCGGGGAAATTCTGGCGCAGCAGGTCAACCGCCGCCAGGGTTTCCAGGGTGGGAATATCGCCGGCACAGGCCAGGACGACATCCGGCTCACCGTTCTGATCGTTGCTGGCCCATTCCCAAATGCCGATCCCGGTTGTGCAATGTTTAATGGCGGCGTCGATGTCCAGAAATTGGAGGGCCGGTTGTTTTCCGGCGACGATGACATTGATATAATGACGGCTGCGGAGGCAGTGGTCGGTGACCGAGAGCAGCGTATTGGCATCTGGCGGCAGATAAACGCGCACGATTTCAGCCTTTTTATTGACTACATGATCGATAAATCCGGGATCCTGGTGGCTGAAACCGTTATGATCCTGGCGCCAGACATGCGAAGTCAGCAGGTAATTGAGCGAGGCGATCGGCCGGCGCCACGGGATATGCCGCGTGACCTTCAGCCATTTGGCATGCTGGTTAAACATTGAATCGATGATATGAATAAAGGCTTCATAGCAGGAGAAAAAGCCGTGCCGCCCGGTCAGCAGGTAGCCTTCCAGCCAGCCCTGGCACATGTGTTCGCTGAGCACTTCCATGATCCGGCCGTCCGGTGAGACCTGTTCGTCATCCGGTAGAATATTGGCGCTCGACATGCGGTCGGTAACTTCCAGGAGTGCGCCGAGCCGGTTGGACGCGGTTTCATCCGGCCCCATGACCCGGAAATTGCGGCTGGCGAGGTTGAGTTTCATGACATCGCGCAGAAACTGTCCCATGACGCGGGTCGATTCGGCTTCAGTCGTACCGGGTTTGAGTACCGGCACAGCGTAATCGCGGAAATCCGGCATCTTCAGGTCTTTCAGAAGCAGACCGCCGTTGGCATGCGGATTGGCGCCCATGCGGCGCTGACCGGTCGGAGCCAGGGCCGCTAGCTCCGGACGCAGTCTGCCGTTTTCATCGAACAACTCCTCCGGCTTGTAGCTGCGCATCCATTCTTCCAGCATGCGCACATGATCGGGCTTTTTCGCCAATTCGGACAGCGGAACCTGGTGCGAACGGAACGTGCCTTCGACCTTTTTACCATCCACGAATTGCGGGCCGGTCCAGCCCTTGGGCGTCCGCATCACGATCATCGGCCAGGATTTGCGCTTCGTAAAGCCGTTCTTACGGGCTTCGGCCTGAATGACTTTAATCTCTTTAATCGCCGCCTCAAGGGTGGCCGCCATCAACTGGTGCATTTTCTGCGGCTCGTCGCCGGCCACGCAGTAAACCTTGTAGCCGTAGCCGGTTAAAAGTTCAATCAATTCATCGTCATCTAAGCGCGCCAGCACGGTCGGATTGGCAATTTTATAACCGTTCAGGTGCAGGATCGGTAAAACCGCTCCGTCGTGCACCGGGTTGAGAAATTTATTAGAGTGCCAGCTGGTGGCTAAGGCGCCCGTTTCGGCCTCGCCGTCTCCCACTACACAGCAGGCAATTAAATCGGGATTGTCAAAAACCGCCCCGTAGGCATGCACCAGGGCGTAACCGAGTTCGCCGCCTTCGTGAATCGAGCCGGGGGTTTCCGGGGCGACGTGGCTGGGAATTCCGCCCGGAAAGGAAAACTGCTTGAAGAGTTTTTGCATCCCTTCGGCATCCGGCGAAATATTCGGGTAAACTTCGCTGTAGGTGCCTTCGAGATAAGTATTGGCTACCAACCCCGGTCCGCCATGTCCGGGCCCGGTTATGTAGATCATGTTCAGGTCGTATTTCTTAATCAGGCGGTTGAGATGCGCATAGATGAAATTCAGGCCGGGGGTCGTGCCCCAGTGTCCGAGCAGACGCGGTTTGATATGCTCGAGTTTGAGCGGCTCCTTCAACAGCGGATTGGCTAAGAGGTAAATCTGGCCGACTGACAGGTAATTGGCGGCCCGCCAGTAGGCATCGAGCAGAGACAGTTCTTTGGCAGACAGGGGCGTTCTTTTCGATAAATCGCGGGGTTTCATGGTTCCTCCTTTGCTTGAATCATCGAGCGTTGGCGCTGATCTTTGATTTCAATAATCACTCACACGTTTAATGTTAAGCAACCGCAGCGCGATTTTCAAGGGGGAATTAATGGTCGGGTAAACCTATTCGCGGGAGCGTTCAGACATTTCCAGAAAAACCGGTTTCCAGTCCCGGGCAATCCAGACCAATCTGGTTTCAGGTATAAGGCGGGCAACGATGCGCTATTATGCTTTTAAAAAACATCAGTAAATATCGGCGTTTATCCGCGGCAAAAATTACTGTCGCCTGGTTCGGCGGTAAAAATTGTAAAAGCCTTGTTTTCATGGATGTAATTTTTTAAAATCAGTCCGGCATGATTTAAGCGGTTTTTATAAAGACGAAGCGACCTGAGTATACGGGGAAATGCGGCCGGTTCGTTCTAAACGGTCATAAAAGAGGGAAAATGATGAAAACTCGCGGGATTTATCTTATTACGACAGCCCTGCTGGCATGCTCGCAATGCGGCCAGCCGGGTAAAACAACGTCAATACAAAACGGATTGCAATTAGAAACCAAAAACCTGAATGTCCGGGTTCAATTTCATGCCGGCAACATCGCCCGGGTCGTGAAATGGCGGCCGGAATCATCTCCGGAAAAAGTAAGCCTGATGGTTATCCGGGACAGCCTGCCGCAAATACCGATTGACATTAAGGATAATCGCAACACCGTGGTGCTGAAAACCGGGCAGATGACCCTCAAACTCTCGAAGCGCGACGGGCATATCGAATATTTCACTGCCGATGGCCAAATAATCCTTAAAGAAACGAAAAATACCGTCATCGACCCGCTCACCATCGGCGGCGAAAAGGCTTTCAGCGTGCAGCAAGATTTCAAACTGACGCCGGACGAGGGACTTTTCGGCCTCGGGCAGCATCAGAACGGTTATATGAATTACCGCGGGCGGAGCGTAACGCTCGTCCAGACCAATACCGACGCCGTGACGCCCTTCCTGATCTCGACCAACGGCTGGGGCATCCTGTGGGATAATTATTCCAAGACTGTTTTCCAGGATACCGCCACAACTATGTCGCTCTGGTCGGAAGTCGGCGACAATCTCGATTATTACCTGATCGGCGGCGCGAATATGGACGCGGTGATTGGCGGCTACCGCCAGCTGACCGGGTCAGCGCCCATGTACGGCAAGTGGGCTTATGGTTACTGGCAGAGCAAGGAGCATTATCATACCCGCGATGAATTGCTGGACGTTGTCAAGGAGTATCGCCAGCGGCGCATTCCGGTTGACAATATTATCCAGGACTGGAATTACTGGGGCGACAATGCCAATTGGAGTGCGATGTCTTTCGACCCGAAAAGGTATCCCGAACCGAAGGACATGATTAAGCGCATCCACGACCAAAACTTTCACATCATGATCTCGATCTGGCCGGGGCTGGGACCCAATACGCCGATCCATAAAGATATGGCCGCCCGCGGTTACCTGTTTAATACCGTCGGCTGGGCTTCATTCAAATATTTCGACGCCTTCAATCCGGACGCCAACGATCTCTACTGGTCTTATGTTAAAACAGGGCTGATTTCCGCCGGGATTGATGCGCTCTGGATCGATTCCACCGAACCGGACATCATCAATGCCACCACCAAAGCGGCCGAAGAATACGAAATGAAAAAGGTCGAGAATAATTACCTCGGCAGCTGGGCGCGTTACCTGAATGCCTATTCGCTGGTGATGATGGATAAACTCTACCAGAATCAGCGCCGGGAATCCGAACAAAAGCGCGTTTACATGCTGACGCGTTCGGTGTATGCCGGACAGCAGCGGGCCGCTGCGACGACCTGGTCGGGCGACATCGGCGCCAGCTGGGAGATTTACCGCGACCAGATCAGCGCCGGGCTGAATTTCTGTATGGCGGGCGTGCCTTACTGGACTTTCGACATCGGTGGATTCGTGATCGGAGCTTACGGCGGAGTGTTCATTCACGGCGGTCAGGATCCGGCTTACCAGGAACTCTATACCCGCATGTTCCAGTTCGGGACATTCTGCCCGATTTTCCGGGCGCACGGCAGTGAGACGCCCCGTGAAATCTGGCGATTCGGCGAGTTTTCCGAAAACCTGATCAAATTCGATAATCTGCGCTACCGGCTGCTGCCCTACATATATTCGCTGGCCTGGCGGGTAACCGATGAAGGTTATACCATGATGCGCGGCCTGCCGATGGATTTCCCGCAAGACCAAAAGACTTATGCAATCGCCGATCAATATATGTTCGGCCCATCAGTTATGGTCTGTCCCGTCACCGAATATATGTTGCACCGCCCGCCGGAGAAAAGCGTTCTGATCTCACCGCAATATTTCCAAACTGCCGACGGCAAGCCGGGCCTGAAGGTCAAATATTACCACAATCCGGATTTCGCCGACCTGTCCCGCAAGCAAATCGAGCCCGACATCAATCACCTGTGGTACACCGGCCGGCCGGATTACATGACCGATTCCGCATTCGCGGTGTGCTGGGAGAGCAAACTGTCTCCGCCGGAAAGTGGTTCGTATCAGTTTCACCTGATTAGTTACGACGCCAAACGTCTTTTCATCGACGGCAAGGAACTTCCGATCGTCTATACCAGCGTCGAACAGTACACGGATACGGTCAGACTGGAAGCCGGACGGGAATACGATTTTCGGCTAGAAATGCAGAATCGTTCCACCGGCGCCGCTAAGATGATCCTGAACTGGAAAACGCCGGAAATGTTCGCACGCGAAAAGACTATGGAACCGCGCCCGCAAACCCGGTCGGTATACCTGCCCGCCGAAACGGCCTGGATCGATTTCTGGACCGGGGCAACCTATACCGGCGGTCAAAGCATAACGGCTGACGCTCCGATCGATAAAATTCCGCTGTTGATTAAAGCCGGTTCGGTCGTGCCGCTTGGACCGTTCGTACAATATGCCACTGAAAAACCGGCCGATCCGCTCGAACTGCGGATTTATCCCGGCGCGGATGGCAGTTTCACGCTCTACGAGGACGAGAACGATAATTACAATTACGAGAAAGGGATTTACGCCACGATTACCTTCCAGTGGAACGACGCTAAAAAGCAATTGACGATCGGGCCGCGCAATGGTTCTTTTCCCGGCATGCTGACCGAACGACAATTTCAGGTGGTATTAGTCAGACCTGGCCATGGCACCGGAATAGAAAGCACCCCGCAGCCCGACAAGGTCATTAAATACACGGGTGAGCAACAAACTATCCGGTTATAAAATATCAGAGTGAGGAAGAAAGCAACCGGCCGGTTTCGGAGAGAAATCGGCCGGTTTATCGTCAGAGATTTGAACTAAAAAATCAGGTTTTCCTGGCGAATCCCATATCTACGCGGTACACCGTCCAGTCCTCGTCGGCAGCATCGTCGCCGGTAATCATGTAGAGATAATTCGCGCCGCCCCAATAGATTTTCTTGCAATAAGACGGCAGAATCTCCTTATAAAAGTAGTCCAGCTGACCGGAATCAAAATCGTAAACCAGAAATGGATTGACCGCATCGGTCGCCAGATACATTTTTCCATCGGCTGAAAACGCCAATCCGGTAACTTTTCGGGATGCAAATTCAGTATTCCGCAACTGAATCAGGGTATCCGGATCGCCGACGCTGCCACTGCTGAGCGGATGTCTGATGATCGCTGAAGAAGCATCGTTTTGGAGCTTTACGCCGAGATACAAGTAATCTCCACAAACCTGAATAGCGCTGATCGTATCCGCGAGGTAATAATCGGTTTTGTTACTCGTAAGGTCGGGGGTCACAATCAGCAAGCCAGTCCCGGCGCCGCCGGCATAATAATAGCCCAGAGAATCAAACGCGCCGAAATCGCCTTTTTTCCCGGCGGGCAATTGGGCATAGCGGGTTTTTACGCCGGTGCTTAGATCGACTTTTTCGATTGGGCGGTTGTTTTCCAGAATATAGAGAGCGCCGTCCCGATAGCAGGCATCGGTCGGGGTTTTTGACAAAGCCGCGTCCAAGGTTAAAACGCTCTTTTCACCGCCTGGCGTTACCTTGTATATAGTTTTGTCGGCGTCAATTATATAGAGATTCTCCTGATCGTCAACAGCTAACGCTTTCAGAACGATATCCTCCAGAAAGTTGCCATAACTGTCCAATACTTTGGTTATTTGATACGGGCTGTACTTTGCCACGACAATAGCGCTGTCACATACCACCTTTACTATGCTTGAGTCGCTGACCAGATTCGGGCGTCGTACAGTTAAAGATGTTTTGGAGAAAGACAAAACATCTGCAGCGACGTTATCAAAATAGACATCCGGCGAGCCGCTGAAATTTTCACCGGTGATCGTAATATAATTGCACCCGGCGGTCGCGGCGGACGGTTCGACCACCGAGATCGTTGGTGTCGCCGGTTCGGTAAAATCATCATACCAGACCGGTTGAGCGACCTCATATTCGCAGCGCATCATCAACAGGCAGAAGGCGGAAATAAATAATATGTGTTTAATACTCATTTTTTCCCTCCTATCGTTCAAAGCGAAATCCGCATGGTCAGACGTTGAACCTGGTTGAAAACACCGTAGGGAGTATAGGCGTAATCAAAAGTGAAGCCGAACCGCGATAGCCCTACCCCAAAGGTCAATCCGCTTTCGTCTTCATTGGTGATATAGCCGCACCTCAGCGCCAGTATTTTAAGCGGTCGCCAATCCAAACCGACTTTTAATTGTTCGGACCGCGAGCGGTAGTGACTCGCGTCGAGACTCATGTACAGAGATTGTTTAGAATCACCTTTGGCGACCAGATCCATCAAGTCCATCGAGATTCCCATATTGAAAACCAACGGCAACTGGAACGGCTCTTCGACGTATTCGATTTCCCGTGAGAAATTGCGAATTGACATGCCGAAGACCAGACTCCGGAAACCGGTTTTAAATTGAGTCCCGAAGTCAAAAGACAGCGGCGTCAAAACATTTTCGGCAATCACTTCGGTAGTGTCCGGGACGTCGGAAATTTCGGGGATAATGCTCTTGCCCAAGTCCTGTCGCACCAGACGTACCTGACCGCCAACATTGAACCACTCAGTCAGGCGTTTGGCATAACCTAAGCCGAGCGCGTTGGCGCCCAGACTGAATATTCCGGTGTCGTAATAGCCGGCGTCGAGCGCCATGTTGACGCGCGTGCCGTAAAAATCGCCGTAGTTCACATTTTGATAGGTAAATCCGATCACTCCGAACCGGCCGTGCGCCGGGCTGATAGCCAGGCTGAAAGTATTATGCTGAATATCGGCAATCCACTGATTGGCGCTGGCGGTGATGTCAATGAATTTTTGCATATCGGCCATGCCGGCCGGATTGAAAAAAAGTGAGCCGGAACCCATTTCCAGACTCGTGACGGCATCGGCCATGCCGGCCGCCTGAGCATCGGAAACTACACTCAGGAATTCAAAGCCGGCTTGGGCGAGTTTGACATTTTTCGCAATCAGATTCGGTTCCGTTAAGACCCCCAGAACAGCCAAACCGATTAGTGGAATTCTTAGATTCATCTTCATATCTCTGCCCTCCTCACCTGATCACCACAAATTTACGGAAGACCGAGTCGCCTTTAGAGAACATTTTATCTCCCTTGTGGAAGATCAATTCGCCCTTGATTATCTCAAGTTCTCCGGTTTTCGGATTGATATAATCGCGGGAGGCGATGATATTTTCTTCCGAAAAAATATCCACCGGCACTTCCACATGCAGAATGTAGACGCCGCTGACAATTATCTGCCGCGAGGAAGTCATCGAATCCCAGAGTTCATCGCCGGAACCGTTGTCGTGAAATTTTTCCCAGATCAGGTCGCCTCGTTCTGTATAGACTTTGACACGACAGATCGGCGGCAGTTCATAGAAAGCGATCCGGTCATATTGAAAATCATCGCCGAACTGCCACATCCGGGCGCGAATATCGTAGGGATTCGGCACTACTCTGACATGCTCCAGGAAATTTCCGGCCGGCCGGCGCAGGTACGCCGCCACACTGGTCAAAGTATAAAAAAGACTGCTGTATTGCGGTTTGCCATTATTTTCCAGCCCGTCGCTTTTAGTTTGTATGTAATAGTAATAATTATTCCCGCGGGCGGCGGTGGTGTCATCGAATTGCGTAACGCTATTGGTTTTGTCGCATTCGAAAATTTTCTGATAAACCGTCTGGTACTGTTTGACATTGCCTTCCGAGCGGTAAATTACATAACCATCGAAATTGGGTTCGCTGGCGGCATTTTCGCTCCAGGTCAAACGAATTCGATCGCCGCCGGATTCGACGTTAAATTCGGCCGGTGGCGACGGCGGCAGAGAAAGGGTATAGCCCGAATTATAGTTGGTCACGGCATTCTGCAACATTTGCAGAACCGAGTCCCGACCGGTTTCACACCAGGCTCGTTTATAGGCATTGTAATCGCTATAGCCCCATTCGTTGGACGATGAAGCCGGTGTGCCATCCGGCATAAACAAACTTGGTTTGGTTGCCAAGCCTTTATAATAAGCATACCAGTTGGCGCCGACTTCCCGGCATTTTTCCCAGCTGATGCCACTCACCCCTTCTACATAAATAATCCGAATGCTGTCACCGTCGGCCAGATCGTATGGCCCAAAACCCCAGCCCTGACTGCTGCCGCCGGTGGTGCCGGTGCCGCGGTAAGTATTACCGGTGGTCCAGTCTTCTACATAGCCGTCATTCCCTATCTCGCTCAAAACTTCCTCATCCTGACTGGTGGTAAGGCGCCCTTCAGTCATGATATGGAAGCGTTGCTGCATGAAAGTCTCATCATACTGACTGACCGCAGCTTCCATCGGAGTCCCATCACTGCCGATATAGATATTCGTAGTCGGTTGATCCGGATCATCGGCTGCATAATCATCGGGGTCCGAGGCAAACAACACCGCGGCGCCCAAATATTTGGCCGAGCCCAGAACCCCATCCTCAAGGTAATTCGGACAGCCCCAGTCTTCGGCCGGCGTCAGGGGGTGGCTGTCGGCATTAGTCGGCCCGTAGTAACTGTAAAAGCCGCGCAGTCCGCCGGGCTCATCCAGAGTGTGGATAAGATTGCTGGTACCCCACTCCGACGAGAAAGCACCCCAGGCGGGTTCATCTGTCCATCCGGAAGAAGTAACCCCGGCAAAGGCCGGCCGCCAGCAGAAATAAACCCAGAAATCGTCCAAATCCTGATGATATTCGTTTCCATCTTCGTCATAGATTCCCGTATTTTTAAAAACATATTCCTGAATAAAATAATTATCGTGGTCCGATTGAGTAAAAGCCATCACCTTGCGGGAAACGCTGACTCCTATCGAGGTATTGAACTGCGAAACGACTATCCGGTCGCAAGGCATTTCCGCCTCATAATCATCCACCAGATCGTAAAGCGTATTGCTGGTGCCGATTTGCTTATCTACGGTAATTACCGGATGGCTAAAACGCGCGACCAGTTGAATATTTTGCGGGAAGATCATCGTATAATGATTCGAGGGCAGACGCGGACCTGAGCCGATGACTTTCACCGTTTTCTGTTTGCCCTCCTGAGGATCGTAATAATTGGTGCATCCGAGCCAAAGGCCCTTCTGCCGCATAGTATGCTGCTTATCGCCATACTGAGTCGGCCAGCTGAGAAAATTATTGTTGGTGACTAGCTCCAGCTCGCTGCCGTAATCCATAAAAAAGCACTGGGTTTCACCTACGACGATCCAGCGCATTTCCTGCGCTTGACTGAGGCCTGTAAACGCGATGAGCACGATTACGATCCAGCCGGTCAATCGAAGAGTATTAATCGTATTATTTAATCTGTGCATAATCATTCCTCGTCATTATCTTCAATCCAGGTCGAAGGAAATCCGGGCTCCGAAAGTTACTGACCGCGGATTCAGAAACCACCAGGTCGAGGGACCGGCATTGAAAATATAGGCTTTATCCTCCAGAATCTGATCCATCTTGTCATCAGCGACGATCTGCCAGGCGCCATTAACGACTTCCCAGTATTTTCCGGTCTGCCCCTCGTAGTAAATCGGCGTGGTATTGTCAGGCGGAGTCGTACCTTCTATGACAGCCCGATATTCAATCGGCTGCCACTCCACTCCGGGTTCGCGATAATCGCCCAGTTTATCGTTACCGGGAATGTTATCGTAGGCTTCACTTTCGGGCAGATGCAGAGACGCGCGATAAAGATCACTACCCGTATCCCGGAGCCTCATCCGGTTAAA
This sequence comes from uncultured bacterium, assembly GCA_964576275.1. Classification (GTDB taxonomy): domain Bacteria; phylum Fidelibacterota; class UBA2242; order UBA2242; family UBA2242; genus JAGNGI01. The sequence goes on along the minus strand of CAZNUN010000004.1, from coordinate 28,564 downwards.
CAGATTGCCGACATCCAGTAGCAGTTGCACCTTGAAACGCTTGGCTGTAAACGTCTTGCTGGCTCGTAAGACTCCATCATAATTATCGACATATTGCACATTGTTAAGAATTCCCGAAGCGCCTTTGGGGTTATAAGTAGTCCAACCGCCTTTTTCCCAATTCAATAACAGGGTCAGCATATATCCGCCCAGAATATTATGGCCAAGCAATTTCGGCCCGAAATCGTCCGGAGTATAGAAACTCAGGTTGGCGCGCGCATAAGGCGTCGGCACCGGTCGCTCCTGATACAGGTTGCTGGTTTCTTCATCGTAAAGCTGCTGATGCGCGGGATCCTGATAAACCTCCTCCCGGCCAAAATAGCCACTCGAAGAAACCTGGTAGGTGTAATTGATCCAGCCTTTAAACCAACGCCCCCTGCTCTTGCGCAGAGTCAGTTCAAAACCTCGAATGTCTTCATACCCGTTGCTGGTAATGACGATGTATTCATCTCCGTTGATAGATTCATAGGTGGTCTCGTTCTGCTGATCGGTAATATCTTTATAAAAGGCCGCCAATTGCAGTAAAACCGTATTGAAAAGCAAATGATCGTAACCCAGCTCATACGATACCGTCTTGGCCAGCGTCAGATTCGGGTCGCCGATCGCGCCCAGAGAACCGGTCGTGCTACGCTGTAAACGGAAAAGGGTTTCATATTGCGGCATCTGTTTGAAATGCCCGTAATTGAAAAACAGCTTCGAGTTCTCCGTAATCGGATGCGATATGCCCAGGCGTGGACTGAGTTGCCATTGCGGCTTGGATTCAGTCATTACAAATTTATACTTTTCAGAGTATTTTGAGGAAATAAAATTAGCGTTGTAGGCGTTCGCGGTCAAGTCCCACCAATTTGTACGGGAGTCGCTGTAGTCCAAACGAAGTCCGGCATTCATGGAAAAGCCGTGGGTTTCCAGTTTATCCTGCAGGTAAACCGCTCCCCGAACCGGGTAATTATGCATTTGGACGCGACTGGCATAATCCCGGCCTTCGGTCATCATCTGGATAAACCCATAATCCAGATCCAGGTCATTATAAACTAACTCAATACCGGTTTTAACAAGGTTATTGAAATTGACCTGACTGGATAAATCGGCTTTTAACGTCGTTGCTCTGACCTGCGAATTATCCCGCGCCAGAGAAGCCTGCAATCCATCTTTGATTTCCGGCGTTATACCGACGACATCATAAGGCCAGTAGCCCAGCGGATATTCATCCACCCAAAAACCAGGCAAAATCTCGGTCTTTTTGGTCGTATCCCGCAGACCGATCGGTTCGGTGTTGTAATCGCGTTTAAAATTATCCAGCGAAATTTCATAATAAGTCTTCGAACTTAAAGTATGCGTTAATTTGGCTGACAATGAGCGATGCCCGATCTCCGCCTGTGACCAGGCCCAATCGCTGAACATATTGAATAATTCGAAGCCGCCGGTTCCGGAAGCAATTTCATGCGTCCAGTGCGGATAATAACCGTACACCCAGTTCTCCGCCAAGGTGGTAACATGACCCATCAATCCCGAAAGACGCAGTTTCATCGTCTTGGAAATATCAGAGGTCAGCTGCATCGTCCAGTCGTAATCCACGTAATCGGGATTGGCTTGCGCCCAGAGCAGAATATCACGATGGCGTCGGTACGAAGTAAAAAAGCGCAGGTTCCCAAGCTGCTCCGACACAAACGGAACCGGGCCGCCGAATCCGCCGTCAATATCGTAGTCTCCGAGGTTATTATTCTGTTTCTTACGCGTTTCGTACATAAAAACCCGCTGGCATCCCAACGGCGTAAGATCGTTGTCCGGATCGCTGTCTGCCAGCAATTGCGCCGAAACGGCATTCCAGCCTACAAATGACGGATACTGAGCCTGCATATATGAATCCCAGTAGGTTCGCGAACCGTCCCCGTCTAAATCTTCAAAATCTTCCCCGACATCCCAAATGTCATTCCCATTGGCGTCGCTATACGGCTCCCCGGCCGTGGTTCCCGTCCAGCAAACCGCATCATCCAGATATGGCCGCATCCAGTATGAATCCGGATCGTGAACATCCGGAATGCCGTTAATCTGGTAGTACTTGGCATGCGGCGGCGTATATTTTACCTGCAGACTGCCGGTGTATCCCCGTTTACCTCCTTCCATGGTCACCACATTGACGATACCCGATTGCACCTGACCGTATTCGGCATTGAAGCCGCCGCGCTCCACCGATATTTCCTTGACAGTGCTGAGGGGTACTTTCGTGATCGGTTCGTTATTGCGCGGGTCGCGGATTGTGATACCATCCACTAAAAATAAAATATCTTCGGCTTCTCCGCCGCGAATAGCCATATTGTCTTTAATTCCGGCTTCCAAGCTGATGACGTCATCAACATTCGAAGCCGGCAAGCCTTCGATTTCATCTGCTGATACGGCCATACTGCTGGTAGCTACATCCATCTGGATAACCTTACGCTGAGCGACGACCGTGACAGCTTCGCCAATTACGACCTCGGTTTCCAGATTGAAATCAATCCGGGCGGTGCGATCAATATGCACTGACACGTCCTTGACTGTCATTTTGGTATAACCGATGACTGAAACATTGATACTATAATTGCCCGGAGGAACATAGAGAATAGTATACTGCCCGTTTTCATCGGTGGCAGATCCAAAGCTCGTTCCGGCAACGACCACATTCGCACCCAGAATCGGTTCGCCGGTTTTAGCATCTGTAACCGTGCCGGCAATCTTACCGGTAGTACCCGCCCAAACTCCGGCGACCGACATCAATCCTGCGATCACCAAAATAATAAGTCGTCTCATTCTGTTTTCTCCTTTCTGAGGATCAAACCAACTGTCTGCGCAGTACGGATGACAAATACTCCGTCCATCAATAATCTGGATTGGACAGCCCAATCTCTTCTTCCAGTTTCAATTCTTCCCCTACCCCGAATATCGTCTTCTCATCTATACAAACCGACCCTGGGATCACAGGCCGGTTCGCGGTTCAATTTACTCGCAAGCCTTGGGGAAGACGTCGGTTAAACGCCTTCCCCGTCCCAAACAAAGCTTGCTCCAGGAAAAAACAAACGTCTGTCGCGTGTTTCTTCACCTGGTCAAGAACCCCCTATTTCACCAGTGCCATTTTCTTCGTAATAATCTTATCGGCAACCTGCAACCGGTAAATGTAAACACCCGTCGCCAGGTTCTCACCTGAAAAACTAACCTTATGTTGTCCGGCAATCTGTGCGCCGTTAACCAATGTGGCGACTTCCCGTCCCAGAATATCGTACACTGCCAGCGTCACTTTTGCATCGCGCTGCAGTGAATAAGCGATCGTCGTAGTCGGGTTGAACGGATTCGGATAATTCTGGGCAAGCCGGAACTCGGCCGGGTTCTCTGGTTTTTCCGGTGCAATTTTTACAACATTCGTCCAAGAATCCGCGATCCGGATTTCATCGTAATTGATATGCGCTCTGGCATTGCCGCCAATCTCGACCGTAATCGTGTTGAATCCGTTCGGCATAGTGGAATTGCGTTTGACGTCGGCTTCATTGGTATCCGGCGCCGCACCGGTCGGATCGGGATCAACCCACATGAATGTCCGGCAGGTCGAATCGCCGCTCATATAGGTCGCCGTAACCAACCAAACCGGCCCGCCCTCGCAGGTCACATTGGAAACATCGGCGCCGCTGGCGCCCGGCCAGCCACTGCCACAGGTGTAATCTCCGGCCCCGCCGCCTTTACCAACCGCAAATAATTCACTTTTCGTATCACCGTAATGGAACAATTTAAACAGATAATAGGTGCTGCTGTCCATTCCCGCCCATTCAACGTCAAAAATGTGGCTCGTCCAGTAAACTTTCCCGGCTTCATTCGGCCAGGTCTTGTCCAAACTCCGCTCGTAGGAAATCGCACCCTGCCATCCGCCGGGCGTGAACAGGGTCAGATGATTACCAATATTGTTGACCGGATACAGCATATTATCGTACACTAAATCGGTGTCGCCAACAATAGCATAACAGCCCGAACCCCAGGTATGGCCGGAATCAAATACCCACACATCACCCCAGCCATTGGCCGGAATCGCGGATGCATCGTCAATCGTGTCACCCGTCGCGTATTCAAACGATTCGACCGCCAGAAAGGTCTCGGTAGAAGTGGTAACCATATCCCAGGAATCGCCAAGACGGATTTCATCGTAATTGATATGCACTCTGGCATTGCCGCCAATCTCGACTGTAATCGTGTTGAATCCGTTCGGCATCGTGGAATTGCGTTTGACGTCGGCCTCGTTAGTGTCCGGCGCCGCTCCATTCGGGTCGGGATCAACCCACATGAATGTCCGGCAGGTCGAATCGCCGCTCATATAAGTCGCCGTAACCAGCCAGACCGGCCCGCCCTCGCAGGTCACATCGGAAACATCGGCGCCGCTGGCGCCCGGCCAACCGCTGCCGCAGGTGTAATCTCCGGCGCCGCCGCCTTTACCGACCGCGAACAACTCGCTGGTATCGGCCCCATAGTAAAATAATTTAAACAGATAATAGGTGCTGCTGTCCATTCCCGCCCATTCAACGTCAAAAATATGACTCGTCCAATAAACTTTCCCGGCTTCATTCGGCCAGGTCTTGTCCAAACTTCGCTCGTAGGAAATCGCTCCCTGCCATCCGCCCGGAGTAAACACAGTCAAATGACTGCCAAAATAGGGCACCGGATACAGCATATTATCGTATACTAAATCGGTATCGCCTACAATGGCATAACAACCCGCACCCCAGGTATGTTTAGGATCGAATTTCCAGGCGCCGCCCCAACCACAGGTGGTCGTCGCTAAAGCGTCATCAATGGTGTCGCCGACCGCGTACTTGAACGACTCGCGGGCAAAATACTCGGCTGAAGCCAGCGAAGTAATCAGCATGACCATCAACAAACACGTAACAATTTTCCTCATACGCATAAGTTTCCTCCTTTGTTATTTGTTTTTTTGCGTTGGCATTATGGGTTTTTTCCTTTCTGGCCGCCGTTTGCCAGCCCATCTCTTTTTATTAAGCCGATCATAAAACCAATGCATTCCAATTTCACATTGAACGTTGATAGAGTATAATGAAAAAAACGATTATGAAAACGATACAAAAAACCTCGATTATTAGCCATTTAAGCCGGCTGCGCCGGCCGGTATTTCCACTCTGATCAATTTTATCTGATTTATTATCCATTACGCAACAAGGTATTAATCACCTCAGGAAAAAACATCTCAAAATCTGGTAATTTGGTTGCACGCGCTTTTTCTCCGGATAAAACCGCTTTTCGCATCGGGTGCTCACCGCTCCTCGATGTCATCTTAATACTTTAGCGGGTGACTTTTTACTGACCGGAAAATGCTACTCGGTATCAGCCTGGCCGCGAACCTGCTGAGGAGTCACGCCATACTGCTTACGAAAACATTTTGAAAAATAGGAAGGATCTCGGAATCCAACCTGGTAGCAAACCTGGGAAGGCGAATGCTTCTTTTCAAGCAGCTGGTGGGCGCGCTGTAAACGGTATGTCCGGACGAAATCGCTGGGAGTTTGGTTGATCAAGCCTTCCAGTTTACGATATAGCTGGGCGCGGCTCAGGCCGACATGGTAGCTCAGATCGTCAACTGAAAAGCCCGGATCCGGCAGGTTTTGCTCGACCGCTTCGACGATTTTCTGCATAAATTGCTCATCCGGGGAGCTGATTCGGATTTCCTGCGGATTCAGAAAGATTTGATGGCTGTAACTTTCGCGCATTTTCCGGCGAATGCTAAGCAAATTTTCTATCCTGACCTTCAGCAAATCCGGATTGAAAGGCTTGGTGATGTAGTCGTCCGCGCCGGCCAACAATCCTTCCCGGCGTCGTTCTTCGGAAATCTGGGCGGTCAGTAAAATTATTGGAATATGGCTGGTGCGCTGATCGTTTTTACAGCGCTGACAGAATTCGATACCGTCCATGACCTGCATTTTAACATCGCAGATAATCAAATCCGGGATACGATCGACAGCCAGTTCATACCCGCTCAAGCCGTCAGAAGCCTGAATGACGGAATATTGGTTCTCGATCTCCATGGTCAGGTACTGACGCAGATCTCTATCATCTTCGACAGCCAGAATCAGCGGCTTACTCTTGTCCGGTTGGACTTTAAGGACCTCATCCGGTTCCAATCGTTCCCCTGCAATGGCTTCTTCCGGACCAATTTCGCCCACCTCCGCCTGCGGGGTTATCCCTGCCGCATCCAATTGATCCGGTATCGCTTGTCCATCACGATGTTTTATTGGAATAATGATTGTAAAGACGCTGCCCTGGCCGGGAGTACTTTCGACCATTATGCGTCCGTCGTGCATTTCAATGAAATCTTTGCTGATTGATAATCCGATGCCTGTGCCGGCCATCTTACGTACGCCCGGTTGGCGCACTTGATAAAAAGGATCGAAAATGTGGCCGATCTGATCGGCGGCGATTCCGATTCCCGTATCTGACACCCGGATGCAAATGTAATCGGTGGCAAGTGGCGGTTCCTTCTCCGGAACGTTGACAGCTTTGGGACTGATGGTCAGGCTAACGGCAACTGTTCCGCCCGGATTGGTAAATTTCAGGGCATTGGCGATGACATTATAGACGGCCTTTTCGATTTTATCAGGATCGAATACACAGATTATATGTTCGGTATCGGAGCCGAATGTATATCGGATTCTCTTTTGTTCGGCCTGAAGATGAAAAACCGAAAAAATGGCTTTGATGAATGGTATAAAATCCTTCTCCTGCAGCTCCAGTTTCATGCTGCCCGTGTCGAGTTTGCGGGCATCCATGAGTTGATTGACGAGCCTTAAGAGACGGCGGGCGTTCTGCAGCACAATCCGATTATAGACAGTCCGTTTTTTACCACTCATTTTTTCGCCGAGTTCAAGCATGCGCTCGACCGGTCCAATAATTAGGGTCAGCGGGGTGCGGAATTCATGGGAAATATGCGTAAAAAACTGCAATTTCATCTGATCCATTTCATGAATTTTCTTGGCTTCCAGACGGCGCATTTCCGCCTGGGCGCGATTCCGCTCCCGGATTTGTACTGCCATCCGGATCAAAAGAATGGCGCCCATGATCATCGAGATGTAGACGATCGCCATCCATTTAGCGCGCCAGAGTGGCGGTATGATCCGCAGCTGCAACGCCGCCCCGGTTTTATTCCATAATCCGTGATTATTCGAAGCGATCACCCGGAAAGTATAATCGCCGGGTGGCAGATTGGTATAGGTCGCGTACCGCCGGTCAGCGTCGGTATAACGCCAATCCCGATCGAATCCTTCCATAAGGTAGGCGTACTGATTTTTTTGTGGACAGCTGAAATCGAGCGCCGCAAATTCAAACGAAAAAACGTTTTCCTTATAGGACAGTTTCAGATTTTCCGTGATGAAGATGGGTTTTTCAAGTCGCCGGCGGCCGGTGTTTGGCCCGACTGTCTCGTTAAAGATCTGAAACTGAGTGATCACGACCTGGGGAATGTAGAGATTTGAACCAATCTGACCGGGATTAAACAGATTAAAACCTTCAATACCGCCAAAACAGAGCATACCATTCCCGGCTGACCAAGCCGATTCATGATAGAAAATATCCTGCCCGAAGCCGTCGTTGCGGTCAAAATTTCGGACTTCGCCGGAGGCCGGATTGAGTCGGGCTATGCCATGATTGGTTCCCATCCAAAGCATCCCCGCATTATCTTCAATAACCGATTCAATGATATTGTCTGGTAATCCATCCTTCTGATCGAAGCGGCCGAATCGGGCGATTCCGGAATCAGGTTGAAAATATTTCAGGTAACTCAGTCCGCCGCCCATTGTTCCGATCCAGAGAGTCCCGTCCCGGCTGACAAAAAGGGTATTGATATTATCGTGACCGAGACTGGCGGCGTCCATTTCATTATTGCGGAAATGCAGCATCTCTTCACTGCGGGGATCAAAATATACCAGACCTTTGCCATAGGTGCCGAGCCAGAGACCGCCGTTCTGATCCTCGGTGATAGAAGTGACTACGTTCAGCCGTTTATTGATGCGGTCAACGGCATAATTAGTAAAAGTTTGCCCATCTGAATTAAGGCGTGACAGCCCGCCGCCCCAGGTGCCGATCCAGAGCGTATTGGCCCGATCGAGATAAAGCGAATAAACGGCGTTTTCACCGAGCGAATGAGGATCACTTTCACTATGCCGGAAATGCCCGACCGATCCGGTGCGAAAATGGTAGCGATCCAAGCCGTCCCCGTCGGTACCGATCCATAAATATTCACGGTTACCGGCTAAACTGACAATTGCATCCGAACTGAGGCTGTTTGCATCTCCGCCTTTCTTGCGAAATGTCCGGAAGCGATTATTAGCCGGGTCGAAGCGATTCAGACCGCCGAAACGCGTTCCGATCCACAGACGACCAAATTCATCCTCAAAAAATGAAGTGACGTGATTATTGGAAAGACCACCCGCGCCGGAGACACCCGCCCGGAAATGCTGAATATAACTCTGCTTGGTATCACATTTATTGATGCCGCCGTTTTCGTTGCCGAGCCAAATCACGCCCGTGCGATCCCGGAAAATCGTCCAGAGCGTATTGGATTGCAGGCTGGTCTCGTCGAGCGGATTAAAAATATAGTGCTGAATCCCGCCGACGCCCCGGGCATGCGGATTCTGCGGAATATGCGGCATGATGAACAGACCGGCATTGTAAGTTCCGACCCAGAGTCGGTCGGAGTTGTCAATCAGTAGTTTAGTGATGATTGCCGGCGCCAGAGGAACGTTATCCTCGGAGTTCAGGCTGACTCTTTTGAAGTTTTGCGAACTGGCTTCGATGCGCTGTAAACCGTCGCCCCAGGTGCCGATCCAGAGCCAGCCCCACTGATCCTCGCAGAGCGTTATCACCGCGCTTACTCCCGAGATGGATTCATGGCGGTACCGCGCAAAGGATTTCGTACTACGATTGAAGCGGTTGACTCCGCCCTTTTCGGTGGCAATCCAGAGCTGCTGGCGACTGTCTTCATAAATATCATGAATGATCAGGTCGCTCAAACTGGTCGGGTCGTGCGGATCTGGCAGAAAATTCTCAAAAGAATTCGCTACCGGATCATAACAGCTCAGCCCTCCTTCCGTTCCGATCCAAATCAATCCAGTCTGATCTTCCGTTACGACCCTGACCCGGTTATCCACCAAGGAATTTGGATGGCCGGGATCGTGATAAATCCGCCGAAAGCTGTCGCTGTTGCGATCATAGCAATTCAATCCCTCCAGAGTTCCGATCCAGATTACTCCGCGACTATCCTCAAAAAGGGCGTTGATTACGTTGTGACATAAACTGGTGGTATCGCCCGGCACCGGACGGTAAGCCGAAAAGCGATAGCCGTCATAGCGGTTCAGTCCATTCAAGGTGCCGAACCACATAAAACCCTGTTTGTCCTGAATAATCTCAATCACCGAATTATGGGACAGTCCATTGCGGGTTGAAAGATGATCAAAGCGAAAAACCGGCGTGGCGGCATTTAAGATGTGGAAATTTAACAGAATCAGGATTGACCCGACGATTGGCGTAAAACATGTCAGCAGATTGCGGCGCATAAATCCGTCCGAAAAAATCATATCCACAAAACTGCGGTTATTTCCCTGCTCATTTTTCCAAGCGGTAAATCGAATAACTCCGCCCCGGAGAAATAACCTGACATCCGGATTGACCAAGGGTAATCTGAGCTTCCCGGCCGGCTAACAGAGTACTTTGCGCATAGCTCGGTTTTAATGTAAAAACAGCTTCGGCGTTGCGCTCGGCCGGATTTAAAATCACCAGCACGGTTTCATCGCCGTTGGCGCGGGCATAAATAAACGGATAAACGCTCTTTTTAGCATAAACCGGAACGAACTCCGCGTAGGCCGAAAGGGCTTTGGTAGATTTACGCAATTGAATCAGGCGCCGGACGCGATTTAAAAGCGAATGCGGATCGGCCTCCTGATCGGCAACATTCGGCGCATCAGCGGCAGAATCCACCGGCAGGTAGAGTTGTCCGGCATCAGCGCCCGAGAAACCTAAATTTTTCCCAGATGACCATTGCATGGGTGTGCGGGCTCCGGCGCGCGGCGGATAAGCGCCTTCGACGTTCGGCAAATCATACAGTTGCCGCATGCCGATCTCATTGCCGTAATAAATAAAAGGAATTCCCGGCATCGTCAGAGAAAAGGCAAAGATGATCTCCAGATCGTCCGCGGAACGCCTGACATTCAGACGCGCCAGGTCGTGATTACCAAGAGGCAGATTGATATAACCTTTACCGACGGTCTTTCGGTATTGTTCCAGATAGCTCGCCAGAAAACCGGTGATGTCGCCCCGCCCTTCCTTATCAAAAAAACTAAAGCCCTCTGAGTAGCCGTTCAATATCCGCCAGTCTTCCTTTTGCAACAGATCATTATACCCCTGAAACCAGTGAAAAAAATCGGCATGAAATCCGCCGCCGCCCAGAGCCGACTCCGGATAAGACCATTCCGCCACCATGAAAGCCTGTGGATATTCCCGGTCAATTATCTGCCGGATTTGTTGCCAGAATTTTTGGGAACCGCTGTCGCGAGTCGAATAGTCCGGACTGTCTCCGGCGATATGCGCATTTTTAACCAGCGCCCCGGCCATGTCCGCCCGGAAACCGTCGGCGCCCATCTCCATCCAGAAACGCAAAATCTTCTGCAATTCCGCCTGTAACGCCAAAACGTCCGGATGATCAATCGGCAACATCCAATTCTCGGTCGGGTTGATAAAACCAAAATTCAACGCCGGTTGATTCCAGTAAAAATTACGCATGAATTGACCGTTGCGCCGGCTGTAGCCTTTGATAAACGCATCCCGGTAGGCTTCCGGTGGATTCAGCCAAATATTATCCGTCCAAATATACCAGTTGGAATATTTATTTGGTTCCTGCCGGGCGGATTCTATGAACCAGGGATGCTCGATGCTGGTGTAGCTGACGACGTAATCGAATAATACTTTCAAGCCGCGGCGTTCGGCTTCCGAGAACAGCCTCCGGGCGTCCTGATTGGTACCGTACCGTGACGCAACTTTATAATAATCCGAAATATCGTAGCCGGCGTCATGGAACGGCGATTCAAAAAACGGATTGATCCAAAATCCATCCACGCCGAGACTTCTGACATAATCGAGTTTTTCAACAATCCCAGGCAGATCGCCGATTCCATCGGCGTTTGAATCATAATAGGTTTGAGGATAAATCTGATAAAATACGGCCTCAGACAGCCATTCCGGACCGGGCGGCGCAACACACCGGCCGTTGATCTCCGCCGAATTTATCTCGCAGGTCTCCGATATTGCAGATCGTTCGGATGGGCCTTTGTGGCATCCGATCAACATTAAAACCATTAGCAGAATAAGCACCCTCGTCAAAATCAAACCTCCCGGTTCATGATAATATTTGTCTCGTCTCTCACGCCGATTCATTATTCAAATCTGAATGCCAACTTCACTACCCGTCCGGCTGGCAGAGTCAAATGATATTGATCGCCGGCGTCTATATTAAATAAACGGCGATCCTTTCCCTGAACGGTTTTGACCGGCCGCGGCAGCCTTAATTTCACCGTCTGCTCAATTTGCGACCGCATGGCGACGGTTAAACGATTTTTTCGCCAATCCAAAGATTTAATCTCGATCTGTCCGCGTGCCAGTACACCTTCGACTCTACCTCTGGACCAGGATGGCGGCAAAGCCGGCAACAATCCGACGACGCCCGGTTCGGAATATACCAGCGCACGCATTACTGCCGCCGGAAATCCTCCGCTCAAATCCATATTGAAGAGATTGCCGGGATTATGCAAGCTGGCCAGCGAATTATTCCAGTACCGGCCGGCCATCCAGTCGATCAGTTCCTCAACCAAGGCGGCGTCACCTAGATTAGCAGCAATAAAAGCCATCTGCGCCAGCCCAAAGACCATCTCGCCGCCTTTTTCGCGTCGCCTGAACTCCATGCGCTTCTCTATGGACGTCCGGACGGCGCTCATCAGACGCTGATCGCCAGCGATATCCGGATCAATCATCTCGTACAGTCCATAAAGGTGCGAGACGTGGCGGTGGGCATAATTATCTTCGAGTCCGGGCCACAGCCACTCACGCAGGGCACCATCCGGATTGACCTCATAATCCGGCATCCGCGTCAGCATTTCCGTCCATTTAATAACCGCTTCTTTATCAGTCTTCAGAGCTTCGGCGGCGGCGATGCAATTGCGCAGCAGTTGTTTGGCGACCATGACATCCATCGTCGCGTTAATACAGGCCTGGGATGGCGTATTGGCTGGATTATTTTCCGGCGAATACGATGGATTGAAAATGTACTTACCATTATCTCCGATCGTTAAAAAATCCTCGTAGAACAGCGCTGCGGCTTTCATAAAAGGATATGCTCTGGTTCGCAGAAATGACAGATCTCCGGTATAAAGATAATAATCGTAGAAAAAACTGGCCGCCCAGCCGGCGCCCGCCGTCCAGAAAGTCAGGCACCAGGTCTCGCCGAAATGTATATCCCAGCCATGGCTGCTGGTGCGCGACGGGACATGAATTCCTCTGCAACCATACAAGCGGCGGGCATTATCTTCATAAAATGGCAACATACTCTCCTGATAGTCGCAATATGATTGGATTAACTCCGTCAGATGGCCGCTCAGCAGACCGGAAACGGCAACCTGAAGATTACCATCCTGAGTAAAATCCGACGACCAGGGCGGCGTCCAGTTGCCATTCCAAATCCCCTGCAGATTCGGCGGACGAGTGCCGGTCGCGCAAATTGTGTTATAGCGCGCGGCGTCAAATATACGTTCGACCATCGCCGGGATCACTTTATCCTGCGCTTGAGAAATCAGCGCCTCGGATTGCAGGCGACGGATTTTTTTACCGCCGAGGTCCAATTTCACCCGCTTGTACAATTCGCCGTGAAGTTTTACATGGCGGCCGAGCAGACGAGCATATTCCGTCGTCCGGCTGTCAAGGTCTGCTTTCAAATCTGCGATCCGTGAATTTTCCCTTTTGAAGTTCGGCTCCAGGCGCATCAGTACCAATACTTCCACGGCACCGCTAACCATTATCCGGTTGCCTTCGCTGTGCAGGCGCCCTCCCCGTTGGATGACTTTGCCGACCGCCTCATAGCCTTCCGGACTGTCGGCATAACGCCGCTTAAAATTACTGCGATAGGTTAGCCATTTGTCCTGGGCGGCGGTCTCAACCGACTCAATCGCGCCAAAGACCAGCTCGCGCTGACTCCATTCCAGCGGATGCATACGGAGTTCAATAGCCGCGTTGATTTTCCCGGAGCCTTTGATCCGTATTACAACGCAACTATCCGCCCGCGAGGCGAACAGATCGCGTCGGTAACTGCCATTTTCATCGCGCCAGACGACCGAAGCCTCGCCGGTCGTAAAGTTCACGGCGCGCGCATAATCTTTGACATTCGAGCCGGACATATCAATGCGAATATCCAGCGCGGGCATAAAAGGATCCGTCCAACGTGTGCCGCCATAACCGTCAGCCTCGCCGAGCTGCATTGGAATCTTAGTCGCTTCGGCATATTTTCCCGATAACAGCAGACGGCGGATTTCCTCAAGCCGACCGGCCTGATTAATCGGCGCTAATCTGTCGCTGGCTGGCAAATATAAAAGCGCATGATTCAGGATAATCGTTTCATCGTGCGGACGGCCGATTGCCATGGCGCCGATCGTGCCGTTTCCGGTCAACAGCGCCTCTTCCCAGCAACTCCCCGGCAGCCAGCTGACAAAGCCCTTCTCAGGAACTTTCAGCGGCAAACTACAGGTCTGGAAAAGAGCCGGAACTATTACTATCATTAACCAAAGCGTGTGTACATTTCTGTTGGTCATTAGATTTCCGATCCTTCCGTCTACTTGAATGAGGGCTGTTTGCTCTCGATCAGGAGATATTGCACCGAATAAGGCGGCAGATCGAAAACCAATGGAAGTTTGACTCTGATGGAATAGGCTTTAATCGCGTTGTAATCGGCTGGACCGCCAGCCGGCCAATCGGGGCCGATTCCATTGATAAAAACCTGTCGCGAGAAATCACCGTTATCCTTGCCGCCGGTCAGCAGATACCAGTAACAGCGTTGGCCGGGTTTAAAATTTTCCAGATTCAGCCGCACGGATTGCGCATCAGCGCTCTTATTGACCAAAATAACCCCGGCCTCACCGGAGGAAAAGCGTGTCGCGCTGACGGATAAATTCTCACCGGTCACTTTGGCGTTAACTAAATGATCGCCGCAAAAGCGCTGGAAAAAGGTCATATAATAAAACGCCGGACGCGGATTCCAGCGCGGCACGCCGGGCTCATCGCCCTGCGAAAAAAGACCGTGATCGTTGCCGTCTTCCCATTTATTGGCCAGATCCCAGCGGCAGGCCAAACCATATTTCGAGCGCATTAATTCACCTAACACAAGGACGGAGTGAATTCCGTTTATATAGCTGACCGCCTGTTGCGACCCGACGGCGAAAATATTCCATTCTGTCAAACCCACCGGCTTCATCGTGACGTTATTGCTACTGGCGGTCTCCTGCATAAAGCACATCATATCACGCGTCACCGGTTCAGCCGAATTCAGGATGGTGGCGACGGTAGAATTCTCATTCCAGGGGGTGTAATATGAGTGAATCACGAAGAAATCGGCGGCATTTCCCGCCTGTTCAAAGAATCCGGAATTCCAGGTTTTTTCGGTGGGTGTGTGCCATTCCCGGGCTGATTCCAGCAATCCGGCGCCAATTTTGATAGCGCTACCCACGGAGCGCGCCGCCGCGCGCATAGAATCGGCGAACACCCGGAAATGCCGGCCGTATGTTTCGCCAGTGATGATCTCCGGCTGACCGTCCCGGTTGTTTTCCAGATTAATTTTATATCCGGCCTGCCACTTGCCGAAATTCTCGTTGCCGATTTCCCAAAACTTCGTCCGGCCGCGGTCATAGCGCACCCATTCGGCCGCATAATGAGCCGCCACGGCCACTGGGTCGGCGCAGGTTCCGTAACGGGCATAGCTGTAATTCACACAAATCAGACCGGCCGAATTGGTCATTTTCAGCATTTGATAATAATTGTCCACCGAAAGGTTATTGACGCTGTCACTCCGGCCGTACCAGAATTGCTCGCGATATGGTTTTTCCACTCCGCCGTAAAGCAGATCCGGCACGCCTTCCGGCAGTTCGCCCGGCCGGTGATCCCAGAAAAAGAGGTTGCTCAGATTGCCGCCCGGGTAACGTAAAATATTCGGCGCCAATTGACCGATGGAATTCAGCAGGGTCGGCTCGGCGACCATTTGCGACATATAAACGTTGGCATTGTTGCCGAAAATATAGCGTGAAACCGGCGCGATCGTATCGCAAAAATCCACGCTGATCGTTACGGTCGCTTTAGACTGACAGGCGGGTACTTCCACCCAAAGTGGTTTTTCCGCCTTTTTCGGCGCGCAATCTTCCAGAAAAAAGCCCTGCGGCAATTCGGCGCCGGTTGTAACTCCGTCTCCGAATCCAAAGACAATTAAAATTGCAAAGATTTTAATAAAAATACCGCGTTTCATTTCAGTAAAAGCATTTTCCGGGTAGCGCTGAAATTGGCTCCTGACACCTGATAAAAATAAATTCCGCCCGGCAGATGTGCGCCGTCGAACTGCAACTCATGCCAGCCCGCCAATTGGCGCTCGTTCCGGCAAACGGTGACGACTTCCCGCCCGCTGAGGTCATATATTTTTAACGTAACCGCGCCGGCCTTCGGCAGATGATAGGTGATCTTCGTCTGCGGATTGAAAGGGTTCGGGTGATTCTGACTGAGAGAAAAACCAACGCATAAATCCGATCTTTCTTCTGCGGCAACACCGACGGGGACGATGATCGAGTCCACTCCCTTCATAATCGCTTCGATCAATTCCGGACAGAACTGAGCACCGGTGGAGCGAGTAAAAATCCCCATGCCGTGATCTCCGGTGTATCCATTGTCCCAGTAAAACGGCACCAATCCATATTGCACCAGCGCATAGGTGATGTAATTGATATAGTAGCGGCGATATTCGGCATGTTCGGCGTTGAGCGCCGCGCTTCCGAGATTCAGCCTGGACATGGCTCCATATTCGCCCAGAATTACGGCATAACCCTTATCGATAAAATTAGTTTTCATTTTATTGAACTGCGTATTAGCCCACGGCTCATTAGCCCAGG
Organism: uncultured bacterium; assembly: GCA_964576275.1. Classification (GTDB taxonomy): domain Bacteria; phylum Fidelibacterota; class UBA2242; order UBA2242; family UBA2242; genus JAGNGI01. The sequence continues at coordinate 12,326 of CAZNUN010000004.1, read as the reverse complement.
TTTCCGTCGTACCGGAATTCTGCCCCCAGCGGATCACACTACTGTTCTCGTTAATCGTGAAATTATACGGATCGTAATAATGTACCTCGACCATCAGCCGGTTCGGAGTCGGGTCGAATGGAATCGTAAAATAACTAACCGTATAATTGATGTTGGTGTTAAATCCCTGGACGATCAGATGGCGGTAATAGTTGCGCCCGCCGGTCGCCCGCACGGTGCTGACAAAAATCTGGTTGTAACTATTTTGGACGGTATAATATTCTTTGGTCGGCGTGCCATAGTCGCCTTCTTTCATGACTTCATTGGTGCCCGCAAACAGCACTTTATCGCCGTAATCGCGGAAACGGATGGCGATCTGTTTCCACATGGCGGCCAACCTGTTGCTGACGTATTCCGAGTCCGCATAGGTTGGTTGAATCCAGCCATTGTCCCAATGTTCGTTGATGATGGCGTACATATCCCGGTTCAAAACATAAATCACGACATCTTCGACCCGATCCAGCCATTCCGACTCAATGGTAAAAGTGGATTCATCGGAGAACCTGCTCCAGGCCACCGGAATTCTGACCGCCTTGAAGCCTGCCGCCTTGACAGAATCGATCAATCTCTGGCTAATCAGCGGATTGCCCCAGGCAGTTTCCCCACCGATGGCTTCCAGAGAATTTCCCACATTCCAGCCGGGTATCATTTCCCGGGCTAATTCCACAGACGTCAGACTCCGGATGTCCGTGGAATCGGGCGGAATGCTATCCGGTTCGGTAGTGACAGAGGAGGCCCTGGCGATCACATTCGCCTCGCGGGTTGAATTGGCTTGAGCCCAAAGCAACGTCGCCAGTATCACATAACCAAAGATCGCACTTCGAAATCTCATTCAACTCTCCCTTTCAAACAATGACAACAGGCAAAACATCTGCGTTTCCGGCGAACACATTTTCATTGGTTTAGAGAGAAATTCCGCCCGGTGAAAATGCTTTCCCCATGTCAGAACGCCAATCAACCGGAGAAATATACATAGATAATGACAATCAAAGCGACCAAAGCAATGGAGGCGATCACGTCGCCGGCCGACCAGCTGGAGCGCGACTCCTTGCGATGTTCGTCGGTAATCGTGCCGTAGGTCAGCCCGCTGATCTTGGCATAATCCGGCTCTTTCGTTAGAAGACTGACCACAATCATCACGATGACGCAGACCACGGTTATCATTAAGCTGTAGTACTGGAAAAAAATGTTATTTATCACCCAGAGAAATGAACCCTCAGCGTACTGGTAAGCCTGAAACAATTTGACCGGCGTATCAACGATCAGCCGGAATATACCCAGCGAAAACCCGGTTATCAAAGCCGACATACAGCCTTTGGCATTCATCCGCTTCCAGAAAACGCCGAGGAAAAACACCACGAAGATCGGCGGCGCGATGTACGACTGCACGCCTTGCAGATAATCGTAAAGCCCCTTGCCGCCCCGGATAACCGGAATCCAGATCAATCCGATCAGCACCATCACACTCGTGGCTATTCTGCCAACCCAGACCAGCTTCTTCTGGCTGGCTTCCGGCCTCAGACGCGCATAAAAATCAATCGTAAACAGCGTCGCCGAAGCGTTGAAAACACCCGCCAGCGAGCTCATCAAGGCCGCCAGCAATCCGGCGACCACGATACCGCGCACCCCGACCGGCAACACATAAGCCACCAGCAACGGAAAAGCACTCTGGGCGTTATCCCGGATAATCTGGCCGTCGGCGCCGATTAATTGCGACTGTAAAACTGGGATTTTACCGCTGACAGCCAGCGCGTAGGCGATCATCCCCGGAATGATGAATATGAACACCGGCAATAATTTGAAGAAACCAGCCGCGATCGAGCCGCGCCGCGCCTCTTTTTCATTCGGCGCCCCTAAAGCGCGCTGAACGATGTACTGATCGGTCGTCCAGTACCATAATCCGATGATCGGCGCACAAAAAAGCATTCCCAGCCAGGGATAGTTACCATTAAAGTACCAGGCCATCCGCCCGCTTTCCATGACCGGCGCCCAGGTGCTCTCGACACCGTCGGGTACCATCGGTTTCCAGAGATTGAACATCTCCGAACCGGCGATCTCGCGCAAAGCGCTCCAGCCGCCTAGAAATTTCAACCCGAAAATGGTCACAATGATCGAACCAAAGATCAGGATTATCGTCTGCAAAGCTTCGGTGTAGGCTACCGCCCGCAAACCGCCTAAAATCGTATATAATCCAGTCAGCACAATTACCAAGATCGAGCCGATCCAAAAACTATCCAATCCGAGGAAATTCATTTCCGGCAGCAATACACTGAATACGATTCCACCGGCAAAAATACCAACGGCGATCTTCGTCAGTACATAGGCCACCAGCGATATGACCGATAAAAAAGTCCGCGCGGCGGGCGAAAAACGACGCTCCAGGAATTCAGGCATGGTGAAAACTTTCGAACGCATGTAAAACGGTACCATCACCCAACCCAGAACTAAAAGACACCAGGCATGCAGCTCATAATGCGCCATCGCCACGCCGTCCGTCGCTCCCGAACCGGCCAATCCGACTAAATGCTCCGAGCCGATATTGGAGGCAAAGATCGAAGCTCCGACGATAAACCAGCCCAGATGACGACCGGCCAGAAAGTAATCTGCGGAAGTGTCCTGCCTCTGCTTTATGACCCACCACGCCAATCCAAGAATAATAACGAAGTAACCTGCTATGACAATCCAGTCCAATGTTTGTAACATCATATATCCCCCAAAAGATTATCTTGCCGAAAAACGATAGATGGTAATTTGACGATACTCTGCCCCCGGCCGCAAAACTACCGACGGAAATTGCGGCTTATTGGGCGTATCCGGAAAAGCCTGCGCTTCCAGACATAACCCGGAACGGTAATTCAGGGTGACTTTGCCCTTGCCGACCAGCGTCCCGTCTAAAAAATTGCCTGAATAGAATTGGACCCCGGCCTGATCGGTCAACATCTCCATCAGCCGGCCGCTGCCCGGATGATACAGCATCGCCGCCAACCGCACTTCACCCGGTTTCCCATTAATAACCCAGTTATGATCATACCCCTTGCCAATGCTCAACTGTTCGTCAGCGGCGGAGATATCTCTGCCAATCGCTTTGGCGGTGCGGAAATCCAGTGGAGTCCCGGCTACCGGCCGCAGTTCTCCAGTTGGAATCAGTTTATCGTCGACGGCTGTAAAATATTCGGCGTTCAAGGTCAGTTCATGCTCCAAAATCGTATTTTCCGGCGAACCGCTCAAATTGAAATAGCAATGGCTGGTCGGATTGAGAATAGTCGGCTTATCGGTCGTGCCGCGGTATTCGATTTTTAGCTCATTTGCCTCGGTAATGGTATAGGTCACTTCCAGCCGCACCTGACCGGGATAACCCTCCTCGCCGTCCGGACTGACTATGCTTAACCTGACCGAATGCGCGTCGTATTGTTCGACATTCCAGACTTTACAATATAAACCATTGAACCCGCCGTGCAGGTGATTTTCACCGCTGTTGACTGTCAACTGATACGCCGTATCATCCAGGACAAACTTACCCTGCGCGATCCGGTTGCCATACCGGCCGACGATCGCCCCCTGGAAGGTATTGTCCTTTTCGTAACCGGCCAAATCGTCATAACCCAGGATAATATCCTCGATTTTTCCGTTGCGGTCGGCGGTCTTCAGTCGGGCGACAATTGCACCATAATTAATGATTTCAGCTGACATTCCCTTACTGTTTGAAATCGTATTCATTTTAATTTCTTTCCCTTCTTTGGTTTTACCGAAATCCTGGGGAGCGGTACTTTCCCGCCTGCCTGGCGAACAGGCCAGGTAACACAGGCTTAATCCGAGCAATCCGCTCACTTTTAACGTTCTCTGCCACATATTTTTCCTCATTCTTTCCGTTTATCCCTACAACGTCCAATTATAACACGAAAAATTTTCAAAAAAAAATCATTTGTCCGCGCGGCTTTCATTTAGCGCGCAGGCGGATTTCCGCCGTCTGCAGATCGGGCGCAGAAGCCCTCACCTGGACCGATCCGGCGGTTCCATCCGACTGAATCACAACAAGGCAAAGTCCATTCAATGCCCGGCGAGCGTTAGCTTTGAAAGGCTCATGGCTGACTTGCGAACCGTTATCCACTCCGGCAATAAAACCGGCGCCTTTGACCGTAAAATCGACTCGATTATCCGCTAGTGGAACCAGGTTGCCAGCCGCATCGACGATTTTAACCGTGATAAACGCCAGATCGGCACCGTCGGACTTGATCGTACTACGATCCGGGACGAGAATCAGCCGGGCGGCCGCGCCAGCCGTCCGGACTTCTCTTACGAGCCCCGGCGAACCTTTTTTATAACCAATTGCCTTGAGCGTTCCAGGAACATAAGTAATCCGCCAGATTATTTGTGATTCAGTCGCCTTTTTCGGCTTTCTGCCCAGCGATTGTTCATTCAGGAAAAGCTCCACTTCATCACAATTCGTATAAGCCCAGACATCCACGATCTGACCTTCCGTCCAGTTCCAGTGCGGGAAAATATGCAGCACCGGCTGGTCGGTCCATTCGCTCTGATAGTAATAATAAGCGTCTTTCGGGAAACCCGCCAGGTCAATTATTCCAAAATATGAACTGCGGGACGGCCAGCCGTAAGGAGTCGGCTCGCCCAGATAATCGAAGCCAGTCCAGACATACATCCCGGAGAGAAAATCATATCGCTTTACGATGGACCAGGTCTCGGCGTGCGTCGAACCCCACGGCGTATGACAATTATCATAAGATGAACAGGTATGATCGCTATTGCCGGTCGTAAACGGCAAGTCCCACCTGACCGGCCAGAAACGCACACTGTCCGATGGCATATCGTAACAGCCGCGCGTCGCCAGAGCCGAAGTGGTTTCGCTGGCGATAAAGCGTTTACCGGGAAAACTTTGAGGAAATCCGGCAAATTTCTCGTGCGCATAATTATAGCCGATCAGATCCAGCGACCCCGATCTGATTACAGGATTGTCGGGGCTCTGATCGTTGCAGGCCGCCGTGACCGGCCGGGTTTTATCAAGACCTTTCACAATCGCGGCTAATTCCCGCGCAATGTGAGCGCCGCTGGAATCATTTTTATCCCATTGTTCGATGACCTCGTTGCCGATGCTCCAGATGAAAACGCTGGGATGATTGCGGTCGCGGCGCACCATGTCGGCCAGATCGCGTTCATGCCATTCGTCGAATTCAAGATGATAATCATAATCTGTTTTTTGCTTCCGCCACATATCAAAGGCTTCGTCCATTACAATAAAACCCATCCGGTCGCACAAGTCAAGCAGTTCCGGGGTTGGCGGATTATGCGATGTCCTCAGTCCGTTGCAACCCATTGCCTTCAGCAATTCCAACTGGCGTTCGAGCGCCCGGACGTTGATCGCGGCGCCCAGGCAACCGAGATCGTGATGATTGCAGACTCCGCGGATTTTGACCGGCTGACCGTTGAGTAAAAAGCCTTTGTCCGGATCAAATTCAAAGTGGCGAATGCCGAACGGCGTCTCGTAATCATCCAGCACCTTTTCAGCTACGATCACATGCGAAATGGCTTTATACATTTCCGGTTTTTTATCCGACCACAACCGCGGGTTTTTCACTTTCAGTTCCTGCGTGATTACGCTGACTGAATCATTTATTTTCCGCTGAGTGCTGACTTTTACTTTTAACTTCCCGGCGGCGTCATAAACAGCGGTTTTCAGCGTAATTTCCTGCGCCTGACCGGTTCGGTTGACGATATTTGTTTGAATTTTCACCAACGCCTCTGAGGAACAGACTTCTGGCGTCGTGATAAACGTTCCCCAGTGGTCAACGTAGATTTTATCGGATACCACTAACCAGACGTTGCGGTAAATTCCGGAACCGGAGTACCAGCGCGAATTGGGCTGACGGGAATTGTCGACCCTGACCGCGATGACGTTCGGACGATTGTCGAAATACAAGTAAGGCGTCATTTCATATCGGAAAGAACTGTAGCCGTAAGGTCTTTTACCAAGGTAATGACCATTGATCCAGACTTCACTGTTGCGATAGACGCCATCGAAATCAACAAAGACACATTTGTTTTTATCTGATTCAGCCAACGTGAAGGATTTTCGGTACCAGCCGATGCCGCCCGGCAAGGCGCCTCCGCCCGGAGTAGCCGGATTTTTATCGCTGAATTCGCCTTCAATGCTCCAGTCATGCGGCAGATTCAACCTCCGCCAGCTTGTATCGCAAAAAGTCGGCTTCTGGGCGTCTTTCAGATCGCCCAAGTAAAAGCGCCAGTCCCGGCCAAAATTTTCCGTCTTTCTAACTTCAGATGCGGAACGTGCGCATTGATTATAACAGATACTCAGTAAGATCGTTAAAAAAATCAAACCAATTTTTCGACTTTGCATATCAGATATTCCTGTTATTAACGTCTATTAATTATCAATTCAGTCCCGTCATACCGAACGACCTCGTCCGGCTTACGGTCGAAATCCAGCCCGGTTTTATTATCCATGGTTACCCAAATAATGCGGAAAGTGCGTTCCTCCAGCATCCCGGGAAAGGCGCCCTGACGTTGTCCGATCGTCAGGCTTTTGGTCTTTTCAGAATAGATCAGAGGAATTACCGCAAACTGACCCCTGGCATAATTGTTATTGTCACCCTCATCTTCGTAAAGTTCAAAACTGCCGTCCTGTCCGGTATAAACATAGAGGATAATCGGGTCGGCCGGTTTTTCGTCAAGGTACTGAATTGCCGGTCCGAAAGGAATAATAGCACCTTCCCGCACAAACAGCGGAATATCCGAGTAAGGTGCCGCGGCCTGGATCGTCTGACCGCCGCTAAAATATTGGCCGCTCTTTAAATCGTACCAGCCGGTTCCCGCCGGCAGATAGACGGAGCGCGAACGGGCCTGGTATTCCGTCACTGGATTGACGAGCAACGCCGGCCCGAACATGAATTGATCGCCGACATTCAAAACCTGCTCGTCAGCGCCGAAATCCATCACCAGCGCCCGCATAAGAGTATAATCTTTCTGCGTCACCATGCCGGTCAGCGAATAGATGTAAGGCATCAGACGATAACGCAATTTATCATAACTCAGCATGGCCTGATAGGCGGGGTGATCCTCCGGAGCAACGTTGAACATTTCCCGATACGGAAACTCGCCATGCACGCGCAGTAACGGGCAAAATACTCCGAACTGGAACCAGCGGGTGTTCAGTTCGCGCCATTCGTCAAGATCGGCGCCGGTGGCATTTTCGTAACGGTGCTCGACGCAAAAGCCGCCGATGTCCATCGTCCAGTAGGGAATTCCCGACAGGCAGAAATTCAGACCGGCGGCGATTTGATTTTTCAGATCGAACCAGCGGGCGGCGATATCACCGCTCCAGGTCGCCGCCGAATAACGCTGCTGACCGGCAAACGCCGAGCGGGTCAGGATAAAAATGCGCTGGTCGGGAGCCGCCTGCATCTGGTTTTCGTAAATACCTTTACATTGCATAAGCGAATATGTATTCAGATAACGGGCTGCCGCGCCGAGCGCCGTAGGATGCATCCGCAGACGCGCTTCGTCCGGCGATAAATTCGACTGAATGTCCGGCTCGGTGGCATCCAACCACCAGGCATAAAAACCCTTGTCGAACAGTTTTTTGCGGATTTGCTTCCAATACAAATCGCGGGCGCCGGCGCTGTACGGATCGTAAAAGGTCGAGACGTAACCGGGACCGACCCAATCGCGCTGCTGCTTTTCGACATTGCGCAAATAAAGCCAGCCGTTTTCATGGAACTGCTGGTAATTTTCGGTGCCGACGTAAAATTTCGGCCAGACGGAAATCATGATATGGGCGTGCAGTTTTTCATGCAGGTCGCGAACCATCTGCTCCGGATTGGGAAACCGCGTCGGGTCAAATTCATGGTCGCCCCATTTATTCTCCTCCCAGTAAAACCAGTCTTGGACAATGTTATCAAACGGGATTTGGCGTCGCCGGAATTCCTGAACGACCGACAGAACCTCGTCCTGTGTTTTGTAACGCTGGCGGGATTGCCAGAGACCCAGCGTCCATTTCGGCATCATGGGCGCCTGACCGGTTAATTTCCGATAACCGGCGATGATCGCGTCCGGATTTTCTCCGTAAATGAAATAATAATCGATCTGGTCGGCCACCTCGGAATACAGCGAGAGATTCTCAGAATAAATCGCATCTTCCGGCGACAGATATTTCAGCCCGATATAGCCGCCATTATGAATCCACTCGATTTTCAGCGAATATTTCTTACCGGCTTCCATGTAAAGTTCCGGGTAATGCGTCCAGGGCAACCAGTTCTGCCGCCAGTTATTCACCACAAGCTGGTCATTGAGCCACATGCGGGTGTAGCTGCTGCAATACAAACGGAATTTATGCAAGCCCGTTTCGACCGATTCAATGGTGCCGCTCCAACGCACCGCCGCGACTTTATCGAAACCATCGGGGAATTTATCGCTGACATCCAGGAAATCGTGCGCGATTTGCGGCTCGGTTCGGGCGGTCACTAGTTTTTTAAAATCGTTATCCTTGAAATATTCGGCCGTAAGTCCGCCGGCCCGGCCGTTCTTGTCATACAATTTCAACCCGGAGAGCGGATCGTAATCACGAATATCGCCAAACTTGGTGCGGGAATTATTATCCCACAAAATGCCGTAATGGCGGCTGGAAACCAGGAACGGTACAGCCGCAACGATATTGTATTGCCATAAATCGACGTCATGGCCTTTATAATTCATCACTCCGTTCTGGTGCTGTCCCAATCCGTAGAAAGCTTCATCGGCCGGCGATTCAAAAAATTGCTGAACATGATAAGTCGGTTCGCCCATGACTTCGGCTGCCGTGAATATCTTGCTGCGGGTGGCTTTCTCGCGCAGGATTAACAACCCATCGGCTTTACAGAATGTTATCGTTCCCTGACTCAGTGTAACTTTGACCAGCAGTTTATCCGTTTTTATCACGGCCGTATCGCCATCAACTGCGACAGTCCAATTCGCCGGCTGTTCGGCGTTCAGACGACTATTCTCCGCCAGCATCAGGCTCGTGCGAGTGGAAAAGGCCGTGTCAGCCGTTGCCTGCACATGAATGATAGCGGCACTGTAAATCTCAATTTTTATAAGGCGGGCGCCAGTTGACGCTGCCGACGGCAGATCGATCATCAGACCCCGTTCAAACGGCTGTATCCCGGCCTGGAGACTACCCGCCAGGCAAAATACTGCTAAAACCACGCACATGCGCGGCCATATTGTTTTCATTGATTAACCCCCTCAAGGTTATACAATCACAATTCGCAATTTCCCGCGCTAAATATACTCAAATCCGGGCGCTGATTGCAAAAATAAATTAGAATTCATTCCCGCCATTGTTGAACTATTAACGGATTAATCTGCCAGCGGAATGGTCAGAATCGTTTCGGATTAATACTTGACAAATGATCGTTTTGACAACGGAAAATGATGCACTGCGGGATGTTAATCATTTGATGAAGATACATTTCTTGACGTCATGAAATGATCCGGCGTCAATGCGATACACATACAGTCCGGTTGAAACATTCGAAGCATCCCATTCGGTATTATAATAACCGGCCGGCTGTTCCCGGGAAATCAGAGTTTTGGTCAATTGACCATTCATATTATAAACCGCAAGCCTGACAAAAGATTTTTCGGGTAACTGATACGCGATCTTTGTCTTGGGATTGAAAGGATTGGGATGGTTCTGTCCCAGTTTAAAACGATCGGGGCTTTTTGGTGAATTTTCAAAACCCGTTGGAGTGCACAGATTTTCTGCCTCATCCCCCATTCCCATCGGATAAGAATCCGAGTTTGTGATACAGATTTTATCGAGTTTAGCGCCATCTTCGCGATAGGCAATCGTCAGGGTGTGGGAACCTTTAGTCAATTCAATCTCGTTAAAATTCTTCCATTCCCAGCCGCTGGTCACCAGCCCGTTGTACATCTGAAATGATCCATCATCCATTTTAATCCAAAAGGAATCGTCATCATAGGTCGGGCAATTCAAGCGCCCCAGCACGAAATAATTTCTAACCGTATCTATAGAAAAAGGAATTGTGATAAAATCCTCTGTACCGGAGGGCGCCTGGTAAAGACTTTCTATTCCAGATTTAACCGTAACATATTTACCGTTGGAAGCCTGAGTATCGTCCGCGATATTCCAGTTTCCGCCTACTGGGGCGCATTCCGGTTCATAAAATTTTGTAATCGTATGGTCGCTGATAATCAATGAATCCCGATATGTGAAATAATTCAGGTCAACGGCTTCGGCCATTAATTGATGTCCGGTTTCATTCGGATGCAGGTGATCGCCGGTATCCGCTTCCGGTAAAAGACTCAAGGTATCGGCCGGATTCCGCAAAGCCCGGTCGAAATCAATGACGCCATCAAAATAACCGCTGTTCCGAATCCATTCATTCACCGTTCTTCTTTCGGTTTCATGAGCCGTTGAATAATATGATGAACCTTTCATGGGAAGCAACGTTGCCCCGTAAACATAAATACCAGCGGCATGCGCGGCGCTGATCATCTGTTTATAGGCGGCGATCAGATTATTTCCGACGAAGGTGGCGCCATAGCCAATATCATTAATGCCTTCCAGAATTATCAACCATCTGACACCGTTCTGGTTCAGGACATCGCGCTCGAAACGACTTCAAGCCGACGGTCCCAGGCATGAACCCAGGACACAATTGCCGCCAATGCCCTGATTCAGAACCGCAACTCGCCGGGTGGCCGGATTTTCCTGAAAACGGCGCGCCAGTTCGTCCGGCCAGCGATTCTGTTTATTCGTTCCCGAACCGCGCCCATCCGTGATTGAATTTCCCAGGACGACCACCGCCGCAGCCGAGTCCGGAGCTTTGACATCTATCGTGTTGATCACATACCAATGATCAGTCGTGACCGCCCCGGAAAAATTCGCGCGGTCAACGGCATTTCCGGTTAATAAATATGAGGTGGTTCTCGATCCGGGATGACCGGTTACATCTGTTGATGTGTTTCCAAAATATATCGTGATTGCCAAGTCGGTGCGTGGTTGCAGCGCAAAAGGAAAAGGATCTGAGACCACTGTCGAACCGGCCGCCATAGTCATATTCGGCAAACCGTCAAAATAAAGCGTCCGGTCAGTCGAAGTGTCGATTGTCCCGCTACCTGCCGAAAGTGCCAAATGAACCGAGTTCATCGTAACCGGCTGCGTGCTGAACTCATTGGAAAAACGCATCTGTAAGGTATCTCCGCCAATTGAGACGCGAACGATTTGGCGCAGCGTATTGTTACTCAAACCCGGGCTGGGCGGATTGTTACCGGTTTCGACTAATTGTTCGGCGGTACTCCAGGTCCCCACCCATTTGGTCGGTTCGGCCGAAACCGGGTTAAGACAAGCCAAGGCCAGAATCATCAGCGCAACTCCACTTCTTTTGGCCGGTTCGTTCAGCATTTTCTGTTTACTCCCTGTTTAATATCAGATAAAAACATGTCGCAATGTTAGGCAGTCTAAACCTCAAAATCAAATGGATTCGTAACCCGCCCAAACGTCCGTATGTCTGATAGAATTCCATCTCACCCGGCGGCAGAAATTTGACAGTGTTGCCGGCAATCCTTATTCTTACCGTCTGGCCAATATTCCGCCGGATCAACCACCAATCCTTTTTGCAACATATCCGCGGGTCTTCAGTTCCGCCATCAGCTTGTCGCGGTGATCGCCCTGGATTTCGATAATACCTTCCCGTACGGTTCCGCCGGAACCGCATTGGATCTTTAGTTCCCGCGCCAACAATTTCAGTTCAATTTCGTTCAATGGCAGCCCGCTGATCAGGGTAACGCCTTTACCTTTCCGGCCTTTGGTTTCACGACTGATCCGGACAATCCCGTCGCCTGATTTTACATCGAGCACCCGGCTACAGGCGCAGGACTCTTTGGGCTGCCCGCAATCCGGACACATACGACCGGATTCAGTAGAGTAAACCAGAGTTTTATTATTCATGATCGTAATAGTAGCGAAAAATATTTTATTATCAAAACGTCATCTTCCCGGCGTGATCCACAAATCGTCAGGGAGCAACTTGGATGCTCTCTCGGATTCGGCCTGAATGCCACGCTCCCGCTAAATAGTGCCGTGGCCGGGATCGGGCTTTCTCTACGCAATTTTCCGAAACTTCCGGCCATTCCGGGAGAAATGTATAAACGCGTCTTGCTTATATATCAAAAATTTAAATGGTTCTTTAACTTTAGATGAATGATTAATCTTCTGGCGAAACATTTTTCAAATAATCATTAATGCGATCAAT
>CAZNUN010000003.1:0-268418 GCA_964576275.1 uncultured bacterium | reverse complement strand
TGTCTCTTTTTCAACTCATTTCTTGACTACCCACACTTTTACGTGATGAACCAAAAAAATTTAAATGATTAACTATTTATACTGCCGCAAGAGTTCAGAAAGCAATTCTGCAATTTTCAATATCCAATCTCCAATCTACAATCTACAATTGATTTGCTCCGCGTTCTTGATGAACTCAATGGCGAAAAAATAATATGTCTGACAACCTAAAATCTTTCGCTATCATTTCGCTCGGCTGTCCGAAGAACACCGTGGATTCTGAAATTCTAAAAGGCGGCTTACTTCAGGCCGGAATGGAATACAAGGCCGAACCGTCCGAGGCCGATGCGGTCATCATCAACACCTGCGGTTTTATTCAGCCCGCCAAAGAAGAAAGCATCGAGACCATCCTGGAAACCCTGAAACTGAAAAAGAGCGGCGTCCGGCAGGTCGTGGTAATGGGCTGTTTATCGCAACGTTACTACCGGCAGATCCAGGCCGAACTACCGGAAATTGACGGCCTGTTCGGCGTAGATTCACAGGCCGAAATTATCGGCTTCCTGACCGGACAAAAAAGCGCTTGCCCCGATGTAGAAGTCGGTCGTAGTCTTCTCACTCCACACCACTTCGCCTATCTGAAAATCGCTGAAGGTTGCGATAATTCCTGTTCATTTTGCGCCATTCCGGCAATTCGCGGCCGCCAGCGCAGCCGCCCTATCGAATCGCTTTTACGCGAAGCTGAATTTCTGCAGAGTCAGGGCGTGCAGGAACTGATTCTGATCGCGCAGGACACGACCCGTTATGGCAGTGAATTACCCGGCAAAGTCACTCTGAATCTCCTGCTGAACGAATTGCTGTCGTCCCGGCTTTTTCCCTGGGTACGTCTGATGTACGCCAATCCGGATTTCTGGCGCGACGAGCTGAACGCGACCCTGGCCAAATATCCGGAATTTTGCCCGTATGTTGATATCCCCGTGCAACATGCCAGCCCGCGCATCCTGAAACTAATGAATCGCGGCGCCGACCCGCAGCGACTCCGTAAAACACTGCAAAATATTCGCCGACAGCGCCCGAATGTCGCCCTGCGCACCTCGATCATGGTCGGATTTCCATCGGAAACGGAAGCCGATTTCGATGAACTGCTGAATTTTGTTGAAGATGTGCGTTTCGAACGACTGGGTGTCTTCACCTATAGTCACGAGGAGGGTACCGCGGCTGAAAAATTGAATGACAACGTGCCGGAAAAGGAACGCCGTCAGGAAATTCTGTTGCAGATTCAATGGAATATTTCTCAGGCCTTCGCCCGCTCGAAGATCGGGCAGCGGATTCCGGTTTTAATCGAAGAGCAAACCGACTCCGGCTACCTTGGCCGTTCAGCCTGGGACGCCCCGGAAATCGACTGCAGCGTAAAGGTGAAAAGCACCCAGATGCTGCCGGTCGGTCAATTCTGTGACGTAACCGTGACAGGTGTTGATGAACTGGATTTAATCGGCGATGCTGGGCATTAAAACTTTTGTTTGTTAAACATGAATTGGATAATTTCCGATCAGTTTTTTCTGGACTAAATAAAACAGGACGAGAGCATAATGAAAGCATTAATTACGGCAGGTGGTCATGGCACGCGTCTGAGACCGATCACTCACACTCAAAATAAACACCTGATCCCGATCGCCAATAAACCGATTCTGAATTATGCGCTGGAATATGTGCTCGAAGCCGGAATCCGCGAAGTCGGCATCATCACCAATAAAGAGGGCGGCGAAGTCAAAGAGGTGTACGGTGACGGCGGTGCTCTCGGATTAAAAATCGTCTACATTCCGCAGGAACGCCCTTCCGGCCTGGCGGATTGCGTGCGGCTTGCCGAACCGTTCATCGGAAAAGAACCCTTCGTTTTTTATCTCGGTGACAATATCATCGTCGGTGGCATTCAACGTTTTATCGATGAATTCAAAAAAAACAAAACCAATTGTCACCTCGTTCTCGCCAAAGTGCCTGACCCGGAGCGTTTCGGTGTTCCGGAAATTCAGGGCGATCGCATCGTCAATATCGTTGAGAAACCCAAAGAACCGGCCAGCGACTATGCTGTGACAGGCATTTATATCTACGACCATTCCATTTTCGAAGCCGTAAATAATATTCAGCCGAGCGCGCGGGGCGAACTCGAAATCTCTGACGCCCATCAATATTTATTGAATAAGGGCTATAAAGTCACTTTCTCGGAAATCACCGGCTGGTGGAAAGACACCGGAAAACCCAGCGATCTGCTGGAAGCCAACCGCCTGGTTTTGGATAATATTTCATCAGTCATCGATGGCAAAGTCGATCAAAACAGCCGTATCAGCGGACGCGTCGTCATTGAAGCCGGCGCCGAAATCATCAACAGCAATATCCGCGGCCCGGTAATCATCGGTAGCGGAGCGAAGATCATCAATGCCTATATCGGCCCCTACACCGCAATTGATAAAAACTGCGAGATTAGCGACGCCGAAATCGAATTCAGCATCGTTTCCTGCAATTGCGTCATTCGCAACCAGAAAATCCGGATCGAGGCCAGCCTCCTCGGTAAAAATGTTCAGATCATCGAATCCCAGGCCAAGCCGTTTACCAATCGCTTTATCATCGGCGACCAAAGTCAGATTGAGATCAGGTAGGACTGATGGCGACGGTCGCCTTCCGGACTCTGGGGTGCCGCCTCAACCAGGCGGACACCGACGCCATGAGAACCGGACTTTCCGAATGCCACCATCAGGTTGTCAGTAACACTGAGCCAGCCGATTTCACCATAATCAATTCCTGTGCGGTGACGCGGGCGGCTGAAGCCAAGACCCGCGGCGCTATCACCGCCGCGCGACGCGTTTCGCCCAAGGGTAAAATCGTGGTCACCGGTTGCTATGCTAATCTGAGCGGCGACGAGTTACTCGATATTCCCGGCGTCTGCCTGATGCTAGGAAACAATGAAAAATACGATCTCTGCGAGTTTCTGGATTCCATTGAATGCGGTGAAAAAATTGTCCGGATTTCCCGGCCGGGTCTGCCCGCCAATACCTTTCGGCCGGTGATCCATTCGTCCAGCGATAAACACATCCGCGCCAATCTGAAAGTTCAGGAAGGTTGCGATTACCGCTGTGCGTATTGCATTATTCCCGATCTGCGCGGCGATCCGCGTAGCCGTCCGCCGGAAGATTGCGTCGCTGAAACCAATCGTTTTGCCGACGGCGGCGGTCAGGAAATCGTGTTAACCGGCATCAATCTCGGTTGCTACGAATCGGCCGACGGCGATCTGTCCGTTCTGATCCGCCGTCTTCAAGATTCAACCGCTATTCCGCGCATCCGCCTGAGCTCCATCGAGCCGGATTTAGTCACGCTGAAACTGATTGAACTGCTGGCAGCCGGCGGGCGGCTTTGCCGCTATCTGCACATTCCTCTGCAACACGGTTCGGATAAAATCTTAGCCTTGATGAAGCGCCGCTACCAAACCGCCGACTATGCCAAGCTCATCGATCGGATCAAATCGCGATCACCCCAAATTTGCCTCGGCGCGGATGTCATGGTCGGATTTCCCGGCGAAACCGTAACCGAGTTTAACGAGATGTACAATTTCATCGCCAATCTGAACATCGACTACCTGCACGTATTCCGTTATTCCGCGCGGCCCGGCACCCCGGCGGCCAGACTCGGCGATCACATCCCCGATTCAGAAAAAAAAAGACGCTCCGAAATTCTGCGCCAGTTGAGCCGCCAGAAACGCAGCCGGTTCATGGAATTCATGCGCGGACAGGAAGCTGCTGTTTTGATCGAAGAACAAATTGCGCCCGGCATCTGGCAGGGCTTGACCGATAATTACATTAAAGTACGAATTAATGCAAAAGAGAACTTGTTTAATCGCATCAGAAAAGTTAGAATAACTCATGTTTCGGGAGACTTCATAAAAGGAGAATTGCTCAGTGAGTGAATGTCCGTATTTTATCGGCATAGCCGGCAATATTGGCGTCGGCAAGACTACCATGACCGACATCATCGCACGACGTTTTGGCTGGCGGGCTTTTTATGAATCGGTCATTGACAATCCTTACCTGGAAGACTTTTATTTAGATATGAAACGCTGGAGTTTTAACCTCCAAATTTATTTCCTCTCACACCGCTTCCGCAGCCACAAACAAATGACCGAATGTGAAGTCGCCACCGTCCAGGACCGCACCATTTACGAAGACGTGGAAATCTTCGCCCGCAACCTCTATGAAATGGGCAACATGACCCAGCGCGACTGGGAAAATTACCGCGCTCTGTTCGAAATCATGACTTCATATCTGAAAAAACCCGACCTGATCATTTACCTGCGCGCCAGCGTCGATACTCTGCTCACCCGGATTAAAAAACGCTCACGCGGTTTCGAACGCGATATCTCCCCCGAATATATTTACATGCTCAACCTGGCTTACGAACGCTGGATCAAGTTGGAGCAGAGCCGCAATCACGTCCTGATTGTCGAAACTGACCAGTTCGACGTTTTTCGCGACCAGGATAAACTGGAAGACCTTTTACAGAAAATCCATTCGATCTGTCCCTGAAACAACCCGGATATGATATTTACGATTTACGGAGAACTGCGATGCAATTCAGCCAAAGATTAAGAAATGAATTAATAATTCTCGACAATTATATCAATACCGGCGCGAACATTGATGAACGACCGCCAATCTTGACGAGTGTGGAACGCTCCCGTGAGATAATTGCCGGTTACAAGGAATCCATCGCGGCGGGGGCTGAGATTATCACGACCAAAACCCAGCATGGCCTGCTGTCCGATTTAAAAAAATACAAAGCCGAGCGCGACTTCGAGCGGTTGAATGCCGAAATAGTTGACCTGGCTTTACGCGCCAGTCACGGCGATGTCTATGTGGCCGGGGCGGTTGGCGGAGCCGACCTGCAGGTGGCACCGCTTGGAGAAAAAGATTTCGATGAGGCCGTGGCTGAATTTCGCCAGCAGATTCGCATCCTGGTAAACACCGGCGTAGATTTGCTCCTGATCGAAAACAACGGCAACCTGCAAACCATGCGCGCGGCGGCCATCGCAGCCAAATTACACCGTCATCACATCCCGCTGATTGGCTTCTTTAATCTTAACGGTTTGGAAATTGATCCGCAGAGACTGATTAGTTTTGCCACAATTTTTGAAAGCTTAGACGTGGATTCTCTTGGACTGCGCGGCACTCCGGAAAAATGTCTGGCGGCTCTGCGACACATCAGGACCGCGACTAATCTTCCTCTGGCGGTGCGCCTCGAAATCACAGACACAACCGATCCGGCCGCTCCGATTGAAAAATTAATCGCCAATGGCGTCAATCTGCTTGGCGGTGGTAGAGGAGCCGGTATTGATCTTACCCGTCTGATCGCTCAAAAAATACAGGGAAAAAGCGTAGCGCCGCGTCAGCAGGTCTTTCCCCTGCGCATCGCTTCCCAGAACCGCATCCTCCGCATCGGCGAGGGTTTCCCATTTGTGAAGATCGGCGAACGCATCAATCCGACCGGACGCAAACAGCTTTCGACAGAATTGACCAAAGGAATCCTCGACACGGCTCTGCACGACGCCCAGGTTCAGTTCGAAAATCAGGCAGACGCCCTGGATGTCAACGTCGGCGCGCCGCTGGTTGATGAAGTCAATATGATGGCCGCGGTTGTCAGACAGATTCAGGAAATCGTACCGCTGCCTTTGGTAATAGACAGCGCCAATCCGGCGGTCATCGAAGCCGGCCTGAAGATGTTCGTCGGCAAGGCTTTAGTCAACAGTGTGAACGGCAAGGACAGACGTCTGCTGGAACTCCTGCCGATCGTGAAAAAATACGGCGCGGCGGTCATCGGTCTGTGTCTTGGCGAAGAAATGCCCGACACGGCCGCCAAACGTCTTGCCATCGCCCGTAAAATCATGGACGCCAGCCTTGATCACCGCATCGCCCGGAATAATCTGATCGTCGATCCGGCCGCCCTGGCGATTGCCACAGATGCCAACTCCGGGCGCGAAGTTTTAAACGCCGTCCGCCTGATTCGCGAACAACTCGGACTGCCGGTTTCGCTGGGCGTCAGCAATACTTCTTTCGGTCTGCCGCAACGCGCCTTGGTACATAACGCCTTTTTGGTTCAGGCCATCGGCGCCGGACTCGATGCCGCGATTTTGAATCCACTCGATGAACAAATCCACGATCTAGTCGCGGCGGCCAGCCTGTTCGTCGGTCGCGATCCGGACTGCCGCAATTACCTGAAAGCCTATCGGGCCAGGAAACAGGCCGAAAAAGGATAAATATTTTTACCCACGATAGATATTCTTTTCTGTCACTGGATATTCTATTTGATCAATCCTGACAGCCAGTGTATGCCATTTAGAGCGAATTGCCGGTCGGCGCTGTCCGGCAATTCAAGCCGAACTTCATTTCGCGGCCATCCGGTCAGCGGATAAGCCGGGCTGACAGGAAAATCGCCGATAATAAAAGTCTCGGCTGTAAAGAATCTCCTCCGGTTTCGTCCGGTTTACGATTATTCGTGCTCCACTTAACTGACGCCATTGTAATTATACTCATTTTCGCGCCTCTCTATTTCTTAAAAATTATGCTCTTATTTAATATGTTTAAACTTATGATATTTGATTCATTCCCAAAACTCCTATCAAGACCACACTACTGATCACATCCAGTTGCAAGGGTGGCCGAAAGAATCATAATTTGATTTGTTTTTACATCTTCAAATTCTATATTTCGCCCGACATTTTTTAATAATTAGAGATTCTTTTCCCCGTGCAGCATAAGACAAACCGAAATGCATTATTACTGTTTCTGATGATTACTTTTCATATTCATTCTTTCGGGGCGCCAGAAAATAATACCGCTGATTCTTCAAACATCGCAGGAGAAAATTGCACCATAAAAATGATCCGGATCTGGCAGAAAATATCATTTAACACTCCTCTGCTTAATTGTCAGTTCGAGCCCTGTTGCTCCGATTACAGTATCTTTGCGATTCAGCAAAAAGGAACTTTCAAAGGTATCCTGCTGAGTGCCGACCGAATCGCCCGATGCCATCCGGCCGCACCAAGATATTATTTTAAAAATCAAAGCGGTTATCTGATTGATTCAGTTACAGAAAACACTTTTAAAGTCGAACGAAATCTGTTTTCATTTTCGACAATCGCGATTTCCACTCTGATCCCCGGAACCCACAAGATGCTGCACCACCGTCTTTATGATGGTTTATCAACGTTGTTAATTGTCGGATTAGCCGGTTACGGCGGATACAAACACGAAAAAACTAATAGCCTGTTATACGTTCCATTATATACCATCGCTACGATATTTTATCTGAGTGATATCTATACAAATTTTAATTCAATAAAAAAATAAGGAGCGCCCAATGCTTAAAAAGTCATCTGTTATTATCATCTTTTTACTTGGATTTGCCTATTCTCAGGGTAAAACAAATGAAATGCCTCCGGAAAAAACGGAATCGGTTGAAATTGTCTGGAGTGATAATACTATCAATCAACTCCCGACTAAGCCGGAAAAAGTATCGGTCTCCGCCGAAAATCTGACCACTCTGCCAGTTAATGATAATGCGACAGGAATTGACCCGGTTAATCCACCCTCAGCAGAATTTTTAGATAATGCCAGCTCAGGAACTTATACAACCTGCACATGTTGTACAATCCTGCTAATCGTTTACCTGATTACAGCGCTCTTATAAAAAGGGCATTATCAGCGGATATTTCGCTCTTCAGAATATCCCCGGAACCATTCTCCATCTCACCTGCTGCATGTATTTCTGATAATCAGCCGGAAATTGTTCCGAGAGCATTTCCTCTTCTTTCAGCGCGGTGACAATCCAGTGAATAATGGTCGGCAGGGTCAGGATAACCGTAAGCGTGACGCCGAAGGCCAGCGCAATGCCTATATTCTGAATAATGAGGGTAAGATATAAGGGATGACGGATTTTGGCATAAACACCGGAAACGATGATTTTCTCTATCCTGCTGACTTTTCGTGGGCTTGTTTGTGATCTTTTTCAGCCCAGCTGTGAAATGCCAAAGCTAAAACGATCAGCGCTCCACCGACAATATTCGTCACAGGGGAGCCGGATATTTTACCCCAGTCGAAAACTAAACCGCAAATTCCGCTGCCGATCAGGATAATCATCTCGATCATTCCCCGGTAGAATGGATTACTAAGTAAGAAACGATTTATAAAATTGCTATTATTCATTGGAACGTTCCGCTGTTTTTCGTGTTAATCAATCCGATAAATAATATTCTATGGTCGAAACCACTCTGATTTTTTTTATGTGGGGAGTGCTTTCATCCCGATCGCTGATGGAGAACTGCCCCTGGGAAGCTTTTTTGATTTTGCCAAGTTTGCTATGGGAATCCTGGGCGAATTTCTCCGCCACTTCGCGGGCATTTTTCGTGGCTTCTTCGATCATCACAGGCTTGTAGGCGTTCAGATTGGTAAATAGAAATTCCGTTCGGGATTGATAATCTTGCTGGGAAATAGCAATTCCCTGCTTGCCCAGTTCAATTATTTTACTCATTGTAGTACGGACAAGCTCCACATTCTGGCTGTAAACTGTAATCGTCGAGTTGCCTGAATAGCGCAGTTTTCCTTCATCATTCCCGCCATACTGCTGAACCTGGCGATCGTTAATTGACGGAGTCGAAACAGTAATTTCATTATCCTTAATCCCGTTTATTGCGAGAAACCGGACAATCTTGGTGTTGTTAGTCTGAATCTTGGAAAAAACCGCGGCGAGGTCATTGTCTGCCTCGCTGAAACGGATCGGCCAGATCACCACATCGGCCGGGACCTCTCTTTCAGACAGTCCTTTTACGGTTATGGTTCTATCCAGCGATTTAAATTTTACAATGCCGCCCGCGATAAAATATCCCAATAAGGCCAGCCCGATGCAAACCAACAATCCCATAATAAAAGACGATCGGGTATTTGATTCCGTCATTGGTTTTCCTTTCAATATCATTAGCGTGGATCGCTCTGGTTATCCCGGCTTTCCTGCACGATCTGGACGCCGGCGCTGGTGCCGAGGCGGTTGGCGCCGGCCGCAATCATTTTCATGGCGTCGGCAAAGGTGCGGATTCCGCCGGAAGCCTTGACCCCCAGGTCGTCTCCGACTTCAGTCCGCATCAGGCGCACATCTTCCACGGTGGCTCCGCCTTTGCTGAATCCGGTTGAGGTTTTCACGAAGTGTGCGCCGGCCTTGAGGGCCAGGCGGCAGGCGGTACGTTTTTCCTCATCGGTCAGCAGTGCAGTTTCGAGGATGACTTTGACCAGATTACCTTCGGCGGCATCCACGACAGCGTGAATATCGTCTTCGACATATTCCAGATCGCCGGCTTTCAGACGGCCGAGACTGATAACCATATCGAGTTCGGTCGCGCCGCGTTCGATGGCCTGAGTTACTTCGGCGGCCTTGATTTCAGTGGTAGTAGCTCCAAGCGGAAAACCGATTACGGTTGCCAAAGCGACTTTGGAATCGTACAGACAATTGGCCCCCAGTTCAATGTAAGCCGGATTGACGCAAACCGCCGCAAACTGGAATTCCATCGCCTCGTTGCATAAGCGGATAATATCGGCCGGAGTCGCTTCCGGTTTCAGCAAGGTATGATCAATCAGCTGCGCAATATTCCGGCGGGCTTCTTCAGGGTTGATTATCGATTCATAGTCCATTATTCATCTCATCTGTTATTGTTAAGTTTTATTGGGTCAGTTCAGATAGTACGGCCACGAAATGTTCCGCCAGTCGATCGGCTTCCGGTTGGGTCGGCGCTTCGGCATAAATCCTGACGATCGGCTCGGTATTGGAAGTGCGGATATGCACCCAGCGATCAGACCAGTTGAATTTCAAACCGTCCTCGGTGTTGATCTCGGCGTCATTCACAACCATCTGCAGCCGAAGGGTGAGTTCCCCAAAATCCGCCGAGCCGCGCGGGGCTTTCCGTTTGGCCATGAAATACCGCGGAAGGCTTTCCATCACCTGCGAAAGCGGTTTTCTTTCGTCGGCCAGCAATTGTAAAGCCAGCGCTGCTCCGACCAGCGAATCGCGCCCCAGATGTGCTTCCGGCAGGATAACGCCGCCATTGCCTTCACCACCGATCAGGGCGTTGACGGTCTGCATGCGGCGGGCGACGTTGATTTCACCGATCGGAGTGCGAATGACGGCGGCATCTAAGGCGGCTGCTAGGTCTTCGAGGGCCCGGGTGGTCGAAAGATTGGCGACGATAAAACGCGATTTGGCCTTTGTCTTAGTCAGCACTAATTTCGTCGCCAGCACCAGGGTATATTCTTCCGAAATCGGCTGGCCTTTCTCAGAAACAATCGCCAGGCGATCGCCATCCGGATCGATAGCCAAACCGAGATCAGCCTGGTTTTCCCTGACAGTTCGCATCAGATCGCCCAGATTTTCCGGCAAGGGTTCGGGTGGATGTGGAAACGGCAAACGCGGATTGCAATTTATCGGAAAAACCTCACAGCCGAGTTCCCGCAGTAAATCAGGAATAATTTCCGAACCGGCTCCATTGACGGCATCAACCGCCACTCTGAACCGACGTGCGCGAATTCCGGGAAGATCAAGATATGACAGATTCAATACACCCTGAATATGATCGCGGTTAGCGGATTCATAATGCGTCAGCTGACCGCGCTTACCTTTGTATCCGGCATATTTTGCCTTCAGATTTTGACGGTTTTCTTTGATCCAGAGCATCTGGTCGGGATTCAGAAAAAGCCCGTCGGCGCCGAGAAATTTCAAGCCGTTCCAGGGCAGCGGATTATGGCTCGCGGTAATTACAATCCCGGCATTGGCTTTCTGCCGGGTTAGCGCCATTTCAACGGTCGGGGTCGGACAAATGCCCAGATCGGTCACATCTACGCCCAGCTCCAATAATGCGGTCGTCATTTGCTGCTGGATGCGTTCACCACTGGCGCGGGAATCGCGCCCAATGACAACTTCATGTATATTCAATAATTCCTTCAGTGCGCAGGCATAAGAACCGATTACTTCGGCTGTTAAAAACGAATCGTAGCCGCGCACTCCGGACAGGCTTTCTATCAACATCTTATTTTTCCCCGCCGTAAAAATATATTAAATGAAAATTTTCCTGATCGTCTCTATCCATATTCCGATGGAATTTAATATTCGACGGTTAAGTTCACAAATAACTCAATATTATGTTTCGCAATAAAAAAATACTCCGTCTTTTATTACGCCATGAATAAGGGCATAGGAAGTAAGCGATTAACCCAAATGAGTTTTCAGGAGGGAGCTGTGCGACTTATGCCGCAGGCGACGGATGGCACGTTCCTTGATTTGGCGCACCCGCTCGCGGGTTAGGTGAAAATGCTCGCCGATTTCGTTTAAAGTCAGCGCATACTCGCTACCGATGCCGAAATACATTTTCAGAACTTCACGTTCACGCTCTTTCAACGCGTTCAGCGAAGTATTTATATCCATACTGAGTGATTCAAGCATGAGTTGATAATCTGGATCGATCGCCTGCTCGTCGGTCAGAACATCCATCAGGCTATTACTGTCGGCGTCGGCCATCGGTTCGTCCAAGGAGCGGTGGCGCCGTGCAATCCGCAGGGTGGCGGTGACGACATCCCGGTCGACATCCAGCCCGGTGGCGATTTCATCGTGTCGCGGAGCACGTTCATGCTGTTTTTCCAGCGACTCGGCTTCGCGGGCGATTTTCGTCAGGGTGCCGACCCGGTTCATCGGTAGGCGCACCAGACGGGACTGCTCCGAGAGAGCCTGCAGGATCGACTGCCGAATCCACCAGACAGCGTATGAAATAAACTTAAAACCGCGGGTCTCGTCGAAGCGTTCGACGGCTTTGATCAGACCGAGGTTGCCTTCATTGATCAAATCCATCAAGGGCAAGCCTTGCCCCTGGTAATCTTTGGCGACGCTGACCACAAATCTCAAATTTGCCTCGGTTAGCTCTTTGACCGCCAGTTTATCGCCCTCCCGAATGCGCCGCGCCAGCTCGATCTCTTTATCGGGCGACAGCGGCGAAAAATGGCTGATTTCCTCCAGATACCGGCTCAGAGAGCGGCTGGAATCGCGGCTGGTTGGTTTAATTTCTTTACTCATTTGTCTGTCTTCTGTTTTTCAATCAAAATGAAGATAAGGTTATTTTTGAACTTTGTCAACCACCCCTCCGATTTGATGAAAAAATTTTTCCCAGATAAGGGTATCACGATTATTTTTATATATTTCTACTCTGACTATTTTGGCTTATTATCCGGATATACAATTAAATCGCTGTGCATCTTTTGTCTGAAAAATAACTACCCATTAAATCACAAGGCCGGATAATTGTTCCGATTCAGCGAGCGTAACAATAAACACATTCGTGGTTGCAAGTTCGATAGGAACCGATATCGCGACTAAGGTAACAGCCGCATTGCTTGCGAGAAGGACGGATTTTTTCCGGGAACTCTTGGGTCGGATATAACCGGCGCAATAATTCTGCATCGATGCAATGGCCTTTGGGAACACCCGCGGCGGCGCCGACTTCATCTTCGCAACAGGTAAAGAGCTGAATGCCGACACCGGCGGCGATCGGTTTCAGTTCTTTCAGAAAAGCCACCTGAGCGGATAAAGCCGGCTTGACGAACCGGATTTTACCAGCCGCCTCCATTTCAGCGAAGCGACGTCTGACCTTGCCATACAGATCAACAAAACTTACGTGACAGCGGCACGTCATCCCAGCCAGTTGTTCGGCCAGATCACGAAAAACCGTCAAACGTTCCTCCGGCGGAGTCAGATCAGAAAAGATGATTGGATCGAAACGCCACAAAATTTTTTCTGCGCCGTATTCCCGACTCAGCGCTTGTACGGTTGCAAGAGCCGGATCGGCCTGGGGCGTGTTTGGTTCCAGCAGGGTTTTCGCCAGGCCGCTGAAGCCATTGACCGTAAAATGAAACAGGAACCGTCCCTGATAAAGCGACGTGATTTTTTCCAGAACCGGTAAAAACGGCTGGTAATTTTTCGACCAGAAGACGATCGCGCTGACCTCTGCCGGACGCAGGGAAACCGGTTGAATTTTATGCGAAAAAGGGTTTCGCACTCCGACAAAACCGGCTTGCACCCGCTCGAGAAACCAATCGCCCTGAAAGGCTGGAATGTCACAGCGCCGGCTGGCGGATATGATCTGCTTCATAAAGATTGAGTTTTCTTATAAACGCTGAGATCGCAGAGCACGCGGAGTAAATTTATATTTGAACTGATTTGTACTTTTATCCCAGATTTTACATTTAGAGACTTGATTTCTATCGTAAAAGAATGGTAATAGAAAGGTAAACTCATTGATAACCGGAAAGCGTCCCTATTGAAAAAATAGGATTTATAAACCATAAAAAGATTTTTACAAGAATCTCCGTGGGCTCTGCGCTCTCAGCGGTGAATAAAATCTTACCTGAGCGTATCAATCAATCCGGATTCAAACGCCGGTTCAAGAATTTTCTTGCTCCTGATAATCTGGATCAGGCGGTAATTTTCATCCGAGGGATGGAGTTCGAACGAGGTTTCGGCTTCTTTCAGGGCGTAATCGTACCAGCCTTTTTTTGTATAAGCAATTGCCAGACTATGATGTGCCAGATAGGATTCGGGATTCTCCTGCGTCGCGGCCTTAAATTCCAGAATGGCTTCGTTGATCAGACCTTTTTCATAATACCATTTACCCAGATCGTAATGGCGCTGCGATTTTGTCGAACAACCGGAAAGGAAAAGGAAGGTCAAGGTTAAGGCTAAGGTCAAGGAAACCGCCAATTTGGTTTGAACCGTATGCTTCATATTATCACTCCTGAAATTTCTCGCCATTTACGCCGTAATTTTAATTTTAAGGCGCATAAAAACAAGGTAAAAATCGAGCAGTCAAATTCCGCCCGATCGTGATCAGATCACCAGTAATAGGTCATCGAGAAACTGCCCGTACCGTACGTATTATTCACAGTGCGCTTGTCCAACGAATACCGGTAACGGTAATACTCTATCCCGCAGGAGGCTGTCAGCGACCACTTCGGCGTCAGAAAATAGGTAAATTCCGGCTCTATCGAACCTCTTGTGGCATATCTGATATAATCGGTAACCGACTCGACTCTGTCGCGACTGGACATATATTCAATATAGAGCGGTATGCTCAGGTATGACCGGCTGTTGAACTGATAATTGAACGTGGCATATATCGAGAGCTCATCGCTCCGACTCTTGGTAAATGCTCTGACGGTATATTCATTTTCCACATAAGAAGTATCGTTTAAAATATCCTCTCTTTCCACCTCAGATTTACGGGTAAATCTTTCCGGTGTAAACGAATGACTGAAATAGGCTCCGTAGTTGTACCATAAATGCCAGGATTTGATGACATACCGGTTAAAGCCGATTTCATAACCAGCCGGATGGCTTGGACTACGTTCTTCTATATTTATGAACCTTTTGTAATTTGACGTAAGGCTGTCGTGTGGAAAAACTCCACCGTTCGCATACCAGGTGCGATACCAATATTCATAATTACGTTCATAGGTATACGGGTAATAGCCAAAATCGCTCCGGACATAGAATTGTGTGCCGAAAATGCGTTCATTCCGCGCCGGACTGAACAGGTAAACGTCGTTGATAGTCACAAAACTGGCAATATCGAGCGACTTTAATACCCCGATCGTTTCGAGATAGCCGATAATATCCTGCAAGGCTTCAATATTTTTTATCCGCGAATCGTAATGATAGGCGGACACGCGGTTCATAATCCGCCGTGAAAATTCCTGGAATTCGGCTAAGGTCAAGTCGCGTGTCAGCAGATTTTGTTTTTGGAGTTCATCTATGATCTCTTCAGCCTTGGCGGCGTAATCGCCACCATAAACACGGCCAAATACTATGCCGGGAGAAAGCCGAAAATTTGATGAGGAAGAAATATTTTCACTATCATATTTATTCAAATTATCAGTACTGGAGTACTGATTTCGATCAGTCTCAATCGAATTTTCCTTGGATTTAGACAGGGAAAAATAAGTGTCAAGTGATAGTCCCAACCGGTTTTGGCAGAATAAATACTCCGTCCAGGACGCCTATCCATAAATCTGTCCATTAAGGTCTTTATCCGTTCTGTCGTCATCACCGTTGGCACCGGTTATAATATCTTCGCTGTGCGTGCTTTCGAAATCTTTAGATAAGCTACTACTTATAAAGGTATAAACACTAAGTTCGCGACGGGGAGTTACCTGCCAGTAATTATAATATACCGTCGGAGTAATTCCGACGCTGGATTCGTCATTATACTCCTCCGTTTCGTTGACGCCGGTATTTTCCGCAACGTTGTCTGCATCGGTGCCTGAAAACGAAGAGCTGACTGTTCCGCGAATCTGCCAGGTTTGCATTGAATCCGGAATAAAATCGGTAATGTGATAGTTTTGTCCGAAGGCAATAACGCCAAATAGCAGCCATCCAAACCCAAAAAAACACCTTTTCATTTTAACCTCCCGTAGTTAATCAAATAATTTCCCCGGCATTCAGAAATTTGCTATTTCTTGGAATCCGTTAACAAACTGCTTGGAATATAATCAGAATTGTTAGCCCGGCCAAACAATTTATAGGGGACGGAGTTTAACAACAGCCGGTCAAATGATTTCTAAGAACAAAACAAAAGAATTTTTATATTTAATACCGATGCGTTTTCAGGTTCTGGATAAGTTTAAAAAAATAACCGGGATAGTTTTTTGCCTGCTCCGGAGTCATTTTCAACCATTCCAGAGGGCAACGCTCCTGTTTTTTCTTCTGGCTCCGGGAGTGATTACACCAACGGACGCGGCAGAAAATAAAGAACCATTGCGCCTGATCCGGGCCGACAAACTGGAGCAGTTTTACCGCGCCGACGTTCCGGTCAAGAAGCTGACCGGCAACGTCATTTTCCGGAAAGGCGAACTGCAATTAACCTGCGAACTGGTTTACTGGTACGAAAAAGCCCAGCGCGCCGATTTCTTCCGGAAGGTCGTCGCCATCAAAGGCGGCAAAATCCTGACTGCCGATTCGCTGATTTACTATAACGAGCCGGATTCGATCGTGGCGCGCGGCAATCCGGTTCTGCGGGACAGTTCGGTTTCCATTAAAGGCCGTCGACTGATTTATCTGGTTGAAAAAGAGATCGCCCACGCTCACGACCAGGTTTTCCTGGAAGACAGCAACCGCAATGTTCGGGCTAATATTATCCATTATTATTCCGCTGAAAAGAAATCCGTCGCCCTCGGTAAGGCCCAATTGCATGACACCGGACGCCGCACTTCCCTGGCTTCCGACAGTTTAATCTACTTCAATACCACCGGCGACATCGAGGCTCTGATCGAACCGGTGCTGACGCGCTACGACTCGGCCGGAGTGGAATCTTTCCGCATTTCCGGCGACACAATCCGTTTGGCTGAAAACGAAGGCAATTTTCTGGCGATTGGCAATGTTCACGTCTGGCGGTCGGATTTCACGGCTTATGCTCAGACTCTGAATTATGTTGATTCGCTCGAAATTGCTACCCTGACCGACAATCCGCGCGTCCTGAGCGACGGCCAGGAGCTGACCGGCAAACTTATGCGTTTGCGCTTCGCTGATGAAAAAATCTCCGCGCTGTATATTGACGGAAACGCCCGCGCCAACGCCGTCGGAAAAGCTTACCTGCCAGCCGATACTGCCGGTATCAGTCACGGCGATTCGATCAAAACCTACAACGAAATCACTGGAAAATTCATGGAGATTTTTTTCAGGGAAAACCAGGCCGATTCAATCGTAGTCAGCACCATGGCGACCAGTCTTTATAATGTCACAGAAGACAGTATTATCCAGGGCATCAATGAAGTCAGCGGCGACACGATCCGTATTAAATTTGACAACCGTAAAATCGCCACGATCAAAGTCAGCGGCGGAACACAGGGTCGTTACGTGCCGCACGCTTCCAACACCGACATGGATACCACTGTAGTTTACGCCGCAGAAAAAATTGACTATTTCGTTGACCGGAAAACCACAGATCTGTATCACAACGCCAAAATCCAGTCGGCTGACATGGAGCTGACCGCCGGGAAGATCAACGTTAAATGGGATGAAAACCTGCTCTATGCCAATCCGCTCAACCCGCCGCCCTACGACTCAACCGGCAATGATTTGCCGACTCTCAATCAGCGCGGCCGCGAACCATTCTCCGGCGAAAGCATGGTTTACAATCTGAAAACCCAGCGCGGACGGATCATCGAGGGTAAGACCAAAGAACAGGATGGCTTTTATTACGGCGACAACATCAGTAAAGTTGACAAAAAGGTCTTTTACGTGTCCGGCGGAACCTATACGACCTGCGACATTCCGGAACAACCGCACTATTATTTCCGTAGTAAACAAATGAAACTTATCTTCAAGGACAAGGTCATCGCCCGGCCGGTTATTTTCTATATTCATGACATTCCACTGTTCGGCCTGCCATTTATTATCATTCCGGACCGCGGCGGTCAGCGTCATTCCGGTTGGATCATGCCGTCCTACGGTGAAAGTAATTCCGCCGGCGGCTTCATCAAGGGTTTGGGCTATTTCTGGGCGCCAAACGATTATTATGATTTCCGCCTGACCGGCGATTTTTACGATAAAAAAGGCATCGTGCTCGATTACCGCCTGCGCTATGCCTGGCGCTACAAACTAAACGGCTCGATCAGCGGTAAATTTACCAACGACTTCTTCAGCAATTATCCGGAACGCCAGTGGACTTTCAACATCAGCCACAATCAACCGATAAATCCGACCACCAAATTGAGTGTCAGCGGCAGGTTCGTCAGCAGCGAAAGCCTTTACAAACGATACAGTTACGATTTGGAAGACCGTCTCGATCAGCAACTGATCAGCAACGCAACTTTTTCAAAGTCCTGGGCGGGAACGCCATACTCGCTATCAATTAATTTCAACGAGACCAATAATTTGCAGGCTGACGCTCTGAGCCACAACACGCCGACCGATTCCAATTTGACCATTTCCCATGTCAGCCGTTCTCTGCCGAGCATCTCTTTCTCGCGCAGTAGCAAACCGTTAGTCGCTCTGAAAGCCGGTCAGGACGCCACGAAAGCCAAATGGTTTAACAATATTTATATCACCGCCAGTTCCCAACTTAAAAACAATGAGAATATCTTCTATAAAAGCATCTACAATGCCGATAACGATTCCCTGGAGTGGCTCGAACAGAACACACAGAAAAGCGCCATTACTCACAACATTTCCCTCACCAGTTCGCAGAAAGTGCTCGGCATCCTGACGACCAGCCAGAGCCTTAACTTCGATGAAGGCTGGGTCTTCAAGTACGATATGCCGGTCTATGACAACAGCGGACGGTTCGTTCTGGATGAAAACAAAAAAATCGTCACCCGGGAAATCAATAATTTCAAAGCCCGGCATACCGGCAGTTTTACCATGAGCGCCCAGACTAAGGCTTATGGTCTCTTCCCAATCCGAATCGCCGGTCTTCAAGCCGTTCGTCATGTTATTACGCCTTCGGTCAGCATGACCTTCCGACCTGATTTTACCAAAGAAATTTTCGGCTGGGATCCAGGCTATGTCATTCGGGGAATTGACACGACCGGTGCCGAACGAACATTCGACCCGCTTAGCAATACGATGCTTGGCGCGCTGTCTTCCTACGAAACCCGTACGATGTCGATCGGTCTGATCAATTTATTCCAGGCCAAACTCGGACAGGGCGATAGGACCCGCAAAATTGATCTGTTCACGCTGAATTCATCCACCGGTTACAATTTTACGGCCGATAGTCTGAATTGGTCGACGATTTCGACGACTTTCCGTACTCAAGTAACCAAGAAAATCACCATCAATCTCAGCGCCTCTCATGATTTGTACGCCTATAAAAATAATCGCCGGGTCAACGAATGGCATACGACCTGGAACGGCATTCCAATTCCGCGCTTAACCTCGGCCAGCGCCTCGATGGCCTTCTCTCTTTCCGGTAAACGCTTTGGCGTGTCCCGTCAACATGAAATGGCGCCGTCGGATTCCGCATTGACGGATACGACCGGAGTGGATTTACTATCGCCCTCTTTTAGTCAACGTGTGGATAAATTCCAGCCAGCCGATCTGAGTAATGCCGGCAGTGAACTCTGGAAAGCCAATTTTAGCCTGCGCTATACGCTTAGCCAGATCAATCCCGCAAAACGCACTGAGTCATTCTTCATGTACACCAATCTGACCCTCAATTTAACTTCCAAATGGAAAGTTATTTATCGCAATAATATCGACCTGCTGGAAAAGAAAATCGTCACTCAAAGCATCGACGTATCCCGTGATCTGCATTGCTGGCAGTTGGCATTCAGCTGGACGCCGTCGGGTTTTGGTAAACAATACAGTCTGGTCATCAACATCAAATCACCTGCACTCCGCGATCTGAAATATGAAGAGCGCGGTGGGCGTCGCAGTAATCTGGGCTGGTAATTCCCATGTTATTTTCTTAAATAATGTTTATTTTACAATCGCATGAAGCTGATTGATAACATACTGAATTCCTCAACCGCCGGAATAGTTCTGATAACTGTCAGTCTGACTCTGATCTCCTGTACACGGCCGGTTAATACCATCGTGCGACCGGTGAAAGCCGACGGTCAGTACGATACCGAATTTCCCTCCGCAAACTGCTCCGCGGAGCTGGAAAAAATCAGCCAATCCATCAAGCTGCTCAATTCGATCGCTTATTACAAACAGTACGTTTTTCCGGATTCCGTCCGCATGCGCTACAAGGATATTGATCGCGCATTTCTGAACCGTTCTGACAACCAGATCAATTTTTTTAATAACACCGCCTCGGGAACCGCCACGCTGATTCTCAGCAACCGCAACTCCGTAGCATTGCTGACCTGTGCGCATATTGTTGACTTCCCGGATACGATCATCCGCTACCTGCGTGGTGATTTTCCCAACAAAACCTATATCAAAAGCATTGCCTACAAGGAAAAACAGACCAATTACATCAATGATCTCCCGGAAGGACGCGACATCGAAATTTTGCTGATTGACCGCGAATATGACATCGCTGTGGTCGGCCGTCATAATATCGTAACGCCCGAAAACGCACCCCTGCAACCGGTTTTGAGCTGCCCGATTGGTAAAGCCCGCGACCTGCGCTGGGGTAATTTCGTTTATCTTCTGGGTTTCCCACGCGGCAACAAGATGGTCTCAAACGGTCTGGTCAGCGATCCGAATCGCGGACGCGACGGCAGCTTTCTGATAAACACCCCTTTTAATCGCGGCTTCAGTGGCGGCATCGTCCTGGCAATCCGTGATGGGGTGCCGAATTTCGAACTGGTGGGAATCGCAAAATCCTCGGCGGCGGAATTTGAACACACTCTGATTCCTTCCGATAAAACCGATTTCTCTCTATATGATTCTTTCACTCCCTACTATGGAGAACTGTACCTCCAGAACAAAGCCTTAATCCAATACGGAGTCACGAATGTCGTACCGATCGAAAACATTCTGCGAATCATCCGGCAAAACAGCCGGGAACTAAATTTGCTCGGCTATAATTTCGACCAGTTATTTCGGGATCAATAAACCATTTTCCTCCCTGATTCAGATACTAAAGAGATGCAAAAATTCAATCCAACCGCCGATTTTCTCGGCCTCGACTTCGACGGCGTAATAGTTGACAGCATTGCAGAATGTCTGATTGTCGGGCATAACGCTTACCAGAATGCCATTCTTCAACCGAAACGAATCACTGACTTAAACCAATTGCCAAACGAAATTCAGCAGGAAAGCCGCCGTCTGCGCAATTTCATCCGGCACGGCGAAGATTACGTTTACATCTTCCAGGCTATTGCTGAAAAAAGTTCAATCGGAGAACAAGCTGACTTCGACTGTTTTATTGAACAAAACATTCAATACCGAAGAGAATTCCGATCGCAATTTTATCGTGAACGCAGTCGTTTTTTGCAAGAGGAGTCACTTCTCTGGCTTAGCCTTAATCCGTTCTACAAAGGAATGTCGGATTATATAAAAAAATTCCAGCCGGCAAAACGGCTTTATATTATTACTACGAAAAAACTCGAATATGTCAAGGCTATCCTCACAAACGCCGGGATTGCAATAGATAAGGAAAACCTGTTCGCGGCTGATTCACGGCTCAGTAAGTTTGACATCATCAGCAATCTGCTTCGACAGGAAAAGATTGCGCCGGAGCACTTTTTCTTCATTGACGATCAGGTCGATACTCTGCTGAAACTACAACCACTGAACATTCGCCTGTTTCTGGCTGGCTGGGGCTATACGAATGAGCAACAAATCAATCAGGCTAAAGTTTCCGACATTCAATCTCTGACTTTATCTGAGTTCTTCAAGAAGTTCAGTCATTAACAAAAGTCCCCCGAAGGCTTCTAAACATTCGGTAGGCTTTAATTATGCAGTCAGCTAATCAGTTATCTGTTTAACATCTTGATAGAAAATAGCCTTTTTACGAAACGAATAACTATCAATACTAAAGAAAATTGACAAATACTTGACAAACGTCTTTATATTCTATAAATTGCATTTGAAACAAGGAAGCGTTGAGAAAATGGGATGGTTTGATAAACAATGAGACTGTTGAATTACAGGATTATTCAGTGTTAATAGTGAGATGCGCGGTGAGAATGAGTCACTTTAAAGCAATCCGATTTTTTAAAAACTAGGAAGAGGATATTGTGATAGGTTTTATTGGAAGGGAGGCCGATGAAAACCGACAGAACTGAAGATTGGAAAAAGACTGATTACACTAAGCACTGTCACTCAGCATTCTTCAAAGACTGTAAAATTTCTGCTAAAGGCTGGGCGTTTCGGTATGCAATAGTATTTAGTTTATGGTCGCCACTATTCATTTTTGCTCAGACCTATAATATTCAGGGTATAATCTCCGCCACAGACCAAACACCAGTCAAGTACGCTTCAGTGACTTTCATTAATCAGAACGACGCTGCTAAAAAATATTCAACAATTACCGATACCTCCGGATACTACCAATTGACCATGCCGACCGGGATCGATCACTTTGATTACAAGTTGCCTGCCAATATTGAATTGGCTCAAAATTTTCCCAATCCGTTTTCAGCATCAACTTCTATCCAGTATAAACTCAATATTAAATCCGATATAGAAATTATGATTTACAATCTGCTGGGAAGAGAAGTTCGGAATTTGATTTCAGAGAACAAATCGCCTGGAGTATACAGTGTTATCTGGGATGGTAAAAATAAACTTGGTAAAAGTGTTGCCGCGGGTATCTATTTCTATCGATTACGGGCAGGTAAAGAAATTCTGGTGGGTAAAATGATATTTAGTGGATCTGGTGCAACAAATAGCCCATCGATTTTAAAGAATAATTTTTCCAATAGTACCACAAAACTTGAAAAACAGAATATTAAGCAAGATGAGAGGGACGATTCTACTCTTTATACTATCCGAATAGAAAACACAGATGGAACGTACCCTAAAATCTCAACCCGAGAGTTTTACGAGATAAGTATTGAACAAGATACTATCATTGATTTAAAAGTAAAGGAAATAACCCAATATAATATGAATCTTTATGTTGGCAATTATGGTTTTGATCAGGTGTATATCATTGACACGGATACTGATGCTATAATTGATACACTTACGGGATTTATATCTGTTAAAGATGTAGTTCCAACAAAAGGCGGGAAGAAACTATACGTTTCAACTCATGAGTATTCAGTTTACCCTCATGATACAACCTACCCGGCCGTAGTGTATTCTGTAGATCTTCAAACAGAGTTAAAAAATGTGATCTTCAATGGATCGCCAGTTATAAAAATGACGCCCACTGGTGTGCCCCTTGTGTTTCTCGATGGACAGATCGGAACTATCGACACATTAACAGATGTAATGATTTTTTTTGACAGCCTTGATGTAGTTCTTGATTCACCCCAACCAATAGTTTTCAATCCTAACGCGCCAATTTTTTATGCCCTAAATAACCGAAACCAATTTTTTTCATATAATTACCAGAATCAAAGTATTGTCCGTTACTTCGACAGTATTTCCCAATTTTATCGTATGACAATTTCTGCCGATGGAAAATATATATATTGTTCAAATGGTCCGATAGTAGAGATCGCTGCAGATTCAATAATTGGGTGGATTACAGCAAACTATCGTGGCTCCCTTGCCCAGACATTTGATGGTCAATATTTATATGTTACTGATCCCGGAGCTTATTTGATACCAGAACCAGTACCGAGCGGACATATCAGTATTTTTAATACAAGACCTGATGGAAGGGCTGAGTACACCGGTTATATTGATGTAAATAAAGCTGCCGGTCAGGCGTACACAATAACTGATGACATTGTAATTATGCCGGATGCAAAGAAAGCCTATGTATCCAGCTATTTTTATCAGATATTTAGTATTGACCTTGAATTAAATGAGGTCGTTAATGTAATAAGGTTTAAACCACGTAATATTAACTTACGCTATATAATTTTAGGTGTAAAATAATCTTAAAAAAAGGAGGAAAGATATGAAAAAGTATTTTGGTATTTTATTTACTTCACTCTTATTGATTTTCGAAATCACTTCGATAACTTACGCTCGGGAGTATTATTACTATTCTCATGGAGAGAAGATACCTCTGGCAATTTCAGGTGAAGAAATAACTATAAAATTCAAAATCGGTATATCGGACTGAGAAATTCAATCAATCGTTTCGAACGAACCAATATTGGAAAAATTATTTGGTTTTCAATCTACCGACTCCAAAGATTTCTCCTGTTATAAAATAAAAGCAAAAACAGATGCAGAACAACTTATCGCGTTTCTAAAGAAAAGACCGGAGGTTGATATTGTTAATCCGGTATATTTATTTAAAGGGAAAAAATTGTGGGTTACTGATAGATTCGTTGTGCAATTTCATCCTGAAGTGTCATCCTCAGAAATTGATTCGTTAAATATGTTATATCAGGTTAAGATAGTCGATAATAGTACCGCATCACCTAATTTATTTATACTAAAGGTTACAAAAGAATCTGATTTTTCAGTTCTTGATATAGCTAATCAATATTATGAAAACTCAAAGGTGTTATACTCACTCCCCGATTTTTTATCTGAGATAATACTGTGCGATATACCAAACGACACCTATTTTGTAAATCAATATTATCTTAGGAATACCGGTCAAACTGGTGGAACAAGTGGAGCAGATATTAACGTTGTTCCGGTATGGAACATTACCAACGGTTCGTCATCCATCACGATCGCTGTAATAGACGAAGGTGGAATGGCACACGAAGATCTTCCCATTGATAGGATTATTAATGGTTATGATTTCTATAGCAATGACTCAGATCCAAGTCCTGAAGGCAACCAAGCCCATGGAATGGCGTGCGCTGGTATAATTGCAGCAACCCAAAATAATAACATAGGAATATCAGGTATCGCCAGTAGTAGTAAAATAATGAATATAAAATTAGTAAATGAATATGGATATTTTACCTCAAATTCAAATATCGCGAATGCTATTGATTTCGCTTGGCAAAATGAGGCAGATGTTCTAAGTAATAGTTGGGGAATGGAGGGAGAAGGTTTTTGGGATGACAACATAGCAGCTGCTATAAATCGAGCAATGACTCAGGGGAGAAATGGGAAAGGATCAATTGTTGTTTTTGCTGCAGGTAATACAGCTGATCGAATCAATCGTGATCGTGGGTACGTTATGTTTCCAGCAACAATTCCTGGTGTCATTGCTGTTGGTGCATGTGATTATTTAAATAATATACGTAACTATAGCCCTCATGATGATCAAATTTCTGTCGTTGCACCTAGCGGTGAAAAGTCATGTTATGTTCCTGGTGCTATATATCTTAGAGGAGATGTATGGTCAACAGATATTCCAAATCAGCCTGGATATAATGACGGAACATATGGATTAGAAAACGATTATACGCCTTATGTGTGGGATGCACCCGGAGGAGATTCTTACCCTCCAGGTAATTATACGTCTCATTTTGGTGGAACATCAGCGGCTTGTCCCCAAGTAGCGGGGATAGCAGCATTAATATTATCTATAAATCCAAATATCTTACAGTCGCAAATAAAAAATATAATTGAGCTATCTGCAACGGATATGGGATCACCTGGTTTTGATCGAGATTGGGGACACGGTCGAGTTAATGCTTATCATTCAATTAAGTATACACTTGAAAATTATGGTGGTACAATAACAAAAAGTTTTACGATTCCGTCAGGGGAAACTTGGAATTTTCAACCTGGTACAATATTAACAATTGACAGTGGAGTGACTTTAACAATAAATGGTAATCTTAACTCGGCAAGCACCATAACGATTCCTTCTGGATCTTCATTAGTTGTTAATAGCACTGCTAACCTGACATTTACAAATGGAGTATCATTAATAATCAATGGTACATTATCTGCGAATGGCACCTCCGCATCGCCGATTACCTTTGATTTCATTTCTCCCAGTAGTACCTATCAAAATGGGATCAAATTCAATAGTGGTTCCGGCGGTACGCTCTCTTATTGTAATATTAAGAATGCTTATCACGGCGTAAAATGCTACAGTAGTTTGCCTACGATTCAATATTGTGATATTTTTAACAACGGTACCGGAATTTACATCTACAATGCCGGCCCTCGTTGTAGTCCAATCCGCTACAATAATATTTATAGCAACTCGGCTAATGGCATTTTCATATATAATTCAACCATCG
The DNA here is from genome assembly GCA_964576275.1 of uncultured bacterium. Taxonomy (GTDB): domain Bacteria; phylum Fidelibacterota; class UBA2242; order UBA2242; family UBA2242; genus JAGNGI01. Next base: position 242,637 of record CAZNUN010000003.1, on the reverse strand, counting down.
TCAATGTATATGAGAATACGATTACTGATAATAGTGAATGTGGCATTTACTGTACGACCAGCGGAACACCTTATTTATGGGAAAACACCATCACTGACAATAATCAAGCCGGAGTCTATTGTATCATAAACAGTCGGGCGCTCTTTGGCGACCGTCTCCGTAATCCCGGATATAATCTGATAACTGAAAATTATACAGGCGTGACTTGTGGATTGGAAAGCTATGTAAGAATTGGAACCTCAAGTCTTGCAGGACGTAATAGTATCCATGATAATACCGGATATGAAGTTACGTCAACTTACGATAGTTACGTAATGGCAGAGTACAATTGGTGGAATCGTTATCCGCCGACTTATCCGAATTATTACTATACCAGTGATTTTTACACATTTATGGGTGGCACGATTGATTACGTTCCGGCCTTGACTTATGATCCGATAGGTGTAAGAATGGCAAAACCCGTTGCGCATAATGATTATGTTGAATCAAATCGACAAACCGGCTCAGCCAGCAGTAACTTTTTGGATTCCGAACTCAACGAAGCCTTGGATTACCTCTTTGATGAAAAATATGAAGATGCCATCGCTATATACGTTAGAAGGTTAACTAAGGAGACTGATAAGAGCAGACAGAAGTACATTCTTTCCTGCATTGCTGAGTGTTATGAACTGTCAGGCAAAGATGGTTTCATCGAATATTTGAATAGTAATGTTCGCAAAAACTTATCCAGGAAAGATGAACTCTACGCCAAGACCCTGGAACTGGAGAACTATATACTGATGAGAGAGGGGAAATTTCAGGAAGTCATTGACAATTATCTCATCATGAAAAATGAGTTCGTTGGGAACGATGTTATTCAAAAGAATGCTCTTTTCAATCTTGGTTATCTCCATTATTTAGCGTTTGACAACCGCTCTCAAGGTAAAACCTATTTCGATGAGTTTATTAAAAAATATCCCGACGATGATTTGAACCTAATAGTCTATGAGACTATGGGCGAACTTGAAAAATGGACCCTAGCCAAGAAAAGCGCTCCTCCGATTAATAATGAGACAAGCGATGTAATTTTACCTACTGAATACCACTTACTAAACAATTTTCCCAATCCTTTTAATCCCACGACGACAATTGCTTATGACTTGCCGGAAGAATCATACGTAGTTCTGACAATCTATGATATCCTGGGACGCGAGATAATCAGATTGGTTGACAATATTCAGCCCGCCGGTTCATTAAAAGTTACCTGGAATGGCAAAGACAGTTTTGGGCAAATAGTGCCCAGCGGGATTTACCTCTATTGTCTGAAAACTTCTTCTGGATTCAGTACGACTAAGAAGATGGTTTTTGTACGATAATAGAGAAATCACATAAAAGTGCACCAATATTGTTGGCGCACTCCTCAATTTATCTTGCCAGCCAGCCGCCGTCCACAGCCACGGTATAGCCGGTCATATAGTCGGAAGCCGCCGACGCCAGAAATACGGCCACACCTTGCAAATCCGCTGGTTCGCCCCAGCGTCCGGCTGGAATGCGATCGAGGATCGATTTCGCGCGCACCGGATCGGCACGGAGCGGCGCGGTATTGTCCGTCGCCATATAGCCCGGCGCAATGGCATTGACGTTGATGCGATGCGGCGCCAGTTCATTCGCCATTGCGCGCGTCAAGCCCATCACGGCGCTTTTCGATGCGGTGTAAGACGGCACCAGAATTCCACCTTGAAATGACAACAGCGAGGCGATGCTGATGATCTTGCCGCCCTGTTTTCTGGCGATCATCGTTTTCGCGACCGCCTGACTGAGGAAAAAGACGGCTTTCTGATTGAGATTGATGACGTCGTCCCAGTCTTTTTCCGAAAATTCAGTGATAGGCGTGCGGCGGATAATGCCGGCATTATTGACCAGAATGTCGATTTGCCCGAATTCTTTCAAGGCGGATTCGACGACTGGCGCGATATTGGCTTTTTCCATTAAATTGGCCGATAAGCCGAGGGATTTTCGTCCCATTTTTTCGATTATCTGACAGGTTTCTGCGGTCGGCAGAATATCGACCGCAATCACGTCTGCTCCGGCGGACGCCAGAGCCGTCGCTATCGCTTGTCCGAGTCCGCGGGCGGCGCCGGTCACGAGCGCGACTTTGCCATCCAGTTTAAATAAATCCAAAATGTTTTTCGGTTGCATAATTATCTCCCATTAAGTCACATTTTTTATTTCTTCCAGGGCGGGATCGCCGGCAAAAATTCTTCGAATTCCGCCATTAATTTTTTCTCGACTTCATCACTGTACCGACTATTTATAAAATCGTCCAAATACCGTCTGAAGAAATTTTCCCAGGAGTGTTCTTCATGCCCCGGATTGACCGGAAAAAAGCGGAGTGAATTGGCGCGCGCGGCTGACAGGTCGCCGAGCGCATCGCCGATCATCAGCACATTCTCCGGTTTGTACCGCCCGCTGACCGCCATGGCGAGTTGTTCTTTTTTACTTCCGATTTCCTGCCCGGCGATCACCCGCACGTAACGCGAAATATCATGCTCTTCCCATTCGCGCCGCAGAGCCTCGATCGGCGTCGCCGAACAAACCATCACATCGGCGACCTTCTGAAGTTTCTCCAGCGTTTCTCGCACGAAGGCAAACGGCGGGACGTCGTGCACCATGCGGGCAATGTCGGCATTGACGGCTTCGCTCCACTCTAAAGCTTGCTTCAAGATCGGGTCGCCGGTGCGTTCGACCTCGGCTTTCAAGGCCGGATTGCCGAGTTTGGTCTCGCGGGCGATCCAGTCGCGCAATGACTGGGCAACTGGAATCGCGGTTTGGCGCGCCTGCACTTCCGGCCATTCCTTCAGCAAATCGAAAACCATTATCAAACCCGGAAAGCGGTTTATGCCGCGCCATTTGGAGTAGAGATTGACGAACTCCGCCGCCGCGCGCGCATACTTCGAGACGGCTTGCAGATTCCAGGAATTAATGATATTCGGAATGAAACACTCCTTGTGCTTGATCTCCATCGTGTCGAAAGCACAGCCGTCCGAGTCAATCGCCACTAAAAATTCATGGTATTTTTCAAAATTCAGCAGGGGATTTTTCACGGAAACCATCTCCAAATTTTAAACCGTATAGGTCGTGGACGCCGTCTGCCCGCCGTGACCGGTCCAGTTGGTGTGGAAAAATTCGCCGCGCGGTTTATCGGTGCGTTCGTAGGTGTGCGCCCCGAAGTAATCGCGCTGAGCTTGCAATAAATTAGCCGGCAGGCGACCGTTGCGGAAGCCGTCAAAATAATTCAGAGCCGTCGAGAGCGCCGGAATCCAGATGCCGTTCGAAATTGCCGTGGCGACGACTCTGCGCCAGGCGGCTTGCGAGGATTCGATTTTTTCCTTGAAAAACGGATCGAGCAGAAGGTTGCTCAGGCTGGGATTTTTATCGAAAGCCTCCTTGATTTTACCGAGGAATACCGAGCGAATGATACAACCGCCGCGCCACATCAGAGCGATGCCGCCGTTGTTCAGATTCCAGCCAAACTCTTTGGCGGCCAGACGCATCAGGACATAGCCCTGGGCATAGGAAACGATCTTGGCGGCATAGAGCGCCCGACCGAGGTCGGCGATGAATTGCTTTTTGTCGCCTTTGAATTCCGGTTTCGGTCCGCTCAAAACTTTGGACGCCGCAACGCGCTCGTCTTTCATCGCCGAAAGCATGCGCGCGTAAACCGCTTCGCCGATCAGGGTCAGCGGCGCGCCCGAATCCAGCGAAGCCAGCACGGTCCATTTGCCGGTGCCTTTCTGACCGGCGGTGTCCAGAATCTTCTCGACTAACGGCTGACCGTCTTCATCTTTGTAAGCCAAGATATCACGCGTAATCTCGATCAGATAGCTTTCGAGGTCGCCCTTATTCCACTCCACTAAAACCTGATGCATTTCCGGATAACTCAAACCGAGCAGGTCTTTCATAATCTGATAGGCTTCGCAAATCAATTGCATATCGCCGTATTCGATGCCATTGTGCACCATTTTCACAAAGTGACCGGCGCCTTTTTCGCCGACCCAGTCGCAACAGGGCGCGCCGTCTTCAACTTTGGCGGCAATCGCCTGGAAAATCGGCTTGACATGCGGCCAGGCGGCTGGAGATCCGCCGGGCATAATGGACGGTCCATTCAACGCGCCTTCCTCGCCGCCGGAAACGCCGGTGCCGATATACAGCAGACCTTTGGCTTCCATATATTCGGTGCGGCGGGTGGTGTCCGGGAAATGCGAATTGCCGCCGTCAATGATGATATCACCTTTCTCCAGATGCGGAATAAGCAGTTCGATAAAATCATCGACCGCCTGACCGGCTTTAACCATCAGCATAACCTTGCGCGGAGTTTTCAGAGAAGCGACCAGTTCTTCAATCGAATGCGCGCCGATGATGTTTTTACCTTTGCCACGCCCGGCGAGAAAATTATCAACTTTCGCTACGGTGCGATTGAAAACCGCCACCGTGAAACCGTGCCGCTCCATGTTCAGCACCAGGTTCTCGCCCATCACGGCCAGACCGACCAAACCTATATCTGCTTTTTTCATAAATTCTCTCCTGTAAATTATTTTACGTTAAATCTTTCTTTGGTTGACCACAATCCCAGCGCCGGATTGGCAATGAAGAAAACTTCTTCGCCGTCCGGTAGAATGTTAAAGCCATCGCGCAGCTTCTCCGGATTGTAGCGCTCAATGTATCTTGTGGGTTCGCTGTAGCGGAAGCCGACGCTTTCAATTTCCGCCTGACTCATATGGCCGGGACAATAAGTCACCGTGAAGCGCTTTTCCGGGGAACCGTGAATCAAATGCGCCGCGGCACTGAGATTATTCTGCAAATCGTCGTTCTCATGGACGAACTTTAAAATTTCCGGCGTCGTGCGGTAGCCGTATTTGCGGATCAGCCGGTCGATGTCCGGGTCTTCGCCGAACTCCCGCAATCCGGGCGCCAGAACGATTAACTCACCGCCGTCGGCAATCGCCATGCGGGTGCGATAAATGCTCTTGTTGCCGAGCCAGGTGCTTTTGAATTCCTGCGGATCAAGATAGACCACAATTTTTTTCAACGGTTTCTCTAGCATCTCGAAATTGACCGTCAGCGAGAGTTCGCTGGCTTGCCGGAAACATTCATAATCGTCGCCAATAAAAAGCCCACGCATACACAAATGCCCCGCGGCATTTTTACCAATGACCGTCAACACATAGACGATCGGCATCTGCCGCGCAAAATTCTCCGAAGCGTAATTCAGTACCCGGCGCACCGGAGTATCAGCCCGCCCCATCATCCGTTCCATGCCGTAAACCGCGCCCAGGAAATGGCTCTTATTGATGCCTTCGCGTCCGCCGGTTCCGACGAAGATATTCTTGTTGAAATTCGCCATGCCAACCACTTCGTGCGGCACGACCTGACCGATGGAAAGGATCAGATCGAAGCCGCCTTCCACCAGCAGTTTATTGACCTGCGCCGGCCAGGCATAATCCAATTTGCCTTCAGAAACTTCACGCACGAATTCACCCGGCACTTCGCCGAGCGTCACCAGGTCTTCTTTCCAGCGATGCACTTTAAAGAGCTCCCGCGGCAAGTCGCCATACATGGTTCCGATTTCGGCTTCGGTCATAGGAAAATGGGTACCGAGCGCCGGCAGGATCGCTTTAAGCTGACCACGGTAATACTGAAATGTCATCCGCGTCAGTTCTCCGGCCTGGGAGTGAAAGCGGGTAAAATCCGGTGGAATGACAAGCACCTTCTGGCGCAATCCCAGTCGTTCCAAAACCGAGTGTAATTCCTCGCGGATTTCGGTTTCCGTCAACCCATTTTCTGATACTTTTTTTGAACAGAATGACACTGCCTATAATTCTCCGGTTTAACGCTGAATGCGCGCCGAGCCGCCTTTGGCGAAATTCTGCACTTCGGCCAAAGTCGCCATGGTCGTGTCGCCCGGATAAGTCGTAACCAGCGCGCCATGCGCCCAGCCGAGTTTGACGGCTTCTTCGGACGTGGCGCCAGTTAAAAGACCATAGAAAAAGCCCGCCGCGAAACCGTCACCGCCGCCGACTCGGTCAAACACTTCCAGCTCGGCCGTCGGCGCCTGGAAAGTCTGTCCGTTGATCCAGGCTACGGCGCTCCAGCTGTGGCGATTGGTCGAATGCACTTCGCGCAAGGTCGTCGCCACGACTTTCACCTGCGGATGTTTCTTGACGACGTCGCCAATCATTGCGAAGAAAACCGACGGGTCGAGTTTGGATTTGGCGGTCACTTCCGGCCCGGGAATCCCCAATCCTTTCTGCAAATCTTCTTCGTTGCCAACCAGAACATCAACATACTTGACGATGCCGTTGATGACCTCAGCCGCTTTTTCCTCGCCGCCCCACAGATTCCAGAGTTTGGCGCGATAATTCAGGTCGAAACTCGTCACGGCGCCAGCCGCTTTAGCGGCTTGCATGGCTTCGATAATGACCTGCCCGGTGGTTTCCGAGAGCGCGGCAAAAATTCCGCCGCTATGAAACCAGCGCACGCCATTGGAGAAAATCGCCTTCCAGTCGAAGTCGCCGGGTTTCAGGCGCGCGGCGGCTTCGTTGGAACGATTATAAAAAACCACCGGCGCCCGCAAGCCGAAGCCGCGATCGCTGTAAACCGTCGCCATATTCGGACCGTTTACGCCGTTATGCGCAAAATGCTTGTAGAAAGGTTTGACGCCCATGGCGCGCACCCGCTCGGCAATCAAATCGCCAATCGGATAATCCGCCATGGCGGTGGCGATGCCTGTATTCAGGCGGAAACAGTCCGCCAGATTAGCCGCGACATTAAATTCGCCGCCGCTGACGTGAATTTTACATTCGCCGGCTTTACGAAACGGGATCGTGCCCGGATCCAGCCGGTGAACCAGCGCCCCGAGTGAAAGCAGATCGAGACTGCCGGTAGGTTTAATAGCGAGTCCGTAATTCATTTTCTAATTCCTTATTATACTATTTAAAACTATACGCCGCTATAGGCATTGAAACCGCCGTCAACCGGAATAATCACCCCGGTCACGAATTTGGAATCATCCGATAGCAAATAGAACAGCGTTCCGATCAATTCTTCCGGCTCACCGAAGCGTCCCAGCGGTGTCGCTGCGATGATCTTTTTCCCGCGCGCGGTCAGCTCGCCAGTTTCCTTGTCGGTCAGCAAAAAGCGATTCTGGTCGGTCAGGAAAAAGCCCGGCGCAATGGCGTTGACCCGAATTTGTGGGGAATATTCCTGCGCCATATGCACCGCCAGCCATTGGGTAAAATTGCTGACGGCGGCTTTGGCCGCTGAGTAAGCCGGAATACGCGTCAAAGGACGAAAAGCATTCATCGAAGTAATGTTGACGATGTTGCCGGCTTTCTGTTCGGCCATGATTCTGCCGAACACCTGGCTGGGCAAAATCGTCCCGATCAGGTTCAGGTCAATCGTAAAGCCTAAAGATTCCAATGACAAATCGAAAAACGAACAATCCGCAGAGGTCGTAGCCTTAGGGTGATTGCCGCCGGCGCCATTGATCAGAACATTAATCCGCCCAAATTCCCCCAGAATCCTGTCGGCGGCCGCCTGCAGGCTCTCTTTTTTCAAAACGTCTGCAGCGATCAATCGCAATCTGTCAGCGGCTTCACCCCGGGCCGCCTTGAAAATCTCCGGCGAAGGCTCGCGCAGATCCAGCACAGCGACTTTCGCTCCGGCTTCCAGCAAAGCATTGACCAGCGTCCGACCGATAATTCCGGCTCCGCCGGTAACGACAACCGCCTTGTCTCTTAAATCTGCACCAGAAATATTTACCATAATTACCTCTTATTTTTAATAACCAAACAACCGCGGCAGCACCATAGTGATTTGCGGAAAATAGGTGATCAGCAACAGAGCCGCAATCATGGCCACATAAAATGGCAGAATTGATCTGACGACTTTCGGAATGGTCGTATTAGCAATTCCGCATCCAACGAAAAGCACGGCTCCCACCGGTGGAGTGCACAAACCGATGCAAAGGTTCAGCACCATCATTATCCCGAAATGGATCGGATGAACACCCAGAGCCGTTACGATCGGCAGGAAAATCGGCGTAAAAATCAGCACCGCCGGCGTCATATCCATAAAAGTCCCGACAAACAGCAGAATCAGATTGATGATCAAAAGAATAATGATTTTATTGCCTGACAAGGCTATTAATGCGGCGGTAATCGTCTGCGGAATATTTTCATACGACATGATCCACGACATTCCCATGGAAGTGCCGATCAGTAGCATGACGATAGCGGTCGTGGCGGCTGTATCGAGGAGCACCTGTGGAATTTCTTTCCACTTTACTTCATGATAAATCATCACCGACAGAATGAAAGTGTACAGCACTGCGATCGCCGAGGCCTCTGTAGCCGTAAAAAAACCGGCGATAATGCCGCCAATCACGATTACAATCAGCGCCAGGCTCGGCAGAGCATCCAGGAATTTCAGGGTGGCAGTTTTCAGCGAATTACGCTCGGCGCTGCCCCGATAGCCGCGTTTCCAGGCAATCAGTCCGGCTACCAACATGAGCGAAATACCAACCAGAATTCCCGGCAGGTACCCGGCAATGAAAAGCGCCGCAATTGAGACTCCGCCGCTGGCCAGACTATAAACTATCAGAATATTACTGGGCGGAATCAGCAAGCCGGTCGTCGCCGAGGTAATATTGACCGCCGCCGAGTAATTGTTGTCATACCCTTCCTTTTTCATCAATGGCGTCATAAAACCGCCAATCGCCGCGGCTGCGGCCGCCGCTGAACCGGAAATCGCTCCAAAAAACATAGCCGCCAGAATATTGACGAAAGCCAGACCGCCCGGCAGGCGCCCAACCAGCACCTTGGCAAAATCAATCAACCGTCGCGCAATGCCACCGCGGCTCATTAATTGTCCCGATAAAATAAAAAAGGGTATCGCCAAGAGGGCAAAACTATCTATTCCGGTCGCCATTCTTTGCGCCACGGTCGTCAATGAAGGCAGAGCCGTAATACTCAACAGCATTGTGGACAGCGTGGCGAGACCGATACTGAAGGATATCGGCACGCCGGCCAGCAACAGAATCACAAAACTCGAAACCAGTACAATTACTTCAGTCCATTCCATGATATTCGCTCCTTGTTTCAGAAGGCTCAGAAAGAATGCCGGGATGCCGCAGATTTCCGATCAATTCGGCCAGCCGTGCTATTGCATATACTACAATCAGCCCGCCGCTGATCGGTAACACCAAATAAACATAGCCCAGTTTGACCTGCAGAGCCGCCGAGATCTGGTTCAGCGTCAGAGTAATGTTCACCAGTCGGAGGCCGCCGATTACCATCACAAAAACCGCAAAGAAAATAATGCTCAGCTGGATGAAAATCTCCAGCCAGTTCGCGGCCGCTGGTTTCAATTTGTGACTGAAAAGGTCAATGGCCAGGTGCAGCTTATTGCCGGAGGCGTAGGCCGCTCCCAATAAACCAACCCAGATCAGCAGGTAGCGCGCCAATTCTTCGGTGTAAGAACTTGGATGGCGAATTACAAACCGCGTAAAAACCTGCCAAAGTACGTTCAACACTGAAACTGCCATGAGCACAATCAGTATCCACTTTAACGAGACGTCGAGTATTTTGCGTATTTTTTCCATTATTGCACCGCCCTGATTTGTTGAATCAATTCGTAGGTTTCCGGTTGATCTTTGTAACTTTCGTAAATGTCTTTGACCTTATCCTGAAACAATTTTTTATCGGGATAACTGACAATTACGCCGGCTTTTTGGACTGCGTCGAGCGCTTCCTGAGTGGCCACTTTCCATAGCTCGCGTTCATATACTGCGGCAGTGTCGGCGGCTTCCTGCACCCATTGCCGCGCTTCGGGCGTTAAACTATTCCAAACCACCGTACTGATCAATAACACATCCGGCACCGAAGTATGTTCGTCCAGCGCGTAATATTTACAGACTTCATAATGATGCGACAGGTAGAATGAGGGGGGATTGTTTTCGGCGCCGTCCACGATGCCCTGCTGTAAAGCCGTATAAAGTTCACCCCAGGCGATTGGAGTGGCCGAGCCGCCTAAAGCCTGTACCATTTTCAGGGAAGTCGGGCTTTCTTGGGTGCGGATTTTCAGGCCTTTCAAGTCTTCCGGTGAATTAATCGGTTTGGCTTTTGAATAAAAACTGCGACTGCCGGCGTCGAAGTAACACAGACCGCGCACCCAATATTTTTCGCAGTCGAGCAATAGTTGCCGTCCGACGCTTCCTTCCAGGACGCGCGCCCGGTGGTCATCGTCGCGGAAAAGAAACGGCAGATTGTAAACGCTGAACCTGTGCACGAAGCCCTCCAGAACACTGCTGGAAACTTTAGTCATGCTGAGACTGCCGATCTGAAGCAGTTCGATGCACTCACGTTCGGTGCCGAGCTGTCCGCTGCAGTAAACTTCGATGCGATATTTGCCGCCCGATTTCTGATAAAGTTGTTCCCCCATAAAAACCATAGCCTTGTGCACGGGATGAGCCGCGTCCAAACCGTGCGCCAGTTTCAGAACCTTTCCTTTCTTTTCAGATTGGCAGCTTGCCAGAAAAAAAAGGCTTGTCGCCAAAAGAATCATCCAAGGCAATTTCCTATTCATAGATACCCCCTCCTTTTTTTACAGTTTATAGGTCTTTTTTGCCAAATCGTAAGTCAGCGCCCGGATCAAACGCACCGCTTCCGCCGGATCAATAATGTGACGGGCGGCCAAACCAGCCAGGAAATTGGCATCCACCCGACGACAAAGATCGTGGCGCGCCGGAATAGACGGGAACGAACGCGTGTCGTCAGTAAATCCGACCGTATTGTAGAAACCCGCCGTTTCGGAAATCATCTGACGATAGCGGATCATCCCCTGAATGCTGTCGTGAAACCACCAGGCCGCGCCCAGTTTCAGCGCCGGGTAATGTCCCGCCAGCGGCGCCAGCTCCCGGGCATAGGTTGATTCATCCAGGGTAAAAACCACCAGCGTCAGCCGCGGATCATTACCGTAGACATTCAGTAACTCGCGCAGATTATTGGTGAACTCGGAACGAATCGGAATGTCGGCGCCTTTATCCGGACCGAACTTCCGATACAGCCATTCATTATGATTGCGGTCGGCGCCGACATGGATTTGCATGACGAGCCCGTCGTCCAAGCTCATCCGCGCCATTTCCATCAACATATTGGCAGTAAAAATATTGTTGTCTTCTACTGTTGCCTGACCGCTGAGTGCTTTTCGGAAAAGGGCTTCGGCTTCAGCAATGCTCAGGCGGTGCGCGTAGGCGCTGGCAATCCCCTGGTCGGTGGAAACCGCCCCCATACTCTTGAAAAACGCCCGCCGGTCTTCCAGCGCATCGATATATTTTTGATAGGAATTGATCTCAAATCCGACCACCGCACCCAAGGCTTCGACTTCCTGACGCCATTTCGGCATATTGATATTGATCAAAGCGTCCGGGCGGAAACAGGGAATCATGCGCCCTTTCCAGCCGGATTCATGCAATTGGCGATGATATTCAAGACTGTCAGCCGCGCCGTCCGTTGAAGTCAATACCTCGATATTAAAGCGCTCGAATAACGCGCGTGGACGAAACGCCGGCTCCTGCAATTGTTTCTGAATATGATCGTAAAATTCCATCGCGTTGGCGCCGCAGAATTTTTCATTAATTCCGAACACCTCGGCGAATTCATAAGCCAGCCACAGGCTAGTCGGCGTTCCGGCAAACAGGTAATAATTATCGCCGAAAATTTGCCAGATTTTACGATGATCGGTTTCGACCGGACTGCCATCCCGCGTCGGAATGCCCAGCGTTTCCAGCGGAATGCCCTGTGAAAACAGCATGCGAAAAATATAGTGATCCGGGATCAGCAACAAAGCCGTCGGATCCGGAAACGGCTGATTCTCGGCTAACAGCCGGGCTTCGACATGTCCATGCGGTGAAATAATCGGCAGGTCTTTGACCTGGCGATACAATTCCCTTGCCAGCGAACGAATCGCTGGATCGGCATCAAAAAATCGGTCCGGATTCAGATACATTTATTCCTCGTTAATTTCATTTATTACGCACACAGGTTTGGCCAACCACCAATTTCGACGGAACGACGATCTGATGTTCACGTTGGGCCTCCGGTGCGCGCAGTTCATCCAACAACAGTTCGATCGCTTTTTTACCAATCTTCTCCGCCGGTTGATCCATATAAGTCAGAGTCGGTGAAATGAAGCGGTTAAACTGACCGCCCCCAAAACAGATAACGTCAATATCGCCAGGAATTTTAAGGCCGAGTTCCTGAGCGGCCGAATAAATCCCCAAGGCTACCGGAAATGTCACTGCAAAGATCAATTCCGGCCATTTTTGCCGGGAAGTCAGCTTTTTAAAAGCTTCATAGCCGGCCTGCTCGCCAAAACCACCTTCGATGATCCATTCCTCATGAATTTTCAGACCGTTGGCGATCATCGCCTGCCGGAATCCAGCCTGACGCTCACTACCGATATTGGTATGACTGTAACCGGCGAAGTGCGCAATCTCCCAATAGCCGGCTTGGACGGCATAATCAATTAGCCGACTGGCGGCCGCCCGGTCGTCCGTGACCACATAATCGGTGGCGATTTGAAGTGGCACACGATCAAAATAAACAACCGGCACACCGCGTTGGCCGATGTCTCTCAGCAGAGTAAGGTCAGTGGTATTCTCCGTGACTGATATTAGTAAACCCTCAACCCGCATAGCCAGAAGGGTTTGGATATGTTTAAGTTCATATTCAGGATTCTCCTGGGAAACGGTCATGATGATATCATACTGACTGGCGGCAGCGGCATGATAAATCGCCTCGATACAGGAAGCAAAAAAGTAGTGCGCCAGTTTGGGAACGACCAAACCAATCGTCCGGGATTTCTGAGCCGATAGATTGCGTGCAATAAAGTTAGGGACATAGCCGAGTTCTTTGGCTACGGCCTGAACTTCGCGCTTGGTGGCCTGACCGATATCCGGATGATCGCGCAGGGCTTTGGAAACTGTTACCTTGGAAACGTTCAGCTTGCGGGCGATGTCATCGAGAGTGATATGCGGCGGTCTGTTCATAGGCGCTAAGCCCCAATTAACTTAACCGATAACTTTATCGGTTAAGTAAAAATGCAAATCTTTACGCTTTTAGGCAAGAACTTTTTTAAATTTTTTTTCGAACTCCCGCCCGACTCTTGATTATTTGATCCGCCTATACCGATATTTATCATAAGAGTCGAAAGGAGGTAATCAGCATGAAGAAACAAATTCGGAGCGCCGGCATTCTGAGCCTGGCTGTCTTGACGATCTGGAGCGCCTGTACTACGCTCATCGCCCGTTTCGATCCGGTGGCTTACGAAAGAACCATCAGCCTGAAAGTCGAAACCCTAGCTTTAATCGCCCAAGCCGAAGAGCCTTTTGATCAACACGCGGGCACCGTTGCCGCACTGCAAAAAGAGTTGGAAAAGGCTTATGAAGCCGCCAAAGGCCGACCAAAAAATGAATATACTACCCGTCAGTGGGAAATTCTGAAAGACCCCAACGGAAATTTGGTCGGCGGTTTCTTGCGCCACTGGCAAACCAGCGGCTCCCTGAGTCCGGTCATGGTTACCGAATCGCAAAAACTGATCGCTGAAGCTTTCGACCAGATCATCGGATTGGAAGGCGGCAAACTCAAAACCGGGAGATAAATGATCATGTCAAATTACGAACAATTATACTCATACCTATTGCAGGAAATTCCTCTCCTGGCCCAAAATATTCTGGGCGGTTACACCGGTCAGGCCACCAAAGATGCCCAAATTTTTCTCCAGTCCTTAGAAACCGATCTGAAAACGTGGATAGAGGCTTTATCAAAGGGAGAAATCAGTCCGGCCGACCTGGAGTTTCTGCTCAGGGGCAAGCGCGACCTGGCAAAGCTGCAGGTTTTAAAACAGGCCGGCCTCGCCAAAGTCGCCATTGAACAGTTCAGGGACGCCTTGCTGGGAGTCATCCTCAAAGGGATTCAGGCTTCATTTTAAAGACATACAGGATTAGACCGCCCTCCGCAGTTTCCGGAAGCATCTGCTTCCAAAAACCAAATACCAGGAAGTTCAGACGGATTGTCCCTCAAACTGGTTTCTTTATTCGGAAAATAAACGTTAAATATTTGCGATCGTTCTATTCGAGGCCCTTCTTCAGAGCCAGTTCAATGGCTTCCAGAATGACCATACTACTGGAAGTGGCTCCTGAGACGGCGTCAACCTGCAAGGATTGCTTTTCCACGACCCGACCGGGGATCACCTCCGCCGGTTTACCACGTCCGTTTTCATGCCGGACTAACTCGATCTGCGTGATGCGGTGGTCCCGCACTTTGACCAAGACTTCGACTGCTACGAGAATAGCGTCGAATTCACCGGTATAATCGCCATCTTTCACACGTTGCAGATCAATATTTTCAATCTCGATGGCAGATACGCGCCGGCGATATTCCTTCAATTGCGGGCAGGCGCTCAACAAGCCCAAAGAGAGAAAACCAATCAACAGAGTAATTTTTCGTATTGTCATCGTGAGAATCTCCCTCAATTTGAATTGCGGATCGCCTGGGCAAATGATTCGATCTTCAATTCATTGATATTGTATATATTCTGATCGGTCTTGGCAATTTTTTTCATGATTGCCTTCTCCAACCAATTCATCTTTTGAAAGTCAAGCACACCGCCAAAAAGACCTTTGGCAACGGCATGGATGCGTAGATCTTCCGGAAATACCTTCGTTAACTCCGCCTCAGCCTCCGCGCCTTCCGCCAGGCAGCAGATAAATAGACCCAGTCGTTTTTCCATTAAAATATTCCGGTAATTCTGAAAAAACCTCTTGATGATCCCCTGAATTTGGCCGGCGTGAATCGAACCACCGACGATGATGCTCTCATATTCCCTCAGATCGGGCAGGCGGTTTTTCTTAAGATTGATTGTCTCGGCTTCCCTTCCTAATTTGCGCGCTAAAATTTCGGCGCACTGTTCCGTGCATCCATGTTTGGTAGCATAAACGATTAAAGTCCGCATACTGACTTCCTCATTATCTTATTTTTCGCAAAGTTTCTTATCTTCATTACCGGTGCAAAATGGCACGAAATCACCACTCCTTAATATCCGCTTTCAGATATGTTTGATATAGCAGCGCCGCCGTTTATGCTGACGCAGATCAAAGAATTTCCACTGCGCCTGCACCTTGCTGTTGGTTTCCAGCTCGGGATTGGATTCGGCTATTAAAATTCCCTTATGGGCGAACTTCTCGGCAATTTCGGCAATCATCAGCGCCGGAACGCCCTGCCCCTGATACTCAGGTAAAACGCCGATAATCAACAGTTCAGCGGTTTTATTGTGCCTGAGCGCCCACAGCAAATGGGCGAACCCAAAGGGAAAGAGACGGCCTCTGGCTTTTTGGAGGGCTTTTGATAATAACGGCATCGTCAGTCCGAATCCAACCAGCCGGTCGTTTTTATCCAGTACAATCGCGATATGATCGGGATCCATGAAGCCGATGTACTGCTTGATATAAGCTTCGATCTGCTTTTCGGTAAGCGGCACAAATCCGTACAGGACTTTATAGGTCGAATTATAAACCTCAAATAATTGATGGGCGTAAGGTAAAACATCTTTGGTGCGCTTTAATTGGAGAGTGTGCAAGCCGAGCCGCTGTTTAACGATTCGGGAAATATCGCTGACTTTCGGCGGGATCTCTTTGGGTGCGGTGATCTGATACTCCACCCAATCCACGTCCTTTTGGTAGCCGAACTTTTCTGTAAAACGCGGATAATAGGAATAGTTATAAATCGTCGCCAGCGTGCCGATTTCCTGAAAACCATCTATCAGCATGCCTTCCCGATCCAGATCGGTGAATCCCAGCGGGCCATGCACCGATTCCGCTCCCAGTTCCTTTGCCCAGCTTTCGACCGCGCCGAACAGCGCCGCGGCCACCTCCTCGTCTTCAATGAAATCAATCCAACCAAACCGCACCTGTTTTTTACCATAAATTTCGGCATAGCGTTTATTGTAAATCCCGGCGATCCGGCCGGCAATCTGACCATTCTGATACGCCAGCCAGTAACGGGCGTCGCAAAACTCAAACGCCGGATTTTTCTGCCGGTCTAAAGTATTGCGCTCGTCAAAATTCAACAGCGGCACGTAATAGGGATTGCCGCGATATAATTTCAGTGGGAACTGAATGAATTGCCTCAGTTGTCTTTTATTCTGAACTTCGATTAATGTTACTGCCATCGGTACTCCTTACATTTTCTGACTGAAAAAAATCAGGGTATTTCCTCCGCCTGCTTGCCCTCATTCCGGTTGTTATAAAAACGTTGGGTCGGGTAGGCAAAATCAATATCGCGGTGTTTAGCGAATTCTTCCAGGATGTCTTCCCAGATCGCTTCAACCGTATTGCGCCGGTTGCGCGGTTCACAAAGATAGCGGATCGTCAGCAGGACACCGCTGTCCCGCACGCAGGTATAGACTATCGGGGTGAGTTTACTATAGGAAATCATAAATTTTTTACTGGCTTCCTTGATCCGGTTTTCGGCGTCACCGGACAGAAAAGCGGCGTGCATTGAGGCAATGTTCAGCAAGAGGGATTTAGCCTTGCGCCAATTGCTTTCAAAAGTAATCAGTACCGGAATTTCATTCCAGAGGTAATTGAACCCTTTATTGTAATTAGCTAAAGGGTTGGTGAAAATCATGCCGTTGGGCACATGAATAATCCGCCCGGTGCTCTGCTCGGCGTCGACCCAGTTCCCGATTTCCATTAAGGTAAACTGGAACAGGCGGATATCAATGACATCTCCGGCGTAGCTGCCAAGTTGAATCCGATCGCCGATTGTAAACGGCCGACGCGCGATAATGAAAAGCCAACCGGCAACGTCCAAAACCGGATCTTTCAGGGTAATTGCCAGGCCGGCCGACAATAAGCCCAAAAAAGTGCCCAGGTTCGTCAATCCCTGAAACCAAATATTGGTAAGCAACAATAAACCGATTATCGAAAAAGCATAGGTCAGGCTCTTGCGCCAGAGATAACGCACACGGACATCTTCGGTTTTCCGCCAGACGAATTTTATTATCACCAGACGCAAAAGGAAAAATGCAAAAATGACGATCAGGGAGCTGAATATCTTTATCTGAATGTGAAAACTCAGACCAAATGTTTTTTCGATTATATGCGTGAAATCACCCATCCGCTATCTCCCGGTCGCACCGTTGATACCCGGGCTGGTCGGTGCTCTGGTCTTAATTTTCCTTTAAAGCCTCGGAATCGTAAAGGGTTTCAAAGTAATTTTTATGTTTGGCTTCTTCGGTGGCTAATTTTTCGAATAGGGCTTTCACATGCTGGTCTTGGCTACCCCCGGCCAGCGTTATGTACAATTTGTACGACAATTCTTCCCGGCGCATCGCCGTCACCAGCATATCGCGGTAATTTTTATTCTCGGTCGGTGGCACAAGATACTCGCCAATCTGGAGATTTTCTACAGTTGGAACAGAGTGCTGATCAAAACCACTCTGGCGGAATTTTTCCAGAACGTCAACATGCTGGCGCTCCATTAATTCAATCTCTCGGATAGCTTCCATCATAGCAATTGAGGAAGCATTCTGCAGTAGATGATGATAAAACCGCACGGATTCCCACTCCCGCTCAACCGCAAAATCAAGAATATTTTCAAACTGATTTCGATCCATTGGCACTCCCAAACATCAATTGATACACCACAAGTCAGCTGAATTTAGTTTAATTCGGGATACGAGACAAGTTTTCAGCGTCTTACCGTAAAGAGCGCGGCATCCATGAACAGATATATTCAACCCCCGGAAATGCCGGATAGTCTTCGGTTACCCGCCAGTCACCCGGCAGAGGTAATTCCGGATCCGGTTTTGTCCACTGGCCCGGCAGGTTTGATGCCCGGACGGTCAGTTCGAAGTGGCACATGGCGATACCCAGATCGACTTTTTGCAGGTCGGCCTGAAAAGCGGCATTATAGCCTTTGCTTCTCTTAAGAAAAAAGTGAAAATGATTATTGATTTTCAGGATCCGCCAGGGTTGCCGGTTAGAGGCCGACGGAGCCAGGCGCACCATTTCCAGGGCTTCGGCAAATTGACCGGCGGTTTGCGGTGTCAGCGGTCGTGCAAAGGTCTGATCGAAGAATATTTCCGTCCAGGATTTGCGGTTTCGGGAGCCGGCAGCCGTTCGGATCACCCGGTCGCGGAGTGTCCGGCGGTGTGCGATCAGGCCGACCGGCGTAACGGCCGGGATGATTTCATCCGGCTGCAAATTGATCGCTTTCGCAAAGTCACCTTTCGCAAATGATCCACCCAGCCAGCAGGTACCCAGATCCCAATCCGTTAAATGCAGGATAATCTTTTCTAATAAATATCCAAAATCCTCATAAACATCCGGAGCCGGCCTGACTGCGCCGACGATAAAGTCGGTCGCTCTACTGATAAAACCGTAAGTTCCGAGCCTGACTGGTCTGTCCGGTTTTTTTTCAGGCCGGGAGACCAGCGAAAAACGTATCCGGTTGCCAAACGGTCCGGTTCCCAATTCGTCCAGCAATACCCTGAGTTTAGCCCGGTAAGCGGCACTCAGCGGCTCGCCGGAGTAAGAGCGCCAGGAGGAGCGCCGACGAATAACAGCGATCACCGGCTGGCTGAAAACTGACTGACCATTCCCGGACTTGAAAATCTCAGGCATAACTATGGATGCCGCTTAACAGAAAGCTTACTCCCAGATATGTAAAGATTATCGATCCAAAAGCCAAAAATACGATCAGCGCTTTTTTTACTCCCTTCGGTTTAAGCAGATGAAAATAAAAACCCAGCGTCAAAATATTGATCAAAGCCCAGACCTCCTTGGTATCCCACGACCAATAATTGCCCCAGGCATTATAACCCCAGATCGCGCCGGTAACCAAACCGATGTTCAGAAAAAAGAACGCAATTTTTACCTCACTGTCCATTTTTTTTAACAGACCGACTGCGGCGGAAGAACTTTCACTTTTACCCTGAAATAAAAAAACAAGCGCATAAATGAATGCCAGAGCAATCGCCATATAGCCAAACAAATATGCCGGAACGTGAATATACATCCAGAAACTGTTCAGAGCGGGCATCAGCGGACGGGACGTTTTCATCGCAGTCGGTAAAAAAAATGCTGACCCGACGATTGTCATTATCAGAAGCAAGCTCAGCCATCGAAAGCGGTCATCAACCAGCCGCCGCCAGAGAACCAGTCGCAAGGCTATCAGAAATGACAACAGCAACATGGTCTCATAAAAATTCGTAAACGGCGGGTGTCCGGCGGTGATGGATCTGCAGGCCAGCAAACCGAAATGCGTCAGAATTGCACACCATAATATAAACAGGCTGAATTTTTCCCGGTTGCCGGTTATGACTACGAAGAAATTTATCAGGTACAGAATGGCGGTGACGATCAGCAGTGACTTTTCCAAATCATCTTCTCCCTGTTAATCCGCCGGTCGCCACCAGAGATTATTGGCCAGCACGATGATATACAATATCCCGAAAAATAAGAGAATTCCCACTCCAGTCACATCGGCGATCTCAATATATGAGGTGTATTTTGTCCCTATCGGAAAAATTTGGATTCTCTGACCGGCGATCATTTCGCTGGATTCACGGGATACCTGATATTCCTGCGATCCGACGCCAACGTAAAAAGTTTTAAGCGTGTCATTATAACCGCAGATCATCATTTCCTGCTGATTTAGAATAAACTTGGCATCGAAGGTAGTAACGACTGTATCGCACCCGCTGACAACCTGCAGCATGGGATCCCGTTTATAGGAGTTTTGGTACAGGCGATACCGTTTCAGGGCTACCGGATGATTGACCGCCAGGAGAGCGGTGTCAGTCTGGTTAATTAACAACCAGCTGTTAAAGGCGGCCGGAACGGTATTGCCCGGATGCATCCGAACCTCAAATTGCAGAAGCCGCAGCGGGATGGCATAAGCCGGATTGGAGTTTTTTATTAAATGGGAAAAATCGACCTCCTCTCCTTCCCGGAGAGCTACAATCGTCCGCTGGTTGACGGTTTTATCATAGATAACCAGCAGGAAAATAGCTACCAGGATAAAATGCAGGCTCTGACGGGAAAAACCGCGTATGCCCTTGAGGAAAATTGCCAATAATATTGTAACGCACAGAATCAACCAGAGAATAAGGTTCAGGACCGAATCGTAAAAATGATCCAATCCCAGTCGCCTTGCCAATTGCAACACAGGTTGGGCAGAGCTCGCGCTAAAGTCCGCGTCCGCCGCCAGAAAAGTACTGACGCCTAAGATTACAATCAATATTAGGCTGATTATCTGAACAATCCGCAGAGCGATCCGTCTCAAAATCAACCCGTAATTAACAAGCAAATTCCGCCATATTCAAGGATCGCAGACCTAATTCCGGCATGGCTAAATGGAGTCATTTATAAAACCTTTCCGGCGCAGATTCCGGTATGTTTGCCTTGCTCGACGCTGATCCGGCCGTTGACGATTACATAATCAATACCGGTAGGAAATTGGTGCGGTTCAGTAAAAGTCGCCCGGTCAATGACTTTTACTGGATCGAATATGACCAGATCGGCGAAGTATCCCGGCTGAAGAATTCCCCGCCGCTCCAGATTGAATTTCCGGGCTGGCTGGGAAGTCATTTTGCGAATAGCCGTCGGCAAGTCGAAAACCTTTTCCTCGCGGACGTATTTCCCGATTACCCGCGGAAAGGTTCCATAATAGCGCGGATGCGGTTTGCCTTTGCCCAGCAATCCAACCGGAGAAACGGCATTGCCATCCGAGCCGATGGTCGTGAATGGAGCCGCCAGAACCTGTTTGAGGCCGTTTTCATCCATCGCAAAGCCGACTACGCTGACATGCAGTTTTTCATCAATCAGCAGATCCCGGATAAAAACGACTGGATCTTTACCCGATATGTTGCAACACTCGGTAACAGACTTACCTTCCCAGGATTTATTATGTTCATTCTGAACACTGCAAATGACGACCTGCTCCCAGCCGCCGATGCGTTGACCACGACTGGCAGAGTATTCAGCAATTGCTTTAAACTGTTTTTTGTCATTCAAACGACCGATTATTTCCTCATTTTCACCCTGGCGGGCCCACAGCGGCAGAAACGAGCTCAGCCCGGTGCTCCAGGCGATATACGGATAACGATCGGCTTCGACCGGCAGACCCTCCGCGCGGGCAGCTGCAATCGTTGCCAGCACCCGTTCGGTTTTCGGCCAGTTGGCCCGGTTACAGGCTTTCAAGTGTGAAATTTGAAGCGAAACACCGGATTTCCGGCAAATTTGCAGAGCTTCGGCGACCGCTTCTTCCAGAGTATCGTCTTCATTACGCATATGGGTGGCGTAGATTTTAGCATGCCGCGCCACAACTTTGCACAGTTCAATCAGTTCGTCAGTCTTAGCATAACTGCCGGGAGCATATTCCAGACCGGTGGAAAGCCCAACCGCCCCGGCCGCTAGCATTTCTGCAAGCAAATCCTGCATCCGCCGGAGCTGCGCAGCATCCGGTTGAATATCATTTTTCCCAACCACAAAAGCCCGTAAATTGCCCTGCCCGACTAAAGTGGCATAATTAATCGCCGGATGCGCCTTGCGTAAAGATTCCAGAAAACCGGTTATATCGCGCCAGTTAACTTCGAGATTATAGTTTTCCTTCTGGCGCCGGTGATATTCCTCAAAATCGGTCTGGTTAAACGGAAAAGGCGAATCGCCGCAATTGCCGGAAATTTCGGTTGTCACGCCCTGCTGTATTTTGCTCTCCGCACGCGGATCAACCAATAATTCAATGTCAGTATGTGAATGTACATCGATAAAACCGGGCGCAACGGATAAATCTTTAGCCTCAATAATCCGGTCGGCAGAAGCCAGGCTGAGATCGTCAATGACTATAATTTTCCCGTCCCGGATTCCAAGATCGTTGCATATCGGTGGATTTCCAAGACCGTCCAGCAAATTGCCGTTGCGGATAATAATATCAAAGCGGTTGTGCGGATGGCAACCGAGCATCAGGCCTGTCCCGGCTAAGGCTGAAATCTTAATAAAATCACGTCTTTTCATGAGAGAAAATTTAAGAATATTTTTATGGAATCAAATACCGTTATTTGAGTGCTTGGCATCGCGGGCAAAAGTGGGTGCTGCGCTGACCAACGATTATCCGCTCGATTTTCGTGGCACAAACCGGACAGGGCTGCCCGGTTCGGTGAAAAACCTTCAATACTTCCTGATTGCGACCACGCCTCTTACCAGCCGACTGAAAATTGCCTTTGCCGTTGCCGAGACTGGTTCCCTGGTTCTGTAAACCTTGTCGTAAAACCAGCGGAATCGCCCGGTACAGCGCCTTGATTTCCCGGTCGTTTAACAAATCGGCCAGCCGGGTCGGATGCAACCGCGCCGCCCAGAGTGATTCATCAACATAAATATTGCCCAGGCCGGCGATAACCGACTGATCCAGCAGCAGCGGTTTCAATTGACGGCGCCGGCCACGCAGCCTTTCCGTTAAGGCCTCCAGGGAAAATTCCGGGCTGAGTGGTTCGATGCCGAGATTTCCGACAATTTTCTCTGGTTGATCGACCAACCAGAAGCGGCCAAACTTGCGAGTGTCATGATAGCGCAGCTGTCGGCCGTCGTTGAGTGAAAAGATTACGTGTTCGTGTTTACTGACAGGCGAACCGGCTTCTGTCAGAAATAATCGTCCGGACATACGCAGATGGACGAATAGAAATTTTTCAGGTTGCAGATCGATACGGAGGAATTTGCCGCGGCGGGAAATGTTTATTATTGTGCGATTTTGGATCAATTCCGAAAATTGATAAGCCAGTGGTTCAGCGACAATCTTCGGCCAGCGGATTTCGACCCCGACGATAACGCAACCGATCAGGTTCTCAGCGATCAGATCATTAACGACGGTCTGGACTTCAGGCAGTTCGGGCATACTCGTAACCTTTATATAAAAACCACCCGAAATTAGAATATTTTGGCCATTAATCCACAGAAAGAAATCGGTAGAGCATCCGACTCGGGTACCGCTTAACAATTCTAACAATTTAATCAAAGAGTTGACTTTGTGTTTACAATTGCCTAATTTTGGGTCGTTTGTTTCCATAATTAGGTGAATTATGCGAACGATCTATCCAAGATTTTTTAAAACTCCGCCGGCCAATTACTTCCTCTTTGGGCCGCGGGGAACCGGCAAATCCACCCTGTTAAAATTGTTGTATCCGGAAGCTTTAGTCGTGGATTTATTATTACCGGATGTTTATCGGAATTATTTGACACGGCCGGAACGATTAATCGAAATCGTTAGAGGTAATCCTGAAAAAAGAATTATTGTGATCGATGAAGTGCAAAAAGTTCCGGAATTGTTAAGCGTCGTACATAGTCTGACCGAACAGGATAAGTCCCGGCAATTTATTCTGACCGGGTCAAGCGCGCGCCAATTACGGCGGGGCGGAGTTGACTTGTTAGCCGGTCGGCTGCTGCTGCGTACCCTCCATCCGTTTATGCTGGCTGAGATTTCCGACAATATATCATTCGACAAGGTTCTAAAGCATGGTCTTTTACCGATTGTCATTGACTCTACCAATCCAAACGATGTCCTGGAAGCTTATATCACACATTATATCCGGGAAGAAGTTCAGATTGAGAGCCAAATCCGGAACATCAGTAATTTCAGCCGATTTCTCGAATCTATCAGCTTTTCGAACGGCTCGGTGCTCAACATCAGCAATATTGCCCGGGAATGTCAGGTAGAGCGTAAGATTGTCGAGGGGTACGTAAAAATTCTCGAAGATATTTTACTGGCTTTTCGTCTTCCGGTTTTTTCCCGAAGGACTCAGAGAAGATTAATCACACATCCCAAGTTTTATTTTTTCGATACCGGAATATATACCACCATCCGGCCAGCCGGGCCGTTAGACCGTCCGGAAGAGATTGCGGGTATCGCCCTGGAAAGTTTGGTAGTTCAGCATCTTCGAGCCTGGAATGCTTATCGCGGAAATGATTTTGATATTTCCTACTGGCGCTCGCTGGACGGGCAGGAAGTCGACTTTATTGTATATGGACCGCAAGCGTTATACGCAATCGAGGTGAAAAATACCGGCCGGGTGCGTTCGGAAGATTTGCGCGGTCTGAAGGCTTTCCGGCGAGATTATCCGGAAGGCCAGGCTATTTTCCTTTATCGCGGCATGGAAAAATTGCAGATCAAGGATATTCTTTGTCTGCCCTGTGAAGAATTTTTAAGAGCATTAAAGCCCGAAAACGCTTTACCAATTCCCTGATTTCAGGAATCAGTATTCGCCCCAACTGCGGATTTTCAGGTCTTCGGCTTTAAGGCGCGTAACGGCTTCGATATAGCGGCGGGCGATCTGCCGGTTGGTTATCAGCATGATATTGAAATCGGCAGCTGTCCGGCGGATCAAATAACCGTTGGTCAGTTCACGCTCCTGATAGCTTTTAGGAATGTTGATTACCAGATCGATTTTGCCTTCTTTGATATAAGAAACGACATTGGGCTCTTTCTTTTCGAGCGGCCAGTGCAGGATTTCGACCGGAACTTTATTCGCTTCCAGAAACTTAGCCGTCCCGCTCGTAGCGTACAGTTTCACGTTCATATTCTGCAGAGTACGAATCGATTCCAGCAATTCGGCTTTGGACTCGATTGGGCCGGAAGAAATCAGCGCCGAGCGCACCGGAAAACGATAACCGACCGAAATGAGCGCTTTCAGGAAGGCTTCATCGAAATCGTCGCCGAGGCAGGCGACTTCCCCGGTCGAAGCCATTTCGACGCCCAGAGTTGGGTCTGCGCCCTGCAAGCGCGTGAATGAAAACTGGGGAGCTTTCACGCCGACATGATTCAATTCAAACAGCGACAGCGGCACGGCTGAAAGTGGCACACGCATAATAATCTGGGTGGCGATGTCGATGAAATTGCGCTTTAAAACTTTTGAAACAAACGGAAAACTGCGCGATGCCCGTAGGTTACATTCAATGACTTTAACCTCATTCTGTTTGGCGATAAACTGGATATTGAACGGGCCGTTGATATTCAGATTGCGGGCGATTTTACCGGAGATTATCCGAATACGCCGGACGGTTTCCAGATAAGTGCGCTGCGGCGGTAAAACCAGGGTCGCATCGCCGGAATGGACGCCGGCATTCTCGACATGTTCGGAAATGGCGTAAACGACGATTTCGCCATTGCGCGCCACGGCGTCATACTCGATTTCCTTGGCATTTTCCAGAAATTTGCTGATAACAGTCGGATATTCCGGGGAAATGGTTACGGCGCGCTGGAGGTATTGCACGAGTTCTTCGTCATTGGAAGCCACCGCCATCGCCGCGCCGCTTAAAACGTATGACGGCCGGATCAGAACCGGGTACCCGTATTTTTCGGCAAATTCCCGCGCCAGGTCGACCGAGGTAATTTCTTCCCAAATCGGCTGGTCGATGTTCAGCGTATCCAGCAAGTCGGAAAATTTACGCCGGTTTTCAGCGCGGTCGATGCTTTCCGGCGAAGTGCCTAGGATTCTAACATTCGCCTGATGCAGTTTGAAAGCCAGATTGTTCGGAATTTGCCCGCCCATCGAGACGATCACGCCCAGCGCCCGGAATTTGGTATAGATTTCCACCACATTTTCAAAACTGATTTCGTCGAAGATCAGGAAGTCCGATTCGTCATAATCGGTGCTGACTGTTTCCGGATTGTAATTCAGCATTATGGTATTATAACCGAGCCGGCGCAGAGTCTGTCCGCAATTGACACAACTCCAGTCGAATTCGACCGAACTGCCGATGCGGTAGGCTCCCGAACCGAGAATGATGACCGCGTTGTGGTCGGACAGGTTTACGTCGTCGCGGCAGGCATTATAAGTCATGTAAAGATAATTAGTATGAGCTGGAAACTCGGCGGCCAGAGTGTCTATCTGCCGGATAAACGGCCGGATATTGGCAAATGCGCGGATTTGGCGCACTTCATCCTCCGGTCGGGCGGTGGCAATGGCAATCTGTTTATCGGAAAAACCGAGTTTCTTAGCTTCCAGGAGGGCGGGCGCCGGCAGGGCTTTATTACGAAATTCGCCCAGTTTGGTATTCATTTCAACAACATTGCGAATTTTATATATGAACCAGGGATTAATATGGGTCAGTTTGTGAATTTTCTCAACACTGTAACCCTGTTCAAGCGCCTGCGCCACTGCGAAGATGCGTTCGTCGGTCGGCTCGCGCAGATCGCTGTCCAAATTTTCAGATTTAAAGCCGGAATTGCCGACGATGCCGAGCGCGCCGGTTTCCAGCATGCGCAAACCTTTCTGCAAGGCTTCTTCAAAAGTGCGGCCGATCGCCATGACTTCGCCGACCGATTTCATCCCGGAACCGATTTTATGGCTGACATTGCGGAATTTTTTCAAATCCCAGCGCGGGATTTTGACCACGATATAATCGAGCGCCGGCTCGAAGAAGGCCGTCGTAGTACGGGTAACCTTATTCGGCAACTGATGCAATCCGTGGCCGAGCGCCAGTTTGGCGGCTACGAAGGCAATCGGGTAACCGGTCGCCTTGGAAGCCAGCGCCGAACTGCGTGACAGGCGGGCGTTGACTTCGATCACCCGGTAATCTTCCGAGTGCGGATCGAGCGCGTATTGGATGTTACATTCGCCGACGATTCCGAGGTGGCGGATGACTTTCACCGCGATGGAGCGCAGTTTATGATATTCATTATTGGAAAGCGTCTGACTGGGCGCCACGACGATGCTCTCGCCGGTGTGTATACCCATCGGATCGAGATTTTCCATGTTGCAGATCGTCAGACAATTGTTAAAACTGTCACACATGACCTCGTATTCGATTTCCTTCCAGCCTTCCAGATACTCTTCGATCAGGATTTGCGGCGCGTAGGTGAGGGCTTTCTCGGCCTTCTCCTGAAATTCTTCCAGGTTACGACAGACGCCCGAGCCGAGACCACCGAGCGCATAGGCAATCCGGATGATGATCGGAAATCCGAATTTTTCGGCGATTTGCAGGGCTTCGTCGACATTGGTAGCCACCTGACTGCGGGCGGTTTTGACATCGATTTCATTCAGGCGGCGGATAAACATCTGCCGGTCTTCGGTGTCGATAATGGCCTGGATCGGAGTTCCCAGCACGGTAATGTCATATTTTCGCAGAATTCCGCGCCGATAGAGTTCCAGGCCGGTGTTCAGCGCCGTTTGCCCACCGAAGCTCAGCAGGATGCCGTCCGGCTTGGTTTTCTGAATGACTTTTTCGACAAATTCGGCATTCACCGGCAGGAAGTAAATTTCATCCGCCAGATTTTCCGAGGTCTGGATCGTGGCGATATTGGGATTGACCAAGATGGTATAAATACCTTCCTCTTTCAGGGCTTTGATCGCCTGACTGCCGGAATAATCGAATTCCCCGGCTTCGCCGATTTTGAGGGCGGCGCTTCCGAGGATGAGAACTTTTTTACTCATTTTTACCTTTCACCGCCAAGGACGCTAAGATCGCCAGGATTGATAGTTCATTTATGCAATCTGTCAGATATTTATTCTTTGACTTCTGATTTCTATTTCGCATTATTTATCCATTAATAAGCAATCTATTAGTCTTTGCGGACTCCGCGGTTATAAAATATCCGTGAATCTATTAAAAATAAAGGTCGTGTCGGTCGGCCCGGGCGCGGCCTCCGGATGGAACTGTACGCTCATAAAGCGTCCCGAACGGTGAATCAGCCCTTCATTGGTCTGGTCGTTCAGGTTGCTGAACCAGACTTGCCAACCATCCGGCAAAGATTTATCCTCAACCGCAAAACCGTGATTCTGTGAGGTAATGTAACAGCGCCCCACGGTTTGATCGATAACCGGCTGGTTCTGTCCGCGGTGACCGTATTTCAGCTTATAGGTTTTCGCTCCGGCGGCTAGAGCGAGTATCTGGTTGCCAAGGCAGATGCCGAGAGTCGGAATATTGTTGTTAAGGGCAAAGCGGGCCGATTCGATGGTCGTCGTACACATCTGCGGATCGCCCGGACCGTTGGAGATAAATAATCCGTTGAAATCGTACTGGCTGACATCCGCGTCCCACGGCAGTCGTAAAATTTCACAATTTCCGCGCGCCGCAAGCTGCGCAATGATATTGCGCTTGCAACCACAATCCAGGAGAGCTATGCGCTTTTTGCCTTTGCCATAGGTGCGCGGTTCGGGACAACTTACTTCCGCGACGATGTTCTGGTGATTGGGATCGTAATAAGCGATATCCTCGCCGAGTGTGATTTTGCCGAGCATCGTACCTTTTTCGCGCAGGATCTGGGTCAGAGCTCGGGTGTCGATTCCGGTAATGGCCGGAATCTTAAAGGCGGACAGCCAATCGGACAGGGACTGTTTACGATTCCAGTGATCGCTTTCGGTCGAATAATCGGAAACCACCAAACCGCGAATCTGAATCCGGTCGGATTCAAAAGCCGGGCTGTCCGGCGAAAATTCCGGGACTCCGTAATTGCCAATCAGCGGATAGGTCAGGGTTAAAATTTGTCCGTAGTAGGACGGATCGGTCAGGCTCTCAGGATAGCCGACCATACCGGTATTGAAAACGACTTCACCGGCGGTCGCGCCTTCCCAGCCAAAAGAAAAACCCTCGAAAACGTGACCGTCCTCGAGGGTTAAAAGCGCCGTGCGTTTATTCATTGAGTTACTTTTCTTTCCGGGACTTGCACTTAGTTAATTTCACATCTTCAATCGGCGCCTAATTTAATCAATCATGTAAAAATTTTTAATATTTTTTCCGGTCAATATTTGACATTGATAATAAAATCATTTATCTTCAATCCGTATAAAGGAATGAGGCCATGTCAGTCTCGCGAAATTTGACCTCTAAATGGTTTTCCGTTAAGGTTTGGGGGTGTTTTTTAACGTTATCCCTCGGAGTAAATGCCCAGATTGCCGATTTCTCCGCCGAGAAACTAACTTTTACGGTCAATCCCAAATCCGTTGAGATGACCGGCAGTTATTTTTTCAGTAACCGAGCTGGTAAGGTTGTAAAACTTCCGATCGTTTATCCTTTCGTTGTCAATGACCGGCAGGCTTTTCCCGATTCGATCCATGTCAGTCTGGCGGATGGCAAATCGCTAAATTTCCAGCGGCGCGATGAAAGCATTTTTTTCGCAGTTCCTTTGAAGAATCCGGAACGGACCGAAATCGTGATTTACTTTCGCCAACCAGTCAGTCAGCCGCAGTTCGAATACATCCTGACTTCCACCCGCAGTTGGCCGAAACCGCTGGAATCCGCCGATTTTGCGGTGCGGTTGCCATTGTCACAAAACCTGACCAGTCTGTCGTGTCCGTATGAACGCGTTGATACGACCGGCAATTTTCAGGTTTATCGCTTGCATTTTGAGAATTTTTACCCGGAGAAGAATCTTATTTTCAGTTGGTAGGTTTTTTTTAAATGTTATTACCACAAAGGTGCAAAGACACAAAGAATAATTATTGTTTATTTTGGAGGGAAATATGAAAAAAATTGCGATTGTTCTTTTACTTGTTGTTTGGTCAATTGCAGGACTAGCCAATCCGGTCGCCCAAAATTTTTTCAGCGAATTACTTTTTACTTCCGAAGGCTGGGTTTTGGAAATTAACAATTTAGAATATGTATTCGACAATCCAGATTCACTTGTATTGCGCTCCATTATTCTTCAATCAGGAATTGATACAGTCACTACGACAAACTTTACAATTAGTGATGACTCATTATTTTTTATAATCAATTCCAGTGATATAGGTTCGGGCTTCACACTTAATCCCGAGGGCGATGATCTGCAGGTTGGATTTATTTTAGATGAAGAGAGGGTTTGGACAGAACAATTCACCTACGGACCAAACGGAGATATTGCCGCGCCACGCTCCGGTCAATCAATCTGTTTCGGCAGATATCATCATATCGATGTATATTTTCCTACTTACTATTTAGATAATTCTCCTACAATTGGACTTGAGAACGATACGCTCGGCGCAAATGGTCAGGGAACAGGTAGGGTGCTCGATCCTTACGGTGTTCCGGTTACTAATGTATACATTCACACTCTTTTTTATGGATCAGAGACCGGTTGGCCTTTTTTCGAGGTACTAACTGACAGTGCTGGTAGGTTTGAGTTCAGCACTATTTCCTTCAAATGGCCGGTTACGATTGAGAAAGATGGATATCAAACACAAGAAATCGATATTCAAATCTGGCCGGACAGCACCATCGAAATGAATATCGTTCTGCAACCGGATCCGGAATATTATCAGAGTTATTTCCCTCTACAGGTCGGAAATGTATGGCAATACTATGGAATTTGCAGTGATACTATTACTATTTCAATAGATAGTATTGTTACCTTTAATAATCATAATTACTATAAATGCAATCAGAAATACGTCCGTTATGATTCTCTTGGTAATATTATTTTTTATTCGAATGGGAAAGATAGTATACTTTACTACTTATCCCTTGGAATTTACGATAGTGTGATTATTCCCATACCAGAAGACACGTTGCATATATTTTCATCGAAAATGAATACAATTATTAATACCCAAGCTGGTAATTTTTCGGATATAATTGAACTATCATATGATTATGAAAAAATGTGCGATCTAGACCGATGGGAGCACTTTGCCAGAAATATTGGTTTAGTTCTATTAACAACAGATTCACCATGTGGACATGAAGAAAGTCTAATCTATGCCAAAGTTAATGGTGTAGAATATCCGACTTCTGATATTAAGACTGATCCCGGTCAACCGGAAAAATACGCCCTGAAATTGAATAATTACCCAAATCCCTTCAATTCCTCGACTACTATAAAATATCATCTTCCCGAGACCGGCGACGTCCGGCTGAGCATCTTCGATCTGAGCGGAAGATTGGTAGAGGAATTATTCTCCGGTCGTCAGTCGGCCGGCGATTACCATTATCTCTGGTCGGGTAGAAATCTGCCATCCGGTATCTATTTCCTCAGCCTGCAGGCCGGGAATCAGCGTATTACTCAGAAATGTATGCTGGTGAAATAATTTCGAATCGCAATCGCCCCCGGTTGTAGTTCTTAAGATTCTCGCTACGCCGGTTCTATTTAAACTTTTGTCGTTATAAATTCGCGTCCGTCTTGATGACAAATGATTTGTGCAACCTTGCGCCCGCTTTGCATGGCTGTCGGGACACCACCACCCGGTTCGACCCACTGACCGATCAGGTAAAAATTATCCAATCCGGGCAAGGTCCTGCGCAGCGATCGAACACCGGTCTTTTTCGTCATTAGCCAACCTTCCAGGCTGCCGCGCCAGTTATTGGTATAGCGAACGACTGTCGCCGGTGTACTGACATCCGTCATTTCGAGATTGGCACGAATCTGTCCGTATCTTTTTTCCAAAACATTCGTGATCTCTTCGGCGATGCGGCTTTTCACAGAGCTGTATTTTTCCGGATCGGCCTGTTTCAGATTTTGCCAGTATGAATAATTATAGGTTGGTATAAAGGCCGTAATCAGGGTTTTGCCGACTGAATTCAGGATCGGATCAAAATTGAAAATCCGTAAATTGACATAGTCAATTGTCGTCTCTGGATCGATTTCGAGTCCGGATTCAATGGGCAGATAAATCATGTGCGGTTCATTCGTAAAAGGACGGGCGACACCCAGCGAAACCTGTAAAAATGATGGGAAAACCGGCAGTTCATGATATTGTCGCCTGACCTGCTTATCAATGAATTTTCCGCCGAGCAGATCGAACACGGTCGCATGGCCGTCGGCTGCGGAAATGACCAGGTCGGCGGCTTGGCGTGTTCCATCCTCCAGCTCTATGCCGGTAACCACGGCGGGATTACTGTCATTAGTAAGAATTGTCTTAACCCGCGAGCGATAACGGATTTTTCCACCGAGTTCACGATAGCGCTTTTCAATCAGCCGGGCGAAATGCAATGAACCGCCGAGTGGATAACCGGCATTTCTTTTACTCATCCAGACCAAGGTAAAAATCGCAAACAGCATGGTCATTTCCGGAATAAAAAGACTGGCGATGGCCTGACGTAAAAGCGGATTCCGGAAACGTTTCGCATATTCACCGATGGAAAGATTAATCCACTTGAGATACGGCCAGCCATAAGGTAGGAGTTTCCCCAACAGACGCAGATTCTCCCAAACGGATGTCAATCCTTCCGTCCGATCAGCCGGCATTTCCAAGCTGGCAAATTTCCGAACGGCGGCGGTCAGTTCGCGGATGCGGCGGCAGTCTTCAGGAGCTTTTTCCAACAACTCCTGTTCTAGTCGGTCGATATCGCGATAGATGATAATTTCCCGTTTGGCCTGATCTTCGATTCGGAAATATTCCAATCCTTCAAATATCTTCAATTGCGACATGTCGATCAATTCATTCCATATTCGGTACAAATCGCTCTCCGGGTTGGTGCCAACCAACCAATGAATACAGCCGTCAATCGTATAGCCCGAACGCTCCCAGGCCGTACAGAGGCCGCCAGGCTTGTCATGCAACTCGAAAATTTCAGTATCATAACCATTCAGTTGCAGATAACAACCGGCACTCAGGCCGGCAATTCCGGCTCCAATTATGTTGATTTTTTTTCTCATTCCGCGCCCTCTTATAATATTCAACTGCTAAAATTAGAAGTTTTATTGAATTTGTCCGCAAGAATTTTCAACCTTGTACGATTATTTCGGCATCCATAACTTACTTCGTGAAAAATGTCATCCAGATCGCCGGTACCCGGAATTTAAATGAAGCAAAAATGTTGCTCGAAAATGGCGCCGATTATATCGGTTTTCCATTGCGCCTGGCTTACCATTCGCCGGATTTGCCGGAAGGAGAGGTCGCCGAAATTATCGCCAAACTAAACTGTCAGGCAAAAAGTGTCTTGATTACCTATCTCGATAGCGCCAAAGAAATCGCCGATTTGTGCCGTTTTCTCAATGTTCAGAATGTGCAGTTGCATGGCGCGATTTATCCGAATGAAGTGCAAAAGTTACGCGAGATCGCTCCGAATTTACTTATCATTAAAAGCCTGATCGTCCGTTCCGGGAATTTGGATGAATTACATAAAACTGTTGACCAGTTTGCCGATCTGGCGGATGCTTTCATCACGGATACGTTCGATCCGAAAACCGGGGCGACCGGCGCAACCGGTAAAACTCACGACTGGAGCGTCAGCCGCCGGCTTGTCGAATATTCCCCCAAGCCGGTCATCCTGGCCGGAGGATTGAATCCCGCCAATATCGGCCCGGCTATCTTGACCGTCCGCCCCGCCGGAGTCGACGCTCACACTGGTTTAGAAAATACTGCCGGTTGGAAGGATGCCAATCTCGTGCGGCATTTTATCCGCACAGCCCGCGATACCTTCCAGATTCTGCGCGGAAAAGAATCCAAACCTCTGCCCATCCCGATCAACGGCGTTCTCGACCTGCACACTTTTTCACCAAAAGACCTTAAAGACCTGATCCCCGATTACCTGGAAGCCTGCCAGGCAAAAAATCTGACCGATGTCCGCCTTATTCATGGCAAAGGCATCGGATATTTACGAGAAACTGTCCATGCCATTCTGCGCAAACTGCCTTATGTCGATCAATTCCATTTATCTGACGAATCCGGCGGTGGCTGGGGGGCTACAGTCGTCCGGCTGAAAAAGAAAGATTAGTCAGACGATCGTTATACAATGGTTGAACGAACTGAAATCCGGCGACTGTCGGATCATTCGATAGTCAAACAATGATCACTTGATGGTCGTACGATAGTGATCTGCGACTGATCAGTAAAATTTGATATTTGGAATGGCATTTTGAAATCTCAAATTTTTCTGCCTGACCGCTGACGTGCAATCCTCAGGCCGGCCACTCGAAACTCGTAACTCGCAACTAATTCCGCCGGTCTTTGTCGGCGAAATATTTACTGAGCAGGTAGAGAGTTGATTTTTCCTGTTCGGTCAGGCCGTCGTAGCCGCCCGAATTGATTTTATCCAGGATGCGGTCAAGTTCCTCGCGCATGGTTTCTTCGGCCTGATAAGGAGCGGACGTTGGAGGAGTTTGGGCGGTCGGTCGGGACGGTTCGGTATATTTGGTCGATTCCTGTTTTCTACGGCGCGGCTTGAATTGCAGGTGGCGAAACAGATTCCTGATCTTCAAGCGTGGCCAGTGCCAGTTTGCCGAGCGGGTTTGACGCCGCACATACGCAAAAAATTTAAAGCGCGAAAGATAAAGGTAGCCGATCGCCAGACCACCAAGGTGTGTAAGGTGACTGATATGGCTGGTGCCCGGTGCTAAAGTTGAAAAGAAGGTGATAACGACCATGATCGCCACAAAGTATTTAGCTTTTATCGGAATCAGGAAATAAAAATAGATCTGGCGGTTTGGAAAAAGCATCGCAAATGCCAGTAAAACTCCGTAAATCGCCCCGCTGGCGCCCACCACCGGAATCTGGGAACCGGCGCTAAACAAGAGTGTGATTAAACCGGAACCAACACCGGTAATAAAGTAAAATTTGTAAAATTCCCGCCGACCCCAGTAATTCTCAATTTCCATGCCGAACATCCAGAGCACGAACATGTTCCAGAACAGATGCCCGAATCCGCCGTGCACGAACATATAGGTAATCAGCTGCCAGAGATATCCTCTGGTCAGGACGTCATGCGGCACCAGCCCGAAATTGAAGGTGACAAACTGTTGAATCCGTAAAATCGCCATGACCAGGAAAACAGCGACATTGGCTATGATAATCTCGCGGATCGCTCCTTTCAAGAGCCGCGGACGGATGAAATTCATGTTCGGACGACTGAAGCGTTGATAATTATAGTAATTCATGTTTCAAACCTTTCCGGTCGAATCTACCGAAAATTGCCTAAATAACTCCAGACTTTTTAAATGAACCGGCAAATCCATTTGGGCCGCCAGGTAATCCACCAGGGTTTTGGCGATTCCGCCGATGGGCAGATTCGCCGGAAAGTGCGGCAATCCATTGCGAATATCGGCTTCATCGATCTCCCGCAGAAAGTCAATCCCGGCCGGAGTAATTGACAGCGCAGTTTTATTATTGAAATCGATCCGATACCCCATCAAATCCGTCATTTTTATCAGAAAATACAGAAAAACTTCGGCGCCGGCGGTGCGACAAGCATCAATTGTCCGTAGCGCTTCGACCGTCAGGGCAAACACCGACCGATCTTCATGGTGATCACGGATGAATTTATCAAGACACTCCAAAATCGCCATGGCTATGACCGCCGGTTGTATCTCCTCGCAGCCAAACAGGTAGTTTTCCAGAATCTCGATCTTCGCCAGCGTCTGAATGTCACGAGTCGGTTTGTAGTAAAACTGGACATCCAGCAGGCTGACGGGTTCGAGCATTCCCCGAAAAGGGCTTTTCAAACTACGGGCGCCTTTGGCGATGACCGCGATTTTTCCTTGCGATTCCGTGAATAACCTCACGATCAGACTGGTATCCTGAAAAGGAATCGTCTTAATTACGAAAGCGTGAGTTTGGATTATCGCCATGCTTATTGATTAGACAGGATTAACAGGATTGATCAGATTCAAAACAAAAATTTTAAAATTTAGGTTTCAAATTTCAAATATTATTATTTATCGACCACTAATGATCACAAATGACAACAAATGGCAATTGAATGAGACCATTGCCTAACAATCGACTGACACATTTTAATAAGCGCGGGCAAAAATCGCAATCTGGTTGGTTGGCTTGCCGGTATAAAAACAGGTCCCTTTTTCCTTCTGCTCAAACGGAATGACGCGAATAGTGGCTTTGGTTTCTTCCTGGATACGGGCCTCATCTTCACCATTGCCAGCCCAAAAAGCTCGGATGAAAGCGCCTTCTTCAATCACATTTTTAAAATGATTATTATTTTCAACGGCAACTGTATTTTGTTCACGAAAGTCGCGGGCGCGTTTGAATAGGTTGAGTTGAATTTCCTCCAGCAGATTTTTGATAATCTCCGGTGCATTGTCAACCGGGACAAACTGCTTGCGGGGAGCGGACTCTTCACCGGTCGGATCACGGCGTACCAGAACCACTTGGTTTTTATCGACGTCTTTGGGACCGATCTCGACACGAATCGGAACACCTTTCATTTCATACTGATTGAATTTCCAGCCGGGCGATTCCTGTTCGCTGTTGTCATAATGAAAGCGCACCTGTTCGGTTTTCAATCCGGCTGTCAGGCGACCGACGAGTTCATTAATCTGGCTTTTCTCTTCGTCGCTTTTCCAGATTGGCACAATGACAACCTGGTACGGCGCCACTTTCGGCGGCAGAATCAATCCTTTATCATCGCCGTGAGTCATAATTAGCCCACCGATCAGACGCGTGCTGACTCCCCAGCTGGTGGCATATACGTATTCGAGCTGGTTGGATTTATTCAGGAACGTCACATCAAAGGCCTTGGCAAAATTCTGTCCGAGATAGTGCGAGGTTCCGGCTTGCAGGGCTTTCTTGTCGCCCATCATGGCTTCAATGGCATAGGTCTGAATCGCTCCGGCAAATTTCTGGGTATCGGTTTTACGGCCGGTGAGCACCGGCATGGCCAGATAATCTTCGGCAATCTGGCGGTAAACTTCCAGCATGCGCAGAGCTTCTTCTTCGGCCTCTGCGGCAGTGGCGTGCGCGGTGTGCCCTTCCTGCCAGAGAAATTCCGTCGTGCGCAGGAAAAGGCGGGTGCGCATTTCCCAGCGCACGATATTCGCCCACTGGTTAATCAATAGTGGCAGATCACGGTAACTGCGGATCCATTTTTTATAACTGGCCCAGATAATGGTTTCCGAGGTCGGACGTACATAAAGCGGCTCGTCGAGCGGTTTGCCGCCGCCGACTGTCACGACGGCGCATTCCGGCGCAAAACCTTCCACGTGTTCGGCTTCCCTTTTCATATAACTCTCCGGGATGAACATCGGGAAGTAGGCATTGACATGGCCGGTTTCCTTAAATAATCGATCCGCGATATCGCGGATACTCTCCCAGATGGCATAGCCGTAAGGACGAATGATCATCGTGCCCTTAACCGGGCCATAATCGGCCATTTCAGCTTTCAGGACTACATCGGTATACCATTTGGCATAATCTTCACTGCGTTTTGTAACACTTACTGACACTTTTTTCCCTTAATTGATTTCTTGTTTCTTTTCTTTAAAACCGATCCGATGAAAAGGATTGACGATGCTGGTGCAAATATTATAAAGATGCGCCGCCACCCGCTTCAGAAAACGGACGTAAAGGGCTAAAGTCACGGCGTCGGACACACTGAAATTACATTCACCCTTGACTAATGTATTGCCCAGAATGGCGCTGTCCCGCGATACATCTTTGTACCGATCGACGACCTTCCGGGCTAATTCGACATCCGATTCCGGAAAGGCCTTGACAGTCCACTCGAAAAAATCTTGCACACGATTTTCGATACTGATAATGGTTTGCTCGAATTCAGCCGCATGCAGCTTTTTCTTGTGCTGAATAGCCAGATCGGCAATATTTTTAGTATAATCGCCAATGCGTTCAATGTCGATAATAACGCTGGTCAGTACCAAACCGGAAATGATTTCACTTTTATCGAAAATCATCAAATGCGTCATCAGTTTCTTGCGGATATCGCGTTCGAGTTTATTGATACTCTTGTCATGTTTGTAAACATCGAAACGCAATTCGCCGGTATCGCTTTCACGCAGCGACCAGACCGACTC
The DNA here is from genome assembly GCA_964576275.1 of uncultured bacterium. Lineage (GTDB taxonomy): Bacteria > Fidelibacterota > UBA2242 > UBA2242 > UBA2242 > JAGNGI01. Next base: position 204,868 of record CAZNUN010000003.1, on the reverse strand, counting down.
GATGAACATCTCGCGCGTTTTTAATAGCATTTTCAAAGCCTGATCTACCGTTTCGGCAGTAAGATTTTTCTTTTTCCAGACTTTTATTAATTCGTTAAACATATATTACCTCGTAAAAAATATAAATACTAATGGGACAATAAAAAATAGTACTAAAATATAAACCAGCGCATACAAACGGTTCTTTCGGGTCAATCTTGCCAGTAAAACAGCTAATTTGATCGGAATACGTTTGAGCGGCAGGAAAATGCAGGCTCCCATAACATTAAATAAGGTATGCGCGAAGGCGATCGTTATCGCGCCCACCGAATTGGTCGCCAGGGCTGCCAGAAAAGCAGTAATGGTCGTCCCGATGTTTGCACCGATATCATAGGGAAAGATTTTGTTCAATGTCAGCACTCCGGCGGCGGCTAACGGCACGGCTAAAGATGTCGTTATCGAACTGCTTTGCACCGTTGCGGTCAGCACCAGACCAATGAAAAAAGCACGGGTCGCGTTTTTAAAAATATACTGGTCGAATAATATTTCCACCTTGGCCAGAACCAGTGATCTGATAATCTTCACTATGTAGGTCAGTGTAAAAAACAGGATTACAAAGGCTACGAGGATATTAATCCAGAGATGTTGCGCAAATAGCCCGATGATAGCGTGCGCGACCGGTTCCAGAACCTTACCTAACGGATTACTGATCTTTAGACCACCGATATTTTCGAAACCAGAAGCGACAAACGTGGCTGAGACGCCCAGGATATTGAAAAAATACTGCAATGGAAAAAGAACAATGACCGTCAGGATGTTGAAAAAATCATGTACTGTCGCTGCGGCAAAAGCCCGCTCAAATTCTTCTTTCTTGCCAATATGGCCGAATGATACCAGAACATTTGTGATCGTCGTCCCGATATTAGCGCCCATTACAATCGGAATCGCCAGCGGAATAGTCAGGACATTTCCGGCGACCATACCGACCACCAAGGAAGTCGTCAAAGACGAACTCTGTACGATTGCGGTGGTCAGCATACCAACGAAAACTCCCACAAAAGGATTGCAAACGCCATTCATGATCTTTCGGGCAAAATCAGCGCCCAACAGTTTGAAGGTGTCTCCGATCAGGGTCACGCTCAAGAGGAACATATACACCAGACCAACAATCGCCAAAGCCTTGGCAATTCCGATCAGATATTTTCTGGTGACGACATTCATTCAAATCCTTTTAGTTGTTAAAAATCCGGGCGGAATTTAGAAAAAAATCGGCTAAATACCGCTTGTAAAGTTCTCTTAAGTTCTTAGAAGTTATTTTAAGTCCTATCAAGAAAATATTTAAAAGCGCTTAAATGCACTTATCAGTACTTAAAACCACATCCGGCCAACGCCCTTCGCGCATGGCGGTAAAAATTTTAACAAAACCCTGTGTATCGGGGTGAGATGGATTTTGCAGAATTTCCCGGCAATCGCCTTGTTCAACGATTTGGCCGGCGGACATAACGAGTAGCTGAGAAACGGGATCAGTTAAGCCCGTCAGGTCGTGCGTGACCAGAATAATCGTTAATCCGTTTTCAGTCTGCCAGTTCTTCAGCATCTGATAAAATTCCTGGCGAGCGATGCTGTCCAGGGCTGTAACCGGCTCATCCACAATCAACAAATCCGGCTGGGGCGCCAGAGCTAACGCCAGTCCGACCCGCTGCGCCTGACCGCCGGAGAGCTCATGCGGATAAGCCCGGAGAATAGATTTCGCATCGCGAAACCCAACCCTTTCCAACAACTGCAGAATTGCCTGGCGATCTGAATCGGGAATAAGATCTCCGACCTGCCGTCCGATCGGTAAAACCGGATTTAATGACGCGGCGGCTTCCTGGAAAACTATCCCGATGCGGCGTCCGCGCAGTGAATCGAATTCATTCGGTCGGGCAGGATCGATTAACACCCTCAGACCGGAGGAATTGTGCCATTCGAGACTTCCGCTTATTTTGAATTGTGAATCCAACAGTCCCATTAAGGCCTTGCAGAGTGTCGACTTGCCGCAGCCGGATTCGCCGATGATCGCCGTCGTTGTGCCGCGTACTATTGAAAAACTAACTCCATCCAGAATTTGGCGCTTACTGCCAACGCTTGACAGATATACGTCCAAATTCCGCACAACCAGAAGGTTCGATCCGGTCATGACAACTGTATCCCGGCCTTGAGAATGAGTTCTCGGGTGTAATCATTCTGAGGCTGGCTAAATATTTTATCACCGGTGCCGGTCTCCAAGATTTTACCGTCACGTAATATCGCTATTCTGTCGGCCAGCAATCGTACTGGCATCAGGTCATGCGAAATCAGTAAATAGGTCAAACCAAGTGTGGTTTTTAAATCCTGCATGAGTCGCATCATTTGCATCTGGTGAAAAATATCCTGAGCGGAAAATGGTTCATCTAAAATCAGCATTTCGGCTTCTACCGCCAGCGCGCGCGCCAGACAAACCCGCTGTTTCTGGCCGCCACTCAGCTGTCGCGGATAATGATTATAAAGGCTCTCTGGCAGTTCGACCATTTCCATCAATTCTAAAACCCGCGATCGCTGCCGGGACAGCGGCCACCCGGCTTTTAAACCGTCACTAATCGCGCGACCGACCGTCAATTGCGGATTGAGCGCCGCGCCACTGTCCTGAAAAAGCGGCTGAATGCGCGGCCGGAATCCGGCCATGGATCGATTATCAACCGGCACACCGGCGAATTCGATGCGGCCCCCGAGCGACCTGATAAATCCCAAGATCGCCATCGCGATTGAGGTCTTACCGCTTCCGGATTCGCCTACCAGCGCCAGGGTTTCACCCTTTCGTACGTTGAATGAAACCCGGTCAACGGCGATGCGACCGTGACCATTGCCCCACCTGAAAATGGAGCGCGGTGCATAGGCGATGGTCAAATCGGTTACTCTCAACAGATATTGTGCATCTTTATTGACCATTTTTCTTATAATTTTGACTCATCCTGCAATTGCTTCAGACCGTCACCAAGCAGGTTAAAGCCGATTACCGTAATGACTATAAACATACCGGATGTTAGCGCAATCCACCAGGCGCCCAGCGGATCGATTCGGCCCTGACTTAAAATCGTCCCCCAGCTGGCAGCCGGTTCTCTGGTACCCAATCCCAGAAAGCTCAAACTGGACTCGATGATTATCAACGTCCCGATTAATAGCGTCGCACTGGTTATGACCGTGCCAAGCAGATTGGGAAAGATGTATGTGCGGACAATCCGCCATTTACTCAGACCGAGCGCCTCAGCCGACTTGACGTAAAGCGCCTCGCGGATCATCAGGGTTTCGGCACGCACAACACGGGCGGTTTCCATCCACGAAAAAAGCGACAGTACGATCACAGTAGCCCATAATCCCGTCCGAAAAAATCCGGCAATTAAAAGAACGGCGAATAGACGCGGAAATCCCATAAAAACATCCACTGAGCGCATGATCAGCCGGTCGATCATCCCCCCAAGGAATCCGGCTGTCAATCCCAACATTGTTCCGATCAGAATCGCAATCAGGGTGGCACTCAGACTAAGACCAAGGGTTACCCGTCCGCCGGAAATCAACCGGCTCAATAAATCGCGCCCGTAAAAATCAGTGCCGCACAGATGCCGCCAGGAAGGCGCCTCCAACACCTGGTCGAGATTCTGAGCGGTGGAATCAAACGGTGTAAAAAATATTCCTGTCACTATGGCCAAAATCACCGGTAAGAGAAATATCAATCCCCAGCGACTATTACGATTATGCCAAAAAGACCGGAGCGAGGTATTCATCTCCGTCATTTTCCCCCTCTGATACGGGGATCGGCCAACAGATAAACGAGGTCGGCAAGGAAATTGCCGAGCGCCACTGCACCAAAGGCCACAACGCCGGCGGCCAGAATCACCGGATAATCGCGCGCCATGACCGCCTCCGCCATTACCCGCCCCATGCCGGGCAGACTGAATACCACTTCGACAACAACCGCACCGCTGAATAGAAACGGTACGCTCATGCCGAGCAAGCTGATTTGAGGCAGGAGCGCGTTGCGCAGGGCGTAATGGTATAAAATTCTACGCTCGGACACTCCATGCGCCCGGGCAGCCAGTATGTACTCCGATTGAAGCACCGTCACCATACTGCTGCGCATATAACGGTAAAAGACAGCCGCCATCGAAAAACCGAGTGTAATCACCGGCAATACCAGATGCCGGAAATAATCGAGAATTTGCTGACCGATGCTCATTTGGTCATGAAACAAAGACACGGCCTGGCCGGATGGCAGCCAGCCCAATCTGACCGCAAAAAAGCCGAGCAGGATCAAACCCAACCAGAAAGCCGGCATCGAGTAGAAAAAAAACATCAGACCGGTGATGATACGGTCGGCAATGCTATCGCGATGTCGGGCAGCGAAAACTCCCAGCCATTCTCCCAGAACAACCGCTAACAGAAGGGCTAATCCGGTGACCAGCAGTGTCGCCGGCAAGGCCGCCCAAACTTGTTCCAATGCCGGTTGACCGGTAACAAAGCTATGGCCGAAATTGCCATATAGGACAATCTGTTTTAACCAGCGGTAATATTGTACAGACAGGGACTGATCGAGCCCGAAACGCCCGATCATACGTTGCTGAATTTCCGGAGAACTGTTTGGATTGATCAGACGCAGGGTCGGGTCGCCGGGCGCCAGGTGAATTACGAAGAAAGTCAGGGTAATGCCCAACCAAACCACTAAAATGAGTTCACCTGTCCGCGATAAGAATAGATGCCGCATCGCTTGATTACGGGGTTACCAGGCGATCAAGATTGGTTCTTTCTTCAGGCGGAATCCACCACTCTTCGACATTATTGTACATGCCGCGTTGGTCAACGACTACATCCCGGAATCGCCGGTGGATAGCCGAACATTCCATTTTATAATACAGCCAGGTATAAGGCAGATCATTGGATAGCAGACTGGCAATTTCATCCCAGATCTGCCGGGCAGAATCCGGATTCAGGGTACTACTGGCTTTCTCTGCCAGGGAATCGAAGCGGGATGAGTAGTAACTATTAAAATGAAACGGCTGAAAGAACGAACTGCTATGGAAAAGCGGCGTCAGATTCATTTTCAGCCCGACCGACCAACCAAACAGAAGAGCGTCGTAATCGCGCGTCGGAATAATCCGGCTCGCCAAATAACCGGGCTCGACCGTCCGGGTCGTCATCTCCACTCCGACCGCTTTAAATTGTTCCTGTAGTAAGGTGAGTACGTGCTGACGGCGAATATTACCGGCATTGGTAATCATTTCGAAGGAGAATCGACGGCCATCCTTTTCCAGAATGCCATCACCATCTCTGTCAATCCAGCCCGCGTTTTTCAGAATTTTCCGGGCGCGGTCAGGATTATACGCCCAAACTTTATTGGCAGCGGGATTATATGCCCATAGAATCGGCGGAACCGGACCGTGCATCGGAATGGCCTGGCCGGCATTAACAATTGCGGTGATCTTATCACGGTCAATCGCCAGAGTCAAAGCCTCGCGCACAACCCGATCGCCGAATAAATGATGCGGAATCAGCCACTGGGGGAAATTCACTTTCTGAACCGAATCCAGATCACTCAAACGTTGATAACATTGCGGTTCGACGAGATTCCATCCGATAAAGTCATATTGGCGACCGAGATAGCTGACCGGCTTTAAAGCCGTTTTACCATCGCGGGCTAATTCCTGAAGGCGAACGAAATCAGCCGGTAGCAGACCTTCGGCCAGATCGAGATCACCGCCGAGCAATTGCTGATAAAGACTGACATTGTCCGGAACAATTTTAAATACAACCCGCGCCAGGTATGGTTTGTTTCTGAGGTAGTAGGCTGGGTTTTTCTCGAGCATAATGAACTGTTGGGGCCGCCATTCGACGAACCGGAATGGACCGCAGCCGATCGGGTGACGGTTGAAATCACACTCGAACATCTTCTCCGGCGGCACTTTCCCAAGAATGTGGCGCGGAACGATCTCGCCTTCGACTGCATCCATTAACATCGTCAGGGACGGTTGTCGGAAGCGAAAAATCACAGTCGAGTCATTCACAGCAGTAACGCTGACAATATCCTCTTTGTATGAAATTCCATCCCATTCCACCGCTGGATTGATATACAATTGATGGGTAAAAACCACGTCTTCAGCCGTAAATGGTTGCCCGTCATGCCAGACAATATCGGTCCGCAAATGAAAAACGATGCTTAAATCCGGTTTGATTTCCCAGGCGCGCGCCAAGGCCGGGCTGAAGGTCTTTAAATCGGGATTGATCACGGCCAGTGGCTGGAAAATCAGCCTGATAACATTACGGGAAGTCTGAGATAGAGCCGTTATTGGATTTAGGCTTTCCGGCTCGACATTCAGGCCGGCGACCAAAACGCCGCCGGAAACACTGCTTGTGACGGGTGCCGGATGATCCACCCTTTTCCTGGAGCGGTCGCAGGAAACCAATTGCAGCAAAGAAAAAAAAATGATTGCAAGAATAAAATGCCCGCGTCTCATTTGCCCGCAAGCTTTTTTATTTTGGCCGTTGATTCGGAGATGATGAAAATGATCTTTTCGACTGAAAATGGTTTATTAATAATGTAATCAACGATGTTAGTGGTGCTTTTTTCATCCAGATTCAAGCCCCAGCCGGACATCATAATAACCAGCGTGTCAGGTTTAATTTCTTTAAGCTTCGCGGCCATCTCCAGACCATTCATCTCCGGCATTCCCAGATCGGTCAGAACAATATCAAAGGCATTTTTTCTGAAATGCTCCAAGGCTTTTGGTGCCGACGAAAAGGTAGTAACGGTATGCCCTAATTCGGTGAGTAATTCTTTCATAATCTCAAGTATATATTCTTCGTCGTCGACAACCAAGATATTGCAGGGAGCGATCTGCTGGCTGACTTGAGATATATCTTGATCGACCGGTTTTTCGGCCAGGGTCAGGAACAGCCGGATAGTGGTGCCTTTGCCAATATGGCTGTTAATAACGATCCGGCCGTTATGCCGTTTGATTATTCCCCAGACTTCGCTCATGCCGAGTCCGGTTCCAAGTACTCCTTTGGTTGAAAAAAATGGATCGAAGATCTTCTCTTGTACCTCTTCCGTCATGCCGATGCCGGTATCCATAAATTCGACGGTAACCTGATTGTTCTGATAATGTGATTTTATAGAGAGGACGCCGCCCTCCGGCATGGCATCAACCGCATTGAAAATGATATTGGTAAAAGCATTGCGAAGATCGGACGAATCGCCATAGATAAACAGATTCTTTTCCAGATCGAGAATCGGTTCAATTAAAATTCCTCTGATTTTGGCGGCGATATCCCATTTGGGACGCGTGATTTCGACCACTTCCTGTATCAACTTGTTCAGATCGATGACCTCATCCAAACGCCCCTCTTTGGGACGAGAAAATTCCTGTATTTTCCGGACCTTGGAGGCGCCGTCCAGCGCTGACTTCTCGATCATGTCCAGACTGTTTAAGATCAATGGGTCTTTGATCTGTTTTTTAAGTAATTGAATCCGCCCCAGTACAACTGTCAGAACATTGTTAAAATCATGGGCTACCCCGGAACTGATTTGCCCTAGAGCCGATAATTTCTTGAGCTGGGCTGATTTCTCTTCCAACTCGCGACTCTTGGTGACGTTTTTACAGGTAATGATAAAGGAATCGAGGCTTCCCTCCGTTTTTTCCACAGGATAGGTGCGCTCTTCAAAATATTCCCCAAACCGTTCGTCGTATTTAACCAGCGGGATGATTGCACCGCTTTTCAAGGTGTCGGCCAGAGGGCAATCAAGACAGGGGCGTTCTTGTAACCGCAAAACGGAATGGCATTTTTTACCGACCAGGCTTTCACCTTCTCCGAGCAATATTTCGGCGGCGTAATTTGATTCCTGGATATTGAAATCGACGTCACAAAGCAGGATTGTATCGGTGATTTTATCGAAGATGAATTTGTACTTATCCATTATAGTATCGTTTTGTTAAAAATTACTTATCGCCCGCTTGCACGGACGATAAGTTACAAAATGAAAATCGGAAAGGCTATAAGCAGATCGAACAGGATCACTTTTTATCGGTTAACCGGTCAATATGTCCGAGTACCGTTCTAATCCTCTCGTCAGCTTCAATTTTCTTAAAGTAATCAGAGGCCAGATTCATAGATTTCAGGGCATTGGTCAAATCGCCGGTTTCCTCATACAGCAAACCCATTTCGACTAAGGTTTCTCCAAGATTCGGAAAATTACCAAGCTCTTCATTGATCCGGCGACTGTTCTCGAAGAACGAATTAGCAATTTCATATTCTTTGTTTCTGCGATTGATCATACCCATGATCTTATAAGCTTCCGCGACACTCAAACGATCGCCAATCTCACTGAAAATCGAGAATGCCGAAGTCACCAGGGCGGTGGCCGAAGGCAGATCGGCATCCATGAAATGCAATTCGGCGTCCAGCAGATAGGCCAAACCCTTTTGATATTTGTTATTGGTCTCCTTGATAAGATCGTAGGTTTTCTGCAAATGGCTCTTGGCCTGCGTCATCTCGTTCTTGGATTTAAAGGAAATCGCCAGGTTCAAATAGATATAGGCTAGATTGATCTTATGATCCTTAACGCCAAACAGTTTTAAGGCTTCTTTATAAAAAGACATCGCCTTATCCCAATTCCCCTTTAGATGATTTGCATTACCTAAATTCATATATGCATTGGCAAGCGTTTCATCATCATGAACCTGCTGCGCAAGTTTGATAGCCTCATTAAAAAGCGCAATACCTTGCTCAATCAGATTTAGATTGACCTTTAAAATACCATGTGCGTTTGTTACCATCGCCGAAGCACGGGGGTTCTGAACGTTATGATAATATTGGAGACTTTTGGTGAATTCCTTATCCGCAGTTTTAAAATCATTCTTAAGGAAAGTAACATTTCCTAATTTAAAATGGGCATCGGAAAGCAATTGATAATCTGCATGATTTTCAAAATGATCTGTGATTTGTTTTAAAAGGTGTTCAGCTTTATTTAATTCGCCATAATTAATTGCAGATTCAGCTACGCCGTATAAAAATTTCAGATATTTTGTATCATTCAGGCATTTTCTGGCATAATGAACGGCGGTATCGAAGTCAATATCCCGGTAGAAGGCCTCTTTACGGTGCGGCTCAAATTCTTCCGGAAAAGCTCCTTCCCGCCATATATTATGTAAAATGCGCTCACGTTCATTGCGAAGCGATAATACTTTTTCTGCATACTCTTGACCGCATAATTTGGTTGCAAGAGACACAGTATCGTTTATAAGTAATTTATTCGTAGGCAATTAGTTACCCCACCTATTAATTTTAGTTTTTCCAATTCAACTAAAATCCCCATCCGTACCGCGTGAAATGATCGGTCGGGAAGGATATGGTGCGCCAGTAATAGTTAACGGTGACGGTGGACTTATCAATCGGGTACCAGGTTTCATCGTCCTGGGAATAATATATCTGGTAATTGCCATTAACGATATCATCATAGCTGATATCCAGAAAAGCCCAGCTGAGATTGATTGTAACCGGCGTAGAAAAAGTCATACTGGGTAAAAATTCATAAGAAATGGTTCTGACGCCATTGACTTCTTCGATCACCGCATCAACGGTTACATAAGTTCTGGATTGCACGGCACCGGCCGGGAAATAGACCGAATTGCCAAATGTTTGCATTCCGCCGACGAATCCGCCGTATTCCGGCGAAACCCAACCGCCAGCGTACCCGCTTTTTGCCAGTTCATCGATTTTACCTGCATACTCTGCAGATAGCATGACCCAATTTACTTCACTTTTACTAACTCCAGTCAACTGTAAAACATCTTCAGCCGGACCGGCGACCTGTTTCTCACAGGTGCTTAAAGACATCATACTCAAGAGAACTAAACTGCAAATCCCCAGAGTCGCAACTTTCTTTAACATTTCAACACCTCCATAATAAGAAAAATGATATTATAAACAACCTTTTTTACACATTCAAAATCTATACCACTTTATACATTTTATCCAAATCGAGCTTTGACCAGAATCACCGTTTTTAAAATAGCAAATTGAAGCAACATCGCAATAATCAATATAATTAACATGATTAACATTTTCAATCGCTCAATAATATTTTTTCATTCAACCCAAAGCAAATAGGCAGGTCAAAAACATAGATTGCGGTTCAACCTGGAAAATATCAACCAATTTTTGGTTGATTCAAACCACCTCGCCTGGTTCATACGAATAGTTACATTTGGCTTTGGCCATAACGAACGTTATACTTTCGCATTCGGTATTTAAATGTTTCGCGGCTGATCTTTAGAAGTTTGGCTGCTTTTGACTGATTGCCGCGGGTAGAAATCAAGGCGTTTTCGATCAGGGCTTTCTCTATTTCCTTGAGAGAAATGCCGTCCAGAGGAAGAATAAAATTGGCCGGTGAAGTAAGGAAATGGATATTCTTTCCGTTATCCAGACCGACGATCTTGAAATTGACCGTGGTGATCTGATCGTGAGTCTCAAACAGAACAGCCTTTTCAATAGCGTTGCGTAATTCGCGAACGTTCCCCGGCCAGGTATATTTACTCAGTATCGCCCGAACTTCCGCGCTAAAACCTTTGATATTTTTCTTGAATTCCCGGTTGTACATATTCAGGAAAAAATCAGCCAATGCCAGAACGTCATTGCGTCGGTCTCTGAGTGGTGGCAGGGTGATGGTAGCAACATTCAAGCGGTAATATAGATCTTCCCGAAAGGTTTTTTTCTTGATTCCTTCTTCCAGGTCACGTGAGGTTGCGCTGATTATACGGGTGTCGACTTTAATTTCCTGAGTCCCGCCGAGTCGGCGAAATGTTTGTTTCTCGATAACTTTTAATATTTTGGCCTGCAGACCGATCGCCATATCGCCGATTTCATCCAGGAAAAAGGTCCCCTGATGCGCCAATTCCAGCAGTCCTTTCTTGCGGTGCTTGGCATCGGTGAATGCGCCGGACTCATAACCAAACAACTCGGCTTCCAGTAGATTTTCGTTGAATGCTGAACAATTGATATCGATAAATGGTTTATTGGCGCGGTTGCTCTGATAGTGAATAGCCTTGGCAACCAATTCCTTGCCGGTTCCGGTCTCACCACGGATTAAAACGGTGGTCTTGTCGGTACTGGCGACCTGATCGATAAACCTATACACTTCCCGCATCGGAGCGCTGTCACCGACGATGCGTTCAAAATCGGAATATTGACTCTTACGGCGCAGGTATGCAATATGATCGTCTTTAATTCTGCTATCGATGACTTTTTGGATTATAAAAGACAGTTCTTCAAGATTGAACGGTTTGCAGATATAATCGAACGCGCCCAGTTTCATGGCCTTGACAGCCGAAGCGACGTCGCTGTTACTGGTTACGACTACAACGGGCACATTTAGATTCCAGTTTTGGGCTTTTTCCAAAAATTCGAAACCGTGCATTCCCGGTAAATTTAAATCCAGCAAGATCAGTTCCGGATCATATTTATCCAGATGCTGCAAGGCTTCTTCGGCGGAAGAAAATCCGATTGTCTCGTGTCCGCCAGATTCCAGCGATTCCTTTAGCAGGTCGCGAATACCTATATCATCATCTATAATTATGATCGAAGCCATTATCCGCAATATAACACAAAAAAACGTTTAAGTTTATTAATCATCAACGTCAAATGCAACAACAGATGCTATAAAATAGTGGATTAATTCAAAATCTTTCCTAATTTCCATTGCTATTTTTTGAGCGCTCTGAAGTATAATAATTTTGATTGAAATCGTCACATGAAACATCCTGAAACTTTTGATGTCATTTTAATCGGGGCTGGACCGACCGGGCTTTTTGGGGCTGAAACTTTAGCCGGCCAGGGACTTTCGGTCCTGGTAATAGATCGCGGCGATGAGCCTCTCAAGCGTCGGGATACCAATTTCGGCATCGGTGGAGCCGGAGCATTTTCCGATGGCAAGCTTAACCTTACTCACCGCATTGGAGGCGAACCCGACAGCTTCGGCCGCAATTCTCATGAAGTGGAAGAACTTATCCAAAAAGTCGATGATATCTTTTCCTCGCTGGGTGTAACTGGCGGCTACTCCGGAGAAAACGGCCAGGTATATCAGGATCTACTGCGATCGGCGCATGCTGCCGGCGTCGAATTCATTTTCGCTAAACAACGTCATATCGGCACCGACCGGTTACCAGATGTCATTCAACAGTTTTATAAACGACTGACAGACCGGGGTATAAGTTTTCTTACCAATACCTGTATCGATACGATTACCAAGGAGGGCGAATGGTTCAAATTAACCAGTAATGGGCGAACTTTTACCGCCCAGGCCGTCATCGCTGCACCTGGAAGGGCTGGCGCCTACTGGTTGCGTGAACAAGCTCATAGCCTCGGAGTCCGCACGATGTATGGACCGATCGATGTTGGCGTGAGGGTCGAATTTCCAGATGTCATTTACGCACCGATCGCCGCCGTCATGTACGATGCTAAATTTCGCCTCTACACCAAATCATACGACGATTTGGTACGCACTTTCTGCACCAATCCGAGTGGATATATTGTTCCTGAAAAATTCGATGACTTCGTATTGGTTAACGGTCATGCCAAGTGGAATTCCAAAACTCAAAATACCAACTTTGCTCTGCTCTCACGCGTGATGCTGACCGATCCGGTCGAAGACACGACAAAATACGGGCGTGACATCGCCCGCCTGGCAACCACAATTGGCGGCGGCAAACCGATCATCCAACGTCTGACGGATTTCGTTTCCGGGCGTCGCTCGACCTGGGAGCGCATCGGAAGGTCGGCCACCATTCCGACCCTGAAAGACGTCACTCCCGGCGATATTGCCATGGCATTTCCACACCGGATCATAACCAACCTGATCGAAGGTTTAAATACGCTCAACGAAATCATTTCCGGCCTGATGTCCAATAACACTTTACTGTACGCGCCCGAAATCAAGTTTTACGACACAAAATACAAGGTTACGCCCAACCTTGAAACTTCGTTGAAGAATTTTTTCGTCGCAGGCGATGCCAGCGGCCATAGCCGTGGGATAGTTTATTCTGCCGTAACCGGCATATTTGCCGCCCAGGGTGTTCTGAAAAATTTAAAGAAAGTTTAATCAATCACTGGAGGACTGACAGATGAGCGAACCGAACCTGATAAAAAAATCAAACCGTCTCATTTCGCTGGATGCTTTCCGGGGTATCACGATTGCTGGAATGATTTTGGTTAACAATCCGGGCACCTGGAGTGCGATCTATCCACCACTCCGACATGCCGCCTGGAATGGCTGGACGCCTACCGATTTCATTTTCCCATTTTTCCTTTTCATCGTCGGAGTAGCGATCGTCTATGCTTTCGCAAACCGACAGTCTTCCGGAGCTCCCGCCGTCAGCCTCTATCTGAAAATTCTGAAACGCACCGCCTTACTGTTTTTAATCGGCTTATATCTGACGGCATTTAAAGGAATTCCTCCGCTCGTTCTTAGAATTTTCGGTGGATTGTTTCTAATCTGTTGGGCAGCTTATCTTACGGTAAAGTTTGCAGTCAAGTCTGACATTAAAACGAATTATCTGAAAACCCTGAAGTGGACCTTGATCGTCCTGGCGTTGATTTTGGCCGGCAGTGCCCTTCAAGGTCTCGATTGGTCCAAACTACGGATTCCGGGAGTACTGCAAAGAATTGCGGTCACTTACTGCATTGCATCTATCATCGTACTGAATTGCAGTGTGAAAGGGCAGGCTTACCTAGCGATTGGATTTCTGGTTGTCTACTGGCTACTGATGAAATTAGTACCGGTGCCAGGCTATGGTGCAGGCGTCTTAGCCTTGATCACCGATCCGACGACACACCAGAATACCATGGGTAATCTGGCTTGGTGGATTGATTCAAAACTATTAGCCGGTCACACCTGGAGCGGCGCTCCAGCTGCCGGATTCGATCCGGAAGGTATATTAAGTACAATTCCAGCGATTTCTTCGGTGCTCTTCGGGGTACTGACGGCGCACTGGCTCCGGACCACTAAAAATGATTACGAAAAGGTCACCGGTCTGTTTGTCTTTGGAATCATCGGTCTGGTGTTAGGCGAAATCCTGGGCATCTGGTTCCCGATCAACAAAAACCTCTGGTCGCCATCCTATACTGTTTTCATGGCCGGAATGGCGTTGCTGTTTCTGGGCATGTGTTACTGGCTGATAGACATTCGCGGCTACAAAGGTTGGGCGCAGCCGTTTGTCATTTTCGGATCGAATGCCATTACGGTATATGCCCTGTCAAGTCTGACCGCCCGCGCCCTGGTTTACTGGTGGAAAGTTCCCGGTCCGGAAGGCAATCCGATCGCCCTGAAAACATTCCTTTACAATAATTATTTCCAACCTTTGCTATCACCAATGAATGCTTCTCTGCTCTGGGCGTGCTGCTATATTCTGATCTGGTTTGGATTGGCCTTGATTCTGTATAAGAGGAAAATTTTCATTAAAATTTGAAAAAGTCAGCCGCCCCGCAATCCTCCCGTGCTCCGCTGAATGCTATCCGGCGGATATTGAACAGTCGTAGCAGCCGGGATGAAAAACTGCTGGCAGTTTGCCATTATCTCAAAACTAATATCGAAGATTTCGACTGGGTTGGTTTTTATCTGAGCGATCATAAATGCCGGGAACTGGTTCTCGGACCGTTCGCCGGCGCGCCGACCGAGCATGTCCGCATACCCTTCGGTCGCGGAGTCTGTGGACAGGCTGCCGTGACCCTGGATACCATCAATATTGCCGATGTCAGCGCCGAATCGAATTATCTGGCGTGTAGTCTGGACGTTCGCTCCGAGATCGTCATCCCAATAATAAAAAACGGTACGTTTTTAGGCGAACTTGACATCGATTCGCATCGTCCCGCACGCTTTGGTAATGCTGAACGAGCCCTGCTGGAAGCCATCGCCAAAAAGGTCATAGATCTGTTCTGAAAAAAATAACCGGCAACTTTTACGGCTTGGAACGTTTAAATTAGACACGGAAAATTTTTAAACTGGATGAATCTTAATTCACAAAATAAATTGGAAAAAATCATGCGCAAAGCCACTCTTCCGGTGATTATCGCCGTTGTTTTACTGATATTTTTATTCATTTCTCCTCTGGGAAAAGCCATTATCGCTTCCGGAAATGATCTTTATCAAAAACTGAATGTCCTCCAGGAGATCATCCGGATCGTCAACGATAACTATGTCGAATCGCCCGACTGGAATAAAGTCATGGAAGGCGCTTACCGCGGCATGATGGAGGAATTAGATCCGCACTCGGTGTACATCGAACCGAAACAATTAGACAATCTGAACGAGCAATTCACCGGAAAATTCGAGGGAATCGGCATCGAATTCGACATTCTGGACGGCTATATTACCGTAATCTCGCCGGTCGCTGGCGCACCGGCTGAACGCGCCGGGCTGGAAGTCGGCGACAAGATCGTTAAAATCAATGATGAGTCTGCTTACCGGATCAGCCGTGACGATGTTCAGAAAAAGTTGCGCGGGCCGAAGGGTTCTGAAGTAACCGTCACCATTCGCCGCCAGGGTCAGGCTGATTTCGATGTCAAAATCATCCGCGACGAAATCCCGCTCTATAGTGTCTCAGCGGCTTTCATGTTGGACGACAGTACCGGATATATTTTCCTGAATCGTTTCAGCGGAACAACCAGCACGGAAGTCGAACAAGCATTGAGACGATTATCCAACGAAGGCATGCAGCGCCTGATTTTTGATTTGCGCGGTAATAGCGGGGGGTATCTTGAACAAGCTGTCGAGATAACCGATAAATTCATCGGTGGCCGCCAGAAAATTGTATACACAAAAGGTCGGATTCCGAGCGCCAATGAGGAATTTTTCACCAGCCGCACCGAGCCGTTCGAAAATATACCGCTGGTTGTCCTGATCAATCGCGGTTCGGCCAGCGCCAGTGAAATCGTAGCCGGTGCGGTTCAGGACTTGGACCGCGGTATTATTGTCGGCGAAACCAGTTTCGGTAAAGGATTGGTACAGCGCCAGTATCCATTGCGCGACGGTTCGGCCGTCCGGGTTACCGTGGCACGTTATTACACTCCCAGCGGCCGTCTCATTCAACGTCCTTACGACGGCAAGATCGACGACTATTATGACACTTTTAATGAAGACAACCGCGACAGCCTGCTGGCGGCTAAAGACTCGCTGAAGAATCGTCCGAAATATAGCACGATCGGCGGACGCACGGTTTACGGCGGTGGTGGTATCACGCCCGATTACGCCGTAAAATATGACCGGGTTCTCAGCAAGGAGACCTACAAATTGCTGGGACATTCCTCGCGGGTTGTGTTCGAATATGCTTCCGATTTCGTTAAAAAGAATAAAGACCGGGCCAATGACCGCAGAAATTTCTACCTTAAATATAGCCTGAGCGATCAAAATTTCGAGGCGTTTACTAAAATGGCCAAGGAAAAGATCAAGGACCTTGACCTCTCGCAAATCGAAAAAGACAAGGATTATCTGAAAATTTTAATCAAGGCCGAGATCGCACGCAGTTACTGGGGCTACGATGAATATTACCGGATCGTGCGTCTGTCCGACAACCAGGTAGCCGAAGGCGTCAAATATCTGAGCGAAGCCCGTCGAATGATCCCGAAGCGTCGATAAATGTAATTCTCGTCGGAAAATTGTATTGACTTTTTAAAAATATTGGCTTAAAATATTCGGCATTTACAAATTGGAAGTATGAGTTATATTTTATGGAGGTAAATAAATAATGGTTGAACTGTTTCTCAGAGGCGGAATGTTCATGTGGCCGATTCTGGCTTTAATGGTATTTGGACTAATGGTTACAATTGAAAGAATTTACACCTTAGCTAAAGCCTCGTGGGCTACCAAACGCTTCGTTCCCAAAGTTACAAAGGTCGTCAAAGAAGATGGCGTCGAGAAAGCGCTGCAATTGTGCGAAAGCACTCCCGGCCCGATCGCCGAGATTTTCCATGCCGGGCTTGAGAAAATGAACTCCGGAATGGCAGCCGTCGAAAAAGCCATTCAGAGCGCCGGTACGGTCGAGATGGCCTTCCTTGATAAAGGTATGATATGGCTGGCTACTGTCATCACTTTAGCGCCGATGCTGGGATTCGCCGGAACTGTTTCCGGTATGATTGGCGCTTTCGATGCGATCGCAGCCGCCAATGACATTTCACCCGCGATCGTGGCCGGTGGTATTTCGGAAGCTCTTTTAACGACTCTTTTTGGTCTGATCGTCGCAGTACCGATGCAGATTGCTTACAACCTGTTTACCGCTCGGGTGGATGGTATCGTAGTTGAAATGGAAGAGAGTACCATGAGCCTGCTGGAAACCCTGACAAATATAGACGATAAAAAGGAGAACAGAGATTAATCATGGCTCTGATGAAAAAAAAGGGAATGCGCAAAGTTGAGATTCCATCCGGGTCGATGGCCGACATTGCCTTTCTCCTGCTGATTTTCTTTATGGTGGCTACTACGATTGACACCGATAAAGGAATCGGGCTGATCCTTCCTCCGGAAGGCGACGCTCCCGTCGAAATTCCGAAGCAAAACATTACCACAATCACAATCGATCCCCAGGGGGCGGTTATGGTTGGGCATCTCGGACAGATAAAAGAAGTGGAAATCAATCGCATCAGAGGAATCTGTGAAGGTTACCTTGCGAATAATGATAAAATGATCTTTTCCGTAAAAGCTCACCCCCGTTGCCGCTACGATAAATATATCGAGGTGCTCGACCAGCTTAAGCAGGCCAAGGCCACCCGTATCTCGATCGCCGAATAGAGGAGTTTGATTAATGGCCTTTAAACATAAAAAAGAAGTAAATGTTGCAATTCCCACCTCCTCGATGCCGGATATTGTCTTCATGTTGATCTTTTTCTTCATGGCTTCTTCGGTTATGCGCCAGTATTCCGGCCTGCCGGTCATTATGCCAAAAGCCAAGCAGATCGAAAAACTGACTTCGAAAGTGCACGTGACCCAACTCTGGGTTTCTAAGGAAGAATTGATTTCTATCGACGGTAAATTAGTCAATGTTAACAGTCTTAGAATGATTCTCTACGAAAAACGTGAAAACGATCCGCAGCTGACCGTATCAATCCGAGCGGATGAAAGGGTGAATATGTCACTGATGAGCAGTATCCACAAGGAGCTGCGCCTTGCGGACGCCCTGAAAGTTAATTATTCCACCAAAACAGCTATTTAAGGACAATAGCATGATACTAAGAAAAAAACCCGAAGCAAGTTTAAAATTACGCCAACCTCTGATGTTGCGGATCGGGTTAGTTTCCAGTCTGGTTCTGATCACCGGCATAATGCTGGCTTTCCCAAAATTTGAAAAAGGCGTGGTTGAGCAACGGAAAGTCGAATTTGTCATCGAGGCTACTGAAATGCCCCAGATCGAACAGAAGATCGAAGCGGCCAAGCCACCCTCCCGGCCTTCAATTCCGATCGAATCAGACAACGAAGACCTGTCCGAAGATATTACAATTGACGAGACAACTGACTTTGATTCCTATACTGCCTGGGAAGCCCCGCCGCCCCCACCGGAACAGCAGAGTGGCGACGAAGGTCCACGCGTCAGGTTCATTCCTTACGATGAGGCCCCGGAACCGATGGGCGGATTTGCCGCCATTCAAAAAAATATCGTCTATCCTGAAATCGCTCAGGAGGCCGGCATCGAAGGCACCGTTGTCGTGCAGGCCTTTGTCAATGAATTCGGCGTGGTTTCCGAATGTATAATCCTCAAAGGCATGCCCAATACCGGCCTTGAGGAAGCCGCCATCGCCGCAATCAAAAAAACCCGTTTCAAACCGGCTAAACAAAGAGACCGCAATGTCGGCGTCTATATTTCGATCCCGGTAATTTTCAAACTCAAGACATAGAAACATCTTAAAAATTCGGGAAAAGGCGAAGATTTCTCTTCGCCTTTTTTGTATCTTGATATTTTCATCTTTCATCTCTAATATTCAGATGTAGTTCGGCTATCAATTAAAACCGGGAGGTTAAGATGAAATCAAAAAATGATTTGAAAACCAGCCAGCCATTGGTCTTGCGTCTGGCTCTGGTTGGAATACTTGTCATACTGATCATTCTGTTGTTGGCCTTTCCAAAAGTCAAAAAGAACGAGGTCGTTATGCGGACCCCACCAATAATTATTACGACAGTCACTCCTCCAATAGTCGATAATCCCACCGAGCCGTCCAAACCACCCGCCCGCCCGTCACTTCCGCTACCTTCTGATGAGCCGGATTTATCTCCCGATATTACTCTCGAACCGGTCAATTTCGGATCCTATCAACCCTGGGATGCGCCGCCGCCCCTGCCGCCGGAGGCTGGAATTCTTCGTGATACCTTTATTGTTTATGATAAAGATCCGGAGCCGATTGGTGGATACGCAGCCATTCAAAAAAATATAATCTACCCGGCGATTGCCCAGGAAGCCGGCATTGAGGGGACGGTCGTTATACGGGCTTTCGTTGACAAGCGCGGCGAAGTCACCGAATGCTCGGTCTTAAAAGGCATGCCGAACACCGGGCTGGAAGAAGCCGCCATAGACGCTATCCGGAAAGTTCGTTTCATTCCGGCTCAGCAGCGTGATCGCAACGTCGGAGTATACATCGCCATTCCGGTGATCTTCAGACTGCGGAATTGAGGCCATGCAATTTCCATAATTTCGCTTTGCGACAGATTGCAGTCACCGATTTTAAATCATTTGACTAATTTTATCATTGTGTGTAAAATGGGCGCGTCATTATCAAACAAATCGTAACAGTGGACTAAATTGAGTAAATCCGAACCGTCAGACCCGCGCCCAGCCTATGCCGTCACCTGGCAGAGCGTCGAAGCCGTTGAAAATTATGCCCGCAGCCGCTATCTACACTTGGATCAGCGGTTGATTTCCTGGCGCGAACAACACATCATAGACGATTATCTGAAGGATTTGGCGGGACCAAAACAAACTTTACTCGACATGCCGGCCGGCTACGGGCGGTTTACCCAGTTTTTCAGAAAATACGGCTTCAGTGTGATCAACGGCGACCTGAACCTGTATGCTTTAATCTATCAGCAGCGCTGCAACTTGGATATCCGCATGTCGGTTGTCACCAACGGCAATTGTCTGCCGTTTTGCGACAACATGGTAGACGTCGTGTTCAATTTCCGACTCTTGCAGCATTTTAAAACCAGCGCCGAACGCGTGACATTACTAAAAGAGCTCACCCGTGTCTCTCGTCGGACGCTGATCGTATCCGTTTATCTTGAATCCGGTTTTCATCGCCTGACCCAAGTGCTTTCAGGCCGCAAGCGCCGTATGACTCTGATCGCGCGTAAACAGTGGGAAACCGAACTGCAGGACTGCGGTCTGAAAGTCGTAAAAATGCGCAAACCGCTGCGGTTTTTTCACGCTCAATGCATCTTCTGGTTAGAAAAAACGGCGCCGAACAACTGAGCGAATGATCTCTGGCAACCATACGAATCGAGGTGTAGGATGAGGAAATTCCTGGCAATATTGATGATCTGCGGAACGATAGCCACCGCCGCGGATCCGCCCGACCTGCAGATGCTCTTCTCACCGCCCTATCAGTCAGGGGCGGACCCGCAGCAGATGATCTGGTCGCCAAATGATTCGCTGATTGCATTTTTATGGAACGATCAGGGTGAGGAATTTCGCAACTTGTGGGTCGCTAATCCATTGACCGGCCAGCTCGAACGACTGACCAGTTTCAACCCGGAATTGAATCTCGATTTTCCGGCAATCGGCACGGTCGCCTGGTTAACTAACCGCAGTCTATGTTTTGAATTCCAGGGTGACATTTGGATCGCCGGTCTTTTACATGAACGCACATTACGGCGGATTGAAGGAATTTCCCAATGCGAAAGTCCGGTGTCTCTGTCGCCAAACAGAAAATATCTGACCTACGGGAGGCAGGGCGCGCTGGTTCTGTACGATCTGACGGCCGACAAAGCCCAAGCCGTCCTTCCGGAAATCAGGATTAGTGGTTACTCTGACTCCCGGACCGGTTTACAAATAACTGATTATCGATGGTCGCATCGCAGCGACCGGATCGCCATTTGTCTAGCTTCGGACCAGCAAGATAACGCGGTGCGTTTTAAAATAGTAAACGTTACAAACGGCGCGCAGGACGAAATTGTGATTAAAAATCCCCCAAACCGCCTTTCCATAGTGCGCAATTTTATCTGGTCTCCCGACGATCAGAATCTCGTCTTTGAATCGGTTTCAAAAAATTTACTGGAACGCTGCCTGGTGCTCATCGATCTGATAGACAGCCGTATGGATACTCTATATCGTGAAATCCGTGAAAACCGGGTGGCGGATTTCGGCTACCAGCTCTACTGGATCGAACCGGAAGCGAAAATCCTGTTCGGCATTGAAAACAATTCTTTCAATCACCTATATACTCTGGAGGTGGAAACCGGACGATATAATGCCCTGACCCGCGGTAAATGGAACGTACGAAATTACACTATCGACGCCGCCGGTCAAACGGTCTATTTTACTGGAACCAAAGACCGGCCCGACCAATTGCAATTATACCTCGCCCATCTGAAAACCGGCGAGATAGCTCCTGTCTCGTATCGCGGCGGTGATTACCGCTTCCGACTTTCCAATTCAGGTCAAAAAATCGTCGAGGTCTTTTCCGATCAGCTCACCCCTCCCGAACTTTATTGGATCGAAGCCGCTCCGCAAAGTAAAATGAATCCGATTACGAAACGCCCGCTGGCTCCTGCCGGCACCTTCCGAAACAAACTTCCCAAATCCGGCGCGGCTATAAATCCGCTGACCGGACGCCTTATCAATTACCGTATGTGGTTGCCGGACGGCAATCTGGTCGCCCGCAAATATCCCGTCATCATTGTGCTGAACGGCATCGACTGTGTAGAAGTCACAACGGAAGCCTGGCGCCCGGATATATTCTTTTATCAAATCCTGAGCAACAACGGCTATGTGGTCGTGGCGATCGAATATACCGACCTGAGAACCGCTGCCACTCTGACTGTTAAGCCGGGAATCCAGGACCCGCTGTCCGTGCAACTATCAGATCTGCGGGCGGTTTTAGATAACATCGGCAAATTAGATTATGTCGATTTAGCCCGCGCCGGGATTTGCGGCTGGGGTTACGGCGGGTATCTGGCAACCATGGCGATGTTCAAAGAGGCGACGGTTTTCCGGACTGGGTTCGCCGTGACCAGCGCCCTGGAATGGTCGCATCCGGAAAGTAATTACCTGCGCTATCTGACGAATTTACTACTTGACGATCAGCAGATTGCTGCCGATATCGATCCTCACAAATATTACCATTATCTGGGTGGACGTTTCCTCATGGTTCAAGGAGCCGCCAGCTGCCTGCCGGAATTGATCGAAGCCAATCGTCTGCTCCCCGAGCTGTTAGCCAGACACAAGAAAGTTGACTTTAATCTCTATCCGTGGGAAAGCAGCACGATTCGAAAAAGCGCCGATCAGTACGATCTTTTCCGCAAGGCGGTAGCTTTCTTCAGGGAAAATCTATAAAGGCTAAAAAATATGGCGCCGGTCAGTTCGGCAACTTGCTGGTATCTTCCGGCGGTAAACCGAAAGGCAGATAAGCTTCCTTTTCGGGAAGCTTGATCTCCCCAAATTTGGATTCGAACTTGGCAATATTGTCCTGCAGGGTAAACAACAGGGTCTTGGCATGGATCGGAGTCAGAATAATACGGCTCTGGACCACAGCTTTGGGTGTGCCGGGCATGACGCGCGCGAAATCGAGTACAAATTCGGCCCCGGAGTGGGATATTACGGTAAAATTGCTGTAATTGCCTTCTGCTTTCGCCTCTGGCAATTCAATTTGGATTTGGACCGGTTTAGGTGTGTTCATTTTTCCTTCACATCATATTAATAATCATCCCGCTCACGGTCATCATTTTCTTCATTCCAGTCATCCTCAAAGGGAATGTCGTTGTCCACAAGGTTCCAGGGATCTTCGGTTTCTTCGGTTTCTTCGGATAAATTTTCGTTCA
Organism: uncultured bacterium; assembly: GCA_964576275.1. GTDB lineage: Bacteria > Fidelibacterota > UBA2242 > UBA2242 > UBA2242 > JAGNGI01. The sequence continues at coordinate 181,815 of CAZNUN010000003.1, read as the reverse complement.
ATTCGATGTCGTCCTCGAATTCATCCCAGACCTCTTTCTTCTTCTCAAATTTGGAGGGATCGATGTCCGGTTCGTCGTAGTCTTCGCGCTCGTTTTTAAGCATTTCTTCACCGTAAAGACTCATATCGAAAAAATCAATGTCGTCTACAATGTCGTAATAAACCAACAGTTCCAGAAAGTCGAGATATTTGGAATCCCGTAAATTGGTTTTGCAATGCGGACAGATCAGAGACTCTTTCAATTCTTCTTCTTTGAGAGGGGCGCCACATTCGGGACAAACTAAATCTTCCATCTATTATCACCTTTTTTATGGCGCTAAATATACACGCCGAAGGCTTGTGCGTCAAGTAATTTTTATATGGACTTCAAGATTTCCGGTTGTACCAATGTCCAAATGCGCCTATAGACATTCTCCACCAGATTGTCAGACTTACAGGTCAGGATCAAATTGAACAAATCCTCCGAGAATTCGGTCTGAAAGCCAGCCCGGATATGAGCCCGGCTGCGCGCCACGATGGCGGCCGAGGTCACCGAAGGCCTCAGATTTAGGTCGATTGCTACTACTAATTCGGCGCTCATTATCGCCAATAAGTCCGGATCCGTCGGGAATCCGGCTTCATCGATCCGGGTAACAATCAATGGAATCAGCAGATCAGGATCAATCTCTTTAATCAATGGAAAAAGCGCCTGGGTAACAACCAGCCTGCTGATGGCCGGATGCTGCCGGATTACCGGTAAAAATACCCTGAGTGCCGTGTAAAAATGAGCATAATCGAACGGCAGACAAATCAGCAGGCGAACGCGGGAATCCTGGTCACCCATCAGCCCTGGATTAAACTGGGCGATCTTTCGGGTGTTGCGCTCATTCAGACTTTTCTGCAATATTGATTCAATGACCTTCATCTTCACAGTTTCACCAAAACTGCCCTGAAGATAATCTATTATTTAAATATTTCCAACGGTGAAAAATTTGCTTTCCCGCCTCCCGACCATTAAACTATTGATATAATGAGAGGCATTATGAAAAAATCCAACTTATCCGGCAATGTGAAATTGCTACGTATCATACTGGCGGCCTTTTTAGTTTTCACGACTATTCAATGTGACCGCCTGCCACAATTGGTCGAACTGAATCAGGTTATTCCCGATGTCGTGCTTGATATTCGCTACGCCACCGACAATAATTTCGTCGGCAAAGTGCTTTATCCTTCCGCGCGCTGTTTTCTGGTCAAACCGGCCGCCAAAGCCCTGGCTAAAGTTCAGCAAGACCTGAAAGAGCAGGGCTATCAGCTCGTCGTATTTGACGGTTACCGACCGCTCTCCGTCCAGAAAATAATGTGGGGGATTTTGCCCAATCCGGAATTCGTGGCCGATCCCGCCACGGGCTCCCGTCACAATCGCGGATATGCAGTCGATGTCAGCCTGCTGGATTTGAATGGCAAACCGCTTTTAATGCCGACCGAATTTGATAATTTCTCCGCCAAAGCCCGGCGCAATTATATGGATTTGCCTCCTGAAGCTCTCCGCAACCGCCAGATTCTGGAAGATGCGATGGTCCGCCACGGCTTTACTCCGCTGCCCAGCGAATGGTGGCACTTCGATTACAAGGGATATGAAGGAAAGCCTAATCTGGATATTCCTATCGATTCATTAAGATAATTCTACTGGAGAATGAAAATGAAATCGCAACGAATTCTGATCACCGGATTACTTTTAGCATTGAATACCGCCCTCGGATTGGGTCAGGCCGATAGCGGTCGCCTGCTGCAATATAAACCGACCGGAAAAACCGGTGTCGACGCCATGCGCCTGCAGAAAATCGACGACGCGGTCACTTCCGAAATCGCCGCCGGGCATATACCGGGCGCCGTCATCCTGGTCGCCCGCAACGGCAACGTGGTTTTCCGCAAAGCCTATGGCAATTCTCAAATCGTCCCTCAGAAAGAACCGATGACCGCTGATAATCTGTTCGACATGGCTTCGGTCACCAAATCCGTCGCCACCACTACTTCTGTGATGATGCTGATCGAATCCGGCCAGATCCGATTGACTGATAAAGTCACGAAGTACATTCCGGACTTCCTCCCATTCGTCGCCGAAAATGGCGATACGGCTGAAGTTCCGACCATCGTCCACCTGCTGACGCATACCTCCGGTTTGCCGCCTTACACAAACGCCGCTGCGCTGCGTGAAAAATACGGTGAGCCATGTTACGATCAGCTGATTCAAACTATCGCCACCATTAAAAAGCGGAGTGCGCCCGGCGATAAGTATGCTTACAGCTGCCTCGGATTCATTACGCTCGGCGAAATCGTCCGGCGCGTTTCCGGGCGAAATGTTGCCCAGTTCTCGCGCGAAAACATTTTCCTGCCACTCGGCATGACCAGCACGCAATATCTCCCGCCGGCTGACCTGCTGCCCCGCATCGTACCGACCGAAGTCATGAACGGCAATCCGCTGCGTGGCAAAGTCCACGACCCGCTGGCCCAACTGCTGGGCGGTGTTTCCGGCAACGCCGGACTCTTTTCATGCGTCGACGACCTGGCGATTTTCTGCCAGATGATTTTAAACGGCGGCACTTATGGCAAAACGCACATCCTTTCACCGCTCTCGGTCAAGCTGATCGGCACAGTCTATCCCGACTTTGCCTTTTCGGAACGCAGCCTGGGCTGGGGCGTCAACGTCTCGCATTATTCTTTGATGGGTGACCTGCTGCCTAAAACAGCTTTCGGGCATACCGGTTTTACAGGCACATCCGTCGTCATTGATCCGGCTACGCAAACTTTCATCATTATCCTGACCAACCGCGTGCATCTGCCGGACGGGGATGCCGGTCCGCTGCGCGCCAAAGTCGCCAATATCGTCGCCGGCAGTCTGGCGGAATAGTTGCGGGTTACGGGTTACGAGTTACGGGTTGCGAGTTCACTAGTTACTCGTCACTCGTTGAGCGTAGCGAAATCCGGCTCTGACGGATTGTTCGTCACTTAAAAGAGGGTTGCGGGTTTTCCAACCGGATAAATAAAGAAGTGCCGTAACAATGTTACATATAAGAACCGGCCGCGTCAGGTGATCGCGACCGGTGGATAAATTTAACGAGTAAATTAATTCAGCGGGTTTTCAGTTTCGGCAGCCAGCGGCCGGTGCGACGCTGGTAAGCCCGGTAAGCATCGCCGTACCTGGCGATCAGCAGATGTTCCTCGTAGACGGCAATGTAATTATAAAAGACCAAAATCAGCAGCCAAACCACCAGGGCCGCGACCGACAGGCTCGAAACGACTAATCCAAGATAAACCAGCAGCGCCGAAAGATACACCGGGTGACGGACATATTTAAATACACCCTGGGAAATTACTCCGGCCGGACGATTTTCGGCATGCACCACGTAATGGCTGACCTTGATTAAGATTCCGGCCAGCAGCCAGATCGGAATAGCCACTGCCATCCGGATGACGTTCGGGATCGTTTCCAATCCAAAGGTGGTCCATCTCAGCCAAAATGAATCGCCAATCCAGACAGCCATAAAAATCACTAAAGCGATCAATTGCCCGAGGTCACCAAGGGGATGCTCGCCGTTGCGTTCCTGCAATGGAGTATTCATGATTCACCTCCGCCAAAAATGTTTAAAGAAACGGCCTCTTCCGTCAAGAGATACCAGCATAAACGCCAGTGGTGAAAATACAAAATTATCAACCAGACCGCCAGGGCCGCCAGCGAAAGGCTGACAATCACGAGGCCGAGAGCGCCCAGTAAAGCCGCCAGTAAAACCGGCCGCTTAACCAGCCTTCCGAAATAGTCACTGATCAGCAACAATCCGGCGCTCAACCACAGCGAAAACCCTAATGCGAAAACCACAGATTCCGGAACCAGTTCGGAGGCAAAGGTCGTCCATCTCAACCAGAAAACATCCGCCGCCCACACCGCCATAAAAATTTCCAGGGCAATCAGCCAGCCGGCATTATTCCGAAAGTGTTTTTGCGCACCAAGGATTGAGTGTTCGGCTGACATGGCAGGCTCGCAGGTTTCCGGGTTAGACAGCGGACGTTTCATCCGTATTGGTTTCAGGGTAATGCGGCCCATGTTTTTTCAGACGCTCGTGGAATTTCTTCCTGAAATCATCCGAATTGTGCCCGTGAAAATGATCGTGAGGTCCGGCCTTGAAAAGAATATGCGTCAGTAACACCAATCCCCATCCCTGCCAGAAGGTAATGTTCGGCAGGCCGAAGATCGCCGGCATCAGCCAGTTCCATAACAGCATCAATATAAAACCGAAGAAGAAAGCGGCCGCGGCGGCGAGCGCCAACCCTCCGATCCCCCAGACAATATAACGTACCGGCCGGTGATGATTTACAATGTGCGAATTCATATCGTAACTCCTTTCATTATTTATCATGGAATAATTCCGAATCCGCCAGACGGTTACGGAGATAGTTAATGGCATAGCGCTTACGGGCCAGCAACGTATTAATCGAAACGCCTTCCATTTCCGCAATTTCCTGAAAAGTCATTTCATGCAGGGATTGCAAAATAACGACGCGTTTTTGTTCTTCAGGCAATTCGTTGATAGCGGCGTAAATTTGCTCCATTAATAACTCCTGATCAGCTCCGTCCAGTAGGTTCGGATCGGCCTCGCCGAACAATTCCTTCGTCAGATCGCTTTCAAACCTTTCGGCGGTCTTCCGGTGACGATACCAATCTACGATCCGATTATGAGCGGCGGTGTACAGCCAGCCCAGCAGATTGTCAACCGGTTCCATGACATTCATATTTTTCAGAGCCTGTAAAAAGACTTCCTGCAAAATGTCTTCGGCGTCCCGCAGATTACTGATTTTCGAACGAATATAGCGCAGCAGACCAGACTTTTCGTGTTCGTAACTGATGGTAAGTTTATTAGTCAAAACAGTCTCCATTTCATCTTGATAGACGAATTTAGAGACTGTTTATTGTATCTGTCTGAACTTTTTTTTTAATCGGACGATCCGGCGGGCTTTTTAGCGGCCAAATCCTCCGGCGTTTTATACAAACGCTCGAAATTATTCTTTTTGATTCGGTAGATGTAGGGCGCCTGACCGGTCCTGGTGTAATATTTTTCGCCGGTCTTATCACCGACCAGAATCGTTCCGATCATTTCATTGCCGTTATAAATAGATAAATGCAGATACGGCTTTTCCAGGCCGTACTTGTTCAGCGGTTTAGGCTGATAGGATTCCAGTTCATCCACACTGAAGTCGCGTAGAGCATTTAGCCAGCGGCTCATCGCGGATTGGTCGGTTTGCAGGGTTTCCGGAGCCATGATCATCCAGTTCAGACTGTCAACTCTGATCGCGGCGTATTCCTGACTGGCGATGCGCCAGACGATGCGGTCGGCGCTTTTCCCGTCATAGCCAAGCACTTTTTTATCCTGGAAATCGAAGGCGTTTTTATTGAGGCCATCCAGAGCCCATTTTTCGATTGTGAAAACCGGCTGGCGGGTCTCTTCTTTGGCATAGAATCCGCCGTTGTCATTTTTAGCAGTGTCGCCGATGATGAAACTGGTGCGCGCCAAACTTTCGCCGATTTCCAGCTGAATGGCTATATCCGGTTTTTCCAGACCGAATTTTTTTAGATCAGACGGCTCCTCCGCAATGAAATTTTTCACCTTGCCGTTGGCCATGCGGTTCAGGAAAGATTTGACTTCGCTGTCATTGGCGCGCAGGCTGGCGGGTGAAACGATCTGCCAGTTGCCATTCATTTTTTCGAGGCTGACCTTGCCCTTGCTGCGGGAGTTGATGCTGATGCGGCGCACGTCATCGGTGAGGAAGTGCATGAGCTTTTTATCGCGCAGATCGTACAGCTTCTTATTCACATTGTTCCAGAGAGACTTCGCGGTCGTATAGACCGCCGGTGAAACGGGATGTTTGACAAAAATGACGTCGCCGGTTGGATTATCATCGCCGATCATCAGGGTGACGTGACTGCCGCCGGCTGCGGTTATCTGCACCTGGCCGCGCGGTTCGCTCAGACCGTAGGCGCTCAGATCGGAGGTCGAGTCCGCGATCTTTCGCTCGATGCTGGCGCTTAGAATACCGCTCAGGCTGGATTCGATCGTCTGGGCATCGCCCTGAGTCCGGACCGGACTGGTAATAATCCATTCCGCGCCTTTTTTCTCACAGACAATATGATTATCGGCGGTGGTGAGGATCAGCCGGGTGACGCTGTCTTTTTCGGCTTGAAAGAGCTGATTGCCCTGTTTGGTCTTTTTTTCGCGTTTTTCACCGCCCTTGACATCGAAGAAGTAAATGACCGCGAACAAGACTATCAGGACGGTCAGCAGGATCAGAGTGGTTCTGCCTTTCTGCATGTCTATTTCCTCCTGACAAACACCATGATTGCCACTCCGAAAGCGATCGCCGGCAAAATTATTACCGTCAACCACATGACCGTCTTGGTTTGTCCGGGCGTCATATCGATCGTGCGGATTTCGGGAGCTTTGGGACGGATCGAGATCAGGTCTTCGTCAGCCAGCAGCCAGCTGATTATATTCATAAACAGATCGCCGTTGGCCTGATTGTTAAAATAAGCGTTCGACGCAAAATCGGAATCGCCGACCGCTACGATACGGCCTTTGCGCTGACCAGTCGCGTCCACCGTAGCGGCGCAGGCTACCGAAAGCGGACCGCGTAGATCGTCAGGCTCCATAGAGACCTTGCCGGTACGGTATATTTGTTCGATATTTTTCACGGCGAAACTCTGCTGACTGGTACGAGCCAGTTCTTCGACTTCGACGCCCTGGTCTTCGGATTCAATTCGGGCGACTGTACGGGTCATCGGAAAGAAAGTCATTACGCCTTTCATATCCTTCACAATGGGATGATCGGTATAGTTGGAGACCAATGGAATGTCCGGGCCCGCGCCGAATATGCGGCCGAAACCGCTGGCGTCGATAATAAGATTGTCGCCGACTTCGATTTTCCACTGTTTCAGATAATCACTCAGACCGGGCGCGGGACGCGGATCGAGCATGAACAGGCTGCTACCGCCGTTTTCGATGTATTTCGTCAGCATATCGAGTTCCTTGTCGAACAGCGGCTTCTCCGCGCCGGCGATCACCATCACGGAAACATCTGCTGGGATGGAGTCTTTGTCGGCCAGAATGATTTCTTCGACAGTGTAATTCTGCTCTTCGATTGCCTGCTTAGCCCTGTTAAAGCCATCCCGCTCGGAACTGGCGATATTGCCTTCGCCATGGCCGGTCAGAAAAGCGACTTTCTTTTGGCCTTCGCGGGTGACTTTTATGATCGCATTCGTGATCGATTCTTCGCTAAAGTTGGAAATCTGCTCCTCTTTACCTTCGCAAAGCACTACCAGATTGCCATAATCTTTAACTTTATACTGCTTCGCCAAACCTGGTTTCTCATCCGGATCAATGATTTCCCATTCGAGACGCTTGGAATAATGGCGGTATTCGCCGAGCCGATCCTCGATACTGGATTTATTGATATTCTTGGCAAAGGCCAGAATTTTGACATCCTTATCCAAATCGTTCAGAACCCGGCGGGTCTGATCAGATAGGCTGAATGTCCCGCTCTCGGTCGTATCCACCCGCCAGCTATGCCGGGCGAAGAAGAAATCGACCAGCCCGATGATGGCAATCACCAGGACAATTACCAGCGCCATGTTCCCGCTGTAGATCACGCGCCGGTTTTTCAGAATCGTTTTGATGTCCAGTTTTATCAGCGCTAAAACACTGGCGCCAAAGCCCAGAGCCAGCAGCACAATGATCTGCCAGTTCCAGACGTTGACAATTGAATAGATGATTAATCCTAAAGCGATCAGGATTAATCCGGCAGTAAGAATCCATTTATAAAGTTTCATGGTTTAACCCCTCCACTTGGAAGATTCGATTGACTGATAGGTTAAAAACAACATCAGGAAAGAGAGTGAGAGGTAATAGACCAGATGACTGGTGTCGAAAACCCCTTTGGAAAAATCCTCGAAGTGGTTGACAATCGAAAGATATTTGAATAATTCACCAAACACCTTACCGGCAAAATCTCCGGCAAAGCCGATCACCCACAAAAGCATCGTGGCGCCAAACGTTCCAACTGCTGCAACGATCTGGTTCTCGGTCAGTGAAGAAATGAAATTCCCGACGGCAATTAGAACCATACCCATCAGGAGAATTCCGAGATAACTGATCAGAATCGGCCACATATTCGGTTTACCCCAAACGAACAGGAAGACCATAAACAGAAAGGTGACCATGACCATTACAAAGTAAAGCGTAAAGGTCGCCAGGTATTTGCCGATAATCACCTGCCAGTTGGTCAGCGGCGAGGTCAGCAGGAGCTCCATCGTGCCGCTCTTTTTCTCCTCGGAAAAACTACGCATCGTGATCATCGGGATCACGAACAATACGATGACACTCATGTTCAAAAAGAACGGGCGGATCATCTGCAGGTTGACATTCACCGTGGCGCCCTGTCTCTGCATCATTACCGCGTAGCTGTACTGCAGAAAACTGTTCAGGATCAGATAAAAGAAAATCCCGGTGACGATCAGGAAAAGACCGATGACGACATAGGCGATCGGTGAAGAAAAGTATCCCTTCAGGTCCCGTTTATAGATTGCCAGTAAATTGCCCATTTCAGTTGACCTCCTCTTCTTTGGTCGTAAGTTTCAGGAAAATATCTTCGAGGCTCAGGCTTTCGGATTTCATTTCCAGTAAACCCCAGCCGCGATTGACGACCAGGGCGGCCAGGTCGCGCCGAATATCGGAGCCGACCGCTGCTTCGACCTTGTAATCGGCCAGGTCATCCCGCCGGCCGGGTTGAGCGGACACGGCCGTTACCAGATTATGCTGACTGAAAGCCGCCTGGACTTCAGCCACCGGCCCCTCGACTTCCAGTAAAATCGATTCCGAGCCACGCAGTTGCGTCGTTAGATTATCAGGCGTGTCGATCTTGACCAATTTGCCTTCATTAATGATCGCAACGCGGTTGCAGGTCATACTGACTTCCGGCAGGATGTGAGTCGAAAGAATGACGGTATGATCGCTGCCGAGGCTTTTGATTATTTCGCGCACTTCGATAATCTGGCGCGGATCAAGACCGTTGGTCGGCTCATCCAATATCAGCACCGGCGGGTTATTCAGCAGGGCCTGGGCAAAGCCGACGCGTTGCTTATAACCTTTGGATAATTTGCTGATATGCTTATCCATGACGCCGGTGACCGACATGCGCTCGGCCACGCGATTGACTTCGACATCGATAGTTTTAGGATTGACTCCTTTGATCCGGGCGGCAAAGCGCAGATAATCGCGCACGCGCATATCGGTATACAACGGCGGATTTTCCGGCAGATAACCAATCCGTTTCTTGACTTCCAAACCCTGTTCGAAAACATCATAGCCGGCAACTTTGACCGTTCCAGCAGAAGATGGCATAAAACCTGTAATTATGCGCATCGTGGTGGTTTTACCGGCGGCATTCGGACCGAGAAAGCCGAGAATCTCGCCCCGTTCGACGGTGAACGAAATATCATCCACGGCCTTGACAGTCCCGTAATGCTTTACCAGATTCTGTACTTCAATCACATCGTCCTCCATAAAAAAGATTCGTGTTTCGTGAGTTCGACACAACGGCAGGCTTTTTCCCATACCGTCAATATATCTCTGAGTGCCGGTATTTGCCCGGCGTACTTGACTATATCGAGTTCCGGCAACAGCGCGTTCCATTCCGCAGCTGCGGATTTTTCAACTTCGACGTAATTAAAAGCTTCCGCAATCTCGGAAGTGGTCATTTCCAGCGCCCGGATGAAGAAGCGCCGCTCCAGAAATTCCCGCAGAATTTCCGAAATCCGGAAATAAAAGAGCCGCACTCCTTCCGGCGTGGTCTCCAGGGCTTCTTTCAGGGCATTCAGTTGATTCAACGCTACAACGTGGGGCGGATCGAGAAATTTCTCATCAATGAACACCGGCGGATGGGCTTTCTTCCAGCGCCGGTAATACCAATACGCACCTGCCAGCAACCCAACTAAAGCGATCAACAGAATCGTCTGGCCGGAAATATAGCGACGCAGACGGAAAGGAGGCTTGATATCTTTCAGTTCCCGGCTGTCTGGCGCCAAAACGGAATAGACTTGCACGGTCTGCGGCACAGTTTTAAAACTCAAGACGGCCGTCGAATCCTCCGGCTTGCGGGCTTTGATTTCCAGAGCCGGAATTGTGGCCTGTCCGGTGTCAAAGACCGCCAGCGTTAATTCCCAGTCCTGTTCGAGCATCCGATCCTGTTTGCGCGGCTCGGAGAGGCGATTGCCGAAAACTTCAAATTTTCCGAGACTTTTTTCGATTTGCGGCAATTCAAAAACCGTTCCCGGCGGAAAGCGCAGATTAATTCGCAGATGCACCCGATCGCCAATCGTTGCCACAGTCGTATCAATTATAGTTTCAACGGCGATTTGATTTTCCTGCGCCGGCGCGACCTGCAAGCCAAAAATGCCGATGAATACTATTAAAATAAAATATTGTCCCGGACGATTCATCTGCATCCCTTTTACGGTTTCAGGTTAGCGGTAGCGACGCTCCCTCATTTTGAAGAAAGCCACCAGCGGATCAACATACGAGCCGGAAGTGTCAATCTGAATCCAGTCCAGATTCATTCCCCGCGCCATACTCAGCAGGTTTTGCTGTTGCTGTCCGACTAATTCGGCATAGCGTTCCATCAGCGTTCGGTCGCCTGTATCTACCCAGACCTCCCTGCCGCTTTCGGCGTCTTTCAGATTCAGCAAACCAACCGGTGGCAAAATTTTTTCGCGTTCATCCTGAAGGTGAATGGCGATCACGTCGTGTTTTTTATTCAGAATGCGCAACGGTTTGGTGTAATCATCATCGTAGAAATCGGACAGCAGGAAGACAATCGAGCGGCGTTTGAGACCTTTCAGTAAAAATTCCAGGCCGGTGTGCAGGCTGGTGCGCGGCGATTCCGGCTGAAAATAAAGCACTTCGCGAATGACCCGCAGGGTGTGCGATTTACCTTTGCGCGGCGGAATGAATTTTTCGATCTGATCGGTGAAGATCAGCAGGCCGACTTTATCATTATTTTTGATCGCGGAAAAGGCCAGCAGTGCGCAAATTTCAGCCGCGATCTCGTTCTTGAATTTACCCTTCGAACCGAAAGCGCCCGAACGCGAGGCGTCCACGGCCAGCATTACATTGAGTTCGCGCTCTTCCTCATTGATTTTGACGAACGGGTGGGCATAGCGGGCGGTGACATTCCAGTCTATGGAACGAATATCGTCGCCATACTGATACTCGCGCACTTCGGAAAATTCCATACCGCGCCCCTTGAAAACCGAGTGATACTCGCCGCTGAAAACATCGTTGACGAGATGGCGCGTGCGCAACTCGATCTGACGAACCTGCTTGAGAATTTCCCTGGGAAGCATAGACGACCGCTTTTTACCGGAACAGATTACGGAACTTCAACGGTGTCAATGATGCGCCGGATGATCTCTTCGACGTTAATCTCTTCGGCTTCCGCCTCAAAAGTCAGAATGATGCGATGCCTTAAAACATCCCAAATGACGGCGCGAATATCTTCCGGAGTGACATACCCGCGGCCTTCGATAAAGGCCTGGGCTTTGGCCGCCAGCGCCAGGTAAATCGAAGCGCGCGGCGAGGCGCCGTAATGAATCAGATCGGCGAGATCGGCCAGGTTGACGGCCTTTGGGTCGCGCGTGGCGAACACGAGATCAATGATGTATTTGTGGATTTTTTCGTCAATGTAAATATCATCCACCGTCCGGCGGGCACGCCGGATGTCTTCCGCGGAAATGACCGGATTGACCGGCGGCAGAGCGGCATTGTGAGCCATGCGTTTGACGATGTCGAGTTCTTCGTCTTTCTGAGGATATTTGACGATGACTTTAAGCATGAAGCGATCAACCTGAGCTTCCGGCAGGGGATAGGTTCCTTCCTGTTCGATCGGGTTCTGGGTTGCCAGTACCAGGAAAGGATCGTCCAGAGCATGACTGGTTTCGCCGATTGTCACCTGGCGCTCCTGCATCGCTTCCAGCAATGCCGATTGCACTTTGGCGGGCGAGCGGTTGATTTCATCCGCCAGTATAATATTGCTAAAGATCGGTCCGCGTTTGGTTTCAAAGACCCCGCTTTTCTGATTGTAGATCATCGTTCCGACCAGATCGGCGGGCAATAAATCCGGGGTAAATTGGATACGTCGGAAATTGACCTGGATGATTTTAGCGAGCGTGCTGACGGTCAGCGATTTGGCCAGACCGGGCACGCCTTCCAGCAGGATATGACCGTTGCAGAGCAAGCCGATCATCAAACGTTCAATCATCCGTTCTTGGCCGACGATCACCTTGCCCATTTCGCTCTTGATGCCGGAGATAAAAGCGCTTTCCTGGCGGATGCGTTCGTTCATTTCAGATAAATTAAAAGCCATGACGCACTCCGTAATGTTAATTGCCCTGAGCGACGGTGTCGCCCTGAGTTACGACCCGAAGTTCGGGGATTTCCTCGAGAGATTTACCGAGGTTCTTTAATTCCCATTCGGCTGACGGCGCCAGAGTATTGGTCGGATATTTTTCGAGGAAAGATTTATAATATTTTTCGGCCTGTTTCAAGTCTTTTAAGTCATTGGCGTAGACATAGCCGATCATGAAATGGGCTTTAGCGTCCCATTCGTCTTTCTTATATTTTTTAATGACATTCTGATAAATTTTTATCGCTTTTTCGGCCTGATTCAGATTATTCTTATAAATATCGGCCGCTGTGAATAAAGCCGGAACCGCCAGACTGTCGTCCGGATAATATTTGGCAATATTTTCATATTGCTTGATGGTTCCCTGATAATCGGCATCGCTGAACAAAGCGATAGCCTTATCCCAGTAGCCGCTGGCAGTGTTATCCGGTTTTCCGCAGGATGCCAGCGAAAGGGCGCTTCCCAAAATCAGAACCGGTAGCAGTATTCGACGCATAACCTCAATCCTCCTAACATTCATAATATGGTTTATCATTAAGTTCATTTCTGACTCTCCTCAGACGAATTGGCTTTAACGGACATGCCAAAAGAATTGTTCCGATCTGTCCTAAATTTTTACGAAGTGAATTTGTCCGTCCTGAATATCAACCGTAATATGATCGCCGGTCTTGAATTTTTCTTCCAGAATATCCAGCGCCAGCGGGTCCAGAATCTGTCTTTGGATAATGCGTTTGACCGGACGGGCGCCGAAAGCCGGATCCCAACCGGCTTTGGCGATCATCGCGCCGGCCGTTTCGGATAATGTCGCCTGAATGCCGCTGGCTCTGACCCTTTCCAAAAGGCGGTTAAACTGTAATCCTACGACGCGGCGGATTTCATCCGGCAGGAGTGGTTTGAAAACCACGATTTCGTCAATCCGGTTTAAAAATTCTGGTTTGAGCATCTGGCGTAACTGCGAAAGCACAACCTCCTGAATATTGGCGTAAACTATGTTAATATTATTCTCGTCAACATCGCCAGCCTGCGACATGATCTGTTCCGAACCCAGATTGGAAGTCATGATTATGATAGTATTTTTAAAATTCGCGACATGGCCTTTGTTGTCTGTCAGGCGCCCGTCTTCCAGCACCTGTAGCAGTATATTGAAAACGTCGCTATGAGCTTTTTCGATTTCATCCAGCAGGATGACCGCGTAAGGTTTGCGGCGGACGGCCTCGGTCAGCTGGCCGCCTTCATCGTAGCCGACGTATCCGGGCGGCGCGCCGATCAGGCGCGAGACGGCGTGCTTTTCCATATATTCGGACATATCAATCCGGATCAGGGCGTTTTCGTCATTGAAAAGGAATTCGGCCAGGGCTTTGGCTAATTCGGTCTTGCCGACGCCGGTCGAACCGGTGAAGATGAAGGTAGCCAGGGGACGATGTTCATCCTGCAATCCGGCGCGCGCCCGGCGGACGGCGTTGCTGACCGCGCGCACGGCCTCATCCTGTCCAACCACCCGCTCGTGGAGTTTATCTTCCATGTGCAGCAGTTTAACGCGTTCGCCTTCGATCAGACGTGAAACCGGAATGTGCGTCCATTTGGAGACAATTTCGGCGATGTCTTCTTCGGTGACTTCTTCTCTCAGCAAAGCCCGTTTTGCCTGGATCTTTCTTAACTTATCTTTTTCATTTTCAAGCTGTTTATTGAGAGCGATCAGGTCGGCATGCATCAGCTGGGCGGCTCTTTCCCAGTTACCTTCACGCTCAGCCGTCTCGGCTTCGGATTTTCTCTGTTCGATCTGTTTCTTCAGATTCGTTATGGCAGCGATATGCTGCTTTTCGGACTGCCAGCGCGCCCGCAGAACCGTGGCGGTTTCTTTTAATTGCGCCAGTTCCTGTTGAATTTTTTCGTAACGGAGCCGGGATTCCTCGATGTCTTTTTCCTTGGCGAGCGCGCGGCTTTCAATTTCGAGCTGGCTGATTTTGCGCTCGACTTCGTCGAGTTCGACCGGCAGGGAATCAATTTCGAGCCGCAGACGGCTGGCGGCTTCATCCACCAGATCAATTGCCTTATCAGGTAAAAAGCGCTCTGTAATATAACGGTCGGAAAGTTCCACCGCCGCTACCAAAGCCGAATCTGTGATGCGGATGCCATGATGGATCTCATAGCGTTCCTTGAGGCCGCGCATGATCGAAATTGAATCTTCAACAGATGGTTCGTCAATCTGCACCGGTTGAAAACGGCGTTCGAGAGCTTTGTCCTTTTCAATGTATTTGCGATATTCAATAAAGGTCGTGGCACCGATACAGCGCAGGTCGCCGCGCGCCAGAGCTGGTTTAAGTAGATTTGAGGCGTCAACGGCGCCTTCGGCCGCGCCGGCGCCAACTACGGTATGAATTTCATCAATAAACAGGATGATGCTTCCCTGGGCTTCGCCAATTTCACGCATGACGGCCTTCAGCCGGTCTTCAAATTCGCCCCGGAATTTCGCGCCGGCAATTAAAGCTCCCATGTCAAGCGCCAGGATACGCTTGCTCCGAAAACTCTCCGGAACATCCTGCGATACGATCCTTAAAGCCAACCCTTCGGCAATGGCCGTCTTGCCAACGCCGGGTTCGCCGATTAAAACCGGATTATTCTTAGTGCGCCGCGCCAAGACTTGCAGGACGCGCCGGATTTCATCTTCGCGGCCGATAACCGGATCGAGTTTGCCGCGGCGGGCGAATTCATTCAGATCGCGGCAATATTTCTTCAAAGCCTGATATTTATCTTCCGGCGTCTGATCGGTGATGGTTTGCGTACCGCGGATCTCCTTCAGAGCCGCCAGAATGGTCTCGCCGGAAATTCCACTGCGCTTCAGAATTTTCTTCAGCTCGCCGCCGGCGACTTCATTTATGCCCAGCAACAGATGTTCGGCGCTAAGGTATTCGTCCTGAAATTGCTTGGCCTGATCTTCGGCGGCCTGCAACATTTTTTCGGAAGTCGCGCTCAGGTAAGATCGGATTCCGCCCTGAACTTTTGGAAAGGCTTCCAGTAATTTATCAACCTCGCGACTAAACAGCTCGGCGTTACCGATCAATTTATTCAGAATCAATAGGCCAGTGTTATCAGGAGTTGTCAAAATTGCATACATAAAATGCTCAGGCTCGATCGCCTGATTGGTTAACCGCGCGGCCGCATTGAAAGCGTTTTCGACTACCTCGCGGGCTTTAATCGTAAATTTATCCATCGAAAACATACCATTCACTCCTTAGAAAGCATATGGGATTCCAAATTGAAAATGCCAAAGATTATTTTCTTCATCCTGGGTAGGGTTAAGTTTCTTCGCATAGTCAATCCTTATCGGACCTAAAGGAGTAGCAAGGGTCAGGCCAATTCCGGCATCCCAGCGATATGTCATATCTGTAAGCGTTGAAAAGTCAGAAACCAGGTTGCCGCCATCTAAAAATATTTCGCCGCCCAACAACCAAAATAGCGGAAAACGGATTTCAGCCGTGGTAAGAACTTTGAGATTGTTACCGAGCGGGTCTCCATCCTCTTCACCATTGGAAGTATATAGGCGACTCTCACCCCATCCTCGCAGACTGGACGTACCGCCGAGGTAAAATTTCTCATACTGCGGGGTCGATTCACCAGCCACGAGCGGATTCATCAGGCCGGCTTTGGCACGGTAAGCCAGTACTATTGGCCCGATCGGATTAAGATACTGACAAAAGGTCGTTTCGATCTTATAGTAATCGCCGGCGCTGCCGATAATCGAGCCGATTTTCCCCGTTGTTGTAAAATAGGTACCATGCTTCGGAAAAAGAAAATTATCCCGGAAATCCCGGCTAAATGACAAACTGACAGCCCGTTCACGATCCGAAGTAGATTGCTGTGGATAATCAGCATTAACCGTTTGCATCGAAAAACCAATTTTCAGATAGATACGCCGCTCGGGTTGGTAGATCAGGGCGGTTTCTCCACCATAATTTGTCTGTGAGGAATCAGTGCCCAGTTGCTGATACTTGGTAAATAATGTAAATGTACTGGAAGACCGAAAGCCGAGCAGCCAGGGTTCAATCCAGGATACTTCCGCTGCCAGGTAAGGCCGGGTCAGGCTTTCGATCAGATTAAGAGACGCATCCACCTGCAAACTCAAGCGACTGCCGCGGCCGGCGATGTTGCGATGTAGCCATTGACCAGATGCTTCCAGGGAAGTATATGGTTCGCCTCCTTCTTTCAGACCACGATCCTGGCCTAATCCAAAATCCATATTCAGGTAGCGCATATCAAGTTCGCGCACATCGACTGCTAGATTGACTTTATTGAGAACCGTATCCACATCCGCCAGGCGAATGTTGACGCTGGAAAAAAGACCGGTTTCATAGATATGTCGTTTTGACAGGTCGAGTTTTTTCAGGGAATACAGATCGCCCGGCTTGAGCACCATTTCGCGCCGGATAGGTTTCTCTTTCACTAATTTATTATTGAAAATATTTACCTGATTTATCCGAATCGGATTGGATTCTTTGACGGTCAGGAACAATCGGATGCCGTGATTGGCTTCCAGCGAATCCGTTACCGTTGTCAGCGGCCGTCCGATATTGGCGTATTCGTTGTAAATTGATTTTATGCCGTTGCGAATCTGGATCGGATTATAAGGCTGACCGGTTTTATGATCCAGCAGGCTGAGGATCTTTTTCTCGCTCAGCGATTCATTTCCCCGGATCACGACCTCTTTGAGATTAAAGGTCTGACCCTCATCAATTTTAAAGAATACATCCACCCGGTTACCGGAGTGAACGGCAAACGAATCGGTAACGGAGCAGTAGAGATACCCTTGTTTGACATAGATTGACTCCAGCGTGAGTCTGTCCAGCTCCAGCAGCCTGCGGGTAAAGGTCTGATTGCGCCAGAACCGTTTTTCTCTCAGATTGATCTGTCGTTTAAGTTTGCGGGTTGAGAAGTGTTTATTTCCACTCAGGCTAATTTGATCGACATGATACTCGGTCGCCTGGAATTCACTTTTCGGGAACGCCGGAGCTATCCAGAGAAAGATGACTGCAAATATGATAAGTGTCAGGAATTGGATTTTACTTGGCAGGATTCTCAATAGCGATACTTGTAGCGATAATTAATGCTGAGCAGACCTTCCTGGTCGACATCTCCCGCAATTGACATATTCCGATTCAGGCGGTATTCCAGACCGAACTGCTGATTGGGTTCGACCAATGAAAATGTACGCTCATATTTAACGTATAAATTGGAGGCCAGCTTGCGTCCGAGGACGACACTCCACTGATCAGTAGTGGGATTGGATGATAAAAGATTACCGTTGGTGCGCAGTTCGAAATCGTCCAGCCCTGCCATCCGGCCGATATTGCGTTCGATCTGTCGCTCGAACCAGGAGCCGACAACATTGGCGGCGCTGGCGGATAGCTGATCCTGACCGGTAGTCTCGGAACCGATATTTTGGGCGCGGGATAGAAACATCAATATGTCGCTCTGGGAATAATTGGCCGACTCGAATTCGAGGCTGGGATTATCTAAGTAACCGGTCAGATAAACCGTTACCAGCTCACTCTCACCGGATGAAGACGACGTCGTGTCAGCCATACCATAGGCCGCGAGGTCGACCTGGGCTTCGATGTCCAAAGTCGGATTGAATTCAATCGGATCAAAACTGATCGAACCGCTGACCACTTCAAACTCCCAGCCGTAATAATAGAAGCTGCCGTCGAGAATATCCAACGTGCCAGAAAAGCGATAGGGTTCATCGCCATTGCGGATGATCCACATTTCACCATCCAGGTCACCGTCCAGCTGAGCGTTTTTAAACTGAAGACTTCCGGGAATAATCAGATGTAAATTAACCGCCGAATAAAATTTAGATGGTTTATTGTTCTGGATGACTTCCTCGCGGCCAGCAAATTCATTCCGTATTATGAAATCCTCAACCTCAACCTCGCCTTCATATAAAATCGAATCACGACCGGTCATAGTAAACGAACCGGTGACCACCCCTTCCTGCTCGGCCAGCAAAGTGCGTAAATAGAGTTCCTCGCCTTTTAAGGTAATATCATAGCGCGGGCGGAAAAATTCGGTAAAATCGATTCCTCCACTGATCGTCAGATTGGGCAAATCCTCCGCAACCTGAGGCGGAAAGAGTACATCCCAGGTAACGGCTTTGAATTTATCCTTAAAGCTGGCGGAGCCGTTAGGGGAATGTGGTTTCTTCAGATAGCCGGTGAGCGAAATGATTTCCAGGCGATTGTTTTCCATGACGGCGCTTCCGCTTACCCCCGTGATTGGATTTTCGATAGCGCTGATGGTAATGATTGCGTCCTTGGCGGATAGATTACCAGCCCGAATCGGGTGGGCGGGTGTACCGGAAACGCTCATTGCCAGATTGAAATCACCACTAATTTCTTCGGCAGCATCCAAATAAGCAGTCAGAAAATCCAGTTCGCTGGTCTTCATAGAAAAATTCATACTAAGCGGCGCATCCTGTAAAATGGCAAAGCGCCCTGGTACAAAGCTGACCGCATAGGGCAGATATCCCCGCCCGCGGGTAACTCCATATGGGGTTGTCAGGGTAGCTTCAGTAAATGAGAGGCGATTGCCCTGGTAAAGTCCCTTAAAAGTCATTTCCTTACCAGTCAGTTTGTCGAAAACCGGATTGCTTATCGCCAGATCATAATTCATCCGCGGGTCGTTCAGATAATTATAGATACTTATCTGTCCGGAAACCGCTCCGTCGAGCTTGATGTTTTTTAATAAATAATTGTCGAAGACTTCCATGTCAAAACGGGTTAAATCGAGAGTCAGGGCAACCGAATCCGTAGCGTTGAAAATTGCCCGCTTGTCGGCGGCATACAGATCACAGGTGATTAAACCATGCCCACGGATCAGGCCGTTCTCGCCATCCTGCACTACAAGTTTATCAACCCATAAATGATGGGAATTCACCCGGCCTTTAAGGCTTATATCTTTAAAGACCTGCCCGACCAAACGGGCGTCTTTCAGGCCTAATTCCCCGCTAAATTGCGGGCCCTGTCCATTATGTTCAAAAGCTACTTCCCCGGCCAGAATACCGCGTACTCCCCGAGCTCCCCTGATGAAAGCGTTAAACGGTTCGATAGACAGATCACGGAGAGCAATTCGGGCGTTTTCCAGCCGGCCTTTTACCGCTCGCCCTGAAGCTACCAGCAGGCCTTCATTCAGACGGAATCGGACGGCTTCAAGGGCGATTGTGTCCTGTTTCCACGAAAAATAAATTGGATCGACGTTCTCAAGTACATTACCACTGCGGGTAATTCGAATGCTGTTCAGGTTAAAATCGGTATAATGAACGATATTGCCCCGGATTTCCAAATCCAGGTTAGCACCAACGGCTTTAAACATCTGCACTACGGTCGTGTCTCCTTCAAAGCGCACGATCAGCGAGGTTAACGGCACGGTCTCGGGAATCAGATTAGTTTGGCAATTGGTCGCTTCGATAAAAATATCGCCGTATTTCTGTTCCCGGATATTAACCAGACCAAAACGGGCGACGCTTTCCTCAAATTTAAGGTTTGGCAAGCCGAACTGATCGCCCCGGAACCAGCCGCGCAGGTCAGGCGCGGTCAAGGCCCCGGTAGCTTCCACAAATCCATCCACCGTACCGACCAGTGTATCGATTTTTAATACGGACGACAACAGGTTGGCATTGACGGCCGAAAAATAGGCCCGGGCGTCAACCGTCTTGCCTTTCAGATCGGCGCCGCCTTCTAATTCTACTTTGGTTTCACCCAAGAGACATTTGAACGTATCCACTATAGCCAGGAATCCGTCTTTATAAACCAACTCACCTTTGACCCGATTGAATTCCAGCGGTGCGATTTTGCTTTCCTGAAGATCAATAAACGCGGTAACCTGATCGATATCACTAAAAGAACCTTCCAGGGTCAAACGCACATCACCCTGAAGATTGGTTTTAGCTGAAGATATTCCCCATGAAAATGCATCGATCCCCACAAATTTTAAGTTGGCGATCAGTTGCGCTCCGAGCCGTCCATGGATATCGCCCGCAAATTTCTCTGCCGCGGATTTAAAAGCTATTTTGGATATATCCACCTGCGAACCGTCGATCTTACCGGCAATGCGGCCGTCACTCAAATTCCGTCCGCGCCATTGACCGGAAAAACCCACGTCTAGAGCGATGGATTTGCCCCGGGTTTCAACTTGCCCACGGAGATTAAAATGATCGCTCTTTTGAAAAACCGCCTCCAAACCAGGCAATTTTTCGCCGGGATGAAAATTGGTGAGCCGCAGATCTAATCGACTGGCGAACGGTCGTTCTAGCAGAGCCAGCCCGTTAATCTCGGCCAGCGCTCCCTGATTGTGCAACCGGCAATTCCTGATAACTAAAGCGCCGCCTGCCAGGGCGAGATTCGCGTCGTTAATTCTGAAGTGCTCCCCAATACCCGGCAGATAGCCATGCAGAGAAACGAGCCGGGCGGCGATAGTATCAGGAGCGATTGTCAGCGAAGCTTTAAGGGAATCGCCGATAAATATCATCTGACCGGAGTTATGGCTGTCGGTAACGTTCCAGTGATTGACGCTCAGGCTCTGCAGATTAAAATGAACCTTCGGGGCCAGAGTATCGGTTTTTTCGGGAAGACAGGCTATTAATGAATCGATACCGTCCGGATAGGAAAATGCGAGACTGTCGATTCTCAACCGGTGGATCAAATGTCCGAAACTGATCAATGATTTTAAATTATAGGTCAGGCTTACTCCTGACATCGTAACCAGTTCGGTCTGATTGAGATTTACCAAAGTGAGTCGATCAAAACTGAGATTATAGAACAGATTGCCACTCAATCCTTCGGATTCGAGGCGCATATTGAAGCGCTGGCTCAGTTGGCTGTTGACATAACCGAATAAAATTTTCTTCCAGGTATCGGTCTTCAGTATTAAAAAACCGGCGGCGCTGATGATAAAAAACAGCAGCACAATTCCTAAAATTGATATTTTAACAGCCTTCTTCAATAAAATCCTTAATTTCGGGTAAATTTATCCACACGGATGTAATTCTCCAATATCGTAAGGTTCGTCCACAAAAATATTTAATCGGCGCCTACCCCGATTGTTCCGGACAATTTATCTGAGGGCTTTCAAATCCGAAAATCGAACTGCCGGTTTTCGAAAAGGATCTTTATGCGAGAGAATCGGTTGTTTGTCCGGGACTTTGTTCCAGATACATTTCATCAATCAGATCGGCGTACTTTTCTGCGACCACTTTTTTCCTGACTTTCAGCGAGGGAGTAAGTTCGCCGGTATCTATAGTGAAATCATTCGGAATGATCCGGAATTTTTTAACTTTTTCGAAGCGGGAAAAGTGCGCGGTTTGTCTTTCAATTTCGGCTTCAATCAGAGCATACAGCTCCGGCCGCTTGACAAACTCGGAGTAGGAATCAAATGGCAAATGTTGGGTTTCAGCCCATTTTTTTACGTTATTCTGGTCCAGGGTCACGAGGGCGACTACATAGCTGCGCCGGTCGCCGAATAAAATGGCTTCCGTGATATATGGACTGAGTTTAATGGCATCTTCGATGGGCTGCGGGGCTACATTTTTTCCACCGGCCGTGATCAGGATATTTTTCTTACGGTCGGTAATGAACAGAAATCCGTCGGCGTCAAAATAACCGATGTCGCCAGTATGTAAAAAGCCGTCGGCATCAATCACTTCGCTGGTGGCGGATTCATTCTTGTAGTACCCTTTCATAACTTGCGGGCCACGCACTAGGATTTCATTATCTTCGGCGATCTTAAATTCCGTTTCCGGAATGGCGACGCCCACCGAGCCAAGCCGTACCTTGCCGGGACCGTTTAAGGTGATCACCGGACTGGTTTCGGTCAGGCCATAGCCCTCCAGAACCGGCAATCCGGCCGAAAACAGAAATTCAGCAATTTCCTTCGATAGCGGCGCTCCGCCGGAAACAAATCTGGTGATTCTTCCGCCGGTTTTATTCTGCAGTTTGCTAAAAACTAGCTTGTCGGCAATCTTGATTTTTCTTTTTTGCCAGCCAGTCAGCGGAGTTTTGTTGATATACGAATACATACGGGCTTTTCCGGCTTTCAAGGCCCAGAAAAAGATTTTCTTTTTTATTGCGGAGCCGGATTCGATGCCTGACATGACCGTAGCATAAATTTTTTCGAACAGGCGCGGGGCGCTGACTACGATCGTCGGCTGAACCTCGGCCATATTTTCCACCACTTTCTCGATGCTTTCGGCGAATCCGATTGTGGCTCCAACCAACATCGGGACGTAATATCCTCCCATACGTTCCAGCACATGGCTTAATGGCAGAAAAGACAGGAAACAATCTTCGGGTACCATTTGCATAATGCCGACACTGTTATCAACGTCAACAACGAAATTTTTATGGGTCAACAATACGCCCTTCGGAACACCGGTTGTGCCTGAGGTATAATTTATACAGGCGATATCTTCGGGCTCTACTGCATTGAGGAGAGACTCAAATGCTTCCGGATTGCTTTCGGCAATTTTCTGCCCGACGGCGCACATTTCCGCCAACGCCATAGCTTGCGGTAGATCCGAATCGGCCTTATAGATTACAATATGTTCAAACTGATAGCCGGTCGCCAATGCCTTTTTTAGCAGTAGTCCATTGGATACGAATATTACCCGCGGCTCGGAATGTTTCAGTAATTCTTCAACCTGATTGATCACCAAGGTCGGATAGATCGGCACCGAGATGGCTCCAATGGACTGATTGGCCATGTCAGACATGATCCATTCTTCCCGGTTCTCAGATAAAATGGAAACCCGGTCGCCCTTCCGAATTCCCCAGGAATCAAGTGCCAGAGCGATATTTCTGACAATATCGCCCAATTCACGGTACAGCACGGGGCGATATTTCCCGGCCACTTTGGACAACAGGGCTGGTTTATCCGCAAATTGCTTGACGCTATTAAAAAATCTGTGTGAAATAACCCAAGAACTCATATACACCTCCAAATTGTAATTTGAATTTAAAGAATTAATTCTATAAATTCACCCGGTTTTTTAATAGACCTGATTTTAACTGGAGAGATGGCCGAGCGGCTGAAGGCAGCTGCCTGCTAAGCAGTTGTACTGCCAAAAGCGGTACCCAGGGTTCGAATCCCTGTCTCTCCGCAAATGTACTGGGTCTATATTCTTCAGAGTGAGAAAGATGGCGGTTATTACATCGGTTACACTTCAGATATGGATAAACGTCTCCGCCAGCATAATTCCGGAAAAACAAGATCCCTGAAACATCGAATTCCGCTCCGAATCGTCTATCGCGAAGAATTCAACACAATCCAGCAAGCCAAAAAACGCGAACTGGAAATTAAGTCATATAAAGGCGGTGAAGCATTCAGAAAATTAATCAATCCCCCGGGTTCGCCCCGCCTGCGGCGGGATTAGTCCCGCCAACGGCGGGAAATCCCGGTCTCTCCGCAAATTTGGACAGATAAAAAAGATTTTCAATTATTTTTATTTATCGTCTGTCAGCGGCAATTTATCATGAATCTGTAATCTTAAACTTTCAACCTGAATTTACCCACTCAACGCCGCAGAAAATCTTGAGAAAGAATCTGTAAATAGGCCTTTCCCCAATCTGCCACCTCGCGGCTTTCTTTCGGTTCAA
This sequence comes from uncultured bacterium, assembly GCA_964576275.1. Classification (GTDB taxonomy): domain Bacteria; phylum Fidelibacterota; class UBA2242; order UBA2242; family UBA2242; genus JAGNGI01. The sequence continues at coordinate 157,691 of CAZNUN010000003.1, read as the reverse complement.
GCAGGATAAAGCTCTGACTATGATTATTATAGACCGCCTGCGATTTTTCGGTCAGAAAGCCAAATCCGTCATTGAAGGTATAGAATGCATAAGGAAAGATTCCGGCAGACAAAACATCCTTAGAAAATGGATAAGCCCTGGCATCCAATCCGAGCTGATGCAGCAGCATGATTGCCAGATCGTTCTGAGAGGCAAATGCCTCTATTTGCTCTCCCTTTAGGTTGAGTGCACCTCCCAGCCATAACATAGGGATTTTAAATTTTTCAGGAGCGTAATTCGGCGAGCGCCCTATCATCCTTACGCCGTGATCGGCTAATAAAACCACCAGCGTGTTGTTCCACCACTTCTCATGTCTCGAGACTCTGATAAAATCACCCAGGCATTTATCCGTATAGAAAACCGAATTGATGAATTTGCCATCTTTTGTGCTGGTGTCGCAAACCGGCGGTCCGGGCACATCAAAAGGCTCATGACTGCTTAGAGTCAGGAACACATAGAAAAACGGCTCTGCCGCCGAGCGCAGATCGGTTAGCAAGCGCTCAAACATAATATGATCGTGAACTCCCCACTTGGCATTATAGGTCGAGTCGGGAAAATTCTGCATCGTGACCAGCCGGCCGACTTTTCCCATCAGGAGATACGATTTCAGATTGGCAAAATTAATATCACCTCCATAATAAAAGGCCGTCTGATAATCAGCATTCCTCAGGTCGTTTAGAATATTCGGTAAACTTTCCAGCTTACGGTGCATCTTGATAACCTGACCGCGCGGCAGTGCCGGATAACCACTTAGAATGGGCACAATACATTTATCGGTGCGATCTCCGGAGGCGTAAAAATTAGTGAACAACAATCCTTCCCGGGACAATTGATTCAGATTGGGGGTCACGTCCGGTAAACCGCCGACCGGAGCTACCACTTTCGCGGTAAAACTTTCCAGAATTATTATAAGGATATTTGGTCTTTTTATCCTTAAAACCGGTTTAACCGCGCCAACCGAGGTTGATAATGAATCGAACTTTTGCTGAGCCGTTTCGTCCGCCATGAAGCGATATTCGCGGTTCAGATTCTTTCTCTGAGTTATCGAATAGAGAATATTCCAGGGCAGATTAATAGCAGCGTGATTGGCAAACATATTTGAGTGAAAATAAACTCGTCCCAGATTATTCGGCGCCAGCCCAAGCCCCCCGCGGATAGGGATGATCGAGAGCAGGATTATCAGGCTGAAGGTTAGCGGCGCTTGCCATAAACTACGTTCCCAATGTCGGGCAGCATCCGCCACAAATCGCCGGTACAACCACCAAAAGCTCAACCATAACGCAGTGCCAATTGCCGAAGGCCCGAGAATCTCCAGCCAGCCGACCGACGCCATGGCCTCATCGGGTGTCTTTAAATACCAGAGCGCCGAAATATCGAAGCGAAATCCCCAGTAACCATAGATCACCATATCCGCCACAGCCGCGTAACAGATTATTACCAAGAGCAATAATGTATAGATCCTGGTAAAATGATAAACAATTTCATTTCTGTAAAAGGCCGTCGCGATTATTAAAAGTGATGGCAAGATCAAAATGTAACCCACCGCTGAGATGTCCAAAGCTGCACCATGCCAGAAGGTTTTTAACCAGACGATTGGCCCAAGACTGGCGGACTCGGGAAAATTATAAACCAGAAAAAGCAGCCGGATAATGACAAAAATGAATAACCAATAAATGCCATATAAAACATAGAATCTCGCCCTCCGCAACATATTTCCTCCTTATAGTATCGCAATCAGGTCATATAATGTATGTGTATAAGCCGTAATTCCATAACCACGCAATAAATAAAGCAATGATAAAAACATCCCGGCTCCGAAGCGAATCGCAAAAGACCTGAATGCCAGCGTCTCTCCGAAAGGTCCCAGATAATGAAAGAGCGCAAACAGAAACGCCGCGCAAATCATGGCGGCTGCCGAAGCGACATTGTCATGAATTTTTAAAATATCCTTAAAAAAGAACACAAATCCAGTTATTAATATTACCCGAAAAATAAATTCCTCGTAAATGCCGGCCCCCAGCGCCAGCACGATTAGTTCGCGCGTCGTCTGACCGTCGCCGGCAAGCATTAGACACCGACCGAGTTTGTTGACAGCCACATACATCGTGATTGCATAAAGGGCGCTTTCCAAAAACATCAGAACGTAAAAACGGGTTTCCAGGTACGGTCGCTTCCGGCCTTTGAAATTAAAATGATAGGCCACCATCAGCGCCAGGAGCACGACCAGCCCGACCACATAAAAGCCATAGACATTGAAAATTCCGAAAAACTGGCGGAACAGGACGTCCGCGCCATTCCGCAGACCGATTATATCGGAATGATTAAATGAAAACATCATGATTTCGTAAGCCAGAAGCAACGGCAGCGCGAAAATGATGCTGTAAAACGGATTTTTGGAGTAACTCCAGTATTCTTTCAGAATCTTCATCTCAGGAAAGTAGATAAATCTATCTATTACCGATAGACCGGTTAATGCCGGTCAATGTTCCATTTTCAGTACGGCTAAAAAGGCTTCCTGAGGGACTTCGACCCGGCCGATCTGTTTCATGCGCTTCTTGCCTTCTTTTTGTTTTTCGAGCAGTTTGCGCTTACGGGTAATGTCGCCACCATAGCATTTGGCGGTGACATTCTTGCGCAGCGGACCTTTCGATTCGCGCGCGATGACTTTAGCGCCGATAGCGGCCTGGACTACCAGCTCGAACATCTGGCGCGGGATCAATTCCTTGAGTTTGGTACAGAGACTGCGTCCGTGAGCATAAGCCTTTTCGCGATGTACGATAAAAGAGAGAGCGTCAACCGGTTCTCCGGAGATCAAAATATCAACTTTCACAAGGTCGCCGGCGCGGTAACCGATCGGTTCATAATCGAAGGAAGCATATCCGCGCGAAACCGATTTCAATTTATCATAGAAATCGAAAATTATCTCCGCCAGCGGCAGCTCGTACTGGATCTGCACTTTATTGGCGTCCAGATAACGGGTCGTCTTATAGACACCGCGTTTTTCCTGGCAGAGCTTCAGGACATTTCCCAGAAAAGCGGTCGGCACAATGATTTCCGCTCGCACGAAAGGTTCGCGCAGTTCGTCGATCTCACCGACTTCCGGCATCTCGGTCGGATTGTCAATATCAACGATTTCACCGGATTTTAGCAGCGCCTGATACTCCACATTGGGCATCGTTGTGATCAGATTCAGATTGAATTCACGCTCCAGCCGTTCCTGCACGATTTCCATATGCAGCAGCCCGAGATAACCGCAGCGGAATCCAAATCCCAGAGCGGTCGAAGTTTCCGCCTCATAAAGCAGGCTGGAATCGTTGAGTTTCATCTTTTCCAACGAAGAGCGTAAATCCTCAAAATCTTCGGCTGCCACCGGGTACATACCGCTGAAAACCATTGGTTTAATGACCCGATAACCCGGCCAGGGTTCGGCCGCCGGATTAGTCTTTTGAGTGATCGTATCGCCAACTTTAATATTGGAAATATCTTTGACTCCCGCCACCAGATAGCCGACGTCACCGGAACTGAGTTTTTCGACTTTCTGGCGCTGCATCTTGAAAACACCCACTTCCGAGACTTCATGATTGGTGCTTTTGGCAAAAAAGCGAATCCAGTCTTCGGCACGCACTTCGCCTTCGAAAACCCGAATATATGGAATCGCGCCGCGGAACGAATCGAAAACCGAATCGAAAATCAAGGCTCTCAACGGCTTGTTAGGTTCATATCGAGGCGGTGGAATGCGTTTAATGATCGCTTCGAATATCTCTTCGAGTCCGGCGCCGCTCTTGGCACTGGTCAGGATGATTTCACTTTCATCACAGCCGATCAAATCGACAATCTGATGTTTAGCCTCCGGAATCATGGCGCCGGGTAAATCGATTTTATTGATTACCGGGATAATAGTTAAATCGTTCTCGACAGCCAGATAAGCATTGCTGACCGTCTGAGCTTCCACGCCCTGCGAAGCATCCACCAGGAGCAGGGCGCCTTCACAGGCCGCCAGACTGCGTGAAACTTCATAGGAAAAATCGACATGTCCGGGAGTATCGATCAGATTCAGGATATAATCCTTACCGTCTGGCGAGCGGTAATTCATCTGAATCGGATGCGATTTGATGGTTATACCGCGCTCGCGTTCCAGATCCATATTATCGAGCACCTGTTCCTTCATTTCACGTTTGCTGACGGTTCCGGTAAATTCCAGCATCCGATCGGCCAGGGTCGATTTGCCATGATCGATATGAGCGATAATACAAAAATTACGAATATTCAAATCCACGGCGTGAAATTTACGACGGGAGCGACCTGATTCACAAGAAAGCAGTCAGCTGGAAATAAAAAACGTGCGCTTGTCGCCGCGGATGTTTTAAATTCCGGCAGTTAATTTATAAGGAGAAATATCATGGCGCATGTGGTGGTTCCAGAAGCCGAAGCTTTATTGGATAAAGAAATTAAAGTACTCGATCACGGCTTTGTTCGGCTGGTGGATTATATGGGCGGTGACAGCCGGATCGTGCAGAGCGCCCGCGTTTCATACGGCCAGGGCACCAAATCCGTGCGCGAGGATGAAGCCCTGATCGACTACCTGATGAGTCATCAACACACGTCGCCATTTGAACAGGTCGTGATGACATTTCACTGTAAGATGCCGATTTTCGTCGCTCGCCAGTGGATTCGCCACCGCGCCGCCCGGGTGAATGAAATCTCCGGCCGCTATAGTATTATGGATGACGAATTTTACATTCCCGACGAAACCAACATCCAGTATCAGAGTAAGGACAACCGCCAGGGACGTAACCCGGAAGAAGTACCCGCCGACTTGCGCCAGAAAGTCATCAAAATGCTGACTATCGGCCAACAATTGGCCTATGCTGATTATCAGACTTTAATTGAAGCCGATATTGCCCGCGAACTGGCCCGCATCAATCTGCCGCTTTCTTTATACACTCAGTGGTACTGGCAGATTGATCTGCATAATTTGCTGCATTTCCTGCAATTACGAATGGATGAACATGCTCAGATGGAAATCCGTCAGTACGCCAACGCCATCGCCGAAATTACCCGTGCCGTGGCGCCGCTGGCCTTCAAGGCATTTGAAAAGCATGTTCTCAACGCCGTGCGTTTTTCAGGAGTGGAAATCGACGCCTTAGCCGCTAATCTACAGGGTCACGAACATACCCTAAAAGGCATTCACAAGATCGAATATGACGCCAAGCTGCAAAAAATTTCACGTCAGACGACGGCCGGCTAACACTGCTTGTCCTACAAAATCGGTATATTAAAAAATAATTTGGATTAATAACCGGGCGGCGGGGGGGCCGGAGTATGGTTATGATGACCATGGCCATGTCCGGTCCACCAGCTTTTTTCCGGATTGGTATCGGAGTCCAACAGGGAAAAAGACTGAATAGTTGGTACTGTAAAAACAGCCCCGGCGGCCAATTTTTTCAGAAAATCACGGCGATTGATGTTTTTTTCTTCGATGGTTTTCTTATTCTTCATCATTTATCACCTTTTGAATACCGCTAGAATATAAAGGATTTTTCGACAGGAATCAATAGTCCGAACCGCCGCCGGCATTCCGAAATGTGATTATATGACCTGCAATACAAACAGGTAGCAGATTCAATTCCGAATCTATAAAAATGAAATGACCGCCTAACATAAACAGCGGCCATTATTAAAAACAACCCCGCGGAGAGGGCTCTGCTCCTCTTCGCACCGTAAGGTTAAAAGATATTAGGGTCAGATAACTTTATATACCAGCAATCCGACCATGATAATCAGCGACACAATGATCAGAGCTACACCGATATTTCCTTTTTTTATCTCTTCCCATTCATCGATGTCTTTGGAAAGCATATCAAAAACCTTGATTGCCAGACCGACACCAAAGGAAAAGCCGATCGCGGCCACGATTGCCCAACCGATACCTCTCAGATACATCATTAACGTATAAGACCATGAAAAAGGATCCATGCATGCCTCCTTGTGAGTGTTGATTTTATTTTTTTAACTGAACTTTAATCTGCGGACAAAATCCGAAGATGAACAACTGCCGTCCACATATCTATTTATATCGTCAATAGTGGCGGTCGCCAATACGCTGGCGGCATCTTTGTATTCGACTGAGACGATTATCGTCACATGGCTAACCATTACTTTATGATACTTCATGGCTTTGCCGGCTGCGTAAAAAGCAATCAGCATGACGCGATCGAAGTCATTCCGGCCACTTTGAGCATTTATTGTCAATTCTTTACTGCCATCTTCATGGGTAATCATAGTAATATCATCGTTGCTTATTTTCACCTGGTAGGCCGTGCAAATCTGCTGAATCGAAGAAAACAGCCGCGTGTTAGCCCAGCCGGATGCGCTGAAAACAATGAGTAAACTAATGATAACGGTCAAGCTTGAAAATAGGTGCCTTCTGCTCAAGTCTCTGCCTCCTCTAAATTCGCTGTTCTCATTTATTGCCCTAAAGTTTAGATAAATTACACGCCTTTGTCAAACAAATTTTAACGACTGACGCTAAAAATTTATATCGCATGCGCATCGTGCCAGACTTTACGTCCCTTTTTCCAAACCGATGCCTTGGCGGGAAAACCGAGAAAATAAGGAATTCCCTGATAAGAGGGAAATTTCCAAATGACGAAATCAGCCTGCTTGCCCGGCTCGAGACTGCCGACCATGGACTCCATTCTCAACGAACGGGCGGCATTGTAGGTGGCAGCCTGGAGGGCTTCCAGTGGATGCAGATGCATTTTCAGACAGGCCAGGGTAATCACCAAAGCCATCGACTGGGTCATAGAACTACCGGGATTGAAATCAGTTGCAAGGGCAACCGGCAGGCCGACATCCCACATCCGCCGCGCCGGAGCATATTTATCCGATCCCAGGAAAAAGGTGGTCGCCGGCAGCAGCACCGGCACAACCTGTCCGGCCGCCAAGGCCGCGATGCCCTCCTCATCAATAACCGTCAGGTGATCGGCTGAGAATGCGCCCATCTTTACGGCTAACGGCACTCCACCCAACGAACGAAATTCATCGGCGTGAATCCGCAATCCGAGACCTAAAAATTTAGCCGTCTCCAATATCCGGCGCGACTCAGCCACACTGAAAACCCCTTCCTCGCAAAACACATCGCAGAAATCCGCCAACCCCTCGCGCACCACCAGCGGCAGCATTTTCTCAATCAAAAGATCGAGATAAGCCGCATGATCGTTCTTATACTCCGGCGGATAGGCATGCGCCCCCAGAAAAGTCGTCCGAATGTCAAGCGGATGCCTTGCGGCTAATCTCTTCAGCAGACGCAAAGATTTAAGTTCACCTTCAACTGACAGCCCATAACCGCTCTTGGCCTCGATCGTGGTCGTCCCCTGCCTGAGGAATCCATCCAAGCGGGCGCGCACTTTCCTGGCCAGCTCTCGCGAACCGATCTCCTGTAAACTATGAGCACTGGAAAGAATCCCACCTCCTGCCAAAGCAATTTCCTGATAGCTTTTACCCATCAGGCGCATTTCGAATTCCTGCTCACGAGTCGCATTGAAAACCGGATGAGTGTGTGGATCTACAAATCCCGGGGTTACCAGACCGCCTTGAGCGTCAACCTTGATCAATTCGGGCGAGTCAAGATCTCTACCAACGGCTGCAATCATACCATTTGCGACGACCATCTCGACCGCTGATTCCACCCGCATCCTCTGACCGGTGGTTTCGAAAGTCACCAACTGCCCGATATTTTTTAAAATAAAATCTTTTGTTTTCAAAGTCTTCCCATATTTTTTCACGGCGTAAAGATAACCATTCCTCGCGGTTATTTCAATAAGTTGGCGTACGGTTTTTTTATTGCTCGGTTGGATTATTGTCTATAATTTGCGAGCGATCAAAATAACAAAATGAGAGCATTACAGAAAATGAGAAATACCGCCGACCAAACCAAGATATCCGAAGCCGTTGAATATGTAAAAAAACACCTGACAGGGCCGGTCGCTCCTGTTGCCGTCGTGCTGGGTTCCGGTTTAGGCTACTTCGCCGGACAGATTGCCGTCACTGACAGCATCGACAGTCACGATATACCCTTTTATCCACCGTCCACAGTGGTCGGACACGCCGGGAAAATCATCAACGGGCGGATCGCAGCGTCTTCGTTGCTGGCAATTCAAGGGAGAACTCACCTGTACGAAGGCCGTAGTTTGGCGGAAGTTACCTTCTATGTGGAAATATTAGCCCGCTTAGGCGTTCGCTATTTAATTCTGACCAATGCTGCCGGCGGGATCGATACCAACCTACATCCGGGAAATCTCGTTTTGTTGACCGATTACATCAGTTTCACCCAGATCCCACTGAACGAATCGGATAATCAGATGCTTGGTTCACCATTTTCGGGCGAATTTATTGCGCTGGCCCGTCGGATCGCCCAACAGAACCGGATCGATCTGCATGAAGGAATCTACTGCTGGACGCTTGGTCCGAGTTTCGAGACCCCCGCGGAGATCAAAGCTGCCCGGAAACTGGGCGCCGCCGTTGTCGGCATGTCTACCGTACCGGAAGCGATAACCGCCCGACGCCTGGGCTTGCAGGTTCTTGGAATCAGCCTGGTCACGAATTTTGCCGCCGGAATCCTCGACACTCCCATCACGCATGAAGAGGTCCAGATCGCAGCCGAAGCCAGTAAAAAGGTTTATTCAGCGCTGATGGAACAAATTGTCGGCCAACTCAAATAATTCGTGAATCAAAACTTGCTTTCGTGAAAACAGTCGCTTAAAATACCCGATAAATATGGGACGCCCGAAAAATTCGATCAAATCATTAAGCTGGCCAAAGGCCTTTTTTACAGCTGCCGGGATTTATTTTATCCTGGGTCTGATTGCATATCTGATTTTATTATTTTACTCGAATGACCTGCCATCGATCGAACAGCTGCAGAAAGTCGATCCCGAGATGGTGACCCGCATCTTTTCGTCGGACGGAGTCATTCTACAGGAACTCTACACCCAGCGCCGGATTTATGTCCCGATCGAAAAAATCCCGCAATCCATGGTGAACGCCGTAATCGCCATCGAGGACAGCCGCTTTCTGAAACACTGGGGGGTGAGTATGCGCGATTTCAGCCGGGCGATGATCATCGACATCCTGACTCTCAGTAAAAAGGAAGGCGCCAGCACCCTGACGCAACAATTAGCCCGAATGTTGTACGAATCGATCGGATTTGAAAAAACTTTTTCCAGAAAAATCAAAGAACTGTTGACCGCCCTTCAGATCGAACGCATGTACTCCAAGACTGAGATCGCGGAAATGTATATCAATTCTTCCTGGATGGGGCATGGAGCTTATGGTGTCCAAGCCGCCGCCAGCCGTTACTTTGATAAAAATTCCGACGAACTGACTCCGGATGAATGCGCTCTGTTGGCGGGAATCATTAAACACTCCGGACGCTTCTCGCCCTTACGCCGGCCGATCAGCGCTTACCAGCGCCGCAATCTGGTGCTGAACCGAATGTATAAAAACGGTTTTCTGACCGAAGAGGAATATGCGCTTTATAAAAACACGCCTTTGCAGGTTTTTAAACCGGAGCCACCGGCCCGACGCGCCCCTTACTTCGTCGAATATATCCGGCAATGGCTGCAACGCGAGGATGAAAAACTCGGCATTGACATCTATCGCGACGGTTTGTCGATTTACACTACGATCGACTCCAAAATTCAGGCCGCCGCTGACTCCGCTATGCAACAGCATCTGGAGCACCAGCAAAATCTGCTAAATCAAAGATTGCTCAACAATCTATCTGAACTGCGCGAATTCGTCAAAGACACCTCGATTTCGATTGAACAGGTGCGGGAGATGATCCGGGGCAGCCTGCCTATGAGTCCAAGCATGTTGTCGTCTCTGGCGGTGCAAGGCGCATTGGTTGCCATTGACCCGGCTACTGGTCACATCCTGGCTTTGATCGGCGGGCGGGATTTCCGTGAATCGGAATTCAATCGCGCCACCCAGGCCAAGCGTCAGCCGGGTTCCGCCTTTAAACCCATCGTATTCGCAACGGCTATTGACAACGGTTTCCCGGTGACTACCCAGCTGCTCAACCAACCGGTCGTTTTAAATATGCCGGATGGAACCCGCTGGGCTCCGAAAAACTACGATTTATCTACGGGAGGCGCCACGACTCTGCGGGTTGGATTAGCCAAATCTCTCAACCTGATTTCCATACGGGTCATCCAGGAACTGATCTCGCCGGCCTCCGTTGTGGAGCTTGCCCAGCGAATGCATCTTAGCACCAATATTTTACCAGTAGACGCGTTGGCGCTCGGCGCCTGCGAGGTCATTCCAATCGAGCTGACCTCTGCCTATGGAATTTTCGACAACCACGGCGTCTGGGTTGAACCGATCGCCATCACCCGGATTGAAGATCGTTACGGCAATATCATAGCTCAATATAAACCGCGACAGGAATTGGTGCTCAGCGAAGAAACCGCCTACCTGACCACCAGTCTTCTGGAATCCGCCATGGAGCCTGGTGGAACCGGCTCCATCGCTCGCAGCGCCTATGGATTTCGCCTGCCCGCCGCCGGAAAAACCGGAACTACCAATAATTTCAATGACGCCTGGTTCGTGGGCTATACGCCTTATATGGTCGCCAGCGTCTGGATCGGGGTCGACAATCCGGCTATTTCACTCGGCAACCGCCAGTCCGGAGCAGCCGCGGCTCTGCCTGTTTGGGCAAATTTCATGCGGGAAGCTCACAAAGCTAAAAACTGGACCGCTAAAGAATTTACCCGACCGGACGGGATCATCGAAGAGGTGATTTGCTCGGAAACCAAATTGCTACCCTCCAAATACTGCCCCATCGAGACCGAAGTGTTTACCAAACAAACCGTCCCGACCGAACACTGCCAGATACATCAGGAGATCAGCCAACCACGCGAAAGAGATAACGTCGTTTTCTGATCGGTCTTAACCACCCAGATATTTTCCGATAAATTCATCCCGGCCTAGAATCGCGGAGCGACGGAGCCCGCTGATCCGCCAAGATTCTTTCATAAAAAGATCAAGAATACGCCGATCGGCTTCCTCTGCGACTATGGGATAGCCGCCGTCGCGCCAACGCGCCGTGCCGTAGATGCTGCCGTGCCGGAAAAATAATTTCAGCAATCCGAGCCCCAAATTCAGGCGTACGGTGCGGGGATCCATAGTTCTATCGATAATAAGCCGATCGTCATTTATCTGTAACAACGGGCGCGGGTCGGAATCAATCACTGCATGCATGAAATTCAATATCCGGCAAATCCGGAATAGAGTCATCGCCGCGCAACGGCTGCAATCCTGACTGTCAATTGGATAAAAGGAAGACCGATAGCACAGCGGCGAATCGGGAATTTTGTTCAGGCGGACCAAACGATTGAAGGTTTGTGTTTCTGGCACCAAATAAAATAAAGACGGTCCGATCAGCGTCGCCAGCGGGGCTAAAAATAAAACCGAGCGGAGTAATTCCTCAGCTTGGTCGCCGGGCAATCCGATAATCAGATAAGTCGTAATAAAAAAGCCTATTCGGCGAGCAGCGGTATAGACCTCCAGATATTTTTCTGTTCCAAACGGGCGGTTCAAATGCTTCTGACGCCTTTCAGAAGGCGTCACCAAAGCCAGATTCAACGTGCGGAATCCAGCTGCCCACATCGCCGTCAGAATCTCCTCATCCAGATTCTCGGCTGTAATACCATTCATGGCATGCAGAGCTATATCCAGTCCGGTAAAACGTTCCCGGATACCTTGTAACAACGCCACAAACCAGTCCCGGTCTCCGCCGAGATGATCGTCCTCGAAATCGAACGACCGGACGCCCTGAGCAATTTTTTCAGTCATTTCGGACAGCACATTGTCCACCGAACGCATTCGGTAACGGCCGCCCATCGTCTGATGAATGCAGCAAAACGCGCAGCGATGCGGACAGCCCCGGCTGGCAGCCAGCATGACATGCGGTCGCCCGTGGTGACGATAATCCGGTACGCCGGTAATCTGATAATCGGCAAACGGCAGGACGTTCAAGTTTTCGATCAATTTTACCGGATTATGCCAGAAATTACCGTTGCTATCCTGCCAGGAAAGATTGGGAATTTCCGCGAACTGCGGCGTGTTTTTATTCAGTTCAGCGACCAATTTAGGCAGGGCAACTTCGCCTTCGCCGCGAATGACAAAATCCGCCCCGTGCCGCAATATTTCCTCCGGCCGGATCGTTGCATGGGCTCCGCCGGCGACGATCTTAGCCAAGCGATTTTTTTCCCGGATCAGGCCAAATAATTCAAACACCGTGGCGGCATAAGTCGTGAAAAGACTCGAGACCAAATAGATATCGCCGTCGTTCGGAATGTGTGACGATAGTTCGGCGCCGGAAAAGCCAAACCGGTAAAAGGCTTTATACAATCCAAACGGCGAAGCGTCTTCCGGGCGATAAAATTTTTGCACCGGTTGCAGTTCCGGCGGCACGGCGCGGCGGTGCGGCTTGCCCTGTCGTAAATCCAGCAAAACAATCTCGTGCCCCTTTAAAGAAGCCGCGATTGACAACAGGCCGTAGGGAATATTACGCAGCGGGGTTGCATAGAAATCTTCAATTGGCGGCTGAACGAGATAAATTTTCATAATTATTACTCTCGTAATCTAACACAAATCTCTTTTAAAACTTACCTGACAGTTTTAATTTCGCCGAAAATGCAATCCGGAGTTTCAACCATGAAAAATCATTCGATCGCGATTCTGATGATTATTTTCGGATTTTTATCGTCTTGCAGTAAAGCCCCTCAATCCGAAATATATACTATCGGAATCGTTCAAATCACCGAAAATCCGCTTTTGGACGAGGCGCGTACAGCCCTGATTTCAACTTTACTGGATTCCGGATTCGTTGAAGGCAGGAATATTCGCATTCTTTACCGGAATGCCCAGGGAGAGATACCGAATATCAACCTGATCCTGCAATCTTTTCGCACTGCCAAAGTCAATCTGATCGTTACAGTCGGCACGCCCTGTATGGTCGCAGCCGTGCAGGCCATTCATGATATTCCGATCGTTTTCACGGTGGCATTCAGTCCGGAACAGATCGGACTTGCTCTGACCGACTCAAACGTCGCTGGGGTTTATGATCCGCTGGATATGGAATTTTTCGTTGAAATGATTAAATCGGTCCTGCCAAGCTGTCAGCGCATCGGACTGCCTTTCAATCCCGCCGAAGCCAATTCCCAGTATGCCGCCGAACGGCTTCAGATCGAATGTCTGCACCAGAATCTGGCGGTCGAGGTTGTGGTGGTGGCTTCCTCCAATGACGTCTTGCAGGCCGCCCAGTCTCTGTCGCGAAAAAAGGTGGACGCTTTTGCTGTGACCGCCGATAACACCATTGCTCTGGCTATGGACGCTTTGGTAAAAGTGTCTTTCGAGCATAAAATCCCGATCTTTATCACCGAGCCTGGGGAAGTCCGCAAGGGCGCTTTGGCCGGAATTGGGATTTCTTATAAAGATTGGGGACGCGAAAGCGGAACTCTGGCCGCAACAATTATAAAAAATCATACACTTCCGAAAAACCCTGTCCGTCCGGCAATCAGTAAAACCATCATCCTGAATCAGAAAATAGCCCGGTCATTCAGTCTTGCTTTACCGCCTGAACTGTTACGACAGGCGGACGAAACAATCCAATAAAATAGGGCGGGAACTCCCGCCCTTTTTTATGATTTTGAAAAACGGATTATTTAATCAGGGTCATGCGTTTGACCTTAGTAATATTGCCGATTTTCAGGGCATAGAAATAGATACCGGTCGCCATCTGACGGCCATTGCGATCCAGACCATTCCAGGTCGCCATATAGTTGCCGGCCGCCATTTTCTGATCCACCAGCCTGATGATTTCCTTGCCAAGCATATCGTAAATCGTCAGAGAAACAAGATTCTCAGACGGGACATCGAACTCGAAATTCGTCGTGGCATTGAACGGATTGGGATAGTTCTGGTGAATCTGAAAATTATTCAGTATTTCGGAATGTTTTGGTACAATACCAGATCCGGCACCGAACTGCAAGGCGGTTCCCTGCTGAGTCATAAAGAGTGCATTTTCTCTATCTAATACGACAGCTGAGATAAAGTACTCATCGTCGGTATTGGCTGGAGTTTCCATCTTAACCCATGAGTCGCCCAAATCGGCCGTAAAGTACAATTCATAATCACACAGGGCAATGAAAATGTCTTCATCCGGCAAGGCTACGACTGCATTGACCCAGGCATCACCGTCTGCGCCTGGATTGGTCGCGCAGCTATCCCAGGTCGCTCCGCCATCAGTGGTATAGATAGGTTTTTTACCATTGGCATTGGCCATTCCGATGTTGACATCGGTAAATGAAATACCATAGAGCTGACGAGCTTTGGAAATTTCGACAGGAATTTCAATGGTACTCCAGGTTACACCAGCATCCTCGGTTTTAAAGATATAGGCCATAGTCCCGCCACTGGCCGGATAAGCGGTAAACCAGGCCGTCTCTCCGATATTATAAGCCGCCATACCGTACGAGTAAATAGCTTCTATCGCATCCTTGTAATCAATTCCGGAAATCGCTGTCCAGGTCGCGCCTTTATCAGTTGTACGACAAAAATACATACCATCGCCATAGGCTACGGCGACACTGTCGTTTAGCACACGCACGCCATCGAACCAGCCACCGGAATACGAGTGAACTTCGGTCCAACTGCTGCCGCCATTGTCAGTTCTCCATATAGAACCTTCAGCCGATACCACTAAAGCAATATTGGCATCAAAAGCGTCGATCTGAGCGGCGCGGTGACCACTAATGGCCGCGCTCTGAGTAAAGGTTGCTCCGCCATCAGTAGATAAATAGGCATAAGTATTATTCCCGAAAACATCACTCGCCAGAGCCGTTACCCAGATGGTCTGGCCATTGTCCAGAATGCGGCCGGGTTTAAATCTCATCCCCAGCGAGTCCAGATCCGTGACGACGCTTAATTGTCCCAGCTCCGAGCCTCCGCCGGTCACAGCCGCATCCAGAATAACGACTGGCGCTGAGGAAGCGAAAATACCTCCGATCGATGTACTGGATGTATATAGGACTTCCTTTTCCGGATCGTCGTCCACATTGGCAATATTAAGAACCGACCAAATGCCGTCAGCCGCGGTTGCAGAATATAGTGAATCGATCAGCATCAGTTCATAATTCGCCGGATTGGTGATGTCGCCACCCAAATATGACATACAGGTAATCAGGGCGTTAGGAGTCGAAGCTCTTGAGCCGTATACAAAATCCAGATTGCCGTCATTATCAATGTCACCGCTGGCGCCGCCCCAGGGACCGCGTACGCCGTCCGGCCAATTAGCCGAAAGATTAAAAAGCTCGGTCGGTTTTAAGGTATCGGCAACTTCCTGGAGAAGATAGATGCCTTTCTTTGTGTCATCGCCCCAGTCATAAACGGCGCAAACGATTTCTTTCGTGCCGTCTTTGTCGAGATCAACGGCCTGGGCCGACTGCACAGGCGAACCACCGACCAAAGGATTCAAAGCCGTGTATGTCCAGCCGGAGCCGCTGTAAGAAATTAAACTAACTTCGGTTTCAGAAAAGAAATAGGCCCGGTTGTCAATGACCACCACGTCCCATTTATTTTCGGCCGCAGTCGTCATACTAAGATCAACACCGGTAACTTCCAAGGACCAGGTCTCGGAAGCATCGCCATTATCCGGAATATCGCTGACTGAGATGACCGCTCCGTAGTAACCGCTGGTCTTACCAGCGCGATCGGCAAAAATAATTTCTGTTTTGCCGTCGCTATCAATATCAACAGCCTCGGCATCGATTGGACGAATGTTGAGACTTTCGGTTGTTGTGATGGTCCAGGTCGAATTTGGCTTATAACCGCCGGCGCCATCGTCAACCCCCAGGACATCACCGGTCGCCTGCTCATAGACCGCCACTCTCACCGGATTAGTCGAAACAGAGAAGGAATTAACCGGCATCCAGGTCAGTTCCTGTTTCGAATCACCGTCAAGATCGGTCAGCACGAGAACCGGCCAAGTGTTCTGATAAAATGGATCAAGTTTGGATTGCCAGACAATGTCCCAGGATGTGCCGCTATTCTCTAATTTATAGATCCGCGGGATAACCTCCGTGGGGCCATCGTTCCAGTTGTCATTTACCAAATAGATTTCGGTCTTGCCGTCGCCATCCAGGTCGACGCCTGAAACCATGTTCCCGATGCCGCCATTATTCAGAGTGGCTTCCGGAACAGCAATTTCACCGCCACGGGTGAAACCGGTTATCCCGGCGTAGCTATAAGCCAACAACGCCAGAGACAACACGCAAAAAACAGTAACAAGCTTCTTCATGCATACCTCCTGTTTTGTTAATAATAACTCCTAAATATTTTAAAAAGCGATGCCTAATGAAACCCGGTGAGCACCTTTCAGGATGCCCAGGTCGGAATAGGCATAATCGGCATTCAATCCCAGTTCCCCCATTCTTATCTTCACACCGGCTCCGAATGTCAGCCCGCCTTCGTCGGTCGTCATTTTGTAGCCACTCCGCAGACAGAACATTTTCATGAAAGAATATTCGAGTCCCAGATTATACTGCTCGAGATTGTTATTGGTATGAATCAGATCGGCGGCCAGCAGAATTTTATGGTTGGTCGTTTCCAGTAAATTCATACTCACGCCAAACCGGAAATTCATTGGCAAAGAGTAGGTCTCGAATTTCTTTTCTTTGATGCTGTCAGATTCACTATAATCATAATAAGTCCCGCTGAATTGCACTTCCGGAGCAAAATGCATGATCGACATGCCGAGCTTCAAGCCATGAAAGGAGGTGCGGTACACGGTTCCCAGATCTATTGCCCAGGTGTCATAGCCATAACCGAAGTAATCTTCGCTGACCATTTTCGCGGTAAGGCCAACCGAAACCCGATCGGTCAGGAATCGGGCGTACGACAATCCCAGGGCATAATTAATCAGGCTAAACATCTCACCGGTGCCTTCCGATTGTTCAATGGTGGTGACTTCCATGTCATCGGTCATCAGGTAAACGCCGCTGACAGCAACTGTTCCGATCCGGCCTAATTTCATTGAATAGGCCAAACCGGCGAAGGCGATGTCGGCCGGCCATTGATTATAGGCGCTGAACAGATTGCGATTGCCGGCGTCTACCAAACAAGCCGGATTCCAGAAAACTGCGCTGGCATCATTGGCAACCACCGTAAAAGCTTCACCCATACCCGCTGCCTGGGCTCCGACGCCGATTTCCAGAAATTGAGCAACGGCGGTCCCTACCGGCGCAAATTCCGCTGTGTAGCCCCGGGAACCAATTAACAGGACGATCATCAAGGCAAAAAGAACTGTATTATTTCGTTTCATAGTATTTTCCTCTCTGATTATCATGTTAACGAACGATTACGAATTTGCCGACTTTTTCACCCAGAGTCGGCGATTGAACCACGTACATGTAAATTCCGGGAGCGGCTTCCTGATTATTGCGGGTCATCAGATCCCACTCGGCGACACTGGCGGCATTAGGAGCATCCTCCTCGCCGGCTACAACCGTTTCATTGGCTTTGATTTCAGCTACATAATCTCCATCAAGCGTAAATATTTTAATCTTAGCGTCAGACGGCAGATTGGTAAACTGCACGCGATGTTGCCACGGACTGCCGTCGCTGGGAGTAGGATTATTCCACCTGGCGCTGCCGATGTATGGATTGGGGACAACCTTGACATTTTTCAGAGTCGTTAGGGCAACCGGATTAGCTGGTGCGATCAGTTTACAACTCTTGGCATCAATGATGTTGGTATGTAAAACCCCAAATGGAATTGGTTCGGTAATATTATTTGTGAAAGCCTGAACTGAATAGTAGTACACCAACCCTTTTATCACATCAGTGTCAACCAGCTGATAGTGAGTTCCATCTTCACTCTTCGGCGGCGGCCAGGAAGTGCTGCCGACAGTATCGGTATAGGTTGCCATAATGGACCAGTCGATCGAACCGGTGGTGTTTTTCTGGCCTTTGGAAACCTTGTATTCCTTAAAATTTTCATGCGAAGCGGAAGTCGTGTCCCAGAGTATTTTCACTCCGTTCGTGACTTGATAACCCAATTCTGCATCGGTGATAACATTTTGCTCAAGGGTAACGTTCGGCGCCGGCGGACATACTTCATCAGGATTAAGAGAATAATCATTGTCAACGAGATACTGCGCCACATCCATGATCTTAACCAGCTTCACCAAGCTATATACTCCGCCGCTGTCAAAATCACAACCAATGCCCAAAGCGGTCGTCACGACCACTGAATCGCCTGGTGCCAGAGTATCCAGTGGACCAAATGTCAGAATCCCGCGAAAATCATAGGCGTAGGGTAAACCAGTCGTAGGGTGGGTAAATATATCTTCGAAAATCGGGCTACTGATCATGCGCGACCAGGTTTCGGCGTCTGTAGCTGGATCATTATATATCTGGCAAACATGAAAAGAACTCGGTTTCAGTTCCGGAACGCTTTTCAACATTTTAATACCGATAAAACCAGGGGTTTGCAAAACACTATCAGCCCCGGGATTACCAAAATCGTTAGATAAACCATTATCGGCCGCATAACCGGGATTGTCACCGTCGAACATGATAATCATATGGCTGTCGGCATCCGCGGCAGTCAAATCGTGATCGCGGCCAGCCATGCAACTTTTATTATCGTTTGGATCGCTCGGATCGGCAAATTTTTCTATCCAATTCCATTGACTGTTTGCCATAGCATGATCGTCAATATTGCAAAATTTAGATTCAGCATCCCACTGCAACAATTTGGAGACATCCGCGTCAAAGCGGATCGTAAAGTAAAAGTCCTTCAGACCTCGCTGAGTGTCGGGAATTTCGTCTCCATCGGTGTCAATCCCGACATTCTTGATGGTGTACTCGTAAATGATGAAATCCGCCGCATAGCTGACCGACCAGGCATAAGTGCGCTCCTGAACCTCCAGACCCAGTGGGAAATGCGCCGACGCCAGCGGGGCCGAAACATCATAGTATCTGGTATAGGTATCCTCATCCGAACGAGCAGTCGCACTGGTATCCACATGCACCGAATCCAGCGCCGAAAACTCATGGTCATCACCCTGCGTTGAGTGAAAAGTGCCATCCACAAAAGCCGACAGCCAGATCGTTCCGCGGTAAAGATAAGAATTCCCGGAACCGCCGGGATAATCTCCCGATGGTGTACGACCTGTATATGAGTCATCACCCATATAACTAAAATTTGTGCAACGATTCCAGATATTGCCGACTTTATGCCATTTAAAATTATTATCCACGATCGGGCTGGTGGTCGCCATTGAAAGTCGGGGTAATTTATCCGGCTTACGTAAACCGTCGGCACTCATCGCCAAATTGAAAATAATCAGACCGACTAATAAGATCTTAACTATATTTTTACCTTGCTGTCTCATTAAATAACCTCCGTCACCCACTTAGAATTGCACTTCCACACCGAAACGATATTGCCGCCGGTCACTGTAAACCTGAGGATTATATATAACACTACCGCCCAGCGCTGTTTCATCGCGCACAGCCGCAACTGCATGAGATTCGACAGTTTCGTAAAGATAAGTGCTTCCGAGATAATCGACATTGAGGCTGTTAAACAGGTTGAACACATCCAGGAAAAGGTTCAAATCTGTCTTGGCAATGTTAATCGTCTTACTTAATCTCAGATCTGTATTGAATGTTGCTGGTAAACGCTTGTCATTGATTTTTCCAGTGCCATAGGAGGAATACGGTAATCCGCTGCCATATTTGAACTGAAAATTGGACCGCCAGTTTGCAAATGGTTTATAACTCCCAAATCGCAAACCCAAAACCGGTTCGTTTGGAGTGCACAGGGTCAGGTTAGCATTGATCGTATGGGTTTGATCGTAACTCAGATAATTCAGTTTGCGTGAATCTGTGAACCCCCCGGCCCCGCTGCTATAAGTCGAGGCTCGTCCTTTAGCAACCGAAAAAGTATAATTAACCGAACCGCCCCAGTATCGGCCGAGTCTTTTCGTCAGGGCAAATTCCAACCCTTTTATATTGCCATAGTCAGCGTTGCCATAGACATTGAGCTCGATGCCCTGAAGGTTTTCCCCGATGTACTTATACCAGTTCATCAGATTGGTCACGTCTTTGTAATAACCGGTGATCGATCCCTTGACATTATCGCTGAAAAGGTGCTCGACACCAATCTCGTAGGCGACCGTTTTTTCCGGATCGATATTCGGATTACCGACATAGTTACCAACCTTCGTAAAATCCTGCAAATACATATTACGATAGAGGAAATAGGCATCCGGACGCTGGAAATAATGACCGTAAGAAAAGTGAATGACATCACGATCTGTGATCGGATGTGAGATCGCAATGCGCGGACTGATCTGTGACTTGACAGCCGGTTCTGCGGCGTCAATCAGGATCGGCAGGCCATTGCTATCCAGAGTCGAATAAGGATTATTATAGTCTGCCGGATAAGTGATTCCACCGTCGCCGCCGGCCGGATCGAAATAGTCATAACGCAGACCGATTAGGGCGATGATACCCTGGAATTCGATTTTATCCTGGGCATACAGTCCGAGGTCAATAGTATTCTGGTCCCAGATGTCTTTCCGAAAGGTGCCATAACCCAGAGTCCAGGCGACATTTTCGACGGCGGTGCGATGATATTTGAATTCAAATCCGGTCTTGATAAGATGGTTATGATTTATCTGGTTGACCAAATCCCCCTTGAGTGTATTCGTCCAGGATTCCTGATCCCGGTAGCCCTCGTCGTCACCCATTACCCACCAGTAATTATTTTCATCATACAAGAAACCGGGATGGGGGCCTTCTTGAGTATCATCCCAGACCAAATCCTCCTCTGTGTCGCCGTCTCCATCGCGGTCATCTACGTCCGGCGTGGCGTAATGATAATTGGAATAGTAAGACTGCCAGCGCAGTTCATAGTAAGCCCGCGAACTGAGTGTCTGAGTCCAAACAAGGTATAAATTCTGGCTGTTCTGGTGATAATTGGTGTAATAATCTTCCATCGGACCGACATAATAAGTCTTGATATGATTATAGGTTTTCCCATCGGTCCAGACCAGCGTGCTGTCATACGCTTGACCGTTTGAAGTATGATAGTAGTCTTCCGGATTTTCAACGTAAATATAGTGCAGGAGAGTATCGCTGTCACTGCCCTGATCATCCCAAAATTCATCGGCCTGGTAATCAGATCCAGGACCGTATTTCGAGGCTGCCAGCGAAAATATATCCCAAGCCTTGTTCGAGAAAAGTCCTCCGACTGCCAGTTTGGTTTTTGGGGTTGGTTTCAGAGTCATTTTACCCTGGTAAGACTGACTGAATGATTGTTGGTTCATGAAATTACCCTGAGTGCGATCAGTTATTTCAGCCGAGACCGAGAAATTTGCCCGGTCTTTATAAATCGGACCGTTCAGACTGAACTGATAATTGTTTTCGAGTTTATGCAGATAGGTCACTCCCAGCCATTTGCCACGCTCACCCATCAGTAAATCGTTAAGAGCGTCGCCGAAATTGGTACTGGTCATGCGCGCTTTTCCGGAGATTTTTTGTCCGCCTTCCTTGAGGGCTAAGTTCAATACCCCGGACTGAACATTGCCGTACTCGGCGCTGAAACCGCCGAGAGTGACTTCCATTTCCTGGATCGCAGCGTCCGGGACTTCCGATGTAAACCCGCCCATGTTTCCGGAATATTCTCCGGCCGGATCCCTGACTACTAATCCGTCTATAACAACCAGAACCTCACCGACGCGGCCGCCCCGGAAATGACTGCCGACCGTTCCGGCCTGATTTTGGGCGATTTGTTGAAAATTATCGACCGGTTGGATTTCGATTTCGTCGGCGGAAACAGTGTGGCGGGATGTAAATTCATCTTTCCGCATCAGGGGCCTTTCAGCGGTAACTACAATACTTTCACCAGATTCCAGTACGGTTGATTTCAGTTTAAAGTCAATTTTAGTGGTCAGATCAATGGATACCGCCACCTTTTCAACGATCATTGTTGTATATCCCATCATGCTCGCTTTCAGACGGTATTCTCCGGAAGGCACATTTAAGATTACATAATAGCCGTCCATATCACTGGCGGCTCCCATAATAGTACCTTCCATGACTATGTTAACTCCGGCCAATGGTTTTCCATCAGCCTCATCGGTCACTCTTCCGGCGATTTTCCCGCTTGTTCCGGCAAAAGCCGCACTCATCAACACAAAACCCGCTAACACAATTATCAGTTGTTTGTGCATCGAAATCCTCCGTTAAAAACCAAAATTAGCGCTTCACGATGAGAGCCAAACAAAAAAATGAATATTTCCTGCACACCCCGGTTCTCATCACGGATTAATATAGAGATTTTTAAAAATAAATCAATGCTTGTTTATAGAAATTTTCAATACGTCCATTCCCAAGCTTATTTTCCCGCTAAAAAAGCGCGCACTATTTTAATATATTCAGCGGTTTTCTCTAAATGATGAGCGTGCGAAGCGTCTTCAATAACAACCATTTGTGAACCCGGCAGGTTCTCCTGATAATATTTCGTCGTCGCTGGGGTGGCTTCGTCCCCGCTCCCGCAGGTGAAAAGTACGGGAATCGTAATGTTCATTAGCTCTTTGACCAGGTCGCGCCCGCGCAACGTTCCGGTCTGGGTAAACTCACTCGGCCCCCACATATATTGATAAACGCCAAATCCAAACTTCTCAAAACTGCGATTAAAGCAATCCGGCCAGGGATCCAGACGACAAACATGCTTTTGATAAAAAGCCATCAGCGCGGCTTGATATTCCGGCGAATCGTAAACTCTTTCAGCCTCGCCTTTGAGAATCGCCTGACGAGATTCCTGCGGCAGTTGTTCGACATAGGCGCGGCAATCGGCCACAAAACGCTCCGTACTCAGATACGGCCCGGAAAGAATCAGGCTTCTGACTCCGCGTGGCTTGGTCAGCATGTATTCCACCGCCAGCATAGAACCCCAGGACTGCCCCAGCAAATGTACTTTTTTTAACTTTAATGCTATGCGAACAGTCTGTAGTTCTTCCACAAATCGTTCAACTCGCCAGAGAGTCGTATCCTCCGGACGGTCCGAAAGTCCACAGCCCAGCTGATCGTAGAAAATCACCGGCCGTTCATCCGCCAGAGCTTCCAGCGGTTCCAGGTAATCGCTGGGACAACCCGGCCCGCCGTGCAAAAGCAACAAGGGCGTATCATGGCGATCCGCGCCTACAATTTTATACCAGACCTTTCCGCCATTAACTGCAATAAAGCCCTCCCGCGTCGTAGTCATACCTGCCTCTCCCGCTGTTTCTTTGCGCTCACAATCTGTAAACAGTGCGCCAATGGACAGCGCCATTAAATAAAAATAAATCGCCGGCTTCAAGTCAACGGTCTTCCATTACATTTTGGTAAAGTTCCATATAACCGACCGCCGAACGATCCCACGAAAAATCGGCCGTCATTCCATGGCGCAGAATCTGATTCCATTCGGCGGGGTTCTTGTAGGCCAACAGTGCTTCAAAGACGGCTTTCAGGAAAGAATCCGGCGAGTAGGATTCAAAAACGAATCCATTGCCCTCGGCACCATCCCAATGTTTAACCGTATCGGCTAATCCGCCGGTGCGCCGGACAACCGGCACCGTTCCGTAACGCAGGGCATACATCTGAGTAATACCGCATGGCTCGAAACGGGACGGCATCAGGAAAATGTCGCTGGCGGCTATGATACGATGCGCCAGTGGATCGTTATAACCGCAATCGTAAATCATGCGCTCCGGAAACCTGGCGGCTAAATCCGTTAATGCGCTCTGAAAGCGCTCCTCGCCGCTTCCTAAAAGGATAAACCCGGTCTCTTTCTGTAAAATCTGTTCCAGACCGGCAATCAGCAAATCAATCCCCTTTTGTTCAACCAAACGCGATACGACTCCAATCAACGGCCGGATGGTCAGCATGGGATCGATTTTCAATTCGCGGATCAGCTCGACCTTATTGATCTGTTTACCGGAGAGATCCAACTCGGAAAAATTTGCATACAGATGACGGTCGCCGGCCGGGTCCCAGACATTATAATCGATCCCATTTAAAATTCCGCGCACCGCCATTTTCCGGGTAGCCAGAATATCACCCATGCCGGCGCCGATTTCCCGGTCCTCCATAATTTCACGGGCATGCGTCGGACTGACGGTCGTAACGGCGTCGGCGAACAGGATTCCGCCCTTGAGCGGATTGAACTGGCCGAACCACTCGAGGGCGCCAGTCGGTCTGAACAATTCTTCCGGCAGGCCGCACAACTCCTGATATTTCAGCGCACAAATGCCCTGATAGGCAATGTTATGCAGGGTCAGAATGCTCCTGACTGACCGGAATTGCGGCTCTTCTGCCAGCGTCGTTTTCAAATAAACAGGAATCAGCGCCGTTTGATTGTCATGGCAATGCAGGATGTCAACCGGCCAGCCGGAAGCGGCAACCAAATTCAGGGCGGCTTTCTGAAAAAGGATAAATCGCTCGGGATTGTCAGGATACACCGCGCCATGTTCATCGGTATAAACATTGCGGCGCCCAAAAAATTCCTCATGATCTATCAAATAAACACTGTGCGTCGGACAGTCAGGATTATGCCAGACACGCACCGGGCACTCGATTATATCTATTCCCAGAGTGACTTTAACAGAAGGGATTCCCGGCATTTTTTCGGTTTTGAAACGCCAGGTGGACAAATGACCGGGTAAAATGACTTTGACGTCATGACCCTTGGCCGCCAGCACGGGCGGCAAGGCTCCGATCACGTCACCCAACCCGCCGACTTTAGCAAAGGGAAAGGCTTCCGCGGCGACAAAGACTATTTTCATTCGAACCCTACCTCTTACTGATTGAATTTTCCCTCCGCCGGCAATTTGCGCCAGTAAGTATAATCCAGGTTTGGAAAAACATCATCAACCCGCTCGATGCGCGCGAGATACTTTTCATCCGTTTCAGAGAGGTTTTTGCCGTTTTCGTAATTGGATAAAATTTTTACGAGGTTGCGGAATTGATCGCGATGCACGCTGACCCGCTCTTCGGCGTAATCCCGTGCGCTCCAGGTGCTGATCAGGAATTGCCAGTCGGAACTTTCCAGCAGCAGGAGTTCGCGCGCCAGATCGTTCAGGATGCGGCGCAGAGTGGCGTCGTCGGTGTCATGGTGTTTTTCGGCCAGTTCCACCATCTGGTCTTCCGCCGCATAAATGTGTTTCCAGGTCCATTCCGTCCATTGATTCAGCCAAATATAATGGAAACCACCTTGTCCCCAACTGCCTTCCGGCATACTAATGACCTGCGCCGGACGGTTATCGGACAAATGATTGCCGAGTGAAATGGCTTTAATATCAGGATTTGCGTTGATTTTCCGCAAAACTTTCCCGAGCCAGCGCGGGCCTTCGAACCACCAGTGTCCGAAGAGTTCCGTATCGAAGGGCGCGGTCAGGACACCGATTTTGCCGCTTTCCTCATAATTCTTCACGATATAATTCTGGAGGACTTCGACAAAGTGACTGGCCTGGTTTTCGAGAGCTTCTTCGATTTCCGCTGGCGAATATTCCTGTTTGTCAGCCAAATCGGCTTTGGCGCTGGTCACCCGCCAGTAGCGATGTCCGCCCGGGAAATGCTTCTTGTGAAATTCCAGGTAGCGCCCGTCGCCCGGATAGCCCCATTCGCCGCTCCAGACCTGCAGGGCGGATTCCTCGTGCCGGCCGTAAGCCACTGCCACCCGCCCGGTGCCGGTTGAAGAAACCAGGTAAGGCTGGTAGATCGAGCGGTCTTTCTCCTCGGCCGGCGGCGTCCAGTTTTTCTCGAACTGCTGCCAGAGTTGTTTGAGGGATTCATAGCGATCAATGTAAACGCCCCGGTTCTTGCCGCCCAGGATCAGGTGTTTATCAACGATGAAATACTGAATATCATATTTGAACAGAAATTCCTCCACGCCGCGCCGCATAAAAGTTTTGGGATATTCCTTGATTGGCGAAGACCAGTTGTAACTCGGGCGGTAAGCGCATTCCGGCAGCCACATGCCGCGCGGATCGCGCCCGAAATGACGCCGGTAGGTTTCCTTGCCAACCCGCACCTGGGCGTCGATGGCTTCATCGCTGCCGAGCAATGGAAAATAGCCATGCGTGGCGGCGCAGGTGATTATTTCGAGATGATTCTCATCCTGGAGTTTCTTGAAGGCGGATAAAATATTTCGGTCCGGCAGGGAATTCAGATAATCGGACACACCCTGGTAATAATCAGCCCACATTTCGGCTAACTTTTCCAGGTGCTCGTTGCCGATTGCGGCAAACTCCTCCCGGTTTTCCAGCGCGGCTTTAATTTTTACATCCAGATAACCGGCAAAGCCATTTTTAAAACGTTCGGCGGCCAGCTGCTCGGCCAAGATGGGCGTGATCCCGATCGTAACATTCGGACTGATACCGTCGCTAACTAAACTATTGAATTCCCATAGGAGCGGAATATAGGTTTCGGCAGCGGCTTCATAGAGCCAGTCCATGCCGTGCGGCCATTCGCCGTGATTGATGACATAGGGTAAATGACTGTGCAGAACTAAGGAAAAGTAGCCTTTCATAATCTATCCTTATTTAATTATTTCAAGTAACGACCGTTAAAAATACGACATTGCCACAAGATTTCAAACTACGGTAAAATGTTTCCAAAACCAATTTGGCAACGCTAAAATTGGTTTTTTAATCTTCAGGTTTAATTATCGCGATTAATCAGATTACCGATGACTTCAACCTGCGAAAGTTGTCGCGGATCTCGGTAAGCCTTTTTTCATTGATCGTATAGCCCTGGACGAAATGTTGCCTAAGAACATTCGTCGCCCAGATGCGGAATTGGGTGCCCAGCTTAGAATTGATCCGATGACCGACGGAACTAATCATATCGAGATTATAATATTATGTCTGATAGGTTTTACCATCGACGGTAGTATGTGCAAATTTTGCACAGACTGAATTTCTCGGAAGGACATCGGTTTTATAAATGTTATTGATAGGCTTTATGATTACGCTTCTTTCGGCATTAAAGAGTTGAGATATCTGCTTTTGAGTAAGCCAAACCATATCTTCTTCCAGACGCACTTCCAGCGCTGGAAAACCTTCCGGCGGTTGAAAAATAAAAATTTTCTCGTTTTGGGGCATCGTTTTTAGTTTACCTTGGTGACAGGAAAATACGACATTGCCACGATTTTTCAAATTGCAGTAAATACCAAATCAGGTTTTGGCGCCGAAGCGAGATTGACTGCAATAATAATGTGCTGGCGCACGATTTTATAAACAAAGTTGTTTTCTATTTAGAAGGTTTTTACATTTACCATCACTAATGGAGAAATGCTATGGATATTTTGTCCCGGATTAAAGAAAAAGGTTTATTGTTCGACGGCGCTTTTGGTTCGCTCTTGATGCAGCGCGGTCTGCCTTCCGGGGTGACGCCCGAGCTATGGTGTCTGGAACATCCGGAAGTTGTTACCGGAATCCATGCTGATTATGTCGCTGCCGGCGCCGATGTGATTACGACCAATACCTTCGGCGCTTCTGCTCAAAAACTTAAGAAAAACGGATTGGAGAAACGCGTCGAAGAGATCAATCGCTGCATGGTTGAGGCGGCCAAAGCCGCCGCTCAGCCGGGTAATTTTATCGCCGGCGATATTGGGCCGATGGGCGAAATGATGGCGCCTTACGGCCTGATCGGTTTTGAAGAAGCCGTGGCTGTCTTTGCCGAGCAGGTAGCCTGTCTCGAAACCGCCGGCGTCGATCTGTATATTATCGAGACGATGTTTGATTTGAATGAAGCCTTAGCTGCCCTCAAAGGAGCGCTTCAGGTCACCCGGAAACCGGTCTTCGTCACCTTGACTTTTGAACAAAATCCAACCGGATTTGCGACCCTGATGGGCAACCAGGTTAGCAACGCCATGCAGGCTTTGGTAGGCGCGGGTGCCGCCGCTGTAGGTGCCAACTGCTCTATCGGCAGTGATAAAATGGTGCGTTTAGCCGAAATGATCCGGGCGGCGGTATCGGTTCCGGTCATTATCCAGCCCAACGCCGGGATTCCGGTTCTGCGAAACGGCCTTCTGCATTACCCGGAAGATGTGGCTATCTATACCCGCAATCTCATGGTCATTAAGAGCGCCGGCGTAGAAATTATCGGCGGTTGCTGCGGCACCACTCCCGATTATATCCGCGCCATTCGGACGGCGATAAGACAATACTCCGGCTGAGGCAACCATTCCGGCGGAAGCGAGTCTAAGAACGCGGTGTGAAAAGATAAATGCCCAGAAAGAAAGCCGCTCAAAAACAGACTCTTCTGAAACGTCTTCTGGAAAGACGCCTGCCACAAATCATTTTTATTTATTTCGGCGTCTGCTGGACGATCCTGGAATTCCTGAGCTGGCTGGTGGAACATTATCAGATTTCTCCCCACCTGACAGATTTAGGGTTGATCGTTCTACTATCAATGCTCCCGACGGTCAGTATGCTGGCTTACTTCCATGGTAAGCCCGGCCGCGATGAATGGACCCGCACCGAAAAAATCGGAATTCCACTCAATATCCTATTCACCGGCATCATGATCTTCATCATTTTTTCCGGCCAGGAACTCGGTTCCGCCACCACCCAAGTCACCGTCCGTAACGATTTGGGACAAATGATCAAACGCCGGGTTCCAGCCGGCGAATTCAACCGCCGAGTCGCGATCTTTTTCTTCCGTAATCAAGCCGGACAGACGCAATTTGACTGGTTGCAGTCGGCTTTCATGGCCGGATGCCATCTGGACCTCTCTCAGGACCCGGTTTTCTCGCTTTATTCGGCGTCCGACAATGTGATTTACCAGAAAATCCTGAAAACCGGACTCACCAACAGCGCGGGGCTGCCGATGACGCTCGAACGTAAAATCGCCACTGAAATCCAGCGCGAATATTTTCTGGGCGGCTCCTTCACTACCGCCGGTGACACGTTCATCGTCAGCACCTATCTCTATGAAACCGGTAATGGTAAGCTCATTGCCGAACATAGTTATCGGGACAAGGATTTTTGCGTGGTAATTGATCGAATCACGCGAGAATTGAAAACCGATCTAGGCCTGCCGGTCTGGCACATCGAACAGACCGAAGATTTACCGGTTAAGGCTCTCCTGACCAACGATCCGATTGCAGCCCGGGCTTATTTCCTCGGTTGCGATCTGGTCAACCTGAAAAATAATTACCAAGACGCCACGCCCTATTTTGAAAGAGCCGTACACCTCGATCCGACCTTCACTCTGGCCTATTGGATGCTGTATGCTTGCTATGTCAACTTCCATCAATCCGCCCAAGCTCTGACGGCGTTGCAAACTGCTATGCAGCATCTCTACAAAGTCCCGGAATTGACCCGCCTGGTCATCAAACAGGAATATTATCAGGTCACTGAAAATCCGGATAAACGTTTTGCCGTGCTGGAAATGTGGGTCAAACTTTACCCACGCGATGTGCGCGGGCACTTTAGCCTGGCGGCCGAATACCTGAAACGCAACGAACCGGACAAGGTCATCGCTGAATATAATACTATCATGCAGCTTGACCCGAGTCGTCGCTATTATTTACAGTATATTGGCGATATTTATCTGACGAGCGGCGATTTTAAAAATGCTCTGAAATACTTTACCCAATACCAACAGGATTTTCCCGGCGATTATCAGGCTTTCACTGCCCTTGGAAACCTCTATTTCACAATGGGTAACTATACCACCGCCCAACAATATTATACCGACGCTCTGGCCCTTGAACCGGCGGCCATCACCGCCGCGATCCAGCTGTGCAATATCGCTCTCGAGACTGGTGAATCGGAAAGCGCGCTAGATGACCTTCACAAGGCCTTGCGTCAGGCCCGCACCGCCAACGAGAGAAGTCAGGTCTATGAGGCCTTGCAGCACTATTACGAACGGACTGGCCAGATCCGGGCAGCCTTTCGCGCCCGGGATGACAAGTTCCAGGCTCAGGCCGAATTTCTCAATCCGGCCACGGTAGCAATCAACCGGATCTTCGATGGCTCGCTCAATTGTTACTTTTCAATCGGCGACGCTGGCGGCGCCGGACGATATCTGAACCAAATCGAAAATCAATTGGCAGCTCCCTGGAACAAACTGGTCTCCGTCGGATTTGCCGAATTTTACATCGCCGCCGGCAAAACGGCTCCCGCCGAAACAGCAGCGGATAAATTCGCCGACGCTATCCGAATATTCAGCAGCTATCATCAATCCGACCGCCTTCATCACCTCCGCGGCCAGATCTGCGAATTGAAATCGGATTATCTCGGCGCTATTTTGGAATACCAGCAGGAATTGAATATCAAACCCACCGCGGTAACGGTCATGATCGACATAGCGCGCTGTTACCGCCTAGCTGGTGATCCTGCGAAAGCTCGTAGTCTGCTGACGACCACCCTAAAAGTCTTGCCATTCCATCCGGCCGCTCATCTTGAAATGGCGGAAATTTACCAGGCGCTGGGCGATCCCGCTGCGGCTGCCATGCATGTCCAGACCGCCCTCAAAATCTGGAGCAATGCCGATCGGGAATTTGAACCGGCCAGCATTGCCCGTCAGTTAGCCAGCCGTCTCCAAAAGTCCATCAGCTGATAAAAGCCAGCGCCCCGCGCCGACCAAAACTCATCCTGAAATGTAACCATGCCCCGCCGCTCTTATCTAATTTAGCGTGGAAAAATCCGTTAAATGAAAGGAGATTGAGATGCTATTAAAAGAAAGCGATCAGAAATATGTTCGCGAGGTTTTCAGCCGTCTGACCGATCCGGTGCGGATCGTAAATTTTACCCAGACACTCGAATGTCAGTACTGCCGCGAGACGCGCGAAATAATGGAAGAAGTCGTGAAGCTTTCCGATAAACTTAGCCTCGAGGTTTACAATTTCCAGATAGACAAAGCCCTGGCGGAACAGTATGGTGTGGACAAAATCCCGGCGACGCTTCTGATGTCCGCCACCAAGCCGCACACCCGGATTAAATTCTACGGCATCCCGTCGGGCTATGAATTCACGACCCTGATGGAAGATATCGTAGATTTGTCCAACGGCAAAACCGACCTGCCCGCCGAGGTCGTCAACGACCTGAAAAAAGTCACCTGGCCGGTGCATATTCAGGTTTTCATTACGCCGACCTGTCCGTATTGCCCGGCGGCCGTGCGAACCGCTCATCGTTTTGCGCTCCTGAATGAAAACATTCGCGCCGATATGATCGAAGCCATCGAATTTCCCCACCTGGCCCAAAAGTACCAGGTCCGCGGCGTGCCGCGCTCCGTTATCAACGAAACGCTGAGGGTGGACGGCGCCGTTTCCGAGTCCAAATATCTGGAACAAATCTTAGCCAGCCGGTCGGATTACTCACCTTCGGTAAAATAGCAATGGAATTTTGGCGCTCATTCACTAAATTAATCGGCGTTGGAAAACGACCGTCAGCAGGAAGAGCAATTAGTTGCGCGCGCCAAAAAAGGCGATCGCGTGGCCTTATCGCAATTAGTCACCGGTTACAGCAGCCGGATTTATCATCTGGGATTGCGCTTATCGGGAAGCCCGCAGGATGCCGAAGATATTTTACAGGAAACATTTTTAATCATGGTTAAAAAGATCGGTCAATTTCAGGGTAAATCCTCATTCTACACCTGGCTTTACCGGATCGCCGTGAATGTCGGCCTGCGCAAACTCAAATCCAAACCGCATAAGTACGATCATATCTCGGTTGACGATCCCGACTTCGAGCGGGTCAGTGCGGAAAATGCCCGCGAATGGCCTAAATTCGACTTCAGCATCGTTAACGACCGCCGTTTTCGCCAGAAATTAGACCGTCTCATAGAACAATTACCGGAAATGTACCGCACGGTCTTTATTCTGAGGGATTTACATGAATTGTCAACCGAAGACACCAGCCGCATTTTACAAATTACCCCTTCCAACACCAAAATCCGGCTGATGCGCGCCCGTAATTTTCTTAAAGAACATTTAGAGGATTCGGTCAAAGCCGATGTATTGCCATGACTATCAATAAAACCCTTTTTCATGAAATTTGCGAATATCTGGGAAGCGATCTCGATTCCTCACCCTGCAAACAAATTCGGGATCATATGGAAGCTTATCCCAATTGCGAAGTCTATGTGAATAAAATCAAACAGACTATCGAAATATACCGCCAGGCTGACCAGTGCGATCAGGTCCCGGAAAAAGTCACCCGCGACCTGCTGACCTGTCTTAAGCTCAATGATCCGTCCAAGACCTGCGACGAATAATCTTCAACAATCCTATCACCATTTCCATACGCACCCTCACCGGTCAAAAATAATTTAAGGAACGTACCATGAAAGTCTATCTCCAGCGTTTAGAAAATAACACCTTCGTCGGCCGCGGCGATTCCAATCATTGGACTGTCATTGATACAAAAGCTGAGCACGGCGGACAGGACGCCGCCAACACGCCCATGGAGATGGTTCTGATTGCCCTGGGCGCCTGCACCGGAATGGACGTCGAATCGCTTTTACACAAAATGCGCACACCCGCCGAAAAATTTCTGGTCGAGGTCAGTGCCGAACGCCGCGAGGAACATCCGCGCATTTATACCAAAATTCACCTGAAATATATCTTCCACGGTCCGAATCTGAACGCCGACAGCATTGCCAAGGCCGTAAACCTGTCACAGAATAAATACTGCTCGGTTTCGGCAATGCTGTCCAAATCAACGGAGATCAGTTACGAAATCCTGATCAATCCGGTCGCCTGATCAGGCTTCCCCGGATTGTTCCTCAGCCATTTTTCTGATGATTTCGGCACGGCTGGTCTGGACTTTTTCCAGATCTTTTTCGTTCTTCGACTTGGCTTCGATTATATCCAGAATACTCAAGGCTTGCTCGAAAAGTTTCTGCTTTGTGAGCACATCCACCAAAGTCCAGGTCGGTATCGGAAACGTAATATTGTTGGCAGCCGGGCTGGTTTTTTTGGTCTGACGCGGGGGGCGCTTTTTAGGAGCGGATGGTTTGGCGGTCTCCGCGGGCTTTTCGGCGGTTACCACCGGTTGACTCTCCGGGTTTTCCGACTCAGCTGAAATCTCAGGCGTCACGGACTCTTCGGATATTTGTTCGGAGATATGAGGGGCCGGCTCAGGCGCCAGCAATTTCTCCAGTTTTCCGGCAATTATGTCCGGATTCGACTCGATCGGAGGCTCCTCAATTTTCAGACTGGTTGGTTTGGGAGATTCTACTTTAGGCGCGGGTGATTCTGCCTGAACGCTTGCCATGGCATGTTCGGCCATCCAGTTTTCCTTCTGAACTTCCTCGAGTGGTTTATTGCGCAACCGGCTGAAAAAATCGCTGATCGAAGAACCTTCCGCTTTTTCGGCAGCGTCCGGAGACGGAACCGATGCGGGTTCATCGAAAACCATCCCAGGTTCGGGTTCAGCCGGTGTTTCATCCGGCTCAGACAGATCCAGCGGACCGAAGTGAGCTTCCTCCTCAGGAATTTCCGGTTTAGAAGCGACAACCGGCTGCTTATGCAGATCGGCAGCTTCTTTCATGGAATTAAAAAACTTTTCCAGGCGTCCGGCACCGCCGGCTATATCGACTTCCGGGGTTGTGTCCGGCCTCGAAAAATCCGGAGTCGGTGGTTCTTCCGCTGGAACCGGTTCAACCGCTGCTTGGGTGGCGGTGGGTTCGGCAGCCGGAGGAGGAGTTGTTTTGGGTTGGCGCTGAGGCTTGATTTTCATCTGAACCGCCAGCATATCGAGATCCTCAGGCAGCGCGGCCAGTTTGGCAGCGATATCGGCATCGAAAGGATTCAGACGGCAGATTTGTTCATAACAATTTTTCAGCTGTTGGGGAGTCAAATAACCCTGGCTGTATTTAACCAATTTATAATAAGCCGACAGGAAATAAGCATCGCAGCGCACGACGGCCTGGAAATGTTCCACTGCCAGGTCGATATCGTCCTGAGCTTCGGCCCCCAGAGCCCAAATAAAATGAGCAAGCGCAGATTGAGGATGAATTGTCAGATCCTGCCGGCACAGATCAGTTGCCGCCCGGATGTCATTTTCCGCCAGGAAAAACGCGGCCAGTCGTGGTAACAGATGGCTGTCAGGATTGTTGTCAACATATTGTTGCAGAGTTGCTTGATCAAGTGTCTCCATTGAATCCCTCTTTCTTTATTATCACAAATCCGCTATCAGCAGGCGGAGTTACCATAAACAATAAATTTCCGGTGACCAAAAAAGTCCGGCCTGTAATCCACGATCTTTCCATCTAAATACCTCTGCAGGGAACGATTATAAGCGACTTTTATATTGTCCACTTCCATGATCTCATCGGCGGCGTGCGGCTCTTCCAGAGCAATCCCCAACTGGGGTCCGCTTCAGCTGAATCCTTTCACATAAAGATGAAAAATCCGGTTTGGTTCTGTTACGGTTTCTAAAATGTGCAGCATCTCCGCGCGGGCAGATGAGGTTATCTCTAACTTTACTGTATCGTTATCCATAAATCTGTTTCCGGCGTCTAAATTAACATAAACATTCTGTCAGAGCAACTTTTTATCTGCGAAGCTGGTATAGCGGTCGCCGGCAATAATTAGGTGATCGAGAACCGGTATGTTCATGGTCTGACCGACTTCTTTCATCTGGCGCGTGAGGCGCAAATCCTCACTGCTCGGTTCGGGATTGCCGCTCGGGTGATTGTGAATCAGAATCACGGCGGCTGCCATACCCAGCACCGCCTCACGAAAAACTTCACGCGGAGTGACGACAGAAGCATTCAGAACCCCTTCCGAAATAATCGCGTCACGAATGATCTTATTGTTGCTGGCCAGGAGCACAACCATGAAAATTTCCTTTTTCAGATCGCGCAGCTTCGGGCTGTAGATTCTGGCCACCTCTTCACTGTCGTGAATGATCAACTCCGGGGGGGCGTCGCTGACTGCCTGCAAGCGCCGGGCTAATTGCAAACCGGCGGCGATAGTCACGGCTTTGGTCGGTCCGAGGCCCTTGATTTTTAAATTGAGAATATCGTGATAATCCATTTGCGCCAGAGCCTTGAGACCGCCGCTCCGTCGGATTAGTTCGCGGGCGACATCGAGTGCAGAATTGCCTCCGGCGCCGGATCTGAGCAGAATCGCCAATAGTTCGGTTTCAGTCAGTTTTAGCGGGCCGGACTGCATTAATTTTTCGCGGGGCCGGTCGTTTTCAGGCCATGCAGTAATCGGTAATTTGTAAACAGCTGGCTCTTTGGCCCGCATCCGACTATCTCCGTCAGCGTAATTTGCTATCGAGTACGAAAGTGACCGGTCCGTCATTAACCAGAGCAACATCCATCATGGCTCCGAAAATGCCCTGGCTGGTGGGTACGCCGTTTTGCTCTAAAAGGGCAATAAATTCTTCGTAAAGCTGTCGCCCGAGGCCGGGATCGGCGGCGGCAGTGAAACTGGGGCGGCGTCCCTTGCGCCAGTCACCGCATAGGGTAAACTGTGAAACGACAAGCGCCTGACCGCCGGTGTCTTTAATCGAAAGATTCATTTTCTGTTGAGCGTCGCCGAAAATCCGCAACCCAGCGATCTTTTCCGCCAAAAAAGCCGCCGCCGTTTTATCATCATCCATAAAAATTCCCAACAGAATCACCAGTCCGTGATCAATATGGCCAACGACGGCACCGTCAACAGTCACACTGGCATTTTTCGATCTTTGAATCACGGCGATCATTATTCCACCCAGGCGTTTTCATCACCGAAGGTTTTTTTCAGAATATCCAGCAGTTCACGGTCGGCACTGACGCGCAGGGAACCGCTGCGGATGAGCTTGGCGCTACCGTTACCATCGTTCAAATGCAGGAAAAACTGGCAGTCGCCGGCGTGCTGACTGACTAATTTTTTTAAATTGCGCAAATCGTCCGCGTTATGCTGGCTGACATTGATGCGGACATGTAATTTCTTGGATTTGCGATTCAGCAGACCGTGCAACGGGCTGATTTCCTCAACGAGTATTTTGGCATCTTCTTCGCCCCGGCAATTGACAGTGCCGATTACAAAAATGGGGTGATCGTTTTTGATATATTCACGGTATTTTTCATAAGCGTCGGCAAATGCGATCAGTTCAACTTTGCCGTTCAGGCTTTCCAGGTTAATGAAAGCCATCAGTCGCCCCTTTTTATCGGTCATTGTCTTGATACCTGAGACCAGACCACCGAGTTTGACATTAGCTTTGTCCCGATTGCAGAGCGGCTCGGTAAAATCGTAATTCGAGAAAGATTCGATCTCGGTCGAATATTCCAAAAGAGGATGGCCGCTCAGATACATGCCAAGCAGCTCTTTTTCCTTATTCCATTTTTCCGAATCGTTCCAGGGTGGAACGTCTGGCAGATGCGGCTCGATCAGGGTCGCCTGGTTGGCGCCGGAGCCGAGGCCGAACAGGCTGACCTGGTTGTTGGTTTTTTCTTCCTGGGTGCGCATCGCATACTGGATAGCAGTATCGATAGCGGCAAATTTCTGTCCACGGGTGCCTTCCAGCGAATCGGTCGAACCGGAGGCGATCAGGCTTTCCAGGACTTTGCGATTGACGCATTTGAGGTCAAGGGCGGCGACGAACTGGAAGAAGGTTTTGAACTTTTTCTCGCGGAGACGGGCTGCAACGATATTCTCGGCGGCCTTCTCGCCGACATTCTTGATAGCGTTCAAACCATAGCGAATCGCCTGTCCTTCCGGCACGAATTGCACGGCGCTGAAGTTGACGTCCGGCGGCCGGATTTCGTAACCCATACTGCGCACTTCATTCGATAAGATCGTAATACGGTCGGTATTGTTAATTTCACTCGACAGGTTGGCCGCCATAAATTCCGCCGGATGATGGGCTTTCAGGTAGCCGCATTGATAGGCCAGGATCGCGTAAGCCGCCGAGTGACTGCGATTAAAACCGTATTGGGCAAATCGCTGGATCAGCTCGTAAATCTGGATGGCGATCGGCTTGGAAATACCATTCTTGACCGCACCTTCGACAAATTCCTTTTGGAGCGATTCCATGGTGTCTTTCTGTTTCTTGCCCATGGCTTTGCGCATCAAGTCGGCCTTGGCCAGCGAAAAGCCGGCGACGCGGTGGGCGATCTGCATCACCTGTTCCTGATAAACGATAATGCCGTAAGTATCAACCAGGATCGGTTCCATCAGCGGGTGCAGATAAGTGATCGGCTTGCGTCCCTGTTTGCGGTCAATAAAATCGTCAATCATATCCATCGGCCCCGGACGATAAAGGGCGTTCATGGCGATCAAATCTTCGATCCCGGAAGGTTTCAGTTTCTTCAGGTATTCGCGCATTCCGGAGGATTCAAACTGGAAGATACCGATCGTTTGACCTTCGCCGAAGAGGGCTAACGTTTTTTCGTCCTGCTCGGGGATTTTATTCAGGTCAATGTCCGTTCCCTGTTCGCGCACCATCTCAAGCGTATTGGCGATCACACTCAGGTTGCGAATGCCGAGCAGATCTACCTTGAGCAGGCCGATCTGCTCGATACATTTCATATCGAGCTGAGTAGTGACATCGTTGCTGTTGGGCGCCTGATGCAACGGGATGTAATCGGTCAGGTTGCCCGGCGCGATTACCACTCCGGCGGCGTGAGTGGACGAGTGCCGGTTCAGGCCTTCCAGAACTTTGGAAATAGCAAACAGTTTCTGATGCAGTTCGTCGATGCTGGCGGCCTCCTGCAGTTCCGGAGTATTGGCCAGGGCATTTTCGAGCGTAATGTTAAGCGTCTCCGGCACTAACTTAGCGATACGATTGACTTCCGCCAGCGGCATGCCGAGCACCCGGCCGACATCCCGGATCACGGCTCTGGCCTTCATTTTCCCGAAAGTAATAATCTGGGCTACGCAGTTCTCACCGTATTTTTTACGGATATAATCAATAACCAGAGCCCGCTTCGTATCGCAAAAATCAATGTCAATATCCGGCATCGAGATCCGCTCCGGATTTAAAAAACGCTCGAAAATCAGCTTGTATTTGAGCGGATCAATGTCTGTAATTCCCAGAATAAATGCCACGATGCTGCCGGCTGCCGAACCACGCCCCGGGCCGACCGGAATATCATTTTTCCGGGCGTAATGCACGAAATCCTGAACGATCAGAAAATAACCGGCAAAGCCCATCTGGCGGATCACGCTCATTTCGTAATCCACCCGTTCGCGAATTTCAGATGTCACAACGGAATAGCGCCCGGCCAGGCGCTCTTCGACCAATTGATTCAGATATTCTTCAGCCGTCTGAACTCCGGCTTCTTCCGGAATCGGAAATTTCGGCAGGTAATACTGTTCGAACTCGAGTTTAAAATCACACTCCCCGGCAATTTTGAGCGTGTTTTCTAGTATCTCCGGATCGCCGGGGTAAAGCGCCGCCATTTCATCGGCAGTTTTTATCCAGTATTCATGAGCGCTGTAAGACAGACGCTCGGTATCGCTCATTTCCTTGCCGGTTCCGATGCAAAGATGGGCGTCGTGGGCTTCCCAATGTTCCGGCAGAGTGTAGTGGGCATCATTGGTCAGGACACGCGGCAGGCCGGTCTCGCTGGCCAGCTTTTTGGCAATTTCATACCAGCGCAACTCTTCCGCCATGCCGTGGTTTTGCACCTCCAGGTAGAAACGTCCTTCGAAAATCCGGCCATATTCGAGGGCCAATTGTTTGGCTTTTTCGTAATCTCCCTTCAGAGCCGTACTTTGTATCAGACCCTTGATACAGGCGGTCGTGGCGATCAATCCACTGTTATACTTTTGTAAGAGTTCCCAGTCAATGCGCGGCCGGTGATAAAAGCCTTCCGTATAACCGAGCGTAACTAATTTAATCAGGTTCTCATAGCCCTCCCGGTTCTGAATCAGAAGCAGAAAATGATGATAATTTCCGCCGCCATGCTCGCGCTTTTTTTTATCGAAACGATCGGTGTCCGCCACATACATTTCACAGCCCAGCACCGGTTTGATTCCCTGTTTCTGGGCAGTTTTCAGAAAATGTACGGCGCTGAACATATTGCCGTGCTCGGTCAGGCCGATGGCCGGCATTTCAAGGTTGACTGCCCGTTTGACGATCGATTCGACCGTCTGAGCGCCGTCCAGCAAACTGTAGTCCGAATGATTATGCAGATGAACGAATTGCGTCATTAAAACCTTCCCGCGAAAATGGCCAGCAGGCCGAAAAACACATCACCTTTTAAAAGCGCCGCCAGTCGGCCGCAATTGGCCGGCGTACAGTCACGCCTGACTGAAAATATAACAAAAACGAGCGGGATTTCAACCGTTAAAACCAGAACAATGAGATAAAATATTCCATAGATTTTCAGGAAAAATGGCACCAGCGCTCCCAGTATCAGGATTAATGTTAATATGACCACCAGACGTCGGGCGGCCTCCAGTCCGAATACCAGCGGAAACGTCCGGGCTCCCAGGGCTTGATCGCCTTTGACATCCTGCATGTCCTTGACAACCTCGCGGATCAAATTAAAACCAAACGCCAGACAGCAGGGCACAATGCCCGGGCGCATGTCGCCGAAAATAGCCGAACCGAATAAAAACGTCATTCCCAGAATTCCCGAGACGATCAGATTGCCCCACAGCGGTCGTGATTTGAAGACCGGAGTATAAGCGATTAAGAAAAACAAAGCGATAGGGATAATTACTGCTATCTGGCGATTGAAAACCGGGAGCACGGCTAGGGTTCCCGATCCGAACAGAATCCACGCGAAAATAAGAGCCTGACGCGGGCGGATCAATCCCGCCGGAATCGGGCGGTGGGGACGATTGATTTGATCGATTTCCCGATCGTAATAATCATTCAGGGTGTTGCCGGCTCCAGTGTACGCCCAGACAACCAAAATCGCCAGCAGCACCTGCCACCAGCGCGGCAGCGGATCGGCCAGAGCCAGACAAACCAAAATAGCGATACCGCCCTGCAGTAAATTTAGCGGCCGCATAATTTTCAGAAAGACGTTAATTTTTTTCAGCATGTCAGCTCCGCCACGACCATCCGGCTCAATCCGGCATAATCTTTAATAACCTCAACCGCCGTGAATGTATTCCCCGAAAATAAGGCGGTAACTCCCGCAGCCTGATGATCGCCGCCGATTTCCAGCGCGACGAAACCGCCGGTTTTACAAAGTCGCGGAGCGATTTCGCTGATCCGGCGATAAAACAACAAACCGTCCGGACCGGGATTCAGGGCAATTTCCGGCTCATGGTCTTTCACCAATTTCGGCAGATTGAGGAACCAATCGCCGGCTACATAGGGCGGATTGGAGACAATCACGTCAAAGCCATTTGGTAAAGTATCCGTCGACTTCAATATATCCAGTTGCCTGAAATCAATTTGTTTATCGGCAAGCAGTTCTCCGGCATTTTCGCGGGCAATCGCCAGGGCAGCCGGACTAATGTCCACCGCCGTTATTTGACAGCCCGGTAAGCGCTTTGCCAAAGCAACGGCGATACAGCCGGAACCGGTTCCGATATCAAGAATATGTGGTTCACTCCAGGATTTGACTTTACACAAATCCGTGACTTTTTCAACCAGCAGTTCAGTCTCCGGGCGCGGTATTAAAACATCCGGCGTCACCTTGAATTTCAAGCCCATGAATTCGGCATTGCCGAGTACATATTGGATTGGCTGACTGGCCGCCCGTTTAAGTAAAAGGGCTTTAATTCGAGCGAGTTCGGTGGTTGAAAGCGGACGTTCATGTCGCAGGTAAATTTCCAGGCGGCTGAGCCCCAGCACTTCCCGCAAAATCCATTCGGTTTCGATCTGGGGCGATTCGACTTGTTTATCGCGCAGATAGTCCTTCGACCATTTCAGCACATCGATAATCCGCCAGATTTGCCGGTTAGATTCTGCCATATCGCAATTTGGAATTTAAGATTGTTTTGGAGCTGAACAATTGGAAATTCTTATCCCTAATAAACATTTTTCAGCGCTGTCGGAAGCGCCGTTAATCAGGTTTAATTAACCTTTTAAGAGTTCGGTGTTGTGCGCCAATTGCAGGGCGGAAATCAGCTCGTCGATCTCGCCTTCCATAACATCCGCCAGACGGTACAGTGTTAGGTTGATGCGATGATCAGTAACGCGTCCTTGCGGAAAGTTATAGGTGCGGATTTTGGCGCTGCGGTCGCCGGTGCTGACCATGCTGCGCCGTTTGGCGGCAATTTCGGCTTCCTGTTCGGCCTCCTTGAGAGCCAGCAGGCGGCTGCGCAGAATTTTAAGCGCTTTTTCTTTATTCTTGAATTGCGATTTTTCATCCTGGCAGGTGACCACTAAGCCGCTCGGCAAATGCGTAATCCGGATGGCGGTCTCGACTTTATTGACGTTTTGCCCGCCGGCGCCGCTCGAACGATACGTATCGATGCGCAGATCATTGTTATTGATAGCCAGATCGACTTCCTCGGCTTCCGGCAGCACGGCGACGGTGGCGGCGGAGGTATGAATGCGGCCCTGGGTTTCGGTGACCGGAACGCGTTGCACACGATGCACACCCGATTCGAATTTCATCGTTCCGTAAGCATTTTCGCCGGACATCAGGACAATCACTTCTTTGAAACCGCCCAGACCGATTTCGCTGCTGGACAATTCTTCCACCTTCCAACCATTCCGTTCGGCAAATTTCAGATACATGCGATGCAGATCAGCCGCGAAAATGGCGGCTTCATCGCCGCCGGTTCCGGCCCGGATTTCGACAATGGCATTCTTGTTATCATTCGGGTCTTTGGGAATCAGCAACAGTTTCATTTCTTCCCGTAAAACCGCCTCTGCCTGTTCCAACGTATCGAGTTCCTCGCGCACCAATTCCTTCAAATCCTCGTCGTGCCCATCCAATACTTCCCGATCCTCTTCGAGATTCTTCAGTACTTTCAGATATTCGGTACCCTTGCTGACAATTTTGGAAAGTTCTTTGTGTTCCCGGCCCAAGTCACGGTAGCGGTTCTGATCGGCGATTACTTCCGGCCGCATCATTTCATCTGTAATTACATTGTATCGCTCGATTATTTCCTGGATTCGTTCACGCATAAAAAGCCTCAGTCAACGGCATCCGCAATATATTCCTGCCCGGCATATTTTGCATATTGATCGCCAAAAGCCCCTTTCAACGCCGCAATCGCAACTTCGATCTGATCATCGCTGGGCGGTTGGGTGGTAATGCGCTGGAGCCAGAGCCCCGGCGCAATCAGCCAGCGCATCAATGTCCGATCCTGGAAACGCGCGGACAGTTTAAGAAACTCATAGCCGGTACCAGCCACCAACGGCAATAAAATCAGGTGAAAAATTAAGCGGGTTCCCAGTGAGATCGAACCGAAGCCCCAGATCACCAGCGAATCGATTAACGCAAATATCAGGATGCCGACGATCATCACAATGAATATAAAACTCGTTCCGCAACGCGGATGATATGTGGTAAACGGCCGGGTGTTTTCAACACTCAGTTCGCGCCCGTTTTCGAAGGTGAAGACCACTTTATGCTCTGCGCCGTGATACTGAAAAAGTCGCCGGACATCCTTCATCCGGGAAATGATCCACAGATAAGCCAGGAAAAACAGAACCCGCCACGCGCCGACAATGAGATTGAAAGCCAGGGCCTGTTTTTCGATATTCAGCAGTTTTGTCGTCAGCCAGAGCGGTAAAAAGCCAAACAGTAAAAAGGCCAGTCCAAAAGCTAAAATCATTGAACCGGCTGAAAGAATTTTATCCTTTGTCCCGTTCGGCGTCCTGTCAGAATTGTCTTCCGGCATAGCGATGTCAGCAGAAAGCTGAATAGTGCTCAGCCCGATTTTCAGCGATTCGAACATGCTGATCATCCCGCGAATAAATGGCTTTTTGAAAATTGGAATACGTTCGGCCAGAGACCGAAAATTCTCACGCCTGACTTCGATCCCGCCGTCCGGCTTGCGCACGGCAGTCGCATAAGCGCCCGGAACGCGCATCATGACGCCTTCGATTACTGCCTGCCCACCAACTAATATTTTTTTTACCATAGATAATAAAAAACGACCTCCTCACCATCGTGAAGAAGTCGTTACAAGTGTAGAATGTAGTTAACCCTTATTGGTATCGCGTTTGTATTTGCGATTGAATTTTTCAATGCGGCCGGCGCTGTCGATCAATTTTTGTTTACCGGTAAAGAACGGATGACAGGCGGAGCAAATTTCCACCTTGATGTCACCGACGGTCGAACGCGTTACGAAAGTATTGCCGCAGGCGCAGGTGACTGTGCATTCTTTATATTCGGGATGAATATTTGGTTTCATTTTTTAATTCCTTTGATTTCATTCGCTAACGCAAAAAAGCAGGTAAATTTACATCCGCGGTCTTTTTAATTGCAAGCCCTTTTTAATAGTGGTAGTTATCTATTTTCTTTGAAAATTCACTTGTCTATTTTATCTTCGCTAAAGTTTAAGATTTTTGAAAATTACATGCGATTTTAATTATAAATAAAATCTATAATATTTCTTTAATAACTTAGGCGAGACAACTCAGCGTCAAGTTAAAATGACTTGCGGAAAGTTCTCGCCAGGCTACCAATTGATAAGGATTATATATGTGTGGAATTCTCGGTATTCTCGATATTAAAACGGATAAAGTCAAACTGCGTAAACAGGCTCTGGGTCAGTCAAAACTGCAGCGCCACCGCGGTCCGGACTGGTCAGGGGTTTACGTTGGCAAGAATGCAATTCTGGCGCATGAACGTCTCGCGATCGTCGGAGTTGATTCCGGCGCGCAGCCGCTGCTCAACGCCGCCCGGACACATGCTTTGG
This sequence comes from uncultured bacterium, assembly GCA_964576275.1. GTDB lineage: Bacteria > Fidelibacterota > UBA2242 > UBA2242 > UBA2242 > JAGNGI01. The sequence goes on along the minus strand of CAZNUN010000003.1, from coordinate 113,803 downwards.
CGGTCAATGGCGAAATATATAACCACGCCGATCTGGAAGAAACAATCACCTGCGGTTATCAGTTCCAAACCAAATCCGATTGCGAAATTATCCTGGCTTTATATCAACAAAAAGGGGTTGATTTTTTAGACGATTTGCGCGGCATGTTCGCCTTTATTCTATACGACAATGAGCAGGACGCCTACCTGATTGCCCGCGATCATCTCGGCATCATTCCGCTATACACCGGCCACGACGAGCACGGCAATTTCTACGTCGCCTCCGAAATGAAAGCGATTCAGGCCGTTTGTCAATCGGTTGACTATTTCCCGCCCGGTCATTATCTAACCAGCGGCATGTCGGCCCCGCAAAGTTATTATCAGCGCTCCTGGATGGATTTTGCCAACGTGGCCGCCAATAAAACCGATGTCAACGTTTTAAAAGCCGCTTTGGAGCATTCGGTCAAGACTCATCTGATGTCGGACGTACCTTACGCTGTTCTTTTGTCCGGCGGATTGGATTCTTCGATCATCGCGGCGATCGTGAAAAAGTTCGCCGCCAAGCGCGTCGAAGATCACGACCGTTCCGAGGCCTGGTGGCCGCGCCTGCACTCCTTTGCCATTGGATTGGAAGGCGCCCCGGATTTACTGGCCGCCCGGGAAGTTGCCGAATATATCGGCACCGTCCATCATGAATTACATTTCACCGTCCAAGATGGACTGGACGCTTTGTCGGACGTAATTTACCACCTGGAGACTTTCGACACGACAACCGTGCGGGCTTCCACCCCGATGTACCTGATGGCACGTCAGATTAAAGCCATGGGCATTAAGATGGTGCTTTCGGGAGAAGGTTCGGATGAAATATTCGGAGGTTATCTCTACTTTCACAAGGCTCCGTCCGCCCGGGAATTGCACGAAGAAACCGTTCGCAAACTGAGAAAACTACATCTCTACGACTGCCTCAGAGCTAATAAATCGATGGCTGCCTGGGGCGTCGAAGCCAGAGTGCCTTTCTTAGACAAGGATTTTCTGGATGTGGCGATGAACATCAATCCGGAGGATAAGATGTGCCGCAATGGGCGCATCGAGAAGTATATTCTGCGAACGGCTTTTAAAAATTATTTACCGAGAAAAATACTATGGCGCCAGAAAGAGCAGTTCTCGGATGGCGTCGGCTATTCCTGGATTGACGGCCTGAAAGCCTACGCCGAACGTGAAATCAGCGATCAGAAACTCGCTTCCGCCAAATACAAATTTCCTGAGAAGACTCCTCAGACTAAAGAAGAATATCTGTATCGCCAAATCTTCGAAACGCATTTCCCTACCAAGGCCGCTCTTGATACAGTACCGTTTGAACCTTCAATTGCCTGCAGCACTCCGACGGCTTTAAAATGGGATGAAGCCTTCCGCAATATGGCCGATCCCTCCGGACGCGCCGTCCGCTCGGTTCATAAAGACAGCTATTAATCTCCGGTTATCGGTAAGCGGCAATCTGGAGCGGGCTTATTTCCATTTTCCCGTATTGCTTTTGTAATTGCTCCAAACCTATTTTCTGGCGCTCGATCTGCCGGAAAAATTCCGGCGGCGCCGCTTCGGATTGATAAATCGGCAAGAGGCGTTCTAATTTCTCCAATAACTTTGGGACGCGCAGAGTAAACTGTTCCTCGTACTCAGACAGACAATAGTCTTTGGCAAAAACCGTCTGAAACAGTTTTCGTAAATCCACATACCGGGGTAAAAATCCAACCGGTGTCGGCAGGGCGTCATATTCGCCATGTACACGGCCTTCCGCCCACAGAATCCATACTTTTTTATCCGTTTTGGCATTCAGATAATTTCCGGCGGAATTCTTGAGAAAATAGTTTGTGGCGAAAACCAGCGGCGGTTTTTTCAGGCGCGTGCCGAATTTCAGGTGATTTTCGATGTACACTCCCAGCGGTACGACGATAAAATCCAGGTTTGCCATCGGAGAAAAGGTGCGGCGCCCTTCCTGTCCGAGAATAGCGGCAGTTGTTTCCGATTCCAGAGTGGCACCGAGCAACACGCCATGATTCCAGTCAAGCGCCTGAAGGATGGGCGGATTGGTGTCGGAATCGCGTCCGCCATAAACAACGGCACTCACCGGCACGCCCGTTGGATCGTCGGCGCGCGGATCGAGGTTTTCCAGCTCGCTGAGACGCATCGTATAGCGGGCGTTCTTATGCGCCAGCGGAACCTCCTTGCCGCTGGCGTCTTTTTTACCTTTATACCATTCGCCGGAATGATTGAAACCGACGTCCGGTGTCTCACAACCCATTCCCAGCCAGTACGGTTGTCCGTCTTTGACCAGCACATTTGAAAAAATCAGCTCACGCGGGGTGGTCAGGCAACTGTAAATCAGGGCGTCGTCGACCGGATTGACATCGGCTATGATCCCGAAAATACCGGACTCGATATTGACCGCCCGGCAGATTCCTTCATTGTCAATTCTCAGATAGGCGATGTCATCTCCGACAATGGTCTGGCCGGGCAGCATGGCGGTGCTGGTCTTGCCGCAGGCGCTTGGAAAGGCGCCCGTGAAATATGTCGTGCGCTCGCAGCGTGGAGAGTGAACGCCCATAACGAACATGTGTTCGGCCAGCCAGTCTTCATGATTGGCTTTGTTGATCGCCAGGCGCAGGGCTAGTTTTTTTAAACCGACGCTGTTGCCGGCATATTGATTATTAATGCTCAATACCCGATTGGCTTCAAGATCAACATAGATGCGGCGCTGGGCGATATTTTTCGTACAACCGAGTTCGTCGAGTTCCCCGGCGCTGTGGACAAAATGAAAAAAGCGGTCCGAACCTTTTAAACGTTGAAATTCGGCATATCCCTGCCGGTAAAGCAAATCTTCACAGTGAGCCACATAAGCCGAATCGGTCAGCTGCAATGCCGGAATGGCAAAGGCCGAATCAAGCGGCCCCAGGCAGTAAAAATGCACGAACAATTCCTTGCCGCGCATGATCCCATCTAACAACGCGCGAATTTCCTTCAAACCGGTTTGACGGTCTAAAGTATTGAGGCGCGCGTTCATCTGACTTTGATCGCTGACTAATATCCGCGTATGCTCCTTATCGCGCCCCTGATCGAAATAACTGTCGTAGTGAATCGTATGTCCCGGCAGGCGGAGGAGCCGTTCTTCACCGGTACGGAGCGCCATTTGACGCATTGCGGCGATTTCTTCCGGCGTGTCGGTTATCACTGTGACTTTATGCGGTCGGCATAAACCGGTATACTCAGTCACAATGGAAATCACATGCCGGTTTTCCAGCGCCACTAATTTTTGCCAGTTTTCCGGGCTGATTATTTGCGGAAAAGGATTGGCTGGCGCTTTTAGCAACTCTGAACCTATGATCTTTTTCATAGTGGTAAGTTATTAACTATTTTCTTAAACATAAAGATAAATCTTAAATAATTAAAGTGACTCCCGCCGGCCGAATGTCGATAAAGCCAAGCGAAAGTCTATAGTCCAATCAGCACGGAATCCAGCAAACCGCTGCGGGTGCGGAAGCGGAGTTGCTTACGCTTCTCTTTGGCGTCCGGCAGAAATTTTTGCAGTTCTCTCCAGAAAGCCGGACTGTGATTTTTCACACGCGTATGAGTTAATTCATGCAGAATCACGTAGTCAATAAGATCGTCCGACAGACGCATCAGATGCAGATTCAGGTTAATATTATTAGCCGCTGAACAACTGCCCCAGCGCGATCTGAGATTTTTGATTGCGACGCGATGGTAATAAAAACCATATCGCCCGGCGAGTTCTTTTACCCGCTTCGGCAGATATTGATTGGCTTCGTTCCGGTAAGCCGCAATCAAGCCCTGCGCGATGCCTTCCTGAACCCGCGGACTGGTAACCGGCTCGTCGGCCGGATATTGAATGCGAATCAGCCCAGAGCGTACTGAAATCCTGATGTTTTCGCCTTCGGCAGGATGTAATTCCAGACGATGAGCGCGGGTTTGTACCGGTTTCGTTCCATCAACAATAACCGCCGGCGGGCGATGGGTTTTATTTTTTTCCATCATCTGCCGGGCCCAATCCCGGTGCGCCTCCAGAAAGGCCAGAGCGGCTTTTGCGCTGATGACATACGGAAGCGTGAGCGTGACCGGTTTGCCGGGACTAATGCGTAACGTCAGCCGCCGGGCGCGGCGATTGCGGCGTAGAACAACTGGTCCGATTCCGGCCACCGGGACAATTTTTGCTTGCATTCTGTCAAATCCAATCGGCATTGCGGGGCGGAATGTAAACAATAACACCTTACGAAGCCAGATAATCCAAACGGGGCGCATAAATCCACGCCCCGTTTTTCGCGACTATGTAGGGTTATAACGTCAGATTTTCGGCAAATCGGCGATCTCCGCTAAGTTCTTTTGCAGAGCGGCGTCGGAAAAATGATTATCTTCCATCCGCTTGCTAAAATAGGCGTCATAGGCGCTCATATCGAAGTGGCCATGACCGCTGAAATTGAAAAGGATCGTCTTGCTGACACCCTCTTCGTCGGCTTTCTTGGCTTCGTCAATGCTAGCCTTGATGGCATGCGCCGTCTCTGGCGCCGGAATAATGCCCTCACTGCGGGCAAAGGTCACCGCTGCCTGGAAGACTTCGGTCTGCTGGTAGGAGCGGGCTTCGATATATCCTTCCTTGACCAGCCGGCTGACTAACGGCGAAGCGCCGTGATAGCGCAACCCGCCGGCGTGAATTTTCGACGGAATGAAATTATGACCGAGTGTATACATGGCAACCAGCGGCGTCAGTTTGCCGGTGTCACCGTAATCGTAAGCATACAGACCCTTGGTCAGCGATGGGCAAGCCGTCGGCTCAACCGCAATGGCGCGCAGGTTTTTCCCGGCAAACTTATCCTTGATAAACGGGAAAGAGATGCCGGCAAAGTTACTGCCGCCGCCGACACAGCCGATGACTATGTCAGGATAATCACCCGCCAGCTTCATTTGTTGCTGGGCTTCTTCGCCGATAATGGTCTGGTGTAGCATGACGTGATTCAGTACCGAGCCGAGTGAATACTTTGTTTTTTCATCGGCTACAGCGACTTCGACCGCTTCCGAGATCGCAATGCCCAGACTGCCGGAACATTCCGGATCGCGCGCCAGTATTTCGCGACCACAGACGGTTTCCTTACTCGGGCTGGCAAAAATACGCGCGCCCCAGCTCTGGATCATTGATTTGCGATAGGGTTTGCCGTCATAGCTGACCCGCACCATGAACACCAGGCATTCCAGCCCGAAGAAATTACAGGCTAATGCCAGGGCGCTGCCCCATTGTCCGGCGCCGGTTTCAGTGGTCAGTTTTTTGACTCCCTCTTTGGCGTTGTAATAAGCCTGGGCAACCGCAGTATTGGGCTTGTGACTGCCAGCCGGGCTGACACTCTCATTTTTATAGTAAATTTTTGAGCGTGTTCCGATGGCTTTCTCCAGACGATAAGCCCGCACCAGTGGCGACGGTCTCCAAATTTGATATATTTCCCGCACCGGTTCCGGAATCGGAATAAAGCGTTCCGTGCTGACTTCCTGCTCTATGATCGCCATCGGAAAGAGCGGCGCCAAATCGTCGGGCGTAATGGGTTGTTGAGTGCCTGGATGTAAGACTGGCGGCATTTCAAACGGCAGATCGGCCGCGATGTTGTACCAGGTTTTCGGCATTTCGGACTCAGACAAGATGAATTTGTGTTGTTCCATTTTCTTTTCCTTTCATTATGTGTTCAAATTTTCATTAAAAACAAAAAACCCGCTTTTTCGGGCGGGTCTATGCAAATACAGAATTGCTTAATTGCTTATCTCAGCACGTCACCGCCCTCATATCAATTTGCCACCACCACCAGTTTTGGGTGTTTTGCAGAGCGGTTTTTGTATTGCTGATATTGTTCATTACGGGCGGTTATTTACGGATAATTTCGAATAATTGCAAATATTTTTTTCACCATTGTAAATCATACCGGATTTGTACACCGAAAGAGCGGTCATTATAATCAAAATAATTGTCGTTGGATTCAACATGAGAGTAATCGAAAGATCCGATGATTTCGAGATTGGCGGCCCGGTTAAAAACATTACGAAATGTCAGGCCGGCTGAAATTCCAGCGGTGTAACCCTGGTCGCGGCGGTTTTCAGACAGCATGATGTAATTGTCATCCGCATCCGTAACCCAGGTGCCACTCTCAAAATCGAATTCATAAACCGGCCGGTTCAGGTAAGTGTTCGTATAGACCGCGCCGGCGATTTTCATCCAGACTTGTGAATTAATTTTCCATTTCAGGGCATTCGTCCACCGGTATCCTTTATAACCGAAATAATCGTCAATCGGACTAAATGCGGTAATTTCGACCTGGTACGGATTGCCTTCCGAAGGATTATAACGATAGAGAAAATCACTGTAACCGCCGACTCTCGCTCCAAACGATTGGGCCAGTCGCACCACCCCCACTAATTGCCTTAGCGTAGACAGTTCCGCAGTTGTGGAAACAGAATCCCGGGTCGTATACGAACTAAAATCCCGCAATAGTCCGAAAAGGCTTAGGCGAATGGTTGTACGGGTCGGCAAAAAAATACTGCCGGAAAAATTCAGGTTCGTTTCCAGGTGATTCCAGGCCGGTTCTTCGTCGAATTTCTTATAAAACGCCACTATTTCGCCTTTAAATAAAACCCAGTCAACCGGGAAATATTTGAAATTGTAAACGCCTTCGGCTTTCCAGTAATCGAAATAATCGTAATCCGGCTGATTCGACCGCCGGTTCAAATTGGCGCCCAGATAGTGACCAATCTTCATCGCGTTTCCGGCTGTAAAGTCGACGCCGGCCTGCTGCACGGAAAAATTATACTGGTCATTTTCGATAATCCGGGTCTGGTCGTAATTGTAATAAAACCGGGTTTGGGCGCCCAGATAGGCTATTTCGATTTGAGGTGAAAAAATGGCATCCGCGACCGGATTGTAATAACGTAATAGATTGTTGTCCCGGCCGGTATATGTATCGAGCGAAAGTTGCCATTGGGCTCCAGCTTGGGAATTAAAAAAGACTGCCAGCAGGCCGGCCCAAAAGAAAATGCGTCGGTTCAGGCTCATGGTTTTCTCCCGGAGCCACGACTACTGCTGCCTTTGCGATGCCGGTAAAATCCGCGCTGATCACAGACGCCGTCGCCATCCGCATCGATAAAACGATCCATGCGTTGTTCCTGCAAACCCTCACGCTTGGCTAGCCGGTCATCCTGGCCGTCGCCATCCTGATCGGTAAAATCGCTCAACTTTTCCCGATATTCTTCCAGCACAAAACCGTAGCGGGAGCCGCCCAGATTACGACGAGTATAAATTTCACCGGTGATATCGTTGATCCAATTGTGGTCGTTGTCAATGATATTTTCACTCCAGCCATCTTTATTAGCATCGCCAAATTTCGCATTCAGATCATTGACCCCATCACCGTCTTCATCCATAAAAAGATCGTTGCGACCGTCGCGGTCTTGATCCTGAAAACGGAATGTGTGCCGGTAGGATTTTTGATCAATATCGTTGATTCCGTCACCATTGGCATCCCGGAACCAATCATTGATTCCATCATGATTTTCATCAATGAATCCACGCACCGACCGGGCTTCATTCGGCGTGGATTGGCTGAAACCTAACGTCGCAACAATTGTAAAAACCATCAATAAGTGCGGAATTAATTTCATGGCATTCTCCTCATTAAAAGCCGGAACGGCCGACGGAGATTCCGTCGACCGTTTTCATCTGGCAAGCCTGTTTATTTATTGCCGGCACCGCGATTACCTTTTCGGGAGCGGGTGGAATTGTCATTGCAGTTTGAATTGGCAGGCGCCTGACTTTCAGAAGCCTGGGTTTGGTGGCGATTGCCGTACATATGTTTCTGACCGGTTCCGTCGGCGGGGCGTTGATAGTCTGAGTCCTGTCCGTTCGGAATTCCATCGCCGTCAGCATCCAGAGCGTTATCGTTGAAACCGTCGCCATCGGCATCCACAAAACCTTTTCCGCGACCACTACCGGAGCGTACATAATCCTGATCCTGTCCGTTCGGAATCCCGTCACCGTCTGCGTCCGGAGCGTTGTCATTGTACCCGTCGCCATCGGTATCCACGAAGTGGGAGCCGTGCTGCTTAGTCGAAGTCTGAGCCCTCAGACCAACCGGCATAGTTACCAAAACAACCAAGAGGCTGAGTGTTAAAAATGCGATCAAATTGAGTTTCTTCATTTTTTTCTCCTTTGTCTTTGTGTTCTCAATTTCAAATTTCTGGCTACGATTAATTCAATAGCCATGCCAAAGGAGAATAATCATATTCCAATTTATCATTTCCCGACGATAAAATAAATAACAAAGGTGTTTTTAATGGTCAAGGCGCTGAAGCAATATTTCGCCAATTTTGTCGGTAATTCGACAATAATGTCGATCTTAATTGAGTTTATATTTTTCGATTTTATACCGCAAAACCCGCTCGGAAAGCCCCAGCAATTGCGCCGCGCGGATCTGCACATTGCCGGTCTGTTGCAAGGCTTGGCGAATCAATTCGCGTTCGAGGTCTTCGACCTGTTCATTGAGCGGCCTGGAGAGTGAAACGGCAGATTGAGCAATCGGTTGCAACGGCAAATCGGCCGTCGTAAGCGTCGTTTCGCGAGCCAGAATAACAGCGCGTTCGATAATGTTTTCCAGTTCGCGCACGTTGCCCGGATAATCGTAGCGCAGCAGCGAATTCAGACCTTCGGCTGAGATGTTTTGTATCGGACGGTTGTTCAGCCGGGCATGTTTCGCAATGAAATGCTGCACCAGCGGAACGATGTCCTCGCGGCGTTCACGCAGAGGCGGAATTTCGAGTGGAATGACATTCAGCCGGAAGAACAAATCCGCCCGGAATTTACCCTCTTCAATCAGCTGCTGAATATTTTTATTGGTCGCCGACACAATCCGGACGTCCGCCTGCAGAGTTTGGGTAGAACCGAGGCGCTGGTATTCTTTTTCCTGTAAAACCCGTAGTAATTTGACCTGAAAATTGAGTGGAATGTCGGCGACTTCATCCAGGAAGAGCGTTCCGCCCTCCGCGGCCTCCAGCCGTCCGCGATTGCGCTCGGTTGCTCCGGTAAAAGCTCCTTTTTCATGTCCGAATATTTCACTCTCGAAAAGGGTTTCCGGAATGGCGGCGCAGTTGATCGCCACAAAAGGTTTGGTGCGGCGCGCCGAAGCCTGATGAATTGCCCGGGCAATCAGCTCTTTGCCGGTGCCGCTCTCGCCCCGAATCAAAACCGCGGCCTGACTGTCACTGACACGGGCGACGATATTCAGTACTTCCGCCATTGCCTTACTTTTAAAAATAATTTCGGTGGGCAGCTCGGCTTCGGCAATTCGCGATTTTAACAATTGGTTCTCACGTACGAGGGCATTGTGTTCAGCGATTTTACGCAGTTTCAGTTCGAGTTCATCCAGATCAACCGGCTTGGCCAGATAATCCCAGGCTCCCTGACGCATGGCAGTCACGGCATCCTCGATAGTTCCGAACGCCGTCATGATAATTACCTGAATTTCCGGATTGATGGCTTTGACTTTGTTTAAAATTTCGTGGCCGCTCATGCCCGGCATCCGGAAATCGGTCAGCACCACATCGAGATATTGTTTTTCGATGACCGACAAACAGTTTTCGCCCGAAGCACAGGCAAACACCGTGCAACCCAATTTGCGGAAGAACCCGCTTAGGAGTTCCCGCTGGGTGGCATCATCGTCGATTACCGCCACGTTCAGATTAAACATATTATTCCTTCCCGAATGGAATTGTTAATATGAAACGAGTGCCCCGGCCGGGTTCGCTGAAAACTTCAACCGTGCCGTCATGTTCGCCCACGATTTGTAAAACCTGCGCCAGTCCCAGTCCGGTTCCGTTGGGTTTGGTGGTGAAATAAAGGTTGAAAATCCGGCTCTGGTTTTCCGCCGGAATACCGGTTCCGTTATCCTCCACAATAATGGAAAAATATTTGCGGCGGGGCGTCTCAAGGCGGATTTGCACGATTCCGCCAATTTCGACGGCATCCAGCGCATTTTCCAGTAAATTAACTAAACACTGGGTGATTTTATCGGCATCGAGGTAGGCTTTTACAGACCGGTGATTTTCCCACTCGATTTTCACCTGCCGGCTGGCCGCCCTAGCCGTATAGAGCGCCACGACTTGGGCAATCAGCTCCTCAACCAGGGCCGGTTTTTTAACGAGAGGCGCCGGGCGAGCGAACTCTAAAAATTGGCGGATAATGGCGCTAATCCGGTCGATTTCACGCCGAACAATTTTGATCAGTTCAGACTGTTCATCGGCGCCTTCCGCCGCCGGAAATTCCCGCGCCAGGCGTTGAACAGTCATCGAAATGGCATTCAGCGGATTGCGGATTTCGTGGGCGACGCCGGCGGCCAGTTCGCCCATCGCACTTAATTTTTCACGTCGTCGCAGGTCGTCCTGCAGGCGATAGACTTCGCTGGTGATGTGCTCTTTTTCGGCCTGCAGTAAACGCACATTTTGGGTGGTAATCGAAAACGCCGCCAGTAAAAATCCAATGACCAACAGAATTCCCAGACGAAACGCTCCCTGCCGAACCGCCGCGGTTTGAATAGCCTGAATCGGTTTGTAATCCAGAGCAATCCGGATTAAGCCGTACGAGGCATCCAAAATATCGAAAGGCAGAATACCCTCAAAAATCCGGCGCTCCTGAAAACTGCTTATGCGCCATTGAAAATTGGACGAATCCATGACTGATTGTAAAAATCTATCGCTGGCGATGGACGGCAGGGTTTCGACGTTGGCAGTGGCGGCTAAAATTCCAAGCGAATCCTGGATAGCGATATAAGTCACCGCACTGTTTTGCGAAATACCATTTATCAAACTTCCGAGACCGCTTTTACGGCGATATGCGAGTAAATCCATGGCGTCTGCATAGCCAATCAGAGCACCACCGTCCGCAAGACGCCAACCTACCGCCAGCACACCCGACTCTAACCCAAAAACCGTTTGCGGTTCAGCAGCTGCCAACCATTCTGCCAGTTCGTCGGTACCTGGAAAATCATAAATAGTCGATTGTGTTACCCACACCAGGTTACCGGAACTTCCGATAACCTTTAGTCCGACCAATCCATATTCGTTTGCAAGATGTTCGCCTGAATTGCCATACTTTTGTACTGTTTTAGGATTGGCGGCGATTCGGCGCAGAGCGTCGAACGTACGGTTGGCCAATTTGTCTTCCATGGCATCATTACTCAGAATAGAATTGACGGCCGCCTGCCGAATGGTCTGGGATAAATTCTCGGACATCAGCGCCATTAATTCCAGGGTGGCTTTTTTACGATTCTGAAATTCGAGATAGGCTGAGGCCAGCAACAGGAAAAGCAGGATAACAAAAACCGAAATCGCAGTGCGCGGTTGCAGTTTAAATTCTTTACCTGAGAAATTCATCCTTTAAAAATAACACTGTTATTTTTATGCGCAAGCGATATTTTTTCTCCGGTTACTGCTAAGAATAGGGCTGACTAAGTTCAGGATTCTTTGGCTTTTTTAACCAGCGGCAGAACGCCGGCCATCTCGCCGACCACATTGACCAGTTCCGAGCCGGTCGGAATGACGATTTTGGCATTATGCTGCAACGAATTTTCCACGGTTTCCAGCTTGCGCAGGAGTTGGGCGTTGCCGATGAAATACTTATCGGCGGCTTCATTGACCAAGCGAATGGCTTCGGCTTCACCTTCGGCCTGCAGAATGCGGGATTGTTTGATACCTTCGGCTTCCTTGATTTTGGCGCGTTTTTCGCCGTCGGCTTCGGTCTCGCGGGCGGTCGCAAAGTCAATTGCGGCGATCTTTTCGTTCTCGGCCTTGACGACCTTATTCATGGTTTCCTGAACGTCCTTGGGCGGATCGATTTCTTTCAATTCAGTGCGGACGATTTCGATACCCCAGCTGGCGGTTTCTTCCCTGAGAGTCTTATGCAACTCGGAATTGATTTTGCCGCGTTCGCTGTTGGCCGATTTCAGAGTCAAAGTACCGATGATATTACGCAAAGTTGTGCGCGCCAGATTGACGATCTGCCATTGATAGTCATTGACATTATACTGGGAATTTTTAATGCTCTCCTCGTCCGGTTTTACTTTGAAATAGACCTGGGCGTCCACGCGGGCGTTCAGATTGTCGTTGGTGATGATTTCCTGCGGTTCGGCGTCCACCATCTGCTCGGTGATGTTGATGCGGTACATTTTTTCGATGACCGGAATGATCCAGTGGAAACCGGGTTCCGCGAAGCGATTGTATTTGCCGAGCTTTTCAATCAGGCCGCGGTGCGTCGGCCGGACAATGCGGATACCGACCAGAAAAAGAAACACAACGACGATAATTAAAATTGTAACCCAACCCATTTTTACCTCCATTTGTATTCAAATTGACCTCAATTTAAGCTATAGAGGTATCGTTCACAAACTTAATGTCCTGCGTGCTGCAATCAGCTTGGATGAAATTCAGCCGCTGAATAAATTTTCCGCTAATGATCAGCGACCCTCAGCGAAAAATCGAATATCTGAAGAAGAAGGCCAGTCGGATCAGCATCCGCGAGGGCGGCGCGTTTGGGTTCTTCGACGGATTCGGCCTGCGCTACATTACGCCCTATGCCCTTTTGCTGGGCATGAGCAATGCGATGATCGGCATTCTGATCGCCCTGCCCCAAATGCTCGGCACCTCCGTTCAGTTGCTGACCCTGAAACTCTTAGACAAAGGCATTCATCGCAAGACGATTTCGTGGATCGGCACTTTTCTGCAAACTGCGATGTGGTTTCCGATCATTTTCCTGGGCTGGTTGTATTTCCGGGGGAATGGGTCTGGCGGATTAATTCCGCTGGGTCTTATGTTTTTTTACAGTTTGATGGTGATTTTCGGCGGGATCGTCGGTCCGGCCTGGAGTTCCTGGATGGGCGACATCGTCCCGCGCCAGATCGGAACCTATTTCGGCATGCGCAACCGGGTAGTCGGGTTTACGACGATCTGCGCCATGCTGGGCGCCGGATTGACTCTCCAATATTTCAATGGCATCGGGCGACCATTCGCGGGTTTTGTAATCATTTTTCTGATCGCATTCCTGGGACGAGCAATTTCATCGGCCTTGTTGAAACGCCAGTACGAGCCGGCTTTCCACCCCCAGAAAGAATATTATTTCACGATCCGGCAATTTATTCAGAAGATACCACAGAGCAATTTTGGGAAATTCGTGGCCTTCGTAGCCCTGATGCAGTTTGCCGTTTACATTTCAGCGCCGTTCTTCGCGGTTTTCATGCTGAAAGATTTGCATTTCAACTACCTTGAATTTACAGTTATCACCATGACCATGCCTTTCGTCAATATGCTCCTGATGCCCGCCTGGGGGCGCTTTGCCGACCGCTACGGGAATCTGAAGGTGGTGCGCATTTGCAGTTTCTGTATTCCCGTTATCCCGGCGCTCTGGGTTCTGGCTGTATTTTTCACAAGCCGGCCATGGCTGGTGATCCTGTATCTGATGCTGGTTGAAACCTTAAGTGGATTCGCCTGGGCGGGGTTTAACCTGACGACGGTCAATTTCATCTATGACGCGGTGACCCGGCAGAGGATGGCCATTTGTGTAGCCTATTACAATATCTTCAACGGCGTCGGAATGTTTCTGGGCGGACTGATCGGTGGACAAATTGCCGAACTGCCGTTTCATTATCACCGTTTCTCGGCATTGGCGTTGGTATTATTGGTCAGCGCCGCGGTCCGTCTGCTGGTTGCAGCGGTGATGTTACCTCTCATCAAAGAAGTGCGGGAGGTTAAACATTTCGGCATACAGGAAGCGCGCGAACGTCTGACCATGTTCTCGGCGGTGGATATTCTTAGAATATTGTCGATGAAATCTAGCAATCCGCGCCGGTAGATATTCAACCACAGATACACACAGATTTACACTGATGAATACGGGGAAGGAACTCTCCGCGAATTTTTTAATTTTAGGCTATCATAGACGGATTTTGTTGCCGTCTGAAATAATAATAGGCCGGCAAGCCGGTTGCAATTAATAACGCCGCCGAAATCGCGCCGCCGACCGGATAGGCCACAAAGGTTCCGTAAACCAGGTAAACCTGAGTGGCGATTGCCAGGATGGTCATCGCCAGCCAGAGCGGCGAGCGGAATGTTGGCCGGTAATCGTTCCGTTTCCGCAACCAGAAAATCGCGGCATAGACTAAACCGTTTTGTAATAGGTACGACAGCGTAAAATAACCCAGCAAGGTCTCGATTCCACCTATAAAAAGTAAAACAATCGCCAGTCCGGATTGAAATAGAATCGAGTAATCCGGCGTGTTAAAACGCGGGTGAACATGCGCAAAAGGCTTGAAAAACAGTCCATCTTTGGCAACGGCATATTCGATGCGCGGCTGTACCATGATCAGAGCATTGATACACCCGACCATGCTGACAAAGGCGGCGATCGCCAGAAATCCGGCCGCGATGCGTGCCAACGCCGGCAGGTAAAGAAATGGATTGGCGAATTTCCCACTGGCCGCAATCAATTCTTCAAACGGCATTAATACATTGGTCGCCAGGGCGATCAGCATATAAATCAAGGTTACAAAGGCAATCGACAGAATCAGGCTGCGCGGAATGACTTTGGCGGGATTTTTCATTTCACCGGACATATACAGCACATTGGTAAATCCGGCGTACGACCAGATGGTGGCCGCTACTCCGGCAGTCAGTAATTTTACAAAACCGCCCGACGCCGCAGAAGGTCTCGCGATAGGTAACAGATTATCGGTTTTAAAATAAATTACACCGAGAATTGCCAGCAGAACTAACGGCGCGAGTTTGGCGATTGTCAGGACAATCTGCAGGCCGCCGCCCTTGCGAACGCTGCGGTAATGCACGGCTGTCAGACTAATGATAATTAAAGCCGCGAATATTTTGGTGTATATCGTGCCATCTAACGCCGGCCAGAAAACGGACAGAGCCGAAACGGCGCTCAAACCAATTATGGTGATAGAAGGCGTATCACTCGTCCAGAAAACCGTCCACACATACAGAAATCCCAGCGCCGGGCTACCAGCCTTCTTGAGATATAAATAGCCGAAACCTTCCTCCGGATAAGCCGTCGCCATCTCCGCCAGAATTAATAATTGTGGTAACCAGATTACTCCGCCGATCAGCCAGGCCAGCAATGCCATCAGCGGACTGCCGCTTTCACGGGCTACGATCGGCAGATTTATAAAAACTCCCGACCCGATGACCGTTCCGAGAATCAGGGCAACGATATGCCAGATGTTGAGTTCGCGTTTTAGGGTCGGTTCGCTCATGGAGTCTATCGGACTTGCGAAATATTAAACCGGCGACTTATACAATCCGTTGGTCCGGATATATTCGGCAACCGCCGGTGATACGAGATTCTCAATTCGGCCGCCGTTGCGGACGATTTCCCGAATGCCGGACGATGAAATCGGAACCAGAGGCGAGTCGAAAAACGATACATTTGTGAGATATTGCGGCCGGACTTTCGACGGATCGAATCCCGGCCGGCGGGCGACCACAACCTGCGCTTCGGCCAGAATGTCCTCCGGTTGGCGCCAGGTATGAAATTCCACCAGACTATCCGCCCCGATCAGCAGATAGAGATCGTTGCGGTCAATCTGCAGGCGGGTTTTTATAGCCCGGATTGTATCAATTGTATACGAAACGCCGCCACGCTCCAACTCGATCCCGGAAATTTCACAAACCGGTTCGCCGCGCAGAGCGAGCTCCAGCATGGCCAGACGATGGCGCGGCTCAGAGTGAGTGCGTGCAGTTTTATTGGGTGAAATATTGGCCGGAACGAAAAGCAGGCGTCCGATTTCAAAAGCCTGGCGTACAGCCCGCGCAATAGCCAGGTGGCCGTTGTGCGGCGGGTCGAATGTCCCGCCGAACAGACAGACTTTTATTCTTCTTTCCGACGTTGTTCCTTCTCGATTCTGCGAAGTTCTTTGCGGTGTGAAACGTGCAGATATTCAATGGCGTTCGGGTCGGTCTGGGGCGTGGCGCGAGCGCTGATTTCTTTCAGTAAAAGTTCATACTGATCGAATTCGCGCAAACGGATCAGGCAATAGGCTTTCTCCAGCCGGGCTTTCTCGGCCCATTCGGTATCGTAATACTGCTCCAGAACCTTATCCAGGTAAATGATCGCCGCACTGTACTCCTGGAGTTTGCGGTACAGTCGTCCGCTTTCGAAAACCTTGCGGGCTAATTTCGAGCGGATTTCGGTGATTTTCTGCTCGGCATCCGCTTTGAATCTGCTGTTCGGATAAGTGTCTAAAAAATCCTGAAAACTCTGCAAGGCCTTCAGTGAATATTCTTGTTCGAGCTGGTAGCGCGGCGAGGATTTCAGTTCCGCCAGGGCAATTTTATAGGCGGCTTCTTCGACATATTCGCTATAAGCGTATCTATTGATCACCTGCTCGTATTCTGAAATTGCCAGAAGATACTCTTTACGGCCGAAGTAACACTCGCCGAGATAAAACTGAGCATCGTCGGCTAGCTCGCCACCCGGCGTATTGATGACGACCAAGGTAAAATGTTCGATGGCTTTATCCCATTTTTTCTTGTTGAACTCGGCCATACCATCCTTGAATTGCTGGTCGAAATCCGGCATCGGCTTCAGTTTTTGAGAGGCACAGCCGCTTAACATCATTATCAGGATACCGCCTATTGTCAGCCCGGCGGTGTTTAAGATTTTTCTCATTAGTATTCTGTTTTTTCTCCTGTCGGTTCCCATCGGGAAATTATCCTGCTTAAAATACAAATCCGGTAATATTACTGCGCACCCGCTGATTTAAAATGCAAAGGAGAGCGTCAACCCGCGAATGGGATTTTTATACGTATAGTCTGTCACCAGACCCACATTCCAGGTAATTTCTTTTTTATCAGGTCCGCGATATTGTTTAGCCGCAATCTGGGCATGAAAGGCGCTGATCAGGTGATTGAACATGACCACCGTGGCAAAGTTAGTCGCCATCTTTAAAGCCTGGTTGGAATCGTAGCGCTGATTGAGGTAATTCGAGCGCCTGGCGCTGTTTGGAATAATGCTCGTATCCATATCGGCTTCGATCGTATTAAAATCCGCCCATCCGGAAGCGAACTGATCGTATTTGCCGATATTTTCATAATAATCGCGGGTCTTGATCGGAGCCAATTCGCCGGATTCCAGCAGCGATTCCCAGCCATTGAGGTTTTCATCAAGATAATCGGTGTTGGATGGATACTCTTCCCCATTATATTCAAAGTAAATCAGATGCGAGGCTTCTTCCGTGGAATCGGGGATACCCAGATAAGGCCGATGAGTCAGACCGTTGGCATACCAATTCCAGGCATTCCAGTAAGTGTCGGCCCACTTTTTGTAATCTTTTTCGAGTTGCTCGCCGACACTCTTACGATTGAAATAAACGATCCAGGAAATTACCTCCACGCCGAAGAAAGCCGCGGCCCGGTATTTGGCTCCCGAATAAAATTCACCGGCGCCCGGCACGGCCGCCGATAGCAGAAAAGCCAGACCAGGTGATTTTTGATAGCTGAATTCAAAAGTATCCGGCTCGGTCTGGGCATATTTTAAATTATAGACAGCCCGCTCGCGCTCCGTAATGTTCGGATTGTCGCCGGCCAGCGGCTGCCCGAAAAGCCAGAGCGGCAACATCAGACTCAACAGCAGCGCCATTTGCAAATATCTGGGCTTCATGTGACCTCCTTTATAAACCGAATAAAATTGTGACGTAAGTTCGCCATTCGTGACCATACGAATAGGTTTTCGAACCGCTGACGATATCGAAGGCGTCCAAACCGTAAACCCAATCCAGACTGATCGAAGTGGGATAGGCGTAAAATGAATGTCCGCTCATACGTAATTGCAAACCTACATCTCTTTTAAAATCACCCGCGATACTGCGTAAGACAGAAACGGGCTGAGCTTTAAATTGTTCCCAATCGAGACCTGCAAAACCGGATACCTTATTCCAGGCGTTTCCGGCTTCAATATAAGTCGCTAAAAAGGCATTATGCAAATTGAATGTCATTAACTGAAAATTTTTCTGACGGAAAATCGGCACCCGCCAAGTATAATGCAGACTGAACAGGTTGCGCCCTTCCAGACTGTAATAAGGATAGCCGCGCAGACCGGGCATTCCGCCCGCAAAGAAATTGAAAAACGAATCAACGTCCGGCTTCGAAATCCAGCCCGCCCGCCATTTCAGCGTACCGACCAGATTCCGCAAAACCGGATATTTGTGGAACCAGTTCCCTTCGTGCTCGATCCGCCAGTAATAATTGTTGCGGAAATCGACCTGAAGCGTACTGTAATCCGCATTAACTTCAAAGCCTTGAATAAATTTATCGTAGTTGCGGGAAATGTAAGTATCCAGCACAAAACCGTTGTCGGGATTGGTATCCTCGTTCACGGTCGGCAGGATCTTGCGCAGCTGCCAGCGCAATTGGAAATCGACACCATGATAATAATCATAAGACAGGCTTCCGCGATAATTTTCCGATGCAATCGTTTCTTCTGCCGCTGTCCGATAACGCGCCCATTTTAAATCTAAACGCAAATTATTGAAGCCATCAAGCGGCCTGGAAATTCCGGCATAGGCTTCTGTTAAAAAAAATGTATAGTCCATAGTAACAGGACGTGCAGCATAAGTAGTATGTTGGTTAAAAATATGGCGGCTGATATTGTAGAATTCCAGGAAAAAAGTCGGTTCCCACTGGTGATATTCGAGCATCAGCACCAGGTCGCGGTCCATGATGCGGTTGACGGAAGCGCCGCCGAAAATATTAAAACGATTTAAGATTTCATTCGAGTAGCAGTAAAAACCGGGTTTGATCGTGCCGTATTCGATCAGAATACGCGGCAGGAAAAACATTTTAGCAAATTGATCTTTATACTTTTGCGGCTGAGGAAAGGAAATCGGCTTCAGTTCCGAAACCGGCATTGCTGGTTTAGCGTAATCGTAATAGGCTGCCAGAGCCGGGTCATAGGGCTCCGGATTATTCATCCTGGCAATTTTAAAGGCGGAATTATCCAGAATCGCATATAGCAGCTCGCCCCGCGCATTGACAGTCGGCATAAAAGCGCCGCCGGTGACGTTGGTCAGAATCTGTTTTTCGCCGTCGGTCAGCGCCTGCCGGTAAATATTGTAAACGCCAGTCTCGTCCGAGGCGTAATAGAGCCAGGCGCCGTCCGGACTGAAATATGGATTTCGCGTATCGAAGGCTGCATTGTTGAAGATGCGCAGAGAGTCGGTTGCCACTTCAATCAGGGCAAGGTCGCGTCCGTGGCCGGTCAGATAGTCGAAGGCGATCGTTTGGCCGTCCGGCGACCAGTGAATGGTGAAAACTTCGACACCGTCGCTAAAATGGGTGACCTGACGGGTGGATTTGGTATTCATATCCATCACGCAAAGATTACTGGTGCCATCGCGGCCGGTGACATAGGCCATCATTTGGCCGTCCGGTGAAAGCGCCGGATTGTAGGCGCGTAAACCTTTGGTAATGCGTTTTTCCTTGCGCTTCCGGGTATCCCAGGAATAAATATCGAAAAAGACCGAGCCGTGTTTGTCCGGATCGCTGGCGCGCGAATAATAAATGCACTTTCCATCCGGCGCCACCGCAACCCGTGAATAAATCCGCGGGATCAGCAGGCGACTCTTATGGGTTTTGACATCGTAAACATATAAACCGGTCTGCGAATAGTAGTCCCGGCCTTTATTGGACAAATAATAGATCAGCGAATCGCCGCTCCACTCCGGCGCCATTTGCATGGTGCCTTCCGCCAGAATCGCCTCTCCGGGCTTTTCGTTGGCGCGGAGAATTTCAGTTTGCCGGAAATACTTCTTCTCGAGTTCCGTTTTCCAGTCGTTATAGATTTGGTCAGCCTCCACACCCGTGACATTTTTCAGCGCGGTTTCGATCGACATCCGCTGCGGTTTGGATAGTTCCTGCGATAAATTCGGAATTGTCGGTGTGCCAAAACGTTCTGCTAGATAACGCACGAAAGCATAGCCCTGATTATAAACCGTTTCGTTGCCCAGCCCGGGTTTGCCGAACGAACCCATTTCCCGCAGGGTTAGTAAATCTTTATGCAGAACGCGGTCGCGCAAGAGCATGTCGCGATGGGTATCCCAGAAATCATTGGAAGTGCCGGGGAACATATATTGCGCCATGCCCTCTGCCAGCCACATTGGAATTACCATCCCGGCAATCGGATAGGAAGCGATCACGCGCGGGTAGCCGTAAATCACATCTTCGCGCTTCTCAGGTTCATTATCAATGACCTGAAAATAAAATGCCGGCAGCGAACGGCCGTACTTCATCGCCTTCTGTAGGGAAATGATATGGGTGAATTCGTGGGTAAGCACGTCGCGAATCCAATCATGATTGCCCCGCATCGGGAAATCTAAAGGCGTTGCCCAGATTTCGATCTTGTTGTCATAATAATAAGCCGCGCCGTTGGAAATATCGTCGGTATCTTTGATAATCAGAGCGGTTTTTTCGTCGGGTTCGAAATGGTAAAATTCGGTCACCGGCCCGTAAACGGTTTCGGCGACTTCGGCGGTGCGCCGCGCCGTCCATTCCGCCCCCGTGTGGTAATGCACTTTGAAATGAGCGGTTTCAAAAGTCAACCAACGCAGCTCCGGGTGATTGAAAGTGCCGAACTGCGCGCTCGCCTGGTCAAAAAAAAAGAGCAGATTCAGTAGCGCGAACCCAGCCGCCCACCGCATACGGCCGATCATTAATTCACCACCAGAATTTTAACGATCTTGGACTCGCTTTTAGCACCGGATTTCGCCTTCACCACAGCGAAATAAACTCCGCTGGCCACCCCGGCGGTGTTCCACTCTTTCTCGTTAGGTTCGCCGATCAGCGGCGCCGAATCCTTGAAGCTGGCGATCAGACTTCCCGCCAAATCATAAACAGTGATCGTGATATCGCAATTGTGATTTGGGAAATAGCGGATAAAGGTGTGGTCGTCTTTTACCGGATTCGGCCAGTTAAATGTTCGGGCTTGATCTAAAAGCGTCTCATCTTCAACAGCGCCGCTCTGCGAAGCAGTAGCACAATAAAATTGGCGGTTGCCGCCGCCTCCATAACAGATCCAGTCACCCGTTTCGTGAGCGTGAGATGTGATGATAGTGGCCATCAACCGATTGTAATAATCGATGGCACCGTCTGCCTGCATAGCAGCCAGATAAGCCAGTCCGTGAGGCGTATTGAACAGCATCCCGGTCAATGGCTTTGGAGAGGAGTCGACCACTTTAGGAAAATTTTCCAGCAGCTCGCCTTTGTAATTAAATGCCAGCAGCGCCGCCGAGGTATTGATGATAATATCACCGTTGTCGTCGCCATCCAGATCGGCGGATAGCAATTCTACGCCGAATTGATCGCCGCCCAGAATGAACGGCAGGCTGACCGGAAAATTACTTTCAAGCGTGAGTTCTTCATTGTACGCATAAATCTGATTGGAGCCGGCGACGATGATCTCGATTTTACCGTCACCGTCAAGGTCAGCCAGGGCTAAATTACCGTTTAATTTCACCATCTTGCTCAGGGTGGTCTCATTGTCGCTTCCAATATCCAGAATCAGCGTCAGGAGCGAATCACTACAATGGATCAGATCGGGAAAGGTATCCGCGTTAATAAAGGCCGTCGCCAGCGTGCCGTCGCCCGCCTTTGGCAGGTTGCTCACGACCTCCGCCGAAAATGGATCCAGCCGGATGCGCCTGACCCGCTCGTCACTGGTAGCCGCAAACAGATTGTCATCGCCGCCGATTATTTTTTCGATGGACTCATCGATCGAAAAAGCCGAAACGGTATGCAGTTCCGGTTGATAGTAGATTAGAAAATTCTGCCGGGCGCTGTTTTGCGCGGCGGACAGCAAGCCGGTCTTGACCGGTAACGGTCGGCCGTAAAATTGCCATCCTGGCATGTAGAGAGTGTCAATCAGCATAATTTGTCCGTCAGCGGCCAGTTGGCGGGCTGACAGGGATTCGCCCCCGAGACCGTACAATATCAGGCTGTCACTAATCACATTGATGGAATCGGCCGGAGACACCGCCACGCGTTCACCGTCAGGGCTGAAAATCCACAGACTGTCGCCAATTACCAGAATTTCTTCCGTTTGATCGGCTGGATTCAGATCAATGGGTAAGATTTCTTCCGGCTGGCTCGCAAAAATCAGTGGAAAATTATCCAGCGCATTTTTCAAGGTGATCCGAAAAGTCATCGTTTCGCCGGCTGGTCCGATGCTGTCAACATAAATCCCGGTAAACGCAAAACTGTTACTGCAGGATGACGGATTGGTGTACGGGGTAAAGCCCACCCGTTTTTCCGCATCCAACTCATATTCCGGATTAAGATCGATGAAGCCGTCGTTGCCGGCAAACCACGGATCGAAAAACCAGCCGTCTTCGACGTCTTCATTCAGAATGTCGGCGTCATAGCCGAGGTCCTGAGCGCCATCGCCTTCTTCCAGATCAACGCCGCGCCGATCGCGATCGACATTGACCCGGTTGGTGGACAGATTGGCGTTGATAATTGTCTCGTCAATATGCCAGATCAGGAGCCCCGAGCCGGGAATCCCGTAATCATAGTGCGGAACGGATAACATCACTCCGGTTTCCGTAGAAAACACGGCTTTCAGGGTGTCCCGAATCAGCGGAAAGGCCGACGGCCAGTTCTTTTCGCCACCCGCCATGTAAATCTGATACTGGAGGCTGTCGAGACTGACTCCTGGGCGAAACCAGGCGCAGCGATTTTCAATTAAAAAATATTCATGGGAGTTGATAGGAATTTTCCAGACGGTCGTGCCGGCGCCGGAACCGGCTTTTTCAAGACTGACATCCGCAAATTTTCCGACCACGGCCGGCGTTTCCCAACCCAGAAAAACACGCTCCCAGGCGTTGGGAACAGACGGAACCAAACCGTTCAGGTTAGCCGAACCCTGATCCATTAAACCGAAACGGCCGATACCGGTATAGCCGGTTTCGGTATTATAGAGACTCGGCAGCCCGAGAAAAAAACCGAAGGTGAAGGCAAAAGTGCCATTCAGCCCGAACTGATATTCGCAGACCGATTCACCACTGCCGAAAACTTCTTCGTAATTATCGTAAAGCAAATGATTCTGGCTCTCCGGCAGGATCAGTCCACAGGTAACAAAAGCCGTCCCGTTCTCAACCGGCAGACCTTCAAAATCCGGATCGCCGGGAGACAACAGGGCCTTCAAATCATTCTTGTTCATATAGGCCGACGGAATATCATAAGGCGTCGGATCGAGCGTAATCGCAAAATCCTGACCGACCCCGGCATGGAATACCACCACCAGATCGAATTGTGAAAAATCCACGACCGGATCGGCGGCCTGCACGGCATCCACCAACAGTTCGCTCAGGCGTAAATCAACCGAATCTTCAACCAAGAACGGATGATAATAAGCCATCGCATGACCGACCTGGAAACTGCTGTCATCCGTTAAAGGAAAGACCGTTGAATTAAGGGTATCAATGTTTACCTTCCCGTCCGATACGGTTTGGTAATAATTCGCCAGAGAGCGGATATGATCCTGGAAATAGGCGCGGTTATGCGGAGCCGGATCGACGACAAACTCGTCGCAGGGATGATCAACTACCGTTGTAAGAAACTGTCCGGTTCCCGTGGTGGTCTCATCATCATCAGGCAGGAAGCTGATCCGCAGGGCGCAAATCCGGATCGGATTGGAAATCGCCATCGACGGCTGAGATGGAGAAGCGATACGGTAAGCCGGCTCCATCATTGCCGCAGCTGATCCGCTTATAAAAGCCAACAGGACTATTATGTTAATAAAATATTTATTTATCTGCATTTAATCTGATTTATAAGATAGAACAATCTAAACCGCGGATGATCCTGATTCTCCCGGACTAAAATTTGATATTCATCGAGAACAGCATCGTATTCTGGCGCGGGTGTCCGGGTTCGCCGGCGGTATAACCGAAGTCAAATCCCATTCCGGCCCAGCGCAGTCCGGCGCCGAAGGTCGGAACCGGCCATTTACCATTTTTCATGGTAATGTTCCCGGTCTTGTCATAAATCCCTCCGACCCGGATCGCGAACAGATCCGAATACCAGTATTCTATGCCAAAATTATGAGTTAATTTTTTAAATTCGGCGCCCAATGATCCGTCATTGGTGTTACCATCCGTATCGGCCTTTTCACCATATTGATTCAAACCACCGCCGACATCTTTGCCGATGCCATCATTCTCGGAATCGTAAATTAATAGCCAGTCATCGATCCAGGAGGTAAAAATACCGGTATACCATTCGTCAGAATGGGCATATTCCCGCTGACCGTCCTTATTATATTCACCGCCGGAGACCTTATGACCGTTTTCATCGTAGCCGCCGACACGTTCGTCGCCGTCAATATCGCGGTTGGGATAGGCCGAAACAAGAACTTTATTGACATCGTAAGAGATGGTCAGCTTATTATATTCGCCGTCAAGTGTATAGGCCAATCCGGCTTTCATATTGGTCGGCATCGGATCGGCCTGATTGACATCGATGAAGGCGATCTTCGGCCCGATGTTGGCAAAATTGACACCCAGGGTCAGGTTTTTGGTCAGAAACTGATGCTTCAGGTAAGCGACATCAAAGCAAAAATTGGTTGAGTAGCCTTTTCCTTTTTCCTTGCCGGCGCCCTGGTCGGTCAGGTGCTGATGCACCATCTTGATACTGATACCGAGCGAAGATCGACGCGATAAAGCCGTGCCGTATGAACCCGTTATGGCCAGCATATAGGAATTAAAGGTTCCCAATTCATTGCCGTACTCATCCGTGCGGGTCTGTTCGCCGAGATTCATCAGAATAACATTGCCGCCGAGAGTGCCGACATCTTTTACAAATTGACGATAGCCTAAAAACTCATAGTATATGTCATTGACCAGGTTCGGGAGCCAGTTGGTGTGCGTCAGCGCCGCTTCCCGGCCGCGCAGGAATCCCAGCGCTGCCGGATTCCAGTAGCTGGCGTAGGCGTCGTCGGTCATAGCTACACCGACCTCGCCCATACCGGAATAGCGCGCTCCGGGATTGATCAATAACCACACCGCCCCGGCTTCGCTCTGGGCGAGTACGCTGCCGGTCATGAGCAATCCGATCCCGAGCATGGCGAATATTTTTTTCATCGAAACCTCCTAAGAACAGAAAACCGAACACAATCCTTTCGGTTCGGGTAATATACACAAACAGGTAATTTTTACGAAGATTAATTATCGGAAATAATGTGCGTGATTTAACAACCGGCGGCGGGGATTAACTCCTGGATTTAGTTAAAAGTGTTCGGCTTCTTCGACCAACATGATCGGTATATCGTCCCTGATGGGATACTTCAGACGGCAGGCCTGACAGATCAATTTCTGATTTTCAACGTCATATTCCAAAATGCCCTTGCATTGCGGACAGGCTAATATATCGAGTAATTCCTGGGATATCATTTCTCATCTCTCTTTTTATTATGAATGTTTATCTTACTCTCCGTCAGATTATTTGTTCCGGGGGCGCTTTTTTGAATCAGCCGCCGAATTTTTCGATATGATCTTTAAATTCGTCGAGATCCTTAAATTTTTTATAGACCGAGGCAAATCTGATATAGGCGACCTCGTCTAGCTCTTTCAGTTTTTTCATTACCAACTCACCGATCTGGCTGGAACGCACTTCGCCACCGGAAGCCTCTTCGATTTCTTTTTCGATGTCGATCACCAACGTTTCCAGTTTTTCTGCTGAGACCGGACGTTTATTACAGGCAATCTTGATACTGTCCGATAATTTACTACGATCGTATTCCTCCCGACGCCCATCATTTTTTATGATCTGAAGCGGATATTCGACGACATATTCATAGGTCGTGAAGCGATGGCCACAATCGATACACTCGCGCCGACGACGAATGGCATTGTTCTTCTGGGCTGCGCGTGAGTCAATGACCTTACTTTCCGGCGAATTACAAAATGGACAACGCATATATCACCTATATTTTTATTTCCCGATATAAAGGAAACTGATCACAAAGTTCACCGACCGCCGACCGGACTTCCCGGCGGATGTCTTCCGCTTCCGGGTGGCTCAGCACGCGGTTAATCAAACTGGCTATGATTTTCATTTCGGATTCGCGCATACCCCGTGTGGTCATAGCCGCCGTACCGATGCGGATGCCGCTGGTGATAAATGGACTTTTTTGATCGAATGGCACCATGTTTTTATTAGTGGTGATACCGGATTCTTCCAGAATATTTTCGGCCTGTTTCCCGGTGATGTTCTTATTGCTAAGATCTATCAGCATCAGGTGGTTATCGGTTCCGCCGGATATAAGATTGTAGCCGCGACTTAACAGTTCCTCCGCCAGCGTTTGGGCGTTGGCGATGATTTGGGCGGCGTAGATCTTGAACTCAGGCCGGAGGGCTTCGCCGAACGCGACGGCTTTAGCGGCGATAATATGCATCAGCGGGCCGCCCTGGATTCCGGGCATGACATTGGAATCGACGATCTCAGACATCATTTTCAGGCGGCCGCTTTTAGGGGCTACAATCCCAAACGGGTTTTCCCAGTCCTTTCCCATCAGGATCAGGCCGCCGCGCGGACCGCGCAAGGTTTTGTGGGTGGTTGAGGTCACGATATGGCAAAAGGGCAGGGGATCGGGATGCAGTCCGGCGGCGATCAATCCGGCCGGATGCGCAATATCGGCCACCAGAAAAGCTCCGACACTGTCGGCGATTTCCCGAAACCGGGCGAAATCCAGGAAGCGCGGATAAGCGCTGCCGCCGGCGATGATCATTTTGGGGCGGTGTTCTTTGGCCAATTCCGCCATGCGTTCGAAATCAATCCTGCCGGTATCCGGTTTTACACCATAGGAAATTATTCTAAACAGTTTCCCGGAAAAATTAACTGGACTGCCATGCGTTAAATGACCGCCGTGCGCCAAGTCCATGCCCATCACCGTATCTCCGGGATTCAGCAGTGAAAAATAAACCGCCATGTTAGCCTGTGAGCCAGAATGCGGCTGAACATTGGCATATTCTGCTCTGAAGAGCTGCTTGACCCGGTCGCGGGCTAAATTTTCAGCCTGATCCACGGCCGCACAGCCGCCGTAATAGCGTTTTCCAGGGTAGCCTTCCGCATATTTATTGGTCATAGCCGAGCCAGCGGCTTCCAGCACGGCCGGACTAACGAAATTTTCGGAAGCGATCAGTTCCAGGGTATGGCGCTCACGCTCAAATTCGGCTTGAATGGCCGCTAAGAGGGCTGCATCCTGTTTGGCGAGATCGGAATATTCCATATTTTCAGCTCTCCAGTTCCGTTATTTTTTCCACCCGTCGGACATGACGCCGGTCTTCCGACCAGGATGTTTCCAGCCAGGCCTTTAAAATTTCCCAGGCTTTTTCACCGGTAGTGAAATCAGCGCCAAAACAAATCACGTTGGTGTGATTGTGCTGGCGGCTCAGGCGGGCGATTTCCACACTACAACCCATGACCGCCCGGATACCATGAATTTTATTGGCCGAAATGGACATACCAACACCTGTCCGGCAGATCAGCACCCCAACTGTGGCCTCTCCGGACCTGATGGCGTCGCAAACCTTTCGGGCGTAATCGGGATAGTCAACGCTATTCCCGCTCTCGGTTCCCAAATCGATGGCCTGATGCCCGGCTCGCTCGGTAAATTCGATCAGATCATTTTTGATCCGATAACCGCCGTGGTCAGCCCCAAAAGCAATACGCACACTTAATCCTTGGTCGGTTCGCTGGTTATCCAGTTGTAATCCGGATTAAGCGGACGGTAACTCGTCCGGGCTTTGCCGGCGGCATCATAGCGGTTGAAGAACCACTCTTCGCGGGTAGGAATCAGATACTCTTTCAGGTGATCGATCCGGGAGCTGACGCCGGAGTCGCCCAGTTCGACGACTTTTCGGTAAGCGTCATAAGCCAGTTTAAAAACTAACTTATCTTCAAAATTCATCTGGCGACCGGCCGTAAAATGATCTGCGGCGGCATAGTAGACATCGCCCCTGATTTTATAAGCCTGCGGAGAAGAGGGGGCGGCGGCAATGGCCGTCTCGGCATATTTCAGGGCGGCTGGAAAATCATTGAGCATCTGACAACATTTGGCCGCCCTTTCGAGGACATTGATATCTTTCGGCGAAATATTTTTCAGGATTTGCTCATAGGCTTTCAGGGCTTCGGTATAATTGTTTTTATGAGTGAAATAAATATCGGCGATGCTATTCCAGACTTCCAGATTTTTTAATTCCAGCTGAGCCACTTTTTGATACACGCCCAGGGCAGCATCATAATTCTGTTGCTGCTTCAAGGCGGCGGCGTATTCCAGGCCATAGCGCACGTTGGTCGGATTTTGTTCCCATTGTTCCCGTTGGATCGTAGTGATATCTTTGCCGGTTTTCTGATAAGCCAGAATGCGGTCGTTGAGAGCCTGTTCATCGTTGGGGGCCAGTTTTAATATTTCATTCGTGGCATAAACGACGTCATCCCAGCGCTGGGCATTGATGCACAGTTTGACGAGTGTCCGGTAAAGCTCAATATCTTCCGGAGTAAGTTCAATCATTTTTTCATATTCGCGGATTTCAAGGTCTGTTTTACCCTGAAGATGGTAGATATAGGCGATGTTTTTCTTCAGAAAAATATCATTCGGCAGGTATTGGGCGCCAGTCATATAAATGTAAAGGGCGCTGTCGAGATAGACATTATTTTCGGCGGCCAGCTGTTGATAGGCGCGTCCCCAGTAAGAGAATACGTCCTGAGCGTATTCCTCGTCGCAGCCGTAGCTGCTCATTTTTTTATAATTATCTATGGCGCTTCTCCAGTTCTGATTCTGATAGTAACTGTAAGCAAAACTCAGATAGAGATCGCATTTATCCCGGTCTATGGTCGGTTTAGGAGCTGGCGCAGTAGCGACCGGCTCGGCTGAATCCGATGCCGGGGGCACACAGCTGACCAATGCGATCATCAGACTTGCACATATTATTAGTAGTACCTTAAAATATCCTTTCATTTTCTCACCTCTTATTATCTTCAACGCCTCTTATACCTGCGAAACCAAGGCTCACCCGTCGTGATTCCAACATGAACACTAAATATATTTTCGTTACCAATATCATCTGATAAAAAGCCGTTTCTAATTCCGTAAGTTAATGCTAAATCGATTCGATTCAAATTATTAAAATATGGCAGGCTAAGTCCGGCGGTCATTCCGTATTCGCTGATCCCGGAATCCTGGTAAATCGCCTCACGCTGATAATAGCCGCCGACGCGGTAGCTTATTTTCTGGAAAAGGTTGCCGCTCAGAGCGCGGCGCGCCGATTTCTCCAGGCCGACCCCGAGCGCCAACGAGTTCCGGCTCTGAGTGCTGAACTGCGGAAAAACGGAAAAATTCTCAAAAACGCTCGACCCGTATATACCATATCTAAAGTCGGCATTCAGGGCAACATTTCTGGCAACCTGCAGATTGGATCCAATTGTGATGAAAGTGGGAAATTCAATGGCGCCGGAGCGGGTGGTCGTATCCGGTCCGTAACTGTTTTCAGTTGTCGTCCAGCTTTTCAGTCGGGTACCCATGTCAACGACCGCCGCAAGGCTGTAACGCCCGTCCGGATCGATAATGAGAAGACCTCCGCTGATCTGATTACCGTTTATGGAAATGGAGCGCTTGTAATAACTGTCAATTTCATTGTCATCCGACACCAGTGCGGTATGATTGCGCACGACATAATTACCGAATATTACCTTGGCTTTCAATCCGACCGAAAGCCAATTGGAAAGCCGGTAGCCGGCGCCGACGAACAATTCCGAGAGGCCGCCATTCAGTTCGACCGTGGAAGTGTAATTGATCTGTTCGCCCTGAAACGCCAGCGAATCGGCAAAGTCCACAGATGATTTCATTCTGGTTAATGGCGCCAGACCGATCGCCAGGCCGGCCCGTTTGCCGACCGGCATTTTAAAAGAAAAACCCGAGAAGTTCGAGATACCGCCGACGTAGTTCTGCTTGGTAATCGCGAGGCTGGAGAAATATAATTGTCCCTGCAAAGACGTGCTGCCGAATCCCTGCCAGAGCGCCGGATTGGATTGGTTTAGACTCATTGAGTCTCGCACGGCAATTCCGGAGTTTCCCATTCCCTGCAAACGGACGGAGTTAGCTGGGGCCTGCGTGCCGAATCCATACGAAGAATAAGACGAGGTCTGAGCCAAACCAGTCAGGGTGCTGATTGCAACCAGTACAATTATGTTAATTCCTATTTTCATTCTTCCTGCATCGTTAATATTTCCATATGCGGACGCAACGACGGATCGGCACTTTCAGTCGGGTAGAAACTTAATACCCCGGGATACATACTACTGGATGAAATCCACATGGCAATCCCGAAATTGCCGTTATATCCGCTGGTAAACAGCTGCACGGTGCTGGGGATCTTCAGCACAAAAAGACTACCTCCCGGGTAACGGCTCATTGTGGCGGTATAATCCGAGGTCGAGGGCGTATAAGCCAGGTCGTCCCAGTCGGTCGAATCCAGCAGACTGATATAGACCGTATAGTATTTTCCGTAATCTTCGGTTAAATCCGGATTGACGGTTAAGTAAAGATTAGCCCCGGCAATTAAAAGGTTTTTATCCGTGATCAATTCTTCGACTCTGAACTTCAGAAATGTAAAAGAGGCCATTCCGGAACTGATCAGGAGCGGCTGAGGAACCGGGCTCAGGTCCTTTTTAAACGTCAGGATAGTCACATCTTCTTCGGTGGTATAGGCTGCGGTCAATGTATCGCCATCCGAATCGATGTAACTGATCTTCAGATAGGGATAATAACTGGTTTCGCCGGAATAAATGATGCCCAGTCCAGCCTCCGAAGCTGGTGCGGGTCTGATCGCGATGCCGTAATGAGACTTTTCGGTGTCGCGCCAGTTGGCGATAAATGAGGCCGTCAGGTCGAGAATCAGCGTATCCGTATCTGAATAAGTAAAAGTGTGCCATTCAGTCTGAGTAAAGGCGTCGAGACTGAAATTTGCACTGTTGGTACTGTCTTCGGTCCAGGCCTCAGCTCCATCAGCTTCCAGTGAACTGATCGTCATGCTCAGATTGGGAGTAGCGGCCGTATCGGCGGGCAGATAACTGGAGGTACGCAGGACGAGCTCGCAACTGAGTATATTATCGATTGCGATGGTATCCAGCGGCGAGCTTAATTCTTCAAACAGCAATAAGGCATAGGCGCTGATATTGGCATCCTCGCCCACCACCAGATAGGAATTCGAGCCGACATATGGTTCTCCTAAAATGGTCGTATCCGCGATTAAATCCGCCGCGACTGAGACGGAATCGAAGCTGACCAGATTTTTTTCCAGCGGCAAGGTGGGGATTTTTTCAGAACACCCCGGCAGGAGCAGAAAGGGTAAGGCAATTACCCAGAGTAAATGTAAAAACTTACCTGGTAAAGGAAATGACCACGCATGGTCCGCATTTGATTTATAAACGTTCCATAATATTAACGATTTCATCTGCCAAATTTTGCCAATCTTCAGGGGATTCACCTTTTAATTCGAAGGAAGAAAATTTCTTCCGGTCGTGTTTTAAGATTTCGCCGAACAACGGATCTTTCTGATATTTCTCGAGTAAATTTTCACCTTTGTTGATCACCAGAACGTGATCACAAATCGGGATCGCGGCGGCCAGAACATCCAGATGTCCGTTGACACTGTTCTTTAATTCCGTGGCATTCAAACCGATTTTCTGGTACTCGTTCAATTCAAAATCAGAGTAGGTAGATTTGGAGTGGACGATCTGTAAAATCTTCACGCCGTCAAAATATTCCTTATCCAGCAAGTTCGATTTGATCAAAAGCGGAATGAGACTCATCTGCCAGTCATTACAAATAATGACTTCCGGCTTCCAGCGCAAATAATTGAGCGTCACCAAAGCCGCCGAGGCAAAGTAACCGAACCGCACCGAATTCAGGCAATCTTCCGATTCACAGTGCAGCGGATAGAGGTCATTATCGGCATTATTGTAGAAATACGGGTGTTCCAGGAAATAGACCTGGACTTTCGTATTCGGGATAAAGGCCGATTTAACCGAAGCCTTGATCTGTTCGCCGCGGTATTTTAAATCCATCTCGCGCAGGCGGATGACTTCACGCAGTATATAGCGTCTTTCACTGATGAAACTGTATTTGGGCATCATCAGGCGAAAATCGTACTTGCGCTCGTTGAAAACCACCGGAATTTCCTTGCTGAAGCCAGCCAGATCGTAGGTTTCGGCAAAAGGAATGATCTCGGCAGTTAAAAAATAAATTCTTTTAATCATAGGTTGTTTATCTAATTAGTTGTTTGGCGTTTTCAGCGAATTCACTTTGCGGGTAGAGTTCAATCAATTTCTGGAATTCTGCCCGGGACTTTTCCTGATTGCCCACCTGTTTGTAACACAGCCCGATTTTATACTGCGCGTCGTCACCTTTATCAGAATTAGAAAAAGCACTTACTTTCTCGAATTCAATGACCGCGCGTTGATATTGTTTCATGGAATAATAACTTTCTCCGATCCAGTATTGGGCATTGTCAGCCAGGCTGTTGGTGCGGTCGTCGACGATCAGCTTGCGGAATAATTCGATCGCCTCTTCAAATTTCCCGTTCTGGTGCAGGCTGAGGGCGATGAGATAGCGGTCTTTGTAGGCGCTTCCCACGCCGGGAACGGAACGATCTGGACCGGGCGGTCCAGTCTGAGTAACGGCATTATACTCATTAATACTATTGCCCAGCGAAACCAGACGGTTTTCCAGAATTACGAGCTGTGAAAGGATTTCGAAATTGATACTGTCGGAATAATGGGCGCGCTGTTCGGCGGCTAACAGACGTTTCTGCATCTGAGCCTGTTCGGCGGCCAGAGTGTTGATCCGGTTCTCCAGACCGGCAACCGACTGCCGCAAAGGTTCGATCGCCTGACTGATCCCGGTCATCTGCTGATTGCCCTCCGGCGATTTTAACTTGGTGGTATGCTCGTTCACGACCCGGGTCAGCGTATTCAGCTTGGTTTTCAGATCAGTGATATCCTTTCCAAGATCGTCCAGGCTTGTGGATATTTCCGCATTGCTGAGTTTCTTTTCGGGCGGGTTGGCGAATCCGACCGCGAGAAGGAGAATAAGCGCACAGGTAATGCTGAAAAACGGCCTCAGCTTGGATGTAAATTCTATTGTTTGTTTCATATTATCAAGAGCATAAAATGCGACTAAAGCTACAAAATTATACCGTAAAAAAGAAACTTTATTTTCAGACGCCACCCAGAAATCAATATTGTTTATCCGAACCGATATTCAAAGCTAGTCCTAACAAAATAAAGCAGGTCAGCAAAAACGAGCCTCCATAACTGATAAACGGTAAAGGCAAACCGGTTACGGGCATTAAACCTACCGTCATTGCGACGTTAATCGTCACATGAATTCCGATAATACCGGCGACTCCGACCATACATAACGAACAGAAGCGATCTTTTTGACGATAAGCGATATACAGACAGAGCAATATAAAGGCTAAAAACAACACCAGCACCACCACCGCTCCGATAAAGCCATATTCTTCACCGATCACGGAAAAGATAAAATCGGTATGTTGCTCCGGTAAAAATTTAAGATGCGTCTGGGTTCCGTGCGCAATGCCCTTGCCGAAAAGCCCGCCGGATCCGATGGCGATTTTGGACTGAATTACCTGATAACCGGCCCCCTGAGGATCGGCTTCAATGTTGAACAAAGTCATAATCCGCTGCTGTTGATAAGGCTTCAGACTGCCCCAGAGTACCGGAGTGGCAAAACCAAGCGCCAGATTGGAAAGCATCACCGTCAGAGAGATCCAGAGTTTCTCCTTGGTAAAATAAAGTACAATCAGGATTACGACAACCCACACGAAAAAAGTATAGAAATTGAAAGCGCTTATCACGCTGACGACCGGCGCGATAATAATAAAGAGATGAAAGAGCCGCGCGCCCGCCC
Source organism: uncultured bacterium (assembly GCA_964576275.1). Lineage (GTDB taxonomy): Bacteria > Fidelibacterota > UBA2242 > UBA2242 > UBA2242 > JAGNGI01. The sequence goes on along the minus strand of CAZNUN010000003.1, from coordinate 79,750 downwards.
AGTATAACATAGGAAACAACAATCCGAAGTAGATCATCGAAGTCCCCAAATCCGGTTGCTTTAGCACCACAATCATCGGCAATATCGAAAAGAGCGCTGGTATCAGGACGAACTTAAAATCCAGATTGGAATATGAGGTGCTTGCCACGAAGCGCGCAATCGCCAGCATGACTAATATTTTCATAAACTCGGAAGGCTGGAGCCCCATCGAGCCGACGGGTATCCAGCGGGCCGTACCGGCTACCGAAGAACGAAGGAAATAAGGTACTAATAAGAGTGCAAAGCCGATTCCGTACAAGATATAGACCGAGTCGAAAATCAGTTTCTTCTGTATAAAAAAAATCGCCGCGGCCACCAGGCTTCCGGCTATCAGCCAGATAATCTGTCGGCCGAATCCTTTTTGAAAGAAGGAGCCCTCCATGTTCAGCGAAGCACTGTATACTGACAATATGCCAATGATACACAGCAGGGCAACAAACACCAGAACCAGACGGTTCAGGTTTGAGAGCGAACCGATAAAGCGATTAAAACTGTTAATGATTGACCGGCGCATTGTTAGCCACCATTTGATTGACAGTCTGCTGTCGGATAAAATTGAAAATCTTACCGGCGATCTGGGCGGAAATGCCGCCGCCGGATTTTCCATGTTCGACCAAAACCGCCAGGGCGATAGTCTGATCACGTTCTTTCATGTAGCCGATAAACCAGGCATGCGCCTCGCCATGCGGGTTCTGGGCGGTGCCAGTCTTGCCAAACACCTGAACGCCCCGCACCCGGGCAGCCCGGCCGGTGCCGCCGTTCACGACATCATTCATTGCCCGTTCGACAAACTCCCAGTTGCGGGTGGAAATACGGCGGATCGAATCGGATTTACTGGTAAAGTAGTGGGTCTGATTGGTAATGCGGTCAATATATTTCAGTCCGACATGTGGTTGCACCAACTTACCGCGGGTCGCCAGAGCCGCGCTGAAGCGGACCATCTGAATCGGCGTGACGAGAACATCGCCCTGTCCGATCACCAGATTGAGCTTATTGCCATCCGTCCAGCCATGTTCACCGTATTTCCGATTCAGGAAACCGACGTCCGGCATGACTCCTTCCGATTCATCGAACAGATCGGAGCCGGTGGAGGTTCCGAACATGAATGCCTTGCCCATATTTGCCCACTCATTCAGATCGAGACGGCGGATTAAATTATAGAAATATACATTGCAGGAATGAACCACGGCGTCGTGCATGTTCATCCGACCGTGCCCGCTTTGTTCCCAGCACTTGAAAATCCGCCGGCCAAGACGATACTGTCCATGGCAGACCACCGACCAATTTGTATCTACGGCCTGAGTTTCCAGGGCGGTTAAAATCGCAATAATTTTAAAAGTCGAGCCCGGTGGATAGGTGCCCTGAGTAGCGCGGTTATACATCGGCAAATTCGGATCACTGCGCAGTTGATTCCACATACTCCCGGAAACCACACCGGAAAAGACCGCTGGCGGATAATCCGGTTTACTGACAATGCTCAGAATCTCGCCACTGTGGGCGTCCATAGCGACCATCGCGGCCTTATATCCTTCCAGCAGGGATTCGGCATAAACCTGCAGATCCAGATCGACTGTCAGAAACATATCGTTACCGGGACTGGGCGGAATATTGCTGCGATCTTTCAGATTGCCAACCTCCCGCCCGAGAGCATCCACTTGTATGAAGTTAAAGCCGCGATTGCCCCTTAAAAGAGTTTCATACTGTCTTTCGACTCCTCTCCAGCCAATCACATCGCCCTGTTTGTATTCCTGATTTTTTACAAGACGCAGATCATTGGGACCGATTTCGCGCACATAGCCCAGAGATTGCGACATGCGAATTCCGGTCGGAAAGGAGCGGACAGGTTCCAGCGAATAAATAACTCCCGGCAAGTCCAAACGATGCTCTTCAATAGTCGTCAACACCTGAAAATCGACGTCTTCAGCCACCCTGATCGGAACGAATTGTCCCCGCCAGTTGTTTCGAATGCGGGTATTGAGCTGTTTGGTGCTCAATCCCAGGATTGCCGCCAGGGTCGAATCCGCCTGAGAATTCTGTCTGAATTCATATGGAATAACATTGATATTATATTGAGAGGCATTATCCGCGATGATCTGACCCTTGCGGTCATAGATTATCCCGCGCGGAGCCTCGATCGGAACGACCCGGATCCGATTGGCTTCCGCAATCCCCTTATAGCTCGGGCCTTCAACTATTTGTAAATAATACAGGCGGCCGATTAAAATCATGAAAATCACAATGAATAAACCGACCAGGACGTTCTTTCTCAGATTTGTAACCGTGTTGTGCGAAATATACATGGTCTATTCCGAAGCTTGCGGAAGAAAATACTGAAAGAGAAAATAAAAGAGTCCGGTATACAGGACGGACGGCAGAATATATTGAAAAAAGATCATCTGGGCCGAAACATCGATAGTATTGAAATTGATCATATAGATAATCGAAAAGTGAATCACAAGAATCAAGACCTCAACCCCATGAAAAATGACCGGATTCAGGCGGTTGCGGCGCTTGCGCAACAGACCGGCCCCGAAGCCAGCTACTGTTTTCGACAAGGCCGACAACCCGAGAAAAGAGCTCAGGCCGATCATATCTGCTATCAGGCCGATTAAAAATCCGTAAATCTGCCCGCCGACTTTACCTTCATTGCGCCCGATAAACATCACCACGATCAGGAGAAAATCCGGTCTGATTTCCCGGATTGTCATCCATGAACCAAAGAGGAGCTGCACCAGAAATGCCAGCAAACTGAAGGCTGTAATTATCAGGGTCTTGCGCATCATTTTTCCGCCACCACCACAAAAACCTCTTCGGTTGAGTTAATATTGACCCCTGGGCGGACAGTCGCAATCTGGAAAAGATTATTCGTCGACTGACGCACGTCAATAACCTCGCCGACCGGAATATTCGCCGGATAAATATCGCTGTACCCGGAAGTCAACACTTTCTCACCGGGATAGATTACTGCCGTCTTGGGAATCTCGCGCACTTCGGCCAAACCGTTCGGCCGCCAACTCATGATGCCGTACTCCCGTGAAATCTGAAACTTGACCCCCAGCCGAAAATTGACATCCGTAAAGATCTGCACAATCGAATTGTTGTCCCCGACCGAAACTGTTTTTCCGACAATTCCCTTATTGGTAATGACGGCCATATTCGGGGCAATTCCCCGGGCGCTGCCGACATTAATCAAAACTGAATTAAACAGCGGCGTCGTACCCTGGTTGATTACTTCCGCCGGGACGATTGTCAATCTGGTCGTATCAATAAAACTAAGCATTTCGCGCAGACGTTGATTTTCCAGATAGGCCTCTTTTAATTGTGCATTCAGCAGACCAAGGCGCAGGTTTTCCTCCTTGAGATTCTGATTTTCATCGATGAGACCTGAGAGATCGTCAATCCAGAGGCGCGGATAATGAATAAAAGCGAACAAATCGGCGATATCGCCCTGCAACAGGCGCGCCTGGGGCGATTCATTATGCGTCAGGATCGTGAGTGATATAACTATTAAAAAAATCAGCAGTAAGTATTCATACAGGTCAATCAGAAAACGGATTACTTTCAGCCACATCGTTTTTAGACCAGAACATCCCGATACTTTTCAATATCGTCGATGATCATCCCGGCCCCTTTGACTACTGACAATAATGGAGTTTCGGCAACGTTGACCGGCAGGTCGGTTTCGACGCGTATGCGCTGATCGAGGCCTTTCAGCAGCGCGCCGCCGCCGGTTAAAATAATTCCGCGATCGAGAATATCCGAAGATAATTCCGGCGGAGTCATTTCGAGAGCCTGTTTAACGGCCTGTATAATCAGATCAAGGGTGTCTTTCAGACATTCGCGGATTTCTACCGAAGACACTTCGATGGTCTTCGGAATACCGGCTACCAGACTGCGGCCTTTGACCTGAATAGTCGTGTCGTTGATCGGCATGGCGGAACCGACCGAGCACTTGATCGTTTCGGCGGTGCGTTCACCGATCAGCAGATTATGTTCGGTTTTAAAATACTGGACAATGGCTTCGTCCATTTCATCACCGGCCACCCGGATGGCCTGTTTGGTGACGATTCCATTCAAAGCTATCACGGCGATCTCGGTTGTGCCGCCGCCAATATCGACGATAATGTTACCGACCGGTTTGGAAATATCGATCCCGATTCCAATGGCAGCCGCCACCGGCTCGTCAACCAGAAATACTTCGCGAGCGTTGGCGCGGTCGGCCGAATCACGCACCGCCCGTTTTTCGACCTCGGTGATTCCGGACGGAATGCAGATGACCATGCGCGGGCGGGCAATCCGGCTGAGATTGATCTTGCGAATAAAGCCGCGGATCATGGCATCGGTCATCTCAAAATCGGCTATCACGCCATCTTTTAGCGGTCGGATGGTAATAATGTCGCGGTGAGTCTTGCCGAGCATATCCTTGGCGTCAATGCCGACCGCGACGACTTCACCATCGTGCGCCGAACGGGCGACAATCGACGGCTCATCCAGGATGATGCCCTTGCCCTTCATATATATGACTGTGTTGGCGGTACCCAGATCGATGGCAATATCGCCGGTAAAAATATTAAACAAATTCGCTCCTAATTTCATGCTCCACCCCTTAATGTTTAAAAACCCGCTTACCCGTAAATACCATAAACATTTTATACTCATTGCAAGCCTTGACGCTCTCCTCATCCCGGATACTGCCGCCCGGCTGAACTATTCCTACAGCACCAACTGCGGCGGCCTGATCGACCGAATCCCGAAACGGAAAATAGGCATCCGAAGCCATCACCGTTCCTTTTAACGACAAGCCCGCTTCGCCGGCTTTGCGTACGGCGATCTTGGCCGAGTCAACCCTTGACATCTGCCCAGCCCCGACCCCGACCGTACCGGTCGCATTGCAAAAGACCACTGCATTGGATTTGACATGCTTGACCACATGCCAGGCAATTCTGATAGCCGGCAGTAAGGCCGGATCGGCCTGTTGCTCGGTCACCGTTTGCCAGTCGCTTTCCGCATCTTCGGACGCTTGCTGCTCCTGAACCAACAAGCCTTTGCCATAGGCGCGCATATCCAGATCGAATCGCAGGGCATTCTCATCCGGAATCAACAGCCGCAGATTCTTGCGTTTTCTTAAAATTTCCAGCGCTGTCGCCGAATAAGCCGGTGCGATGATACATTCCAGGAAGCTCTTGGTAAACTCTTCGGCCAATTCCTGATCGACCTCGCGGTTCACGCCCACGATCCCGCCGAAGTAACTGACCGGATCGGTCTGCACCGCCCGCTGGTAGGCCGCCAGCGGCGTCGCCCCGACTGCAAAACCGCACGGGTTGGTGTGTTTCATGATTACCACCGCAGCGTCGTCGGTCCGGAAAGTTGAATAGCACCGATAAGCCGCCAGGCAGTCAACGTAATTGTTATAGGATATTTCTTTACCTTGCAATTGTTGAAACGGCTGCCAGTTCGGCTCGTTCAGCGGAGCATATAGCACGGCTCTCTGATCGGGATTTTCGCCGTAACGCATATTCTGGTATTTACTGTAAGGCTGCACTATAACCGGCGGCATTTTATCTTCGCCGGCACCAGAAAGGAAGGAAGCGATCTCGGCGTCGTAGGCCGTGGTTTTAAGGAAAACCGCTCTGGCTAATTTCCGGCGATACTCCAGATCAATTTCGTCTTTCTGCAATCTTTGCAGGAATTCTTCATATTGCGCTGGATCGGACAGAATCACGACATTTTTAAAGTTTTTTGAAGCCGCCCGCAGCATGCTCGGTCCGCCGATGTCGATCATCTCGACAATTTCCTCGAAGCTTTTATTGCCGGCATGATATGTCTCGCGGAACGGATACAGATTGACCACTACCAGCTGAAACGACTCAACTTTGACGCGCGCAAGGTCAGCGCGGTGGCTTTCTTCGGTAGTATCCGCCAGCAAGCCGGCGAAAACCACCGGATGCAGGGTCTTGACCCGCCCGCCCAGAATTTCCGGGAAGCCGGTCAAATCTTCAATTTTTTGCACTGCCAAACCGGCGTTTTTCAAGGCCTGGAAAGTGCCGCCCGTTGAAAATATCTCCGTTCCGTGATCGGCCAATGTTTGGGCCAGCAGCCCAATATTGGTTTTGTCCCAGACACTGATGACAGCCCGTTTGATTTGAAATGCACTCATTTGTTCCAGACAACCTTTCTGTCAATCACTTTAATTTTATCTGCACACAGGGCTTGCACGACTTCCGGATAGAGCCGGTGCTCGACTTCCAGAACCCGCTGCGCCAGGCTTTCCGGCGTATCGTTCTGCCGAACGGGCACCTGTTCCTGGCAAATGATCGCCCCGTTATCATATTTCTCATCCACGAAATGGATCGTTACTCCGGTTACCTTCACGCCGGAGGCTATCACGGCTTCATGTACCTTCATCCCGTAAAATCCCTGCCCGCCGAAATTCGGCAGCAAGGCCGGGTGAATATTAACAATAGCATGCGGAAAACGGCGCACGACCGCGCCCGGGATCAATTTCAGAAAACCAGCCAGGACAATCAAATCGACTTTTTGTCTCTCCATCATTTCCAGTAACGCGGCTACATAGTCTTCCGGGGCCGAAAATTGTTTACGATTGATGCAAAAAGTCGGGATTCCCTCCGCTGCCGCACGGTCAAAAACGGCCGGATGATCGTTGTCGCTGATGACGCAAACGACCTGAGCGTCAATTTTGCCCTTCTTAATCAAATCCAGGATAGCGGAGAAGTTGGAACCGCGCCCGGAAGCAAAAACCGCAATATTTTTCAAAACAACCACATTTTAAATAAACGCTCAAATTTATCCAAATATGGTTGTAGAATCAATTATGTAATTATTATCCGGTAAATTTTTTTTCCGGGCGGCCTTTTCAGGTCGTAAAAATTACATCAAATTCACCGGCGCAACATTATCCATATCGCCGAATTCCTGGTTTTCGCCGCCCATTCCCCAGATAAAGGTGTAGCGCGCAGTGCCAGCTCCGGCATGAATCGACCAGCTGGGCGAAAGCACGGCCTGTTTGTTGCGCATGACGATATGGCGGGTGGCTTGCGGCTCGCCGCAGAAATGGAACACCAGCCCATTTTCTGGCATATCGAAATAAAAATAAACCTCCGTGCGACGGGCATGGGTATGCGGCGGCATCGTGTTCCAGACGCTGCCCTCGGCCAGCTCGGTCAGTCCCATGACCAGCTGGCAGGTCTCCAGCACTCCCGGCCGCAGATACTGGAAAATCGTACGCTGGTTGCATTCGGCAGCGCTGCCGAGATCCAGCCGGTTGGCCTGGGCTTGGGTGACCTTGCGGGTCGGATAGGCCTGGTGCGCCGGGTAACTCAGCAGGTAAAATTCGGCCGGCGTCTGTACCGCCTCGCTGCGGAATTCGACATTGTGCTGCCCCTTGCCGATATAAAGCGCCTCTTTATGCGCTAAATGAAAAGATTCTTCGCCCACCGTAACAATTCCGGGCGCGCCGATGTTGATGATTCCGATTTCGCGTCGTTCGGTAAAATATTCAGCGGCCAGTTCCTTCGAGCCACGCAGGCTTAGCGGCGCACCGGTCGGAACCGCCGAACCCACGATGGCCCGCTCTGAATCACTGTAAACCAGCGTCAATTCGCCCGGTTTGAAAAGATTCTCGATCAGCATATTCTGCCGTAATTCTGCGGTCGTCATACGCTGAAACCGCACCGGGTCGGCTAAATAACGGACTTCCATCTTATTCCTCTTTAATTAGCATTAATTTCATTTGCCCGCCCGACCGTCCAAAACGGCGGCGCGGAAAGCCGCGGCATGTTGAGCCAGCGCCGGCCAGTCATCGGCGGCGATTATCTTTTTATCCAACAAGGCCGTACCGACTCCCAGACAACAAGCGCCCGCCCGGATAAATTCGGCCGCGTTTGCCAGGGTAACTCCGCCGGTCGGCAGCAGTTTGACCTGCGGCAGCGGGCCCAGGACGTCCTTCATATAGCCCGGCCCAAGCGCCGTCGCCGGAAAAACTTTCACGATGTCGGCTCCCTGCTCCCAGGCGGCTAATATCTCCGTCGGAGTAAAGGCGCCGGGAATGGCGACCTTGTCATAGCGGTGGCACAGGCGTAGCACTTCCGGGTTGAAGACCGGTCCAACCACGAACTGCGCGCCGTTGAGAATCGCCAGACGGGCGGTTTCAGCATCCAGCACACTGCCCGCCCCGATCAGGAAATCGTCACCGGTTTTATCGGCAATGTCTTTAATGATCGCGAGCGCACCTGGCGTGGTCATGGTGATTTCGAGGGCATTGACGCCGCCCTGGCGCAAAGCCTCGATAATGCCCGGCAGTTTCTCTCCGCTGTTCAGCCGGATGACGGCCACCAATCCCGAATCGATCAACTTGCCTGTAACTGTTTGTCTGTCCATTTTATATTCCTGTCAAAAACGTATGTTTTAATCTGCCCGAATATTAATCGAGTCGCATAAATTTCGCAAGGCATTTTCCGGTTTTAACGTCTGCGCGAGACACTGGCATAGTTGCTTCTGCCGCGGATGGACGCGGATTTAAGCGGATTTTTTTAGACAGAGATTACTCCTGTGGAGTCAATCCTGCTAAAATTTTATCCTGTCTTACCGGAGACTCTCCAGAGGACTTCTTTGTGACCTACGTGACCTGCGGAGTTAATCCTGTCTAAAAATGTGCCTGTCAATCTCGTCAAAAATATCCTTCGCGGACTTGGCGAGAGATTATTCTGTTTTGCTTTTACCGCACGACCCGCCAACGCAGTGACAACCGCTTCCGCACCGGTCGTCATGCCGTTCACCCTGGTAGCGGCTGAACTTCAGCGCCAGCATCAGCAGGACAAAGGCCAGCATTACGATTCCCATTATCACCGTAAAGTTGAGCAGCATAGTCTAACGTTTCTTGCGTTCCCAGCGCCAGTTCTCGTAGTATTCCATACTGACGCTTTCGAGTTCTTTGGTGCGTTCCAGCAGGCAAGCCCGAGTGATGTCGCCGGCCGAGAGCAGGCCGATAATCTTTTCGTCTTTGACTACGAAGAGGTGTCGGATGTACATGCCCAAAATACGATCCTGCATCCGGTAGATCGGTTCGTCGAAGTTGACGGTTTTCAATTCGGACTGCATATAGTCTTTGATCAGGGCGGTGTGCCGGTCGAAATCGGGCCTGGCGGACGCGTGCATCAGGTCGCGCTCGGTCCAGATTCCGATCACCCGGTCGTTTTCGGAAACGACGATCGCCCCGATATTATTTTCCACCATGATTTGCAGGGCATCAAAGATCGTGGTATCCGGTGTCACGCTGATCATCGGGCGGTCTTTTTCGAGTAAAAGGTCAATGGCTTGTCGCACGGCAATCCTCCTTTATCATCCAAAATTATCATACATGATGTTTTCTGGTTCGACGCCGAGTTCGTCCAGCATTTTAACGACGGCGCTGTTCATGAGCGGCGGTCCGCAGATATAATATTCACATTCTTCCGGGGCCGGGTGATCGCGCAGATAATTATTCAAGACTACATTGTGAATGAAACCGCAGTGCCCTTTCCAGTCATCCTCCGGCAACGGCGCAGACAGGGCTACGTGCCAGTGAAAATTCGGGAATTCCTTTTGCAAACGGTCGAAATCGTCCTGGTAGAAAATTTCCTTCAGGCTGCGGGCGCCGTACCAGAAGGAGATTTTGCGTGTGGTGTGCAGGCGTTTGAGTTGGTCGAAAATGTGGGAGCGCAGCGGGGCCATTCCGGCTCCTCCGCCGATGAAAACCATTTCCTTACCGGTTTCCTTAGCGAAGAATTCACCGTATGGGCCGGAAATCGTCACCCGGTCGCCGGGCTTGAGGCCGAAGAGATACGACGACATTTTGCCCGGCGGCACGTCCGGCTTTTCGGGCGGCGGCGTGGCAATCCGGATATTCAGCATGATGAGGCCTTTTTCATCGGGATAATTGGCCATCGAGTAAGCCCGTACGACCTCTTCATCCACGACCGAATTGTACCGCCACATGTCAAATTTATCCCAGTCGCCTTGAAAACGCTCTTCGATCGCAAAGTCCTTAAAGTTCAGCCGGTACGGACCGGTTTCCACCTGGATATAACCGCCGGCCCGGAAATCCACCTGTTCGCCGGGTGGCAATTCCAGGACGAGTTCCTTGATAAAAGTCGCCACGTTGCGGTTCGAGCGTACGACGCACTGCCACTTGCGGATTTCGAATATTTCCGGCGGGATGGCGAGTTTCAGGTCTTCCTTGACAGCCAGCTGGCAGGCCAGCCGAAAACCCTCACGGGCCTGGCGCCGGTTAATATGCGCCAGTTCGGTCGGCAGAAGGGTGCCGCCGCCTTCCAGAACCCGCACTTTGCAGAGACCACAGGTACTGCCGCCGCCGCAGGCTGACGGTAAATAAATTTTATGTTCGGATAAGGTGTTCAGCAGCTTGCCGCCAATCGGGGCTTCGAAGGAATGTTGCGGGTCGTCATTGATGTCGATTTTCACCGACCCGGCGGCTACCAGGCGGGATTTCGCCAGCAGAATCAGGCCGACCAGCACCAGCACGATGAAGGTGAACATTCCGACGGCTAATAATATGAGGGCGAGACTGCTCATAGTCATTCCCGTTACAGTTGAATCCCGGAGAACAGCATAAACGCCATGGCCATCAATCCGGCCGTGATGAAGGTAATGCCGAGGCCACGCAGACCGGGCGGCACGTTGCTGTATTTCAACTTCTCACGAATCCCGGCCAGCGCCACAATCGCCAGCGCCCAGCCGGCCCCGGAGCCGATTCCGTAAACCACACTTTCACCGAAAGTATAATCGCGCTCAACCATGAAAAGCGACCCGGCCAGGATTACGCAGTTGACCGTAATCAGCGGCAGGTAAATGCCCAGGGCATGATACAGTTTCGGGACGAATTTATCCAGCACCATTTCCAGAATCTGAACGATGGCGGCGATTACACCGATATAGGTTATCAAACCGAGAAAGGTCAGGTCGACATTCAGGCCGAGCCAGCCGAGCGCGCCTTCCATCAGCAGATGCCGGTAAATTAAATTGTTGACCGGAACGGTGATCGCCTGCACGATTATGACCGCAATTCCGAGTCCGGCGGCCGTTTCCAGGCGCTTGGAGACCGCCAGGAAAGTACACATGCCGAGGAAAAAGGCCAGCGCCATATTCTCGATGAATACCGACTTGATGAACAGGCTCAGGTAGTGCTCCAGCATGTTTATTCCTTCCCTGTTTCCGGTTTTATGGTGCGCAAAGCCCAGATGATCAGCCCGATCAGGAAGAACGCACTGGCCGGCAAAACCAGCAGACCGTTCGGGACATACCAGCCGCCTTCGGTGTTTACCCGAAATAGTGTAAAGCCCAGCAGTTTGCCGGACCCAAAAAGTTCACGAATGGAAGCGACGACCAGCAGAATCAGGCTGTAGCCCAGGCCATTGCCCAGTCCGTCCAGGAAACTAGCCCAGGGCGCGTTTTTCAGACCGAAGGCTTCGGTGCGACCCAACAAGATGCAGTTTGTGATAATCAGGCCGACGTAAACCGAAAGTTGTTTGCTGACGCCGAAAGCGAAGGCTTTGATGAGCTGATCGGCTACGATTACCAGCGAGGCGATGATCGTCATTTCAACAATTATGCGGATGCTGCCGGGAATCTGGCGGCGAATCAGACTGACCGACGTGTTTGCAAAAGCCGTGACGAAGGTGACCGCCAGCGACATGACGATGGCGGTTTCCAGTTTCGAAGTGACCGCCAAAGCCGAGCAAATCCCGAGTACCTGAACGACTACAGGATTGTCTTTGAGGAGCGGTGTGGTCAGTATCTTCAGCGATTTATTCATGCACCACCGCCTTGGCCCGGAGATTGTTGAGTAATGGCTCGTAACCGTTGGCGCCCAACCAGAATTTCACGAGATGATCGACGCCGCGCGTGGTGAGGGTTGCCCCGGAAAGCCCGTCGATTTGATAACGCGCCAGCGGGCTGGCCGGATCGACCTTGCCTTTAATCACTTCAATTTTCAGCGCGCCGGACTTATCGAAAGCCTGTTTGCCGACCCATTGGGCGCGCCACAGCGGATTGTCGACTTCGCCGCCCAGTCCAGGCGTTTCGCCATGTTCGTAAAAGATAAAGCCGGCGACGGTCTGTATATCGTTTTTCAAGGCAATGAAACCGTACATCGTCGACCATAAACCTTTGCCATACACCGGTAAAATCAAGCCGGCAACCTGATCGTTTTCGATCACATTGTAAACCACCATGTAGCGCGGCTGGCGGCCGATATGAGCCAAATCTTTAGCGGTTGGTATCGTTCGGCTCAATTCCGGATCGCGGGCGATGGCTTTCAGGTCGAAGCGAACCAGATCGAGACGCTTGTCGGCCGGAGCATCACTGACAATCTGACCGTTAGTCAGGTCGACCAGTACCGGACGAATTTTCTCCCGGAAAGTCGTTTTGACGGCGGCGTCATCGGTATAGAGGTTGGCGGCCTGCAGGATGTTTTTCAGTTTGTCCAATTCTTTGTTATCCTGCTGACGCTGGCGCAGAATGACCACCGAGCCGGACACCAGCACCGAACAAACTAAGCAGACGCCCAGCGCCACCAAAACGGTCTTACGCGCGCTTTCAGACGACATTGCGGGCCAGCCTCCTTTTAACGTGCTTGTTAATGAAAATCCGGTCGATCAGCGGCGCAAACATATTCCCGAATAAAATCGCCAGCATCATGCCTTCCGGGAAGGCTGGATTCAATACGCGCACCATAACCACCAATCCGCCGATCAGCAGCCCGTAAAGCCATTGTCCCGGCCGCGTTATCGCGCCCGAAACCGGATCGGTTGCCATGAACACCGTTCCGAAGGCGAAACCGCCCAGAACCAAATGCCAGACCGGCGTTACCGCAAACATCGGATTGGTGGCGCTCCCGATCAGGTTGAAAGTCGTCGAAAGAGTAACCATTCCGATTAAAATACTGAGCATGATGCGCCAGCTGCCCACTCCGCTAATCAATAAAATAACGGCTCCGATCAGGCAGGCCAGAGTGGAAGTCTCACCCATCGAACCGGGAATAAAACCCAGAAAGGCCTGGCTCCAGCTCGCCGCCGTCGTTACCACCGGATCGGCCAGCTGCGCCAGCGGCGTAGCCCGGCTGATGCCGTCCACCGCTACCCAGACTTTATCACCGGAAATCTGGGCCGGATAAGCAAAAAACAGGAAAGCACGGGCTACCAGAGCCGGATTAAAAACATTAAAGCCAACGCCGCCAAACACTTCCTTGCCGAGCACGACGCCGAAGGAAATGCCCAGCGCGACCTGCCAGTAGGGAATCGTCGGTGGCAGAATCAGCGGAAAAAGCAGGCTGGTGACGAAAAACCCTTCGGCAATTTCGTGTTTCCGGATGGTCGCAAACAACACTTCCCAAAAACCGCCAGCCGCCAGAGTCACGATATAAACCGGAATGAAATAAAGACCGCCGTGAAAAAAATTCGACCAGAAATTTTCCGGATTGAAATCCATCCCCAACGCCAGCATCAGGCGTTGCTGCCAGGTAAAATTGGCCACCTGACCGAGTGAGTGCAGGACAAGATTGGCCTGCAATCCGGTATTGTAAAACGCCATAAATACAGCCGGCATCAAGGCCACGAAAACCGTAATCATCATGCGCTTCAGGTCCATAAAATCGCGCACGTGTACCAGGCCTTTGGTGACTTTGCCGGGCGTATAAAAAAAAGTATCGGCAGCTTCGAATAAATAAAACAGACCGGATAATCGTCCGCCGGAATGAAAAGGTTTACCGGCTTTATCGAGTAGTTTCCGCAGTGCGCCCATCAGCCTTCCTTCTCGATTAAATTCAATACGCGCCGCAGATTTTGCCCGTGGTCGATTTTCGACGGACAAACGAATGTGCAGAGCGCCAAATCCTCTTCAATCAATTCTAAGCAACCCAGTTTTTCCGATTCCTCGATGTCATCCACAGCCAATGCCCGTAGAAGATAGGTCGGCAATATATCCAGCGGCATGACCTTCTCATAGCTGCCAATCGGCACGATCGCGCGGTCGCTGCCATGCGTATCGGTATCGAAAACCAATTTACGTTGCGGTAAAAAGGCCGATAACGCGACCCTCTTCACCGAAAACAGGTTCGCACCCGGACTCAGCCAACCGAATAATTGGCGCTGCCCGCCTTCCGGGATGACGCTCACCTGCTGGTGAAAACGTCCCAGAAAACTCAGCTCATCGGCGGCAGTATGACCGTTAAAAACCGAACCGGAAATTTTGCGATTGTTGCCTTCGTATAATTCATCCTGAGTCAGCTCGCTCAGGCTGGCGCCAATGCGCGTCGCGATCAGACGTGGATTTTTGACCGCCGAACCGGCCAGGGCGATAATACGTTCAGTGGGCAATTTTCCGGTCAGGAACAATTTCCCGATGGCGGCTACGTCCTGGGCGCCAATGCTCCAGACCGTTTTGTGAGCTGAAACCGGGTCGAGAAAATGAATATGCGTGCCCGCCAATCCGGCCGGATGCGGCCCGGCAAATTCGGCCACTTCCAGCGTTTTAAGGTCCGGTACCGGAATCTCCGCACCCGGTGCTTTACAGACAAACACCTGGCCGGGTGTCAGTTTGGCGATAATCTTGAGACCGCGCTGAAAATCGGCGGCTTGTTCACGCAACACTACCGCGATGTCCGGCGCCAGCGGATTGGTATCCATGGCGGTCACAAAAATTGAATGCGGCTGGCTTTCGGGATTGGCTAATTGACCAAACGGCCGGGTCTGGAAAGTTGTCCACAGCCCGGATTTCAGGAGTTGGGCACTAATCGTATCACGCGTTAAATCGTTAATCTGGTTTTCAGAGTATGATTTGAACTCAACCGAGTCGTCGCTATCTAATTTGATTACTAATGACAGGAACGCCCGCCTGGCGCCGCGATTGATCGCCATAACCTGTCCGGCGCCCGGCGCCGTAAAGCAAATTTGCGGATGCGTCTTGTCGGTAAAAAGCGTCTGGCCGAGTTTAACCCGGTCACCAACTGCCACTGCAAACTGCGGCTTCATTCCAACGTAATTCGGTCCAAGCAGGGCGACCCGCGAGACCGGTTGTCCGGGCGATACTACCTGAAGCGGCTCACCACCGATCGGCAGCGTCAATCCCCTTTTTAGCTTAATTGCCATAAGCAAATTTCAACAATTTTCGGTTAGCCTGAAAGAACTTATTTATACCGCAAAGACTCCAAGGCACGGAAAAATTTTTATTGTATTCCTGATATTTTTGGGCCTTTATGGTGTATGTTATGTAAAGATGATTTGCGAGCCTGCCGAAAGTTCGTAAAATTCGCCGACCGTCAGGACTTTTTCAACCTGCGGGCAGAAATCTTCCGGCTTGAGGTGAAACATATCGACCGTGGCTTTGCAGGCGAAAATACGGGCGCCCGCATCGTAAATCATTTCGAGCATTTCCGGAATAGGCGGAATATCGAGTTTGTCCATTTCACGTTTCATCATCCAGGTCGCGAAGGCCGACATGCCGGGAATCAGCCCGACCAGTGTCGGCAGCGGCAAGCCCTTGGCGTCCGGCACCCGCATAGACGGATTGCCGACCGTGGCAATCTTGATACTGCTGTTGTAATTTTTCAGGATGCCGTACAGGCCGAAGAAGGTGAAGAACAGGTTGACATCGATGCCTTCCATCCGGGCGCCGTTCGCCATAATCAGCCCCGGGTAAATGCCATCCAGCGAACCCTTGGAAACGATAATAGATACTTTTTTAATTTTTTCGGGATTTTCCGACATATTTTGTGCTCCTTAATTAACGAAGACTTTGCGGAAAATTAAACGCAGCTGGCCGGCTTGGGCAGACCGGCAATCCTGGCGGCTTTTTTCAACGGGCCGCCCGGAAACAGCGTGTAAAAATCCTTGGTTGGGACGCAGGCCACATTGATACGCCGGATAGTCGGCAAGGCGCCTTTTTCCTTGTAATCGGCCTGTAAAAATTCAATAACTTTCCAGTGGGCAGGCGTCAGTTCGGCAATGCCCTCTTCTTTGGCAATGGCTTCGGCAATTTCCCTGTTCCATTGCGCATGATTGTTCAAATAGCCCTCGTCATTAACATCCACATTGACACCGGCGAATAGATTGGTTGCCATAAAATACTCCTTATTTATTTGGACAGTTTTTTACCAAGTTTACTCATGCGGGTCGGAATGCCGGGCATCGGCAAACCGCGCAGTAAAATATTCCAGTAAATGTGCCGAAAGGCCAGCTTGCCCCAGTGATTGAGACGGGTCTGTTTCAGTAAGCCCATCGGCCCGATGACCGGGAATGGAAAACGTCCTTCGACCGGTTCGGTATCATAATTGAAATCAATCAGGAATGCTTTGCCGAAGCCGGACTCGATGAAGCAGTTGGCGTGACCGTCAAAACCATCCTCCAGCGGCTGGCCGGCGATATATTTCAGGATATTTTCCGTTAATACATCCGATTGAAAATGGGCCACGGCCCCGGCTTTGGAACTGGGCAGGTCGGTGGCGTCGCCAATCACGAAAATGTTCCCATGCGACTTGGCTTGCAGGGTGTGTTTATGGGTCGGCACGTAATTTAACTCATCGCCTAAGCCGCTGCGGGCGATAACCTCGTCGCCCATGTTGGTCGGAATCGTCACTAAAAGGTCATAATCGATTTCCTGGCCGCTGTACGAATAGACCTTGCCGGCCGAACCATCCACCCGCTCGGTATAGAAATCCGGCACGATGTTGATACGTTTCTCAGACATCAGCCCCCCCAAAACCGCCGAACTGCGCGGCTTGGTGAAGGCTCCGCTGGCCGGGGTGATGTAATTAATTTCGACCTTGTCGCGCATTTTCTTTTTGGTGAAATACGCATCGGCCAGAAAAGCAAATTCCAGTGGCGCAACCGGACATTTAATCGGCATTTCGGCAATATGAATGGCGAGTTTGCCGCCCGGCCAGTTTTCCAGTTTTTCCGCCAGAGATTTGGCGCCTTCGAACGTATAGAAATCGAAACTGTTTTCGCGCCAGCCAACGTCGGTCAGTCCGGCGACTTGTTCAGGAGCGATTTTCACGCCAGTGGCGACAATCAGGATGTGATAATCTAGAATTTGCCCGTTTTGCAGAACCACCTGGCTGGTGTCCGGCTTGATGGTTTCGACCGCGGATTGAATAAACTCGACCTTTTTCGAAATAAAGTCGGCTTTTTCACGCACCACGTCTTCCGGGTTGTAAATTCCAAACGGCATAAACAGGAAACCGGGCTGGTAGTAATGAGTCTGATGTTCGTCAACGATTGTAATCTGCCAGTTCCGCCGGTCAATTTTATGCGCCAGGCGGTTGGCCATGATCGTTCCGGCTGTGCCGGCGCCCAAAATCAGGATTCGTTGCATTGGTATGTTTCCCTTTTCAAACGATTAATTCTTTTTTTAATCTTTGATTAGGAGTCTGATATTTGGTTACGAATGTTATTTCTTTTTTGCTTTTTGCTTGGCCTGTGACAAATACTGCCGGGCGCTGGGATGATTCGGGTCGAGCTGCAGGCATTTTTCCCAGGCTTTCACCACCTCTTTCCAGTTTCCCAGAACCCAGTAAGCCGAACCCAGATTGTAATAGTAGTCGGCTTCATCCGGGTTCAGTTTGATCGCCTGCTGGTAATCCTTTACCGCCGATGAATATTTTTTGACCTTCTGATAACAAAAACCGCGGGCCGCATAGTGATTCGGATTTTGCGGCTCGAGTTTGATAATCTGATTATAATCGAGAATGACGGATTGATAACGATAGCGAGCCTTATTCAGATTGGCGCGATTGAGATAATTGGTAATGTCGGGATTCAGACTGACGGCTTTGTCGTAATCAGTCAGAGCTTCTTTGTATTTTTTCAATGATTCATAGCAATGACCGCGGTTGGCATAAGCGTAATCCAGGTTGGGATTCAGTTCTATTACTTTGGAATAATCTGTCACGGCCGCGTCATATTGCTGCAATTGCTCATAACATTCGGCCCGTTTGGCGTAGGCTTCACCAACTTGCGGATTAAGCATCAATACCTGGGTATAATCCTGAACAGCCGCCGTATAATTTTTTAATCCAAATTCAACGTTAGCCCGGCCGAGATAAGCGGCAGTATAATCCGGCTTCACTTTGATCGCTTTCGAGAAATTTTCCATCTGTTGAGCGGGATCGTTGGTGGCGGTTCCGCGCCCATAGAACTCAGCCGCTTTTTGTTCAGGAGTCCGCCCGGTTTTTTCGCCGACCGGATTGCCACCCGGAAGCATTCCACAACTTTCCCAAGTCAGAATCAGCCCAATAACGATTATATATTTTCTTGTTCTCACAATCTCATTCCGGAAAAGTCATTCGCTCGGCGAAAATTTCCTGGAAACGCATATCGGTCGCCAACGGAACGTGCTGCGTAATCGTTAAAATCTCCTGATAACCGTCCGACAAACTCATTTTGGCGCCGCGCAAAGCCGTATTCCCGGCTTGCTCAATCATTTCAGTCGGAAAATCCAGCAAGCCGATGCGGCGGGCGCTGGCTACGTTAATATAATTTCCAAAAGCCCCGGCGAGAACGATTTTCTTCAGATCGGTTTTTCTCAGCCCGGCTTGATTCAGTAAAATCTCCAGTCCGGCCGCAATAGCGCCCTTGGCCAACTGTAGTTCGCGGACGTCAGCCTGGGTAATTTCGACCGGCGGCGCGAGGGGAATCTTACGCTGAGGAAGCGTGATCCTGCCGCTGGAATTGATCCAGCCGAGCGTTAATCCGGCCGCCACCGCATCGACCAGGCCGCTGCCGCAGATTCCGCGCGCCGGAACTCCGCCAATGACTTCCACCTGAATCTGGCTTCCGCACGCTTCAACTTTCCAGACGGCGCCGGTAGTAGCGCGCATTCCCATGGAAATCTGAGCGCCTTCGAAAGCCGGCCCGGCCGCCGTCGAAGCGCACAGAATTTGCTCCCGATTCCCAACGACGACCTCGCCATTGGTTCCCAGATCAATCATGGCTACCGGTTCCGGACTGTGCTGCATTCCAACCGCCAGAATGCCGGCCAGGATATCGCTGCCGACAAAGCCACCCAGACACGGCAGAAATTTGACTTTCGGATCGTCCGGCAAATCCCAGCCAATGGCGGATGCCCGCCAGTTCAGTTCGTTCCCTTGGGTGGTTTCAAAAGGCACCCGCGAGAGCGGTTCCACTGCCAGCCCGTTGAACAAATGGTGCATGACTGTATTGCCGACGATATTAACCTGTTGCGTCGGCCGCCGCGGACATTTACAATTCTTTAAAAGGTTGGCGATCATCTGGCCGACCTGAACCCGAATCAGGTTTTGCAAGACTTGTGCGCCGTCCGCACTCAATCCGAACTGCACCCGGCTCATGATGTCCGCGCCATGTCTGGCCTGGACATTCAGCGCCGATTCCACGCCAAGCACTTCGCCGTTTTGCAAATCGAGCAGCTGGGCAACCAAAGTGGTCGTGCCGAGGTCAACCGCTACCGCCAAACCATTTTGACGCGACTCCGAAATCCGGGCGGCATCGGTCAAGATCGGCGTTTCCATCTGAGCAATTTCGATAGTCACCGATTCGGTCGCCCGGCATTGACAGGCCAGTCGCCAACCCTGCCCGATTTCCGCTGGGCTCAATATTTTCCTTTGTAATTCGTTGATCTCCAGACTGCCGTTCAAAACCTTAATACGGCAGTTGCCACAGCTACCCCGTCCGCCGCAGGGAAATTCCACGCCATGTTCAAAAAGCACATCCTGCAATGCCGTTCCCGGTGCGACTTCAATCTGCCGACCAAGCGGTTCGAGACGAATTTTTATTTTAGGTTCTGCGGTCATTTTAATTACCATTCATTAGCGATAAGTAATTAAATTTCGGGCAGATTTCAAATAAAAAGGATTGACATGCGAGGATATATTCAGGTTTACACCGGCAATGGCAAGGGTAAAACCACCGCTGCGCTGGGCCTGGCGCTACGCGCGGCCGGAGCCGGACTCAAGGTCTTTATTGGTCAGTTCGCCAAGGGCGCCGAGTACAGCGAAATAAAAGCCCTCCGTAAACTGGCTCCGGAAATCATTCTTAAACAATACGGCCGGCGCTGTTTTATCAATGGCAAACCGGAAGCCGAAGACATTCGTCTGGCTCGCGAAGGACTGCAGGAAATGAAAGACGCTATTCAATCCGGCGATTACGACCTGGTAATTCTGGATGAGGCGAATATTGCCGTTTATTTTAACTTGTTCAGCGTTGATGAATTGCTGAACGTGGTGCAAAACCGGCCGGAAAAAGTTGAAATCGTCATTACCGGTCGCAAAGCCGATCCAAAGCTGATCGCAGCCGCCGACCTGGTCACCGAGATGCAGGAAATCAAACATTATTACCGCGAAGGCGTCGCCGCCCGAACCGGCATCGAGATGTAGTAAAACACCCGAATAAATTCTGGTATCGAGATCATTTACCGAAAACCGGAACTGTTTAAACAGTCTTGATCGTTATTTACACAGATACCGAACTCGTGTGCAAATCTGTTAATTTCGGCGATCTTCGAGGTTTAATATCAATGATCATTGTAAAGGTGGCGATGATATTTTGTCGACGGGAGCGAACAGCATACGGGGAAACTGACGGGGAAACTAAAGCGAAAAATGATAAAAAAAGCCACCAAAATCCATGTTTGTATTGCGTACAATTATATATGAAATTCCTGATCTTAGGGGGCGGGGAAACTGATGGGGAAACCGCATGGGGAAACTCACACCCTCTCGTCGAGAAACAAATGTCAAAGATTGTCAACTTTTACACTCCATTATTTGTTGAAATAGCCAAATATTGCGATTACGCACATAGCGTATAGTATTGATTATCAGTGTATTGTGGATTGTACCCCGAGCAGGACTCGAACCTGCAACCACCTGCTTAGAAGGCAGATGCTCTATCCACTTGAGCTATCGGGGCATATGAAAAATCAGAGTTATCGTCGGGGTGAGTGGATTTGAACCACCGGCCCCCTGCTCCCAAAGCAGGTGCGCTAAACCGGACTGCGCTACACCCCGTAAGTCTTGCTTAAGCCATTGAAAAAAGCAGGCAAAGTTAGAACAGGAACTTGATTAAAGTCAAGCCGAAAAATATACCAACAGATTAATTGGTATCAGTGATTTTTTATAATCGGATTTTTTAGGGCAATCCGCATAACGGTTTTTTCATTGGGCTTACTCTGCAAAACGAACAGACGCCCACGATGATATTCTTTGACAATCCGCATTGCCAGACTCAAGCCCAGGCCCCACCCGCGCTGTTTGGTACTGTAACCCGGTCGAAATATATTCTTGCGGTTGCGCATCGAAATACCCTTGCCGTTGTCAATTACATCCACGGCAATATATTTTCCATTCCGGATTGTTTTCAACTCAACTGCCACCTGACCGTTATGTTGAGACACCGCGTCAATGGCGTTCTTAATCAGGTTCTCCAGCGCCCATGAAAACAAATCTGCATTTAGATTTACTTCAAATTCACCCTCTGAAGTGAAATCCAATAAAATCCCGGGGCTTAATTTCGGTAATCGGCGTTTGTAATAAGTAACCGCTTCATCGATTACAGGATTAATGGAAGTTGGTTTTAAGATTGGTCGGCTGCCGATTTGAGAAAACCGCGTTGCCACCTTTTCCAAGCGCTGAATATCTCTTGAAATTTCCGCAATGTTCTCATTATCTCCAATCTCGGATTTCAGTAATTCGAGCCATCCCATCAGAGCGGTCAGGGGAGTTCCCAGCTGGTGAGCGGTTTCTTTGGCCATGCCTACCCAAATCGAGCGCTTTTCATTATCGCGGATGACGGTAAAACCTATATAACCCAGAAAAATGAAAAGCCCGACGATAGCGATCTCAATATATGGCAGGCGGCTCAATTGACGGATCATGCTGGTATCACCGTAGTGAATGTACTGAAGCACCCGGCCCTCATATTTTAGCGGAATGGGTTCGTTCTCCCGGTCCATTTCCTGCATTAATTCTCTAACGATGAGAATGGTTTCCGCTGAATGATCATTTTCTTCAATTCCGATATTGCGCCAGGCAGTCGGCAGACTGTCCTTTTGCTCCGACAATATCATCGGTGTGGATATTTTTTTTATGATCTCTTCGAAAATGAAACTGAAATCATCACTGCTCATATCCATGGCGGCTTTCGCATATACATCCGCATAAAACCTGATCAGATTGGCAGAATCCTGCCGTAGTCGAATGACGACTTTCTGGGTATAATTCAGCAGTCCGAAGATCATGGCGATCGCCAGAATCAGCAGCCCGCGTTTGATATTACCGGACTGACTATATGCTTTAATTTCCATCGTCTTTTCTCACCGTCGATTAGTATTATTTGAAAACCTGATATCAGCGTAGCTTTTTGGCGAATATTCTCTGCATTATCGGAAATCTTTCGATCCGGTCCCGATTCATGAATATTATTACTCCGACCAGAACGAGCCAAATCAGACTATTACTGACGTTGGAAATTCGGGAAGCGATGACGTAAGTGTGCGGTTTAAATGCAAATTCCACTTCGTGACGGCCCGGCGGCACATGAATTCCGCGCAACACATAATTGGTCGGTAAAATGGTAGTCTCGATTCCGTCTATGCGGGCTTTCCATCCGACCGGATAAAAGGCGTCGGCCAGTACTAAGAAAGCCTGGCGGTTTGTTTCAACTTCGAGGTTAATGTGGTTGGGAGTGTACGTCTTTATGCGAATATTTCCTTGGACATCAAGCCCTGTCGCCGGAGCGTCGCTTCCACAGATCAATGCCATTAGCGCCGGATCGAATTCGGCCGTATTCATAAAAGCCACGACCTCTTTTTCCGACGAAAAATATTTCAGTTCCGAGACAAAGAAGGCGCGCGGCAGAGCTTTTGGATTCAAATATAGGGCTGTTTTACGCTGCTGATCAACCCCCAAGAGAGTCAGATTACCTTCATTCAACAAACCCGGTGAAATGATATATTTGGCATTCAGCATATTGATTACATTCCAATTTAACTGGTCCGGAGCGCGCCCAGCCATCAGATTATTGTCTATAATATCCTGAATCCGTTGCGGTTTGATCGGTGAATAACCCGTTACAATCTGATAGCGGTACGCCGGGTCGTTGCTTTGAAAAAGGCTGCCCAGTCCCAGTACCCGAAACATATCCGGGTCTCCTTGAAGTATTTTGTCAAATTGCGTTTCGGCAAAGTAGCGTCTTTCGATCGATTTAGCATCCACCAGATCTTCAGTCCTCAGAAATCGCTTACTGATACTAATCAGATCTATTGCAATCAGAAGTATTATCCCAATAATCAATAAATCCGTCCGGATTTTCTTCATTTTGAATAACACTAACAGAGTAATGAAGCCGGCGATGAAGGCCAGCATCCGTAAAGTATCCGTTTGCATAAATTCCCGGCGCGCCGTGCGCAGCATTTCCAGTACCTGTGGATTGTTCATATACTGAGCATCCTGTGCAGAAGTGTATGATAAGCCCCCCGGAATCAAAATATAAAACAGCCCGAATAGAAAGAAGAATCCACTAACAACTAAAGCCGCCTTGTATTTCTGATTGTCAAAGTTTTCCGCCAGTCCCTTCAATCCGTACACAGAACAAATAATTACAATAAAATTTATAAGGATTAAAATCATCGAAGGGACGCGAAATTTACTGAAGTATGGCAGGTGCAGAAACAGCGCCTTATATAATACCGGAAAATTACTACCCAGCGCCAGCAGAAATGAAAAGATCAATAAAACGAAAATACTGATAACAAATCCGTCTCTCCGATAAAACCAAATTCCGAGGATTGCGAGTACGATCGTAATTATTCCCATATATTCGGATGATTGCGTGAAAGGCATGCTGCCCCAATAGCCGGGAATTTCTCTACCACGCAGTTGTGGATAGGCCTTGCCGGTGTAGGGTTCCTGAGAAGTGCCGCCATAAAAACGCGGCACGATCAGGGTCGCCAACTCTTTAGGGTGGAACGACCAACGCGTGGCGTATTCGAAGGTCACTCCACTGCTTTTCACCATCTCTTGCTCTGGCTCGGCTTTCAGATTGATCGCCTGCCCGCCGCGCGTCGAATACGGCGTATATTCATTGGCTACAAAAAGCGGCTGAGCGGACATTAAAACCGCCAGTCCAAGTGCCGGGGTAAATAGAGCAAACGCCACCCCGATTTTTTGGGGTTGAGCGGTTTTAATCCAGATGACTATTTGCCAGATACCGATCGCCATCAACAGTAAAAGCGTATAGAAAATAATTTGATAATGCTGGGTGCGCAGCTGGAGCGAGAAAAAAATCGCAAACCATAAAAATGAAAGCAAGTTGCGTTTCTTAATCAGATTCATAAAACCAAACACCACCAGCGGCATGGCGCACACCGCCCGGACTTTGGCGAAATGGCCTACGGTTATCAACGCCTGATAATGCGGATAAAAAAGAAATGCGAGCACCCCCGCCAAAGAATAATACCACGGAATTTCAAGCAGTTGAAAAATCAGCAACAAACCGATCAGAGCCAGGGTAAACCAACTCAACTTCCAGTCAATAACCTTGCCGATCTTTCCGATCAGGTAATCAATATTAAAAGAATTCGGCCAGGTTGCGTAATAAGTCGGGACGCCGCAGAATATGGCGGGATTCCACAATGGAATTTCACCCGTTTTTGCCCGATAATCATTGTTAAATTTCCCTTGGGCAATACTGGCCATTTTATCACCACCGGCCGGTTCGAGACGATCAATCACATAGGGTTTGTAAAAGAACAACATGATCAACAATACCAACAGAAAAACCCCAATCAAACCGGTTCGGTAATTGAACGCTGTCAGCCGGTTGTCAGCCTTATTATCTTCCTGAGAATGGTCTGGCATAATCTTATGCCGCTTAGTTTCTTTTTTCATGATTCAACTTTCATCATTATTTATCAAATTTAGTCCTGGAAATGTTCTTTTTCCATTTAAGTGGATTGCGCCACTTGCGCCAGGCGCCTTTAAGGGTCTGGATCTCGATTGGCTCGTAAAAATTAAAAAAATAAAGCAGGATCGGCCATAACACCAGCAAAATTAATTTAATCCCAGCTTCTATCAAACCGGGAAAGGGAGTAATTGCCCAAGCAATCAAATACAGGCAAATCGCCAGACCAATCATGGTGGCAATCTTCTTTATTTCGTAAGGAATATAATAACTCTTTTGAGCATAATGATAAATAACCAGAAAAAATAAAAGATTGGATAACAGCGCCGCAAAGGAAGCCCCGATCGCATCGAACAAGTAAATGAAAAACACATTGAGTATCAGATTAAGCACAGAAATCAGTACCGTCACTGTACCGATGATCTTGGTTTTCTTGGTAAGGTTTAAACCGGTCAGAGCGGTATCCCGGCACATGCCAAACAACACCGCCAGCGAAAGAATGGGAATTACTTTATGAGCTCCCCAGTAATCCGGATTCCTGGTTGCCAACAGCTGAACGATTTCCCGGCTAAAGACCGAAACGGCCAAAACGCAGATAGTAATTCCATAACAGAAATAAGTCAGCAGTTTGGAGTAAAATCTCTGGTTGTCCGGACGGCTCATCATCTGAAAAATCATCGGGCTGATTGCCAGTTGCACCGAGGTCACCAATAACACCTTGATACTATTGGCAATCTTATAGCCCAGCGAATATACTCCCAGTTCCGACAGCCCGGTGATGAAATTGATGCAAAAACGATCGGCGATGGTAAGCACGATACTGGAAATCGTAGACAGCATCAATGGGAAACTGTAAACCAGCATTTCTTTCAATATTATCCATTCGAATTTCAGGCTGAAATTTTTAAAGATATATTTGCTCAGAATAATAAAATAAATCACCCAGCCGATAATCTGAGCAGTATAAATCCCCTCTACGTTTTGGTTCAATCTGGCGACTAAGTATACCGTAGCGACAAGGTTTACCGTAAACTGGCTGAGGGTCGCCACCGTATAAAAAACGGAGCGTGATTGGAGTTTCAACAGGGTCATTGGCAGCACGGCGACAATTTGTATGGCGGAGGCAATTGCCATCAGCTTGATCACACGCTCGAATTTGGCGGCTTTGAATAAAAGTGCAGACAGCGGGACAGCTCCAATCATCAGAAAAACAGCCGTAGTAAAAGCCATTAAAACCAGGGTTGTAAAAACCGTGAAAAACACCGATTTTTGTTTGTCTTTCAGATCCGGATCCCAGTACCATCTGTTAAACCCCTGATATAGTGACAATCCAAAAACGCTGATGATTAACTGAGATGTAATTTCCAGTACGCTCAGAATGCCGTAATCGGCCACACTCAGCCGGCTGGTATAAAGGGGTAAAAGTATGAATCCGACCAGCTTGGCGGCCATATTACCGACGCCATACACCAGCGAATCCTGCATAGCTTTTTTAATATTCTGTAGCATGATCAGTCGAAATTATCTCTCAGGAAATACTCCAGATTAATCACCTGCCAGAGCAGACCGGAATTATCTCTTTTTAACGTCAGGTGTTCATTGACCAAATCGCGCAGTACAGTCATATTAAACATCGCATGAGAAGTTGTCACCCGATCAAAAAGTAATTGTCTGATTTCAGTCTGTAATTCATCACAGAACCATTTCTGATAATTGATGTAACTGGGACGATTCCAACGACGGGTTCTTTTAATTAAACTACCCAGCGAGGTCAATTTTAACCGGTTAACAATTCGATTTTCCATAGCCTTGATCTGGAATCTAACATTGGAGGCGCTGATCGGCAAATTATATCCCTGGCGCGGTATTTTAGCCAATTCCGGGAACATTTGAGCAAAGGCTCTTCGATATACGAATTGGTTTTTACGCAATTCAATTGGCAGCCGGAAGGCGAAATCCATCAAATCGTAGTCATAGGAGGGCATCCTGGTTTCGAAAAAAAGATTGTTCATCAAATTGCCGCCTAAGGTGCCCCGGCGACCGTGCTCATTCATCAAAAGCCGGAAATAGGTATGAAGCGGATGCATCTCACATTGGACATATTCCAGTGGAATGGTTAAATGCAAACCTTTTATCTGGTCGTAAACTGTTTTCAGGAAGATCCCTTCGATTTGTTTTTCATCGAAGATATTAAAAATATTTTGCACAACCGCGCGGGATTCATCGTCGGGTACAGCCTTATTCATAATCGCTTTTATTCGCTTCCGATAAAGCGTGCTGCCCATAACGGCATCGCACATTTGGGAACTTAGGGTTATCTTTCTTCGGCCAGAATAATGCCTCAAAGGCGTAAATCCCTGGATCGGGCCGTTGATCATTGACATCCCGTCGCTCAGTCTGGCAAAAAACCGGGCGTCCTGCCAGATATCGATCGGTTGGATCCGAAAGCATTGATGCTGAATATCTAATTCCCGGGCAACTATTTTGGCATAAATTACATCTTCGGAATCCGGTTCGCCCATCGTGAAGGCTACCAGAGGAGAAACATGAAGACGATGAGCCAGAGCGGCGACATAGCGGGAGTCGAGACCTCCGCTTAATGAAATCAAGATGTCCTGGCTGTTTTTGGTTACCTGTCGTTGTATCGCCGTTAGCATACGAACTTTCAGCTCTTCGCAATAATCGTCAATTTGCTTTGCGGTAAAGTCGCGGCGCCGGTAGACTTCTTCGAGGTACGGATAGTCCCAGTATCTTCTGATTTCTATTTTTTTCTCACAATACGTCAAGCAGGAAGCCTCGGGCATTTGATAGACATTTCTGAACATGGTCTTATACCCGAACAGATGACCGTAATGGAACAGGTCGGCTACCGCGGCATAGTCGAGCTCTTTCGTCATTCCACCG
Organism: uncultured bacterium; assembly: GCA_964576275.1. Lineage (GTDB taxonomy): Bacteria > Fidelibacterota > UBA2242 > UBA2242 > UBA2242 > JAGNGI01. The sequence continues at coordinate 51,860 of CAZNUN010000003.1, read as the reverse complement.
ATAACCAAGGCTTTTGGTTCGGGAGCAAATAGAAAATTACCGTTATATTGGGTATAATAGACCGGTCTGGTTCCAAAACGATCCGAAATCAAAATCAGTTTATTTTCAACAAAATCGTATATAGCAACGGCATATTGACCATTCATCCGGGGTAAACAGTCACAACCATCCTCGATCCAACGGTCAAGAAAAAACTGAGCGTCGTTTTCTATCTGACCCGCTTCAATATTTTTATAGCTAAAATTCTCACCGATCATTATAATAGCGTAACGCTTATCCGCACTCATTATAGGCTGAGGCCATGAATTGACATATCCCAAATGCAGCCGCGCTAAATGAATCCCTTCCTTTTGATATTTTTCTGCCTGGAAGTTCTGATGGTTCTGAACTTCAATCATGCGATTAAAAAAAGAAGCGCTGTCAGCGGGGGCAATCAATCCCAATATACCGGTCATTTAATTAGCCTTTGGTCTAAAAAAATCCGTTTTTCATTCTTAAATATTTTCAACCGATCATTCACCGTTAAATCGTTTTGAACGTTTGTAAAACAAGTAATTATAATCCTCCAGACTAAATACATCAAAACCAATATTACATATTTTTCTTACGATGGCCTTAGTATCATTGATGGTAAACTGTTTAAAGGCATGATGGTGAAATTCAATATATACCTGTTTGAATTTTTTCAGGTCGTCAAGGTCCATTGAATTAAGAAGTTCATATTCTGCTCCTTCAATATCCAATTTAATGAAATCAGCCGATTGAAGACCGAGATGCTTTAATAATCCTGAGATCGTCACTGCTTTTACTTTGTAAGAGCGTATTCTGTCCGTAAGTATGTTTTTATGACTTTTGTAGAACGATCCGCTTTCGTGATCGAGGGTTTCGTAAAAGGCCAAATCTCCCGCCTGGGAAGAAACAGCTAAACTGACATGTTTAAATTTACCATGTGTTATATTTTCAATATCTTTCAAACTCTTATTGTGTTTAAGTGTCGGATCGACTCCGTAGGATTTTAACCCGTATCTGGAAATTAAATAGACGGACAGATCAGCGTCTTTTCCGCAACCAACATCAATAATCGTACTCGACGGGTTAAAGTCATCTATGTAAAGATAAGTTTCCTGCGGTTTAACTATAGTAATGCCGAGTTTGTGCGCTTTGGAGGTTCGCAAAATTCTCTTTATGGCCGGCCTCCACATCACCGGATGCGACAGGTAAAGCTTGCCATTTACCAAGAAATTTCTCAGGCGTGGGAATGACCGAATTAAAGTTCGAAGGATTTTCATGATTGTAATGCCCAGATTTTTCTTCTCAACAGATCACGCAACCGTTCAATTTCGGAGAATATCACTCCCCTGCCCACAACACTGATCAGGGTTTTCGCGGTAATGGTACTATTCATACAATCCGATTTGAAGTTTGGAGTTATTACTCCAATTAAAGTTCTTTTCAACATATTTATTATTGGTCGTATATATGGGCGGCGCGATTACAGCGTAATTATTAAGAACTTCAATCGTGATTCGGGCCAGTTCTTCCGAATCGTTAACATTATTCAAATAAAAACCATTCACTCCGTTGATAAAAAACGGTTTAAAATTTTCAAGACTGCTGATAACTGGCACAGCTTTAGTAGCCATTATTTCAAAAAGTGTCGCCGGCTGTCCGTCATAGAAAGGAATGCTGACACAAACCTTGGCTAAATTGACCAGAGCACATATTTCTTTATCACCCAGCCAACGATCGATGAACCTGAAATTTTCGGTAAGGTTATATCTCCGTACTAAGTTAAAAGTCTCCTTGAGATAACTTTCATCGGCGTTGCCGCGTGAAAAAATATATCTGACATTGGGAACGGAGGCTTTAACGGACGCCATTGATGCTACGATCGTATGATGATTATACAGAGGTTTATGATTCCGGTAGCTTAATACGATCGGATCGGAACAACTGATTTGTAATTCCTCGCAAATTTTCTGCATCGTATCCGGATCGGGTTTTTGAAAAGATAAAAAATCTATTCCCCAGGAAAACACAACCGTCTTTTTAAGATTGACACCCAAATAAGTACGTTTTACTTGGCGGCTGATATGATCAGACAGGAGATGTAGCCGGTCACATGACCACAATGCAATATTCTGAAACAATCGGTTCAGGTAATTTTTTGAGAAAAGGTTGAGGTCGCTTCCCCAGATCGTTATAAAAAATTTATAACTCCGGTTAAAATGCAAGCCCGGGATAAAGGCATCTTTAAAAAGACCCTGGACATGGACATAATCCGGTCGGATAGTCTTAATAATTTTTCGGATTTCTCTCGTTTTAACCATCAGTGAACTGGAACTCAATTGAAAAAAGCGGATATGGCGATCGAAAAGCTCTTCACTTAAACCACCGGATTGACGACAGATTAAGTAAACCTTGAAATTCCTTTCCACTAATTGGTTGCAGATTCTCTGCATGTAAATATTACGATCCGAAATAAAGCAGATTTTCTGCATTTTATGATCTCATCCGACTGGTGAAAAAATTATTCTCCTGCCTGTAAATATTCATTAACGGTCATCTGCAGTCCGGCCTCAAAGCTTGTTTCATTTCGCCAGCCGAGCGCGGTTATCTTAGCGTTATTTGAATGCATACTCTGAATTTGAAAACGCTGAATACGGCGATCATCAACCTGAATCCGACACTCAACGCCGGTCAATTTCATAAGCTTTTCCAATACTTCCTTAATACTAATTGCTTTTCCGGAGCCAATATTATAGACCTCCCCAACCTGTCCCTGTGTCAAAACCGTCCAATAGGCCCGAACAGCGTCATCAATAAATATAAAATCCCGATTTCCGGACAGGTCCCCGACATTAATCACTGGTGGCTTTTGCCCTTTTTTTATCCGTATCAACTGAGCTAGAAATGTCGCAATGATGTAATCTTCACCCTGACCTGGTCCGAACAGATTGAAAGGGCGGACGGTAACTATTTTTAAATTGAATTTATGCAGATATTGCCCGGCAATTTTTTCCACAAGTAATTTACTGTTCCCATAGTGATTTACGGGATTAAGTGGAGTTGTTTCGTCGACCCAAGAAGCGATTGAATTGCCATACACTGCCGACGAACTGATAAGTAAAACGCGGGTGTTATTCAGATCGTTCTGGAGTAAAGCCTCCAGTAAATTTATCGTCGTAAAGGCATTGCTCTTATAAATATCTTCGTAATTATCAGATTTGGCAATTCCGGCCAGATGGATGACATAATCCGGACGCACCTTTTTCATAATGGCAAACAGCTGGGATCTGCTTAGCAAATCTGCGCGGATTCCCGTCGTATTTTTCGGCATGTTGAGATCAAGAGCGATGATCTCGCCATGAAAAACACCACGCAGAAATTTCTGTAAATGTTGACCAGTAAAACCATTAGCCCCGGTGATCAATATTTTAATCATTGGATTTCAGATGATTTTTAGGGTCTTTATACTGTTATTGGCTTCTTCATAATCTTCCGGCCGGCCGATATCAAGCCAATATCCGTCGTGTTGATAACAGGCAACCTTTTCTCCGTTCCGTAAAAGAACTTTGATAAGATCGGGAAAATCGAAATAAGTAGATTCAGGTATGTAATTCAGCACTCTTTTCCTGAAAGCGTATATCCCCATGCTGACCTTAAAATTCAGATCCGGTTTTTCGGTATAATCGATCAACTGGTTATTTGCATCGACCTCCAGCACTCCCAGAGATACTTTATGATGCTTGGTATACATGGCAATTGTTATAGCCGCTGATTCATCTCTAAGATGAGAGTTAAAGAAATCCCGGTAATTCAAATCCGTCAAATCGTCGCTGTTCATCACTAAAAAATCATCCTCCAGATCAGGCATCATCGCCAGAGGACCGGCGGTTCCAAGCGGCTGATTTTCGGTATGATAGCGAATATTAAGTCCGTATTTAGATCCGTCCCGGAAATAGGCTTCGATTATCCCCGCCATATGGCCTACAGCCAGATCTATGGCATTAAATCCATAGTGTTTTAACTGCATGAGTATTATCTCCAAAATGGGACGATCTCCAACCGGAACAAGAGGTTTCGGTATGCTGGTCGTATAGGGAGCCAGCCGGGTTCCCTTGCCACCTGCCAGTATGATAGTCTGCATATACTTGCTTTCCGTTTAAACGTTATATATATCCGCGCGGTAGCGACCAAGATTCTCTTTTATAAAAGCGATCGTTTCCTGCAAGCCGACTTCCAAAGGTATTGCGGGTTCCCAATCTGTCATTTGGCGGGCTTTGCGGTTATCACAAATCAGTCTCATCACTTCACTTGCTTCCGGGCGCAATCTGGCCGCGTCGCTTGCAATCCGGATTGCAGGATTAATCATTGCTATTATTTGTTTGGCAAGATTTTCAATGGTTATTCCTTTACCATATCCAACATTGATAACCTCGCCGATTGCAGCCTTACTCTGGGCTACTTGGATAAATCCTCTGACCGTATCCTTTACGAAAGTAAAATCCCGAATAGTCAAAAGCCGACCCAACTGGATTGTTTTCGTCTGATCGTTCAATGCCTGGGTAATAATTGTCGGAATGACCGCCCGGGCTGATTGCCTGGGGCCGTAAATATTAAAAGGCCGAATGGTGGCAACCGGCAGATTATATGACCGGTTAAAGCTCTCGGCGATTTTATCTGCGCCGATTTTACTGGCCGAGTACGGGGATTGCCCCTGCAAGGGATGATTCTCATCAATAGGAGTATAGATGGCGGTTCCATAAGTCTCACTGGTGGATGTATGCACGACCTTTTCGACATTTTCCCCAACACAGGCTTGCATAACGTTCAGGGTGCCCTTGACATTCGTATTAACATACGATTCCGGGGCTAGATACGAGTAGGGTATTCCGATCAAGGCCGCCAGATGAAAAACCGTGTCACATCCCCGTACGGCTCTTTGAACAGAATATGAATCCTCGACATTTCCGGTGATATATTCGATTTCCTTTTTAACAGACGGGGCTAAAAATTCCAGATTGCCAATATCACCACGTGAATTGTAATGAATATAGGCTTTGACGTGTATTCCCCTCCGCACCAGCTCTTCCACAAGATGACTGCCCACAAAACCGGCGGCACCAGTGACAAGCACCTTTTTCATTTATCGATCCTCACTTTTTCAATATCTTATTTTAACTCTCATTCCATTATAAACCGAAGGTCGTTCTATCATCCGGGTTTTCTTTCTCGATATTAGCATCATAGCTTTATTATATCATCTTTCAATTGCTATATTTTTCAAACCATCTTTCCAATGCGATTATCCTCCACAAGATTGTACCGTCCTGACGGCTGCCTTTTTGAAAATTCCGGTATAATTGATCAATAGCATTGCGATTATATATTCCCCTGGTACCCAGATTATCAGAACGTAAAGTTTGATCGGCAATATTCCTCATTTGACCTTTTAACCAATAGCTTTCTCCCGGTGTGGCAAAATTGACTTTATCTTTACGATGAATGATTTCCAAAGGCACTATATCTTTCAAGCCGAGCCGATGCACCAACTTGCCGCGATATCCGGAAATCTTATAGTCTGACGGCAAACTAAACACATATTCAACCAAACGATAATCCAGAAAGGGAACTCTGGTTTCAATCGAATGAGCCATCGAGTTGCGATCTTCAAAATGTAAAAGCGTCTGAATCGAAGTCGTCATCAGAAGATTATACAAAAAATTTGATAAACGCGAAACTGGTAAATCAACAATCAGCCGAAAGAGCTGATCATCCTCCATTTTTTCATTGAATGGATTTTGAAATAATCGCTTGGCTTCCTGATTATATAAAATTGACTCTTTAAAAAACAACACCAGTAAGGTCTTGGCCAATTTAGCCCCGATAGTTCCTTTCTGATTATACTTCAAATACGATGAAAACTCTTTGAAGAATTTTAACCAGCGCATTTTTTTTAGCAAGTCAGCATAATAACGATAAAAAGCATGATTATATCCGCCCAGGATTTCGTCGCTGCCCTGACCGTCTAATAAAACCGGGACTCCGGTCTGACGTGCCAGGCGCATTAAATAATGTTGTGAAATGAAACTAGAACCGACGACAGGATAGTCATTATACCAGGTCATACGGTCAAAATCCGCGATCACTTCTGCGGGATCGGGAGAAACATAATACATATCGCAATTGGCATTTTTTCCGACAATCTCCGCCCAACGTCTTTCGTCGTATCGCTCTTCTTCGGTGTAATAAGCCGTAAAAGTCTTGAATTTCCGGGAGGTATATTTCACTGCCGCACCAACCACGGCTGAAGAGTCCAAGCCGCCACTGAGGCAACTCCCGACTTCGACATCACTGCGCATTCGCAAACGGACGGCATCTGTAAAAAGATAGCGATACTGATCAGCAGCTTCGGCAAAAGAAAGCTGCGAAGTTTCAAAAGTAGCCGGGTCTAAATCGTAATACTGTTTAATCTCGAGTCTTCCGCCTTCTACTTGCAGATAATGAGAGTGTGGCAGGACTTTGATTGTCCGGAAATAGGTCTCATCTCCGTAGCATAAAAACGAGTTCAGTTTCATACTGCGGTAAATCATCGCCATATTTAGGGATTTATCGATGGGATGTAAAAGAATCTGTTTGATCTCCGATCCAAAAATAAACCTCTGCCCATCATAATAGTAAGCAAACGGTTTAATGCCAAAACGATCCCGTGCACAAAATAAGCGCTTCTGACGATTGTCCCAGAGCGCAAACGACCACATGCCGTTGAATCGGTTAAGACATTCGTTTCCCCATTCTTCATACGCCGCCAAGATGACCTCGGTATCGCTATTTGACCGAAACCGATAACCAAGTCTAGTCAATTCCTCACGCAACTCAAGATAGTTATAGATCTCTCCATTATACACAATCCACAGCGAGCCGTCGGCATTGCTCATCGGCTGATGACCCGAAGGCGTAAGATCGATGATCGCTAATCTTCGGAAACCAAAGCCGAGGTTAGCTGGCTGACTTTGATTAATATGCCGGGTCTGGCGTTTAACGGATTCGATAGTCTCTTCACCATGATATTGGCTGATTGCTCCCGACTGAGTGCCTATCAGCAAATAGCCTTCATCATCGGGACCTCGATGACGAACAATGTTAGTCATTTCGTACAGTTTGTGAACGTCGATCGGTGAATTATCTAAATTGTATATCCCGGCGATGCCACACATTTATAGCGCCGCTCCGGAATTTATAGACAACCTGATATTTTGATAAAATTTTATAAGATTCTTTACGGAACTCGACCAGTTATATTGCTCCATCACGGCATGAAAACCTTGCTTTCCCATTTTCTCACATAGACCAGGATTTTGAGACAGAAAATAGATGCTTTTTGCCAATTCCTGACTATCTGCGCTGGGATAAATCAATCCACATTCGTTTTCGGTGATGATTTTCTCAAGTGAGCGGCAATTTGTGCTAACGATCGGCTTTTTTTCTAACATAAATACAAATAGTTTATTGGGGCTGGAATTATCCGTTTGCTCAGACTTAAGATGTGGAATTACAGTAATCTGGGTATTCTTCATATAACTACTCAGATTAGCCGGATTCTGCCAGCCTTCAAATGCCACCAAGTCACTTATTCCAAATTGTGACGCTAATCGTTTCAATTCAGGCAAAATTGACCCGGTGCCAATCAAAATTATCATCAGGTTGGCGATTTTTTCTTTTAGAATTTTACCCGCTTCCAGCAATGTCTCAATCCCGCGCATACTATCGAAACCGCCATAATACATTACACCAAACTTACCCTTGAATCTTTCCTCAACTTGCGGAACCGATTGCTGACTCGCCAGATATTTTTCGGAATCGATATAGTTGGGCAGAATGGTATATGATTTTTGTATCGCGATAATTTTTTCAAATCTCTCTTTCATTTCTTCAGCGACACAGATGATATGGTCAACTCCTCCTAACCATGTTTTTTCAACCCGGTACCACATATTCTTATTAATCAGCAGCCTGCCCCAAAATGTGTTTGCCCATTTTTCCTGTTCAATCAGCACGGGGTAATTTTCGTGCATGTCAGCAATGACCGGAATGTTGTATTTTTCTTTAATGCTGAGCGCAACGCCGCAGAGTGGCAAATCATGAATATGCAGGCAATCGATTTTTTCCTCTCTAACAAAATTTGCAATTCGTTTCTTCCAGAACCATTTATAAAACGGAAGTATCAGGATCAATGCCGATAATTTTTTATACAGCCAGCGCGGCATGAATACTCGCCGGAGTTGGATGCCTTTATAGTTTTCCTCAGCGGGACTTTTACCAAAATTAAAGCACAGTAAAAACACTTCAAATCCGGCCGCGATCAGGCTGACCGCTTCTTTCTCCACCCGCTCATCCGGCGGGAAACGATTATCCAGCACCATGCCGATTCTCAATCCGGTCTGGTTGGCGTTCATTGATAATACTCCCCCGGCGCAACAACCTGCCGGCGATAATATTCGGTTCTTATAAACATCTTTTCCCAAATCGCCAGTCCCAGTACAATCCACAAATAGTTATAATGCCACCTCAGGCGCGGATCGGACGGATAATGTAAAATCCGCTGAATATATTCGTAATTGAAAATCCCCAGTTGCCGAATGAATTCACGGCTCAGCACTCTTTGGGCAACTGTTTTCAAATCCTTATTGAATTGCTCATAGGGATTGACGGCAAAGCCCCATTTCTTCTTCCGCAGAATTTCCGGCGGTAAAAATGGCTCCATGGCTTTGCGGAAGAGACCTTTAGTCTGACCGTTCTTCATTTTCATTCCGGCGGGAATCGTGAAGGCAAATTCCACCAGATCGCGATCCAGAAACGGCACCCGCAGTTCCAAACCGTGCGCCATGGACATGCGATCTTCAGTCAGAATATAGTCGTTCAGCATCTTGGAATGAAATTCCACATAAGCAATCGCGTCCAGTGGCGGAAGGTCGCGACACGCCGCGAAAATCGGATCGAACCAGGTACGCGTCGGCGTCAGCGCCGTCTGTAAATATTCCGGCCGGTAGATTTCCTTTGCAAATCTTCCGTCATAATCCCAGCAATTGCGCAGAATCAGGTAAAATCTCTCCAGATCGCCAACCGAAAACAACATCTGCAGACCGCGCCGGTATTCGTCCCACTTGAGGATTTTGGATGAATTCTGCAAACTGAAAAGCAGGGCGCTGATAGGATTGAAAAGCGTTTTTTGGCAAATCCCCAGACGATTTTGCAAAAATCCTCGCATTGTCCACAAATAGCGGTAAATATCATACCCGATAAAGAGTTCGTCCCCACCCAGTCCGCCTAACGCCACTTTCAGATTTTTTGAGACAAAGTCCGACAGGTGAAAGCCCTGCAGAAGATTGATTTTCGGTTCCTCGGCGTGCCAGATGGTTGCGGGAAAATTTTGTAACGGGGCCACTGTCAGAGCGGTGGTGGTATGTTTTGTACCAAACTTGCGGGCGATTATGGCCGCGTCGTCAAATTCGTCGGTCGCCTCATTGAATCCAAGGGTAAATGTATTAATCGGGCTGATCTTTTCCGCCGCCATCATCGCCACCAACGCCGATGAATCCATGCCGCCGGAAAGATAAACGCCCAGCGGAACGTCACTCAACAGCTGGCGCCTGACGGCTTTCTGCAAATGCGTCTGAATACCTTCAATGGCTTCGGCTTCAGTCATCTTAAAATTCAGATTGATCGGCAGTTGATAATATCGTTCGATCAAAATTTTATTATCCTGATAGATCAGGTATGACGCCGGCGGCAAACGATAAATGCCTTTGATTAGAGTCTCGTCGGTTTGATTGTAGCGCAGATTCATCTGGCAATGCAAAGCCTGATGATTAATCTCGCGCTTCACTGCCGGATGAACGAGAATCGCTTTGTACTCTGAGGCGAACAGAAATGTCGAACCGTTCGTCCAATAGTGCAGTGGTTTGACGCCGAAATGATCGCGCACCAGAATCAACCGCGCACTTTTTTTATCATAGATCGCAAAGGCGAAAATGCCATTCAATCGCCTAAAATAATCAAGCCCGAATTCTTCGAAGCCGTGTAATACAACTTCGGTGTCAGTCTTAGTGTAGAATCGATGCCCGCGTTGCATCAATTCGGCGCGCAGTTCCGGAAAATTGTAAATCTCGCCGTTGAAAATGATAGCGATCGTTTTATCTTCGTTATAGATCGGCTGGTCGCCGGTCTGTAGGTCAATTATTGACAGGCGGCGGTGACCCAGACTGACATTACCTTCGCGGTAATATCCGGCTTTCTCCGGCCCGCGATGCCGCAATAAATCAGTCATTTCGGTTATCAGCCGGTGATTTTCTGGATTCTGGTCAACAATGCCGCAAATGCCACACATGGTTACAGCCTGTTTAATCTCTTCAGAGCTTTATTTTTAACGGCGTACATTCTGAAAATATTCAATAGCCGGTCATAACTCTCGAAACGCTCGGCAAAGGACAGCAGTTCGCCGCGATTTGTCATCTGGGATAATATCCTGAGTTGAGCCACAATCAGTCTTAAATAACTAATGGTGCAAGGGTCGGTGGCGGGATAATTTTCCATCCGGCAAAGATTGAATCTGACCCAAAATCCCATATCGTAATCCGGCAGCCAGCGGATAAGACTGTCAACTCCATCCTGAAATAACTTCATCGCAGTGGCTTTAGCGTCCGGATTAATCCCTGCCCGAACATAGTCAAACAGACCGAATAACGAAAAAATATGCCCGTCTAAAACCATCGTTGGTTCGGCTGCGACATACTCCTCATAAAACGGCTGGCCCAACTTTAAATGCGCCGTCACGCCGCCTTCAGTAATATCATAGGAAAAAGGTTTAAGAGCCGCGGTAGCCAGTTCCAGATAACGCCGATCGTCAGTAATCTGCCACGCTCTGAGCAAGATAGATAGCGCCCGGCTCTGGGCAAATGCCGATTTCCAGGGATGTTCAACTCCGTACTCCGGTTTGGGAATATCGGTCAGCCAATAAGTGCCCAGTCTTTCATCCGTCACTGCATTCTCCATAAACCAGTTTGCAATGCGTAAAAAATGCTCCCGCTTCTCCTTCTGCCCGGTCTTAATAAATGAGTGGAAGACCGCCAACCCGAATTGTCCGATAGAAATAGGGTAATAATGCAGACGGGGAGTTTTGACATCAATATAAGTCGAATTTAACGGGATCCCGTTTTCGTCAAATTGCTTAAGCAATTTATTGAGTTTGCGAAAGTCTTCTTCAAAAACGAAGTAATAATAGGTCAATCTTTCCGAGAAAAAATCTTCACTGATCTTATAAAATAAGCGTGGCCTGAGTAAGTCGCTCCCCAGCTTTTTCAGCATAAACCAGGTTTTTGTCAGTTTCATGCCGCCTGTTTTTCCAATATTTGGGCCAATCGGCCAGTTAAATAACGACGGGAATATTTTTCGATCCCGGCAAACGGTTTCTCTGATTCGCTTCCCGCCTGCCACCTCATAAATCGTGTAGTGATAACCTCCGTCAAATCGTCTACATAAGGGCACATTATTCCGGCCTTTGCCTCCCGCAATATCCGGGCGGCATCGCAGTCATCGGGACCTATTCCCAATATATAATTTCCAGTCGCCAGATATTCATAAATTTTCCCGGTCAGGATTCCCTTATTGTCTGTCGTTTGCGGAATGATAAGCAGTAACAGATCTGCATTGACAATCCGCGCAATCAGCTCCCGATGCGGCCGGTAAGACTGCACTTTTACCACACCCGACATATCCGCGACGGCAATTGCCGCTAAATGTCTCGCATGCACGCTGCCATATATATTTACTTCAATCCGCTCAAGAATATCAGCCTCCATATTTTTCAGCGCATGCAACAATCCGGTTATTGGTTGATCCTTACTCATACTGCCGGAATATACAATGGTAAATTTTCTGTTGGGCGTCTTTTTTATTCCGATAAAATCATCGGCATCGTAGCCGTTCGGAATTACCTGGCAGTCTTTACCGGTTTTTTTTTGAATTAATTCAGCGATACTCGGACTGACGGTAATCAGATCGTCGGCCGACTTTAGAATGGCTTTTTCCATCTGTGTGTTAAGGTAGCGGGCGGGCAGAGTCATACTCATTTCTCTCTGCCAGAAAGCTTCCGTCCAGGGATCGCGCAAATCCACAATCCATTTCCGACCAGTAAGCTTAGCAAGGTTACGCCCGATGAATTGCAGAGAATGGGGCGGAGAGGAAGTAAAAATAATCCTGACATCCTCGGCATCAATTATTTTTCGACCTGCCCGCCGGGCGAAGGGAATCCAACCCAAACGGGCATCCGGAATGAAAAGATTAGCGCGAACCCATTTGCCTAATTTGCGGCGCCAGTCATCCGAATTATCCGCATTGAGAATATAGGTTGGTATCTCCTGATCGGAATTGGTCCCGGTGACTTTCCGATAGGTTCCAAACGGTTCCAGCGTGCGTGTCTTGTAAACCGGCAGACCGTCCGGGATTTCTGAGCATAGACTCTCGTCGACAGCCGGATAATCTCCGTGCGCTACGGTCAGAATCAGCGGCTCCCAACCAAATTCCGGCAGATATTTGGCAAACTTTAAGACGCGCTGAACACCAGGCCCGCCAGCCGGCGGCCAGTAATAGGTAATAATTAATACTTTGCGCATGGCTGTAGCAGGTATACCGACCCGAGGTTAAATACTTCCCGAATAATACTCAGATCGCAGCGATGTCTCAGGCAGGGAAGACCGTAACGAAATTTGAATCGGGGACGAATCAGGAAATAATCTTTTTTCAGAATTCGTAACGCGTTAGCCCGAACCAATTTTTCAAACTCGTGCACCGAAATACGGGATTTTTTAGTTTCCAACATACTTGAAATAACGTTATCGTGAATACCACCGGATTTCAGGATCGCGGAATAGACATTATCCGGCCATAAAAAAAGATAGGGAATCGCCCGGAGCCAGTTCGGTAGACACTGCTGATGTCCGGCAAACGGCGAATATTTTGGTGGAAAGGAAATATACAGACGGCCGTCCTCTTTCAAGAGCTCCCGCATATTCTGAAGCGCCCGGCTCCTTTTTTCACTGACGATATGTTCGATCACGTCACAACAAATGATAACGTCCATCTTATCATTAATTTGACGCGCGTATGTATCCGTGTCGGTAATATCACCGTGAATAAAAACAGTTTTCGGAGATTGGTTTAACTCCCTGGCAATTTCAACCCGACCGCGTGAATATTCCAGACCATAACACCGGTTATTTTTCTCGGCAAAATAACTTAACACCCCGCCTTCCGCCGAACCAACCTCAAGGATGTTCAATCCTGAACTGTTGGTTATTTCGATATACGTGTTTAAAAAATGAGCGGCGAGCCAGGATTGCTCGTTAAAGAAGTTGTAACTCCGCGGGGAAATATCTTTCACTGATAGTATCTCCGCACAAACCCCGTAACTTCGCCCCGGCGAAAGATCTTGCGGCGGACATAATTATAGAAAAAGCCATACCCATAAGCAAAAATCTGGCACACCGCAAAAACCGGAGCCAACCAGCCGACCCGCAACGAGCGGTAACGGCGGGCGCTATCAATAAAAATGAATCCGCACAATAAAAACACTAATCCGGTTATTCCCAGCCAGATTTCAAAAAACAGACCGGTCAACAAGGTCAGCACCGTCAGAAAAGTATAGCCAACCGCAGCTATCGCCGGCATGAAATGCAGCGGCTCCAGGTTGCCCTGATCGAGAATAGTCAGATTAATACGCGCTACACCCCAGTTGAACATCTGACGAAAGAATTTCCGCAAACTGGTGCGCCGTTTATGATAGACAACAGCAGCCGGAATATGAATCACTTTCGCGCCACTGGCCACGATTCGCCGGCTGAATTCTATATCCTGACCATGTCTTAATTTTCCCATACCGCCGAGTTTCGCATGGATTTCACGCCGGATTCCCATATTAAAGCTGCGCGGGTAAAATTTCGCCAGCCGTTTTTTTGAGTGCCCGCGCATCCCGCCGGTCGTTAGGAAAGAGGTCATACTGTAGTCAATCGCTTTTTGCAGTGGAGTAAAGTTCTCCAAAACCGAATCCGGACCGCCGAAAGCATCCGGATTTTCACGGTTGATTGCCAGATCAATTTCTTCCAACCAGCGGGCGTCGGCCAGACAGTCCGAATCAATAAAAAGAAAATACTCTCCTTCGGCGGCTGACATACCATAATTCCGCGCTGGTCCAGGCCCTTCGTGATTCCGCTTAAAAAAACGCAGACGAAAGCCGACCCGCGCTGCAAAATCCTGCACGACGTGTTCGGTCTCATCGGTCGAGCCATCATCCACGATCAACACCTCAAAGCGGTTATGAACGAAGGTCTGCTCCTGCAAGGAACGTATCAAATCCGTGATTTCGTCCGCGCGATTATACGACGGAATTATGATCGAAAATCTATAACCGGACATTACTTTTCCTTCCGGTTCTGGAAGGTGATTAATTCGCTGATCAGCCCGAGCGAAAAAAACTGCATTCCAAAGACGATTAAAAGCACCCCGAAAATCAGCATGGCCACATGATCCCGGAACGGCTCGTGCAATCCGAACTTCAGGATCAGAACCCACAATTCTGACAGCAGCCCGATCACGACGATTATGATTCCCCAGAGACCGAAGAAATGCATCGGACGCTTCATGAAACGGGTAATGAACAGCACCGTCAATAAATCGAGCATGCCTTTGTAAAACCGGCTGGGGCCGTATTTGGTCTTCCCGTACTTGCGTGGAAAATGTCTGACCTTGAATTCACCGCTGGTGAATCCTTCGACCTTCGCCAATACCGGAATATAGCGATGCAGTTCGCCATACAGATTGATTGACTTGACCACTGTGGAACGATAGACCTTCAGGCCATTATTCATATCATGCAGTTTCACGCCCGTCATTAATCGGGTGAAAAAATTGTAGACTTTCGAGGTTCTTCTTTTTATGAATGTGTCTTTGCGGTCCTGTTTCCAGCCCGAAACCAGATCATAACCGGATTCCTGTAAATATTGCAGCATTTCCGGCAACGCTTCAGGATCATCCTGCAAATCGGCATCTATCGTCGCCACAAACTCTCCGGTGGCGAGCCGGAAACCCTCGTTGAGAGCGGCGGCTTTGCCACGATTGCGCTGAAAACCGGTGGTGACCACATTCGACCAGGTCTGCGCGATTTCCCGGGCGACGGCCGCCGAATTATCCCGGCTGCCGTCGTCAACCATTATTATTTCAATTTCATATTCTGTCGACCGAAAAGCAGCCTGGATCTTTTCGTTTAACTCCCGCAGCGACTCCGCTTCGTTAAAAATCGGAATCACAACTGACACTATTTTTTTCCCGTTTCCCGAATCCATGCTATCCTCTACAATGTCGGTTATTTTACGCTTGGAATTTACGCACACCGGCGCAGAAATTCGAGACCTGAATTTCGATTTCAACATTTTTCAAACTATTACTGATAGAGATCCTGGTAGGCAGCGGAATTTTATCAACAATTTCATAAGCACGATATATCACTGTCCAGACATTTTCACCATTTCCAACCAGCATGGTCATCGGACGGGCAGTGTTCCGATATACGGTGGCCTTCATTCCGTCTTTTCGTCCGATCAATCCCAGTAGTAGCAGCCGGCAATCTTCCGCATCTAGCGGAGGCAGTTTAAAACCAATCACTTCCTCCGGAAGCTCTTTACCCGAATAAAACTGCCCGCTGCGTTGCGCCAGGATAGCATAATCCTGTCCGCAGAACTCCAGGTGCGCCAGTTTCCGGCCGAGCGGATCAAACAATTGGACAAACAGAGTATCCGTCGTGCGGTACTCGATTTCAGCTGCTATGCCCCACGATCCTGCGGAAGTTCTAAGCGCTATATTGACCTGAGCTGAAAGTCTCGGAATCATATCGAGCGCCGTCCGCCGCCGACCTATTTCGGTATATGTCACAGCGGTCGGTTCGCGCTGCAAGCCGGTTGTGACGGCACAGCTCTGGAAAATCAGCCAGACTGCCAGAGCCCCTAACCGTATGATCTGTGAATTTCTATTCACCTTCCGCTTTCTTTTTCAGCCTTTCATTTTCCGGGTCAAGCCGCAAAGCCCGCCGGTAATATTCCCGCGCCCGGGCCGGATTAGCAAGACCATGATAAACATCTCCGAGATGCTCCAGTACTTCAGCGTTGTCCTGTCCAATTTCCAGAGATTTCTGAACGAATTTAACGGCTTCTTTGTATTTGTGTTGCCGGAAAAGAATCCAGCCTTTTGTATCGAGATAGGAGGGATTTTCCGGATCGGCTTGCAAAGTCTTTTCGGACATTTCCAGCGCCACATCCAAGCGCTCGCCGCGCACGGCCAGACTATAGGCATAATTGTTCAATGCAATAATATCATTCGGATCATCCTGCAGGATTGCTTCGTAAAGGCTGTCGGATCTGGCATACTTTTTCTGAGTATCCCACACGGTTGCCAGGATATGGCGGGCTTGAAGATTGCCGGGCTCTTTTTTTAAAATTTTTAAAAATGATCGTTCGGCGGCTGGAAAATCGCGCATAGCATTGAAGATCGTACCCTGAATGATCAGAAAGGCCAGCGACTCCGGGAAACGGATAACCGCACTATCCGCAAGTGCCAGGGCAGAGGGATAATCTTCGATCCTGGTCAGGAGAAAAATCAGGTTCTGGTAGCTGGCTTCCCGTTCCGGATTGGTGGAAATGATCAGTTCCAGAGTTTCGCGGGCTTCCTCGATATGCTCGCTGCGGGATAAAATCTCGCCCAGCCGCTCTTTCAGGCTGATGTCGTCCGGTAACTTATTTATCAAATGTTTGTAAATCTTGATGGTAGTCTCCAGATCACCGGCTACCAGTGCCAGATCGGCCCGGGTTGTCAGATAAACCAAGCTGTCCGGACAAAGTTGAATCAACCGCTCGTAATAACCGATGGCCTGATCAAGATTGCGACTCATTAAAGCGACTTCGGCCGCTTTTTCCAGCGCTTGTACCTGCGTCGAATCCTGCGCATAGATTTCATTATAAAGGTGCAACGCCTGATCGAGTTTCCGATTTTTTAGATAAATCGCCGCCAA
This sequence comes from uncultured bacterium, assembly GCA_964576275.1. Lineage (GTDB taxonomy): Bacteria > Fidelibacterota > UBA2242 > UBA2242 > UBA2242 > JAGNGI01. Next base: position 34,744 of record CAZNUN010000003.1, on the reverse strand, counting down.
TTGATAGCGGATTTCCAGATCGTGCGGGCGATTTTCAAGAAGTGTCCGATACTGCTGTTCGGCCTTGTCAGAATTCCCGATCAGAAAATATATCTGGGCCATAATTTCTCGGATTTCAGCGTCGTTCGGGTTCAGGTGAACGGCTTTTTCCAAGGCCGCCAGACCGCGATCAAATTTGCCAAGATTGATATAGGCTTTACCCAATGAACCGTAGATCGCCGCCGACCCGGTCTCATACAGAAGAGCGTCCTGATATTCCAGCACCGCCATGGCATAATTACCCTGCAGGGAATAATTCTCGCCAGCCATGAAATGCATCAAGGCCTTGGAATCATAAGTTTGCGGCGCGGCAGGTGCTGCCGGGGCCTCGCTTAATTTCACAGCCTCACGTGGCCCGGCGCAACCGGTCAGGCCGACCAGTCCTAAAACCAGCAACACCCCGCCTAAACCGAAAAATATGCTGATCGGGAACTTGCTTTGCATCATTTTGAAATACCCAACTCTAAAACTCAGTGAGGAAATGGTTGGGCCGCTTGGATTATGATCTCGGTCGGATTATTTGTAAATCTGATCGCGGTTGCACTTGCAGACGCCAATCATTTTTTCCTGAAAGCGCATCGATTTATTGTCGGCGCTGGTGACTGTCGTGATATGCTTGATGTAATCGATGTTTTCGCCGCAAACGGGACAGACGGTTTTTGTATTTTTTCCGGCTTTGGCCGTTTTATCGGCAAAACCTTTACCACCTTTAGCCATTTATTACTCCTTTAGGTTTCAAAATCGCTCTTATACAGGGTTACTTTATTGCCACCCAGACGTTTCGACTGATACATGGCCATATCGGAAGCGGAGATCAGGGCGGGAACATCGTCGCCGTCGGCCGGATATTCCGCCATACCGATGCTGATTGTCATGCGCTCGCGAATGCCGTCTTTTTCAAAAACGAAACTCTGGATATTATTTCTGATTCTCTCGGCTGTTTTATAACAGCTGCTCTTATCGGTGTTAATTAAAATCACCGCAAACTCTTCCCCGCCGTAACGGGCAACGGTATCCACCGTTCGGACGCTGCCGCGAATGATGTTGGCGGTTTTCTTCAGTACTAGATCGCCAAAAAGATGTCCATAGGTATCATTGATCCGCTTAAATTTATCCAGATCAAGAATCATCAGGGTCAGCGAATTTTCATAACGTCGGCTGCGTTCAATTTCGATCTGCAGGCGCTCTTTGAAAGCCCGATGATTATAGATGCTGGTCAGACCGTCGACCATCGCCAAATCTTTCATCGAACGGTAAACATTCATACGATTGAGAATCTCGCTCATGTTTTTACCGAACAGGACCAATGTGTCGCTCTCTTCCGGCAAATAGGCCTGCGGCTGATAGCTCTCCAGCAAGATTCCACCCAGCCGTTTGCGACCCACCTCTAAGGGCACACCCAGGCAGGAACGGAACGGCAGGGTATTCAGATCGCCCGGTTGAAAACGGAATGCGAGTTTTGCTTCTTCATAATCTCCCAGCAGCAACGGTGCGCCGTTCTTAATAATATTCTCCCAGAGCCCGCCGTTCCAGACAATGCGGTGCCCGATGCTGTAATCGGTATCATAACCGTCGACAAATTCAATATAGAGTTCCGGGGATTCTTCTTCCTTCAGAACTGCGAAAGTCAGTTTATCAAAACTAAAAAATTTATGCAGAATCTGACCAGCCTCTTTAAAAAGTTCCAGCGCCTCGATCCCGATCGGCAATTCAGTGTTTAGCCGGCACAGATCCCTGAAAAATTGAATATGCGTACTCTGCCGGTCAATAGCATCAATCTGCCAGATCGAAGTCGAAAACAAGTCAGCAAATAGTTTTACCAAATCGATGTCTTCGTGTCCCCAGGCGTCACGGTCAATACTATCCAGCCCGAGAATTCCCAGAAAAACACTCCCGCGCAGCATGATTGGTACGATCATCACCGTTCCAACTTTGGGCGGTTCGGTATAATACGCCAGACTCCCGGCTTCCAGATTGCCGGCGGCATATATCTGAGGCTTAACGTTCAGATGGAAATCACCGAATAACACCCCTTCGGCCTTAAAATTCGGGTTGAAATTAATTCCCGGAGCGGATTGAAAAGATTGCAGAGTGTAGATATGTTCATTGGAATTGAAAAGATAAAGAAAAACACTGCGCGCCATCAATGACGACTGAGTCAGTTTCAATATCTGGGTCGTGATCTCATTATAATTCTGTGTGGGATCCACTTTGAGCTTTAGGCCGAGCCCCCCGACGTATTCCTCCTCTCTGGCGCTTAATGATTTGCGGGAATCGAGGGTTGTTTCTGCCAAATCGCACCGGTTCTGCCAGTGACGCAATTCCTGTATAAGGTAAATCAGATACGAAACCAATCCGATAAACACAAACACCCGGAATAAGGTTTGAATAATTAAAGGAACGTCTTGAAAAAATTCAATGCGCGGAAAAACAAAGGCTAAAAACAGAACCGCGAATAAGATTATGCTAATTATTATAGTACTTTTTAAACTGTTCATAAAAAAACACTCTAACAGAGCGTAAAAATAACTCAAAAATTGTGTTTAATCAACAATTATATATAAGACCGGTCAAATTACCGCTGATCTTTAACGGTCCTGATCTTGTCCTCATAGTTTTGTTTATAATCCAACGAAGGCTCTTCGGACGCCTTGGCTCCCGACAAAGTGTCTATCACAATTGGCTGATCCTGAGCGGCTGTGTATTGAGCCGCCGCCGATGGTTGAGAGTTAACCGGAGCGACCGGGGCGTTTTTTGAGGGCTGAGTAACCGGCGGCTGCGCCATTCGTTGCTGGACAACCGGCGGTGGAGTCGACTGAAAGCTTTCGCCACTTTGCGATTGCAGGATAAAAAATCCGGCGACTACTGCGCAGATCGCCGCCGCAAAACCATACGCAAAAGAGGGAATACGATTCAGTGAGAAACTTTTTTGCTGGCTGCGCTGAATAACGGCGTTGCGATCGGCCAGAATCCGGTTCCTCAGGTTCAGATTGAAGTTTTCACTGACACTTATCCTTGGAAAATTACGCATGCTTTGGCGGGTAGCTAGTACCGACTCATACATACTGCGGCAATTGGGACAATCGGCAAGGTGCTGCTTGAAATCCTGACGTTTCTTGAAGGAGATGTCTTCGTCGATAAAATTTGATATTGAATTCCTAAACTGGTAGCAATTCATCATAGATTTGTAAGTTCCCCCATTTTTTAACAAACATCTTGTGCGCTTTACTCTCTTAACTGCTCAAGTTCTTCTTGCAATTTCAGGCGCGCCCGGTTGATCCGCGACTTTACGGTGCCTAGTGGCGCGTCGATAATATTGCTGATTTCTTCATATGAAAGATCCTGAATATCCCTTAAAATGATCACCGTGCGAAAATGTTCCGGCAATTTTACGATCGCCCGCTGGATCATCTGCTCCTCAATCCGGCCATCCAGTTTGCTATCCGGCTGGCGCTCGGTTGAGGGAAATTCCATCTCTTTATCGCGGTCTTCGGGGGCCGTGCGGGAAAAGAAGAACAATTTGCGGTTTCGCCGCTTACGCAGAATGGTTTTGGCCAGATTGCCGGTGATAGTGTATATCCAGGTCGAGAATTTTGCGATTTCCTTGTATGCGTGCCGGTTCTGATAGACCTTCAAAAAGGTATCCTGGACAATGTCTTCGGCTTCTTCGCGATCCAGCACGAACCGATAGGCGAAATTCAGCAGGCGGTCAGCGTAACGGTTGACAATTTCCTCAAAAGCCCCCTCATCTCCGGCTTGAAAGCGGCCGATGAGTTCTTCGTCAGTCAGTTGAAATTTTTCATTCATCTATTTTTTTCTTTCAGGCGATAATGTCATACAATAACGGCACGAGTATTTCTTCAGCGCTCAAATTTAACGATTTTGATTGTAAATCCGCTTCTCTTAAACGGGTGAAAATGGCAGGAAAATCGGCGACGCGGTAATTATTTCTTCCAGCTTGATAACAATTCGCCTTTTTCCAGAATTTTTCCGTACGGCCATGGCCGTCATAATCCCAGATCGCGCTGAAAAGATCAAACAGCTGAGTAATAAAATAGGGAATCGAGTTATTGGCGCGGATCAATGCCAGGCCGATTTTAACCGAATCGTTAAGATCGCGACGGGCGACAGCATCGATGAAATTCTGCATGTCATATTCCTTGTCACCGCCGACCAACAGACGCACATCGGCCTCTTTAATGGATTTACTATCACCAATATAAATCAGCAATTTCTCCAATTCGGCAATCGTGTGGCTGAGAGCATCATCGGTCAAGGATACCAGCAATTTGAGCGCATCATCATCGATCACCGTATCGGTTCGCTCCAAATGACGCCGGATAAAATCACCAAACCGGTCGGGATCAGGCGTCCAGGTCGAGATCGTTTTGACCTTCTGAGTATCTTTCTTCAACTTGTCAACCAGAGTGGATTTTCCTTCGCTTCCGGCAGTCATTACCAGTAAAGTGTTTCGATCCGGATTTGCGATGAATTTAAGCAGCCGCGGCCGCCAGTTGGCATCCAGCTTACCGATGTTTTTATAGATCATTATCTGGCGCGCGGCGAAAAATCCGATGCAGAAAAGACCGTCGATAAAATCACGGTCGCTGTCTATTTCACCGTAGTACACCCGGTTTTCAGGGCAGCCTTTGCCACCCTGGGCATAAGACTCACAGATAGTCTTAATAGCTTCGTCCTCCAGATAAAGATCCCCGCCATACAACAGATATACCGGACTGAGATTACCCTTCTCAATTTCTGCAATCTCATTTAAAAAACCGGGACGGGATGCCTTCATTGGATACTTAAATTTCCGGTTAGGTTAAAAGTTTACCTCAAAAATATAATCACCAAAACGCCAAGTAAGAGACAATAATATCCAAACCAGCTGAATTTACCGCTTTGCACGACTTTCAGTAAAAAACGGATTGCAATATAGCCCACCACAAACGATGTCAGAAATCCAATCAGTAAAAATCCGGCGTCACCGCTGGTTAAGGCTGCGCCGGCCACATCCTTCAAATGCAAAATCAACGCGCCCATAATCGCCGGCACTGCCAGCAGAAATGAAAAGCGCGTCGCGTCCACCCGTTCGAGACCACACCACAAGCCGCCGCTGATCGTCGAGCCACTGCGCGAAATTCCGGGTAAAATGGCAACCGCCTGGGCGCAACCGATCAAAACGCTTTTGCCGAGAGTCAGCTGGCGACCTTCAGTTTTAACCCGACGCGTCGATAAAAGAATCAGGCCGGTGATCGTCAGGGTAATGCCCACCAGGAATACATTATGGAAAATCTGTTCGAAGAAATCATCCAGGGTCAGCCCGAAAATCACGGCTGGCATTGTCGCCACAATCACGAAAACACTGAGCCGGAAATACGAATCGTTCCGAAATGGCTGTGCCTTGCGGAGCCGGAAAATTCCGCTGCAAAAACTCACGATCATTTGCCACAAATCGGCATAATAAACCGCCACCACGCTCAGCAAGGTTCCGGCGTGAACCACAATTTCAAAAGCGATATTATCCGCGGTAATCCCAAACAAATGCTGAACGATAACCAAATGCCCCGAACTGCTGATCGGCAGAAACTCGGTCAGTCCTTGTACAATTCCCAAAATAAAAGATTCAAAGTAATTCATAAACCTCCAAGTGCGGCTAATTTATTCCGGACTGACCTGTTTTTCAAGATTGTTTAATAAATAACTGCCGGATTTATCTGTTTCTCTCCGCCAACCTGACCAAAATCACACAAATCCTGCAATATTCGCTTGAAATATCTTGGGCAAACATCCATATTTGGCACTGAACATAGTAGTTCTTTAAAATATCCATTGAACCGATAAAAACAAGAATGAAAAATTAATTACAGGAAATATCTACGATGCGCAAATATTCAAATTATTTTGACTCTATAATTGTCAGGTCGCTGGCAGGACTAATTATTACTCTGCTAATGATACAAAATCTGTCGGCGCAATCAGCGGAGTCCATCCTGAAGACTCGTTGGAAAGGAAAATCAATAAGCCGTAACTATAAAATCGACGGCGGTTATCTGATTTGCGATTTGCTACTATTTGACATTGACTTTTATGGCGACGAAAGTTTTAGCGGCACTTCCATGATGTCTTTCACTCTGGATGGCAAGAAGTACAGCTGTACGGCTTCCGTCAGCGGTAAAATTGACTTCGCAACTCACGGCGTTACACTTACCCATACCCGCAAATACTTATACACTGACCAGTTACCGGATGGATTATCCTGGCCTTCCAATGTAGATCATCTCACTCTTTACAAAGACGATGACCATCCCGGTTACTATATTATGAATGGCTATTCACCCGGCATGTTAACCTCAAGTGGTGAAGGAGTAATCTATTCCAACTACCCATCCTGGTAAATTTAAAAAAACACCTTTACAGGTCGCATACCTCTTATTGAAATCGTAATATCTAAAAAATTTGCTTGACATTGTGTTTACGAATCGCCAAATTGTTTACGCGATTCGTAAACTTGAATATAAATCGCAATGTTATTGGAAAGTAATAAACATGGCACAGATACCTAAATGCAAATTGAAAATTAAAACCGCCGCCGAGGATCTATTTCAGAAATACGGGATTAAGCACGTGACCGTGGAAGAAATCAGCGCCAGAGCCGGCGTCAGCAAAATGACTTTTTATAAGTATTTCGCCAATAAAAAAGATTTGGTGATATACCTGTGGCAAACAATGGCAGACCTGGGTCTGGCGAAACTCGATGAGATCGAAAAGTCAGACATGACTTTTCCCCAAAAAATCCAGGCGCTTCTGAAAATGAAAGAAGAAGGCGTTTCCCAAATGGGTGAACAGTATGCGCGCGATTATTTGGAATATGTACCGGAAGTCCAAGATTTCTACAATCAGCTTTTTACACTGTCCATGACCAAATTCATGGATTTTATCCGCCGGGCACAGGAAAAGGGCGAGGTTCGTAAAAGCATGCGCCCGGAATTTTTCCTGGCAGCTATCCGCAAACTGATAGAACTTGCTCAGGACGAATCACTCACCGCCCTTTATCCTAGTTATACCGATTTTGCGCTGGAGGTCAACAATTTCATGTATTACGGCATCATGCCCTTGCCGGAACAGGAGTCGAAGTGACTTTCAAGCGCTTCGGTTTGCTCATCTTGGCTGCGGTCGTTCCGCTGACCGCTATGGAATATGACCTGCGCGGTCAACTTTCAACGCGTCTGACCGGGCGTTACCTGGATGAAAAATGGTCGGGTTCGGCCGGCTTACAATACATTCCGCAATTGTCACTAACCAAAACATTACGCCGCGATCGGCTGATGTCGGCAGAAATTGCTGTTTACGGATATGTCAATTCCGGCGACAGCCTTACCGGGGATAATTTCCAGCCTTACCGGTTAAATGTGCGCTATGCGACCGCCCGGTCGGAAATCCAGCTTGGCCTGCAGAAAATAAATTTCGGGCCGGCGCAACTTTTACGTTCACTGATGTGGTTCGACCGGCTTGACCCGCGCGATCCGCTAAAAATTACCGAAGGCGTTTATGGCCTGCGCTTCCGTTACAATTACCTGAATAACGCCAACACCTGGTTGTGGCTTTTATACGGCAACGACGAAACTAAAGGTTACGAAATCCAACCGACCATCAAAGACAAACCGGAATTCGGCGGCCGTCTTCAATTACCGGTGCGCCATGGCGAAGTAGCCCTGACCTATCATCAACGCTATATCAAAGATGCTGTGAATGGTCTCGAAAACCGCGTCGCTTTCGACGGGCGCTGGGATTATATCCTCGGTTGGTGGACAGAGGTGGTTGCTCAGTACAGTTACACCAGATGGACTTACTTCACAACCTTTGGCGCCGACTACACCTTTGGGATAGGCAACGGGCTTTATACATTAATAGAGCATAAAATCAATTTTTATCCGGCCTGTACTAGACGGGTTGAATACGCTTATAGCGGAATGTCCACGTGGCAAGACTACAATTTGCTGAAGGTTTCGGCTGTTATGCTGACTTATCCAATGACGCTTTTCGATAATCTGATGGCAATCGGTTATTATTCGTGGGCTTCCGACGCTTTTTACCAGTACGTCGGCTGGCAGCGCACCTACGATAAATTGGTCGTCAATCTCAATTTCTTCAATTACCCGGATGTAGCACTCTCCGGAGACAGTTCTGCCGGAGCCGGAAAAGGTTTACAATTAATTTTGATCTATAACCACTAAAACGAGGACGAACTTATGGCAGACGAAGCGTTGATTTCGATCCGGCAATTAACCAAAGACTATCCTATGGGACGCAGCTTCTTCCGCGCTCTGAACGATATCAATCTCGAGGTCGGCACCGGCGAATTCGTCGGTCTGGTCGGGCCGAGCGGTTCCGGCAAGACCACCTTGCTGAACATCGTGGGATCTTTGGATGTTCCCAGCCAGGGCGAAGCCCGGGTTCTGGGACAATCAGTCGGCAAACTCAACGCCCGCCAATCGGCCGCTCTGCGCAATCACAGCTTAGGATTCATTTTTCAAACTTACAATTTGCTACCGGTTTACACGGTTTTCGAAAATGTCGAGTTGCCGCTCCTGCTGTTGAAAATGAGTAAAAACGAACGACGGGATCTGGTGGATCGCGCCCTGGAATGGGTCGGTCTGCAGGACAAACGCAAGTCGCGTCCGGCCCAGCTGTCCGGCGGTGAATGTCAGCGGGTCTCGATTGCCCGGGCTATGGTCAAGTCGCCCAAAATTGTTTTGGCTGACGAACCGACCGCCAACTTAGACGCCGCCAATTCCCATAACATTCTACAGACCATGGAAAAGCTAAACCACGATCTGAAAACGACTTTCATCTTTGCTACCCATGATGAAAAAGTCATTCGCTACCTGCATCGCAAGATCAGTTTGAACGACGGCAAAGTTGTGGAAGACCTTTTAATCGGAAAAAATTAGCCGGGAGGAGATTATGCTAGCTCTCAAATTAGCTTTTCGCAATTTAATCGGCGCGCGTTTGCGCACCTGGCTCAATGTATTTGTCCTGTCCCTGGCTTTCGTGGTGATTATCTGGTTCAAGGGGGTTCTGAACGGCTGGGACGAGCAGGCGCGGCGCGATACCATCGCCTGGCAAATTGGCGGCGGTCAATACTGGCAGGAAAATTATGATCCTTACGATCCGTTTTCGATCGATGAAAGTCATGCCGTCATGTCAGCCGAAATCAGGCATGCGGTCAGCGACGGCCAAATCACGCCGCTTTTGTTAAGCCAGGCCACCATGTACCCGGAAGGCCGCATCCAGAGCATTTCACTACGCGGCGTCGATCCGGCTCAGAAAATCATCGAACTGCCGACGGCTTATTTAACCGAAACGGATGACATTATTCCGGCCATTATCGGTCAGCGCACTGCAAAGAATAATAAATTAGCGGTCGGCGATTACGTCACCATCCGCTGGCGCGATGTCAATGGCACATTCGATGCCACCGATGTTAAAATTGTCCACATCTTTCGCACCGACGTGCCGACAATGGATTTGAACATTGTTTGGATTCCTCTGGCAAAACACCAGGAAATGTTCCAAATGCCCGATGAGGCCACTATGTTAATTACGGCTCAGGGCACCAGGTCACCGGAAACCGATTTTGTCGGGACTTTTCCGGGCTGGATTTTCAAAGATCATAATTTTCTGCTGGCTGATATCCGCGAGATGATCAAAATGAAATCGTTCGGCGGTTATCTTTCTTTTATCATCCTGATGTCGCTGGCAATGCTGGCGATCTTCGATACCCAGGTGCTTTCGATTTTTCGCCGACAGAAGGAAATCGGCACTCACATCGCTCTGGGAATGACCCAGCGCCAGGTGATTACCCTTTTTACCATCGAAGGCGCTATGCACTCGATCCTGGCGGCTGCTCTGGCGGCCGTTTATGGCTTTCCGCTGTTGGCTTACCAGGCCAAAGTCGGCTGGTCAATGCCGGCCGGAACCGATGACTTCGGATTGACTATCGCTGAAAAGATTTACCCCAGCTATTCGCTGGTGCTGGTGCTGGGCTCGACCTTAGTGGTGTTGATCACTACCACAATCGTGAGTTATATCCCAGCCCGCCGCATTGCCAAAATGAACCCGACCGATGCCATCAGGGGGAAAATCCAATGATAAAATTTTTAATTCAGGGGTTGATCCGCGATCGCCAGCGTAGTCTGGTACCGTTTCTGATCGTTACTATCGGGGTCATGATTACGGTTTTTATGCAGGCGTATATGAATGGCGTTCTGACGGATATGGTCGATTACAATGCCCGCTTTTCGACCGGTCACGTCAAAATAATGAGCCGGGCTTATGCCGAAAATGCCGACCAGGTACCTAACGACCTGGCCCTGACCGGCGTCGGCGCATTAATGCAGGAACTGCAGGCAGAATATCCGGATATGACTTGGGTAAAGCGCATTCAGTTCGGCGGTCTGCTGGACATTCCCGATGAAAATGGGGAAACCAAAGCCCAGGGCACGGTGGCCGGCATGGGAATCGATTTACTGAGTCCCGGGACGACTGAAATCGCCACTCTCAACATTGCCAAAGCGATTGTCTCCGGACATGTTCCCGCTCAGCCCGGCGAAATTTTAATCAGCGACGAACTCGCCCGGAAATTGGGAGTTGGATTGGGTGAACCGGTAACCCTGATCTCGTCCACTATGTTTGGCAGCATGGTGATTCAAAATTTTACCGTGGCTGGCACGGTGCGTTTTGGAATTGAGGTAATGGATCGCGGCGCGATGATCGCGGACGTTGGTGATATTCAATACGCTCTGGATATGAACGATGCTGCCGGAGAAATTTTAGGCTACCTGCCCAATAAGGTTTATGACGATGTCACCGCGCAGGCAATCGTTAAGCGATTCAATACCCGTTACGCGGACAACGACAGTGATTTTGCTCCCGAGATGGCAACTCTAAAAGACGTGAGCGGCCTAGCCGGCTATCTCGACATGGCTTCCAACGCCTCCGAAATGATCGTCGTGATTTTTATGATCGTAATGTCGGTAGTGCTGTGGAATGCCGGGCTGCTGGGTGGATTGAGGCGCTACGGTGAAGTCGGCGTGCGCCTGGCGATTGGCGAAGAAAAAGGCCACATCTACCGCTCGATGATCTACGAATCAATCACAATTGGATTTTTGGGCTCGGTGGCCGGTTCGGCCATTGGACTGGGGCTGGCGTACTGGATGCAGATCAAGGGGCTCGACATCAGCGGCGTCATGAAAAACGTCAATATGATGATTCCGGCCGTATTCCGGGCCAAAATCACCAGCGAAACCTACTACATCGGATTCTTTCCGGGATTGCTGGCCACGGTGCTCGGCACAGCCCTGGCCGGCCTCGGAATTTATCGCCGTCAAACCACCTCACTATTCAAGGAGTTGGAAGCATGAAAGGCGTACCATTATTAATTATTTCTATTTTATCAATGTCATTAAGCGCTCAAACGCCCGGCGGTGATGAAATTCTGAAACGTATCGACCAGAACCGCATTTTCGGCCAATCCATCAGCACTTCGACCATGATTATCCACAGTCGCACCGGCGACCGCACCATTCAATCCAAAGCCTGGTCATCCGGCAACGACAAAGCCTTTGTCGAATACCTGGCGCCACCGCGCGAAAAAGGGAAGAAGATGCTTAAACTGGAGAAAAATCTCTGGATTTACACTCCGGAGCCAAGCGACCGCATCATCACGATCTCCGGGCACCTGCTGAAACAATCCGTCATGGGTTCGGACATGTCCTACGAAGACATGATGGAGAGCGACGAACTGCGTTCCAGATACGCGGCCAAAGTGCTCGGCCAGGAAAAATTCAACGGGCGCGACTGCTGGATTTTGCAATTAACCGCAACCGTTGACGATGTCGCCTATCATTCCCGTAAAATCTGGGTGGACGCCGAACGCTGGCTGCCGCTGAAAGAGGAACGCTATGCCAAAAGCGGACGCCTGCTCAAGCAAACTGAAATCCTGGAGGTCTTCTATCAGGACGGCCGCTGGCTGCCGAAGCGCATGACTTTCCGCGATATGCTCTCGCGCGGCGGCGGCACCGAGTATATCATAGACTCCATCGATTTCAACGTCAAAATCCCGGAGTACCAGTTTACCAAGGCAGCCCTGCGGAAGTAGGTGGTTTAACCACGAATTAACACGACCAAGAACGCGAATAAACACGAAAATCTAAAATCATTCAATTAAATGAATGTAGGGGCTCAAAATTTTGTGTCCCTACTTGATAATATAAACAAAAAGCCACCCGCCTCGCGACGAATGGCTTTCTATTTTACTCCATGGCGGGAGCTATTCGATTCGTTTTAAAGTCTCTACCAGCAGACGCCAAAATTTTTCGACGGTCTTGATTTCGACGCGTTCATCCGGCGAATGCGCACCCTGGATGGTCGGCCCGAACGAAATCATGTCCATTCCTGCACTGGTCGCGCCAATAATGCCGCATTCCAGACCGGCATGAATGGCTTTGACATGCGGCTCGACACCGAACAATTCGGTCGCAACCTTTTTCATTAGCGCCAGGATTTTCGAATCCATGTTCGGCGTCCAGGACGGGTAACCTTCGCCCTGGGTGACTTTGGCGCCGGCCAGCAGACCACAGGCTTTGACTTTATCGGCCACGCCCTCGATCTCGGAAGCTACCGAACTTCTCTGGCTGGTCAGAATCCGGATTTGTGTTTCGCTGGTGCTCACAATAGCGGCATTGGTCGAGGTCTGCACCAAACCTTTGATCGAAGGACTCATGCGTTTGACGCCGTGCGGAATCGCATACAGGCAGTTCAGCAGACGGAATTGAAATTCCTTCGTAAAAACCTGCGCCGGATAATCTGCCAGTTTCTCAACGGTTATTTTAATGCCGCGTTCAACACCTTTGTATTCATTATTCAGCATGGCTTCATAACCGGCGAAATCTCTGGTCAGTTTCTCCAGATCGGTCGCGGAGACCAACGCCCGATAAGTAGCTTCGCGCGGAATGGCATTATGCTTACTGCCACCTTCCAGAAAATAGAGCCGGAGACCGGTTTTTTCGGCTTCTTTCCAGACGATGCGATTCAATTGCTTGATGGCATTGGCGCGGCCCTGGTCAATGTCCAATCCGGAGTGTCCGCCCATCAGCCCGGAAATTTTCAGGGCAACCGCCACCATGTTCTGCGGAGCCTTTTCCCAGGCAATATCAAAAATGACGTCGGTTTGCTTGCCGCCGGCGCAACCGACATATAAAGCGCCGTCTTCTTCTGAATCGCAATTCAGCAGGATTTTGCCCTTGACGAATCCGGGTTTCAGAAAATTTGCGCCGGTCAAACCGGTTTCCTCATCAATAGTGAACAGCGCTTCCAAGGGTGGGTGGACAAGATTTTTGTCCTCGAGAACCGCCAGAGCCGCCGCAACGCCGATGCCGTTATCGGCGCCGAGGGTCGTGCCGTTCGCGCGCATATATTCACCGTCGCGGACCAATTCGATCGGATCTTTGCGAAAGTCGTGTACGGTGCCGCTGTTTTTTTCACAGACCATGTCAACATGTCCCTGTAAAACAACAGGTGTGCATTTTTCGTAGCCCGGGCTGGCTGGTTTGGAAATGACGATATTGCCGACCTCGTCCTTTTTATAAGGAAGGTTCAGCTTCTTGGCGACCGATTCGAGCCAGGCGATCACCGCGGCTTCGTGTTTGGACTCGCGCGGAATTTGGCTCATTTCGTAAAAATAACGCCATAATCCTTCAGGTTTCAAACCTTCGATTACTGCTTTCAAATAAACCTCCTGTTCGTCTTTTTTTGATATTATTAAGATAAAACTTCACGAATAATTTCTAAAGCCCGGTCAATTTCAGCCCGGCTAATATTCAGTGGCGGCGCCAGCCGAATGACATTCTCGTGGGTTTCCTTGGCCAGAATGCCGCGTTTCTGCAAGGCTTCGCAAAAGCGCCGCGCACCGCCGGCCGATTCTTTCAGAACGATTCCGACCCACAAGCCTTTGCCGCGGATTTTCTCGATGTACGGACTCTTAATCCCGATTAATTGCTGCATCAGGTATGCACCCGACTCGGCCGACTTTTCCGACAATTTTTCCTCGACAATGATTTTCAGAGCTTCGCGGGCGATTGCACTGCCCAACGGATTGCCGCCGTAAGTCGAACCATGGTCGCCGGGTTTAAAAACGCCCAGAACTTCCTGCGAAGCGACAACGGCCGACACCGGGTACATTCCACCTGAAAGCGCCTTGCCGATTATGACCATGTCCGGTTTGACGTTCTCATGCTCGAAAGCGAAGAGTTTGCCGGTGCGTCCCAGTCCGCTCTGAATTTCATCGGCGACTAACAGAACATTATTATCGCGGCAAATTTCGGCCGCAGCGCGCAGAAAACCATCCGGCGGCACGACGACGCCGCTTTCGCCCTGAATCGGTTCCACCAGGAAGGCTACCGTATTGGGATTGACGGCCTGGCGCAGTTCTTCAATGGAACCGAAAGTAATCGTAACGAAACCGGGCGTCAGCGGCCCGAATCCGTCCTTATATTGTTCATCGGTACTGAATGAAATGATAGTCGTCGTCCTGCCGTGAAAATTGCCCGAGCACACGATAATCTCGGCCTTGTCTTTGGCTACGCCTTTGACTTTATAGCCCCATTTGCGGGCGGCTTTGATGGCGGTCTCGACGGCCTCCGCGCCCGAATTCATCGGCAGCACCATCTCATAGCCGGTCAGTTCACAGAGTTCCTTTGCCAACATCGGCCACTGGTCATTGCGAAAGGCGCGCGAAGTCAGCGCCAGTCGGGCGCACTGCTCCTGCATGACTTTGACGAGTCGCGGGTGGCAATGTCCCTGATTGACGGCGGAATAAGCCGCCAGAAAATCCATATATTTTTTCCCGTCGACATCCTCGACCCAGATACCCTGCCCACGGGATAAAACCACATCCAGGGGCTTATAATTGTGGGCTCCGTACCGGTCTTCGATCCTGATAAAATCCTGACTACTTGACATTTTACGATAACTCCGATTTAATAAACATCGAGTCGAATTTAGTGAATTTGCGGATTAGAGGCAGCTCTTTTCTGGGAAAAATCGCCCGCGATGGAATATTTTTTACATAATTATGCAGGTTTAAACCGCAAAGGGCGCAGAGTTCACAGAGTAAAATTTAATGACTGATTATAATTATGGCCTTTTATTGTATTGGGAATTTGACATTCAATAGTCATCCGATAGTCATTCAATAGTCATTCAATGGTCATTCGATAGTCATTCGATAGTCATTCGATAGTCATTCAATGGTCATTCAATTGCTGAGTTAAGCGATGTCCCGACTCGTCGGGATCATTTATGGTCATTAGTCATTGAGACATTAAGGCATTCAATCAATCGTTCATTCGTATAATTTGAAATTTGATATTTGCCCCGAAGGGACTCCGGCGGAGCAATTTGCAATTTGAAATCTGCAATCTACAATTTGAAATTATCAATTAACCATTGAGTCTTTTCACAGCCGCCCGCTCTGAACCAATTCCGCGAATTTTTCGAAAGAACGGTCATAGGTGCGTTCGACGTCATTGGGGAAAAAACAGGCCGGCAGTTCGCGCGCCCGTAGATGATAGCGCACACAGTCGCAGCAAACGCCTTTCCGCACACAAGGCTCATACGTACAGTTACAATTTTTCCGGTTCTGGGTTTGCTTACATTCCATAACTGACCTCCATTAACCAAAGCGATAGTGTTTTTTAACGGGCTGGATGACCCTCCAGATGCAGTTCAATCCGAGTGGAAACGTCACCAAATCGCCTTTGTGGATTTTGAACTGTGAAGCGCCGTCGGGTATGATTTCCACTTCGCCTTCCAGAAAGTAACAGGTTTCCGGGTCGTCATAGAACCATGGAAAAACGGAGACTTCCTTCTCCCAGACCGACCAGCCCCGTACGCCGAGCTCTTTCAGACGGGCTTCCGATGGATTGGATTCTATTTTTATCTGCATAAATTTCTCCTGTTGCATCTCTAACGGCGGTAATTTGTTAAAATCGTTCAAGGAATGCCAGAAAAACCTGCTGGCAATTTGCAGGTTTGGCAATAGATTTAGGCTTATACAGCGTCGTCTTCTTGCTCATCAATCCCTGGATCGCTTTATTGAGCAAGAATCCACGGTTTTTTACTGAATAGTCCCAACTAAGAATTTAAAGCTTGCTTTCAGGGTCAATTTTTATTATCATTCAAATCATGAATGATAATTATTCAAATGCTGAATGGATTTACAAGACCCGCTGGCTGGCGGCACAACTGCGGCAGGCGGTTAACGCTCACCCGATTGTCGTCTTAACCGGCGCGCGTCAGGTCGGCAAGAGTACTTTGCTGAGAAATGAGGCTCCCTTCCGCGACTGGAAATATATCAGCTTCGATGATCTGGAGGCGGTCGCCCTGGCAAAACGTCATCCCGCGGCCTTGTGGACCAACTGCACCAACCTAATCGTTGATGAAGTCCAGAAGTGCGCGGATATTTTACCGGCGATTAAACTCGCCGTTGATCAAAATCCGCAAATGCGTTTCATTTTATCCGGCTCGTCAAATCTTCTTTTGATGCGCAATATCAGTGAAAGCCTGGCCGGCAGAGCGGTTTATCTGACTCTTAAGCCCATGACGATCGGCGAACTGACCGATCTAGCGCCTGCTAACCCTTTGCAGAAATTATTCGAAGGACGGCTATCCGGCACCGGCATAGACACGACTCAGACAATAGATTTATTCAAGGTTTTACTAAGCGGTCTAATGCCAATCGTCTCGTTTTTACCCGACCGGCAAGCTATTCTGAGATGGTGGGAAAGTTACATTTTAACCTATCTCGAACGCGACCTGCGCCAATTATCCCAAATCGAATCACTGCCGGATTTCCGGAGATTAATGACGGCGCTGGCGCTCCGTAACGGTCAGATGCTCAATCAAACCGAAATCGCCCGGGACATAGCAATCAGCCAGCCCAGTGTTTACCGGTATATAAATTTGCTGGAGATGACCGGACTTCTGGAAAAAATCCCGGCTTTCACTTTTAACCGAACCTCACGCCTGATAAAAACTCCAAAAATTTACTGGATCGACCCGGGGCTGGTTAGCTTTCTGGCCGGAATATTCGACGAAAACACCATGCGAAACAGCCGGGAAATCGGCGCCATTTTTGAAACATTGATTCTTTTACATTTAAAAGTGCAATGCAATCAGGTCAATCCGCCTGCTAAACTGTATTACTGGCGGACGGTCACAGGAAAAGAAGTGGACTTCATCGTCGAGTGGGGACGCACTTTACTGGCTGTCGAGGTGAAACTGACAGACAATCCGCGTCTGGCCGACGCTAAAAATCTGGAACTGTTTATCAACGATTATCCCGAAACGGCTTTGGGACTGCTTTTGCATACCGGGAAAGAAGTAAAATCATTTGGAACAAAAATCGCCGCCGTGCCCTGGCAGATTTTCACCATTTAATCCTAATAATTGAACAAACGTCTCCTGCTCATCAATCCCTGGATCGCCGATTTCACGGCCTTTGACCTGTGGTCGAAACCGCTGGGGCTTTTATACATTGCTAAATATCTGCAAAATTTCGGTTATGAGATCGACTTTATCGACCTGATGGACCGGCCGCGCTGGCAGGATACGAGTAACGATAAATTCAAAGACGGGCGCGGCAAATATCGCAAAACGATCATCCCAAAGCCGCCGGCGCTGGCGCAATTTCCACGCCGTTATGGCCTGTACGGCGCCAGCCGGGAGCAGTTTACAACAGCGTTGGCGAATGTTCAATCGCCGGACGCGATTCTGGTAACTTCGTTGATAGCTTACTGGTATCCGGGCGTCGTCGAAACCGTAAAAATTCTTCGCGCGCAATTTCCGACCGTTCCGCTGATTCTGGGCGGAATCTATGCCAGCCTCTATACCGAACATGCCCGCGACACGATCAAACCCGATTATTTGATTACCGGTTATGGCGAGAAAAAAACGCTGCAACTGCTCGACACTCTTTTTAGAATCAACCGGGACTATACAGATGTTCCGGACGTTAGTGATGCAGGCGCTTTACCGTGGCATTTTTATCCGCAACTGAAGTCGGCGGCAATTCTGACCTCGCGCGGGTGCCCGAATCGCTGTACCTATTGCGCGACCTACCTGCTGAATAAAAAATTCGTCCAGCGTCAACCAGAAGATGTATTGCAGGAAATTCGCCTGATCTGCGAGGAGCACAAAGTCCGGCATATCGCGTTCTACGACGACGCCCTGTTTGTCAACCCCGACCGGCATATCGTTCCGATATTAAAGGGAATCGTCGCGGCCGGTTGGCAACTCGGGTTGCATTCGCCGAACGGTCTTTTCGCCCGCGCCATTAATCCGGAATTGGCGGAACTCATGTTCGCCGCCGGTTTTAAAACCGTACGTTTAAGCCTAGAATCTACGGCGCCGGAAATTCAAAAGTCATCCAGCCATAAAGTCAGCAATGCGTCTTATATCGAAGCAGTCGAAAACCTTGAGCGCGCTGGTTTTACCCGGAATTCGCTCGAAACCTACCTGATCATGGGTTTGCCCAATCAGACCCGCCAGCAAATTGCCGACAGTATTAATTTTGTAGCCGACCAGGGTGTGATCGTCCGGCTGGCGTCGTTTTCACCGATTCCCGGTACGGTGGAATGGAACCTCGCCCGGGATTTGAATTACGTCAGCGATGGTCTCGATCCGCTGATGACCAATGCCACCATATTTCCGTTCCGCACTCACGATCTGGGCTACGCTGATTACTTAGCCTTGCGGCAAATCGCCAACTCGCGCAACGCCGCCAATCGTCAAAAAAACCATCTTAATAATGAGGAATACGATGGGACAGATTAAACCCGCGCCACATGGAAATTTATTTGTCGCAATAATGTCCGAAAACACCGAACTGCAGGCCGCTGCGCTGGAAAAATTAACAACTCGTTTCGGCGAAATTATGGGACAGGGGCCGCTTTTCGCAGTAGGCGATTTCACCGATTACTACGAAACGGAATTCGGCGGTAATCTGAATAAACAGTTCTTTGTGTTCCGGCAACCGATCGGTTTGGAAAAGGCGCACCGCATTAAAGTCTGGACGAACGAGCTCGAAGCCGAATTTACCGATCATTCATCCGGAGAATGTCGCCGCCGGATTAATCTCGATCCCGGCTATCTCGAACCGTCCAAACTGGTTTTGTTTTCCACTAAAAATTTCTCACACCGTATATATTGCGGCGACGGTATTTTCGGGGAAGTCACCCTGATTTACGAACGCGGCAAATTCAAAATTCTGCCCTGGACCTACCCGGACTATTACTGGGCAGAAAGTCTGAAATTTCTTATGGCTATGCGTAATGAAATCGTGCGCCAGAGCCGAAGATAGATTTAGACACGATTAACAAAGCAATATTGCCGCGGATCAACGCTGATAAACACTGATTATTTTAACCATTTTATTCTAATTAGTATTTACAAAAAATATAATCCTGTTTATCCTATCAAAAAACAAAACAGGTAAATCTTGTATCGTCAGAGATTCCTGCAGAGTTAATCTTGTCTAAAACAGGGCCACGACGCGCGCCGGAGCGCCCTCGGCCTGGATTTTCAGCGGCAGGGCAAACAGAGTAAACACGTCATGCGGCAAATTGTCTAAATTGGTCAGGTTTTCGATAATCAAGATTTCGTGTTTCATCAGTAAATGGTGAACCGGATAATTTTGCGCGTCTCCGTCCGCGGCATCCGCGCTCGGAAAATCCATTCCGATTCCGGAAACATTTAATGCGATTAACTGCCGGGCCAATTCCAGCGATAAGTATGGGTGGGCTTGAAAATACACCGGCTTGCCCCAATTTTGGTCGAAACCGGTGCGGATGAGTAAAAATTCTGGTTTGAGGTCTTTAATGCGCAAGATTTCGGCGTCGGTCAGGTCAAGAGCCGAAACGTGATGCAATTGACGCACAATGCACAGCGCCGATCCGCTGAAGCGGTCAACTTTAAAATCGGCAATAGTCTGGCCTTCCTTTAGAAAATGGCGCGGGGCGTCAATATGAGTTCCGTAATGCGCACCAATGTAAATCTCGGAAACGACATACTGTCCCATATCTCTGATAATTATCTGCGGCTTCGGCCGGTCGCCCGGATAAGTCGGCATACCGGTTTCCAGGCGGTGAGTCAGATCAATAATATGGCGTAATTTTTTCATATTCGTTCCTCACAATGGCAGATGAAATTCAAAAAATGATCCGGCTACATTCAGCGACTGGGTTCAGAATTCAGGACAATAATTTGCCGGCAGTCCCGAATCACATCAAACCGATGGCGATAAAGATTCGCCGGTCGGACGCCGCACTCCGGATTGAATGACGAGCAATATATTTCCGATTGCGATCCAGCGGCTTGCATAATCAAAGTACGGCTGGATTGTCTGTCTTTTCCGGAACGCTGGTGACGCTGCGGCCGGTCAATCTGAAAATCCTGCCAGACGCGACCCCATTGCCATTCAGATAAGTTGGCTGAGTAACTTTTCTCCAGTTGTTGTACGGCTTCGTGGAACGACTGCCGGATTATTTCGCCCTGCCACTCCGTTTTTTCCGGCGTGTGTAAATCGTCAAACCAGCTGCTTTCGCCCTTTTCCAGTAATGATGTCAGATTGCGCAGGGCAAAATCGTTTGCCGCCGCGAACTGCCGGAATGTTTCCCGGGTGACCAAATACAGTTCATCCGCATATACATTTCTCAGCAAGTTATCAGTAAAAGTCCGGTAAACGGTCGCGCCCATCGAAGAACCACGATAGCTACCATCCCAAGTTAACAATGCCCGGCTGGCTTCGAACTCTGCCGTGCGGGTAAAAAGCGAATCACAAAGAGAATAACGCGCCGCCGCAACGATTTTGCGGAAATATTTATCGGTCTCAAGAGTATTAATCCGCAATCTTTCAGCCACGCTGGGAAGCGATGTAAGATCGGCCTGCCTGGCAAAGGCGAGCATTCTGTCGGCCTGGTTACCGGGATAAAATAAGCCCTTTGTCGGCCGGACATTGAAAGAATGCGCCGAGAGTGAATCGTCTCCCGAAAAATCGACCGGCAGGTTCTCCGTCGAACTGTTATACGGCCGAACGTCTTCATTTTTAATAATTGAGGAAGGCGAGGCAAAAATAAGTCCCGCAGGCGCGGAGTCCGAAATAGCATTTTCCACCGGATCCCGGCTGAGCATGACGGCGATCCGTCCATTGACTTCATCTGCCGTCACACCGCGCCAGGCAACGGTAAGAACGTTTATGACCGAGTCAGCTGCAGCCGCAGGAAAATCCAACACCACATTTTGGTCAATCTGATAAAATGTCATCGCCCGGTCAGCTTTATGTCTAATCTCAATCTGCTCAGTTCTACGGGTAATCTCCTTCCACCCGTCAGCGGCAAGATATTGTTCACGCGCCGGCGCAACCGGGAAAACCAGCAAGTCTATGTTTTCGTCGACACAGCGGTTATATCCCCAGGCCGATTCACAGTTGCATCCGGCCAACGCGATCGGCATCCCGGCCGTAAACAGTCCGTATAATTGCAATTCAGGAGTCAACAAATCTAAAAGCAATTCGGCCGGATCAAGATAATTACTCTCAAAGCCAAGCAGGGCGCGCTCGTAAGGCAGATTCGGATCGGCGATAGCCCAAACCAAAGCTTCTTCTCGGCCAGGACAAAGCGCTATCGCGCGCCGCAATTCCACGCCTTCCCGGTAAAGCCGAGTTAATGCATCGAAAAAGGCGTCTTTATGTTCACTGTGGGGTAAAACCTGTGTGTTGGATAGCGATGGGAATCCGGCGGCGGTGCGTTCGGAGCCGAAAACCTCGCTAGTCATATAGACCACGATCTTTTCGTCCCACGAACAGGAATAAGCCCATTGCTGTAACTGCAGAATTGCCAGACATCCGGCCGGCTCCCAATGCAAAGGCTGATAGCCTGAAAGACGGAAACTTTGCGCCACAGATCTTTTCTGGGTGGCGATAAATGCATTAACGCCTTCGCAATAGGCCTCGAGAACAACCTTGGCCGGTGTTGATAGCTGCGGCTGGATTTGTCGGGCTTTTGCGGAAAAACCGAGCCGGCGCGCGGCGACGTCCAGATCAATGAATTTTTCTCCGCGAGCGGCCGCCATCTGCCCGGTTGCTACTCGCAGCAGCCGATCCATTTCCGCCAGATGAGTGGAGGCGTGCAGATAACCGACCGCCCGGAAAAGATCGGGCAGATTGGCGGCGTTTATATGTTTGATCGAGTATTCATCGAAATATATCTCGACATTTTCCGAGAGACAGTCAAGTCGGGCTTCTCCTCCGGAAAACACATCCGGCCGGTCAAAAAATCCATAGAAAATCATCCCCAGCAATAAGAGCAGGGCGGCTCCTGTTCCCAGGCCGGGTTGAAGTAACTTTTTCGGAGAATGCTTTGAGACGCGTTCACTCATTTTGAAATAAATATAGTTCTTTTTCGGGGGCGTGACAAGAGAGCCTGAGATTGCTTTTACGGCCGGAGTTGATTAAACTAAATAAGTGTTAATCAAAATTGAGGAGTGTAGCGATGTCTGATTTAATTAAAAAAATGTTGCTGGCCGGCGTAGGGGCTTTAGCTTTGACGAAAGAAAAAGTGGAAGTCATCGTAGACGACCTCGTCAAACGCGGCGAAGTCGCCCAAAAGGATAAATCCAGTTTGCTGAACGAAATGCTTAATTCGGTCGAAAAAGGCAAACAGGAAATCCGGGAATTCGTTCATAAAGAAATGGAAAAAATCATACAGTCCCTGGATATTCCGACCCGTTCGGAATTCGAAGCCCTGAAAAAGCAGGTCAAAACGCTGGCGGCGGACAAATCAAAAACCAAGCAATGATTTTTTCAATCCCGCACACCTGGCGCCACCTGAAGCGTTATAACCAGGTAATTTCCGTCCTGATAAAATATGGATTCTCCGATCTGGTCGAGGCGGCGCGTAAAGATTTGATCACACGCTTCGGCGAAAAATTCATCCCGCATGGTCGCAAATTCAAGACCGGCAGTCTGTCGCGATCCGAGCGCATTCGTCTGGCGCTGGACGAGCTCGGGCCGACTTTCGTGAAGCTCGGCCAGATTCTGAGTCTGCGACCCGACATCATTCCGGCCGAGATCGCCGCCGAATTGACGAAACTTCAGGATGCGGTCACGCCCCTGCCCTTCGATACAATTGATAAAGTCATCCGCACCGAATTGAATGGCGATCCGGAAAAAGTGTTTCGGGAAATTCAACCCGAACCGCTGGCCGCCGCCTCCATAGCTCAGGTGCACAAAGGCTTCCTGATCACCGGCGAACCGGTGGCCATTAAAGTGCAACGTCCGGGAATTGGCCTGACAATCGAAACCGATGTTGAAATCTTGCACGATTTGGCGGTAATTCTGCAAAATTACTTCCTGGAAAAATTTGCTCTCGACGCTTTGGCGTTCATAGCTGAATTCGACAGATCCATTCACCGTGAACTGGATTTCATTCAGGAAGGACGTAATCTGAAGCGCTTCCGACAGTTCTTCAGCGGCGACGAGAAAATTTTTATTCCATCCTTTTATGCAGAATACAGCACCACCAGACTGTTAGTCATGGATTATGTCGAGGGAATCAAAGCTTCGGAAATAGATCGCCTGGAAGCCGCCGGCATCAGTCGTCAGATCGTGGCAGAACGCGGCGTTCAGGTTAGTTTTCGTCAGATCTTCGAATTCGGATTTTTCCATGCCGATCCGCACCCCGGAAATCTAATGGTTCTGCCGGGCAATATCATTGCGCCGATAGATTTTGGTATGGTCGGCCAGATTGACGAGGTCACGATCGATAACCTTGGCAATGTCATACTGGGAATCCTGAAGAAAGATGTCACCCGCACTTTACGGGCTCTGGAAGACCTGACTGATACCGATTTGTCACACGCAATATATACTTTACGGATTGATTTGAACACTCTGATAAACAACTATTCCGACATGCCACTAAAAGATTTGCAGCTGAGCGCCCTGATGGAAGATTTCTTTGGCATGGTGCGAAAATATAGCCTGCGAATTCCACCCCACTTGGCTCTGATGCTGAAGGCTCTGGTGACGGTCGAAGGTCTGGCCCGGATTCTTTACCCGGAATTTGATGTGCTGGCGGCTCTGAAACCTTACATTCAAAAAATCACTCTGCGACGTTTTGATCCTCACCGGCTTTTGCGCGACGGTTCTCTGGTTCTGGACGATTTCTCCGGGCTGATCACCGATTTGCCGCGCAAATTGCGGGCAATCGTCAATAAAGCCGCTGAAGGCAACTTCGCGATCCAGTTCCAGCATCGCAATCTGGAACACCTGATCGAAGAATTCCACCGCGCCGCCAATCAGGTCTCTCTGGCATTGGTCTTAGCCGCCCTGATTGTCGGTTCATCGCTGGCCGTACTGGTTTCAACCGGGCCGAAATTATTCGGCTATTCCTTGATCGGTGTCATCGGTTACGCTATCGCGATAGTAATCGGCCTCAAGTTACTTTGGAATCATTTCACCAAACGCTAAATAAAAGAGGAAAAAGATGTCTTTAAAAATTATTCGCACAATCATTAGAAATTCGATCGGAGTAATACTTATGTTTGGTTTAATAATGGCTCAGGACGATTCAGTCATTAAATTACCAGCCCCGCAACTGAAAGGCGGCAAACTATTGATGCAAGCCCTGAAAGAACGGCAATCCATCCGGAGTTATAGCGCCAAACCGCTTCCGTTGCAGACCTTGTCGGATTTACTCTGGGCCGCTGACGGTATTAACCGTCCGGAATCCGGCAAACGCACCGCACCGACCGCGATGAACCAGCAGGAACTCGACATTTATGTTGTGCTAGCTGACGGGGTATATTTGTATGAGCCCAAAGAGCATGCTCTACAATCGGTTGTCAAAGGAGATTTTCGCAAATTATGCGGCAAACAGGATTTTGTAGCCGGTGCGCCGGTTAATCTGATTTTAATTGCCGATTTTAAAAAAATGGGTAATCTGGATGACGAGAAAAAGAGGTATTTTGCGGCCATCGACGCCGGCTATATTAGTCAGAATGTCTATTTATTCTGTGCCTCGGCCGGTTTGGCTGGGGTAGCCCGGGCAAGTGTAGATCAGGAAGCTCTTGCTAAAACCATCCGGTTGCGGCCCGAGCAAAAATTCATTCTGGCACACACAGTTGGATTTCCAGCCGAATAATTAGACTTTCTTTAGTTCCATAAATAGTGAAGGCGAACGAGGAGGGCTTATCCTCATTCGCCTTCCAAGGCCCACTCAAAGCCCAGAATTATTTAATGTCTCCGAGATCAGACCAAATTGTTTTTGGCATATTAACCATTTTCTCCTTCTCTTCAAATGTGGAGCCCGCCGGTTAAGACGACGAGCACCACTCTATGTCAACTGCCCCTTTTCGGCAATTATTTACGAGTATTTTTCAGAAAAGTCAAGAAAAAATTTCTTATTGGCTGGTGGCAGACGTACTTCCATCCGTTTTAAAAGGTATTTTTTGGGCTTTGTCCCTTTCAATTATTTCGCGCAGAGCCGGCAGGATAAATACATCTCCCAGATCCATCTGGCGGAAAACCCTGATAAAAAAATCTATCTGTAAATCCAGAGGCGTGTAATTATTGACCACGATTTTCTTCTCACTCTGCACCAGACAGGCGCCATCCTTAAAATTGCCCTGACCGTAAATGACAACATATCCCAGACGCTCGAATAGATTCTCACATTCGGTACGGATTTCCAGCAACCGGTTTTTCGACAACTTGCGCGGCATAATTATCACAGATGGTCGGCGAGACGGTCGCGTCCAAGCATATCCACCAAATCTTTGACCCTTTCTGAGTCACCGCGATTGACGATTAGGATCGAATCCTTGGACTGGACGACGATCAGATTGCTAACGCCGATGGCCGCAATTAAATTTTTACGCGAATAAAAATAGCATCCGGTGGTGTCAAGGGTGGCTACATCCCCAATCAGAACATTGCCGTTTTTATCCTTTTCCTTAAGGTCATAAACAGCATCCCAGGAGCCGACGTCGCTCCAGTCGAATTTACCGGCAACGACGTAAACATTTTTAGCCTTCTCCATAATCCCATAATCGATGGAAATGGAGTGGATCATCGCCCAGTGATGCTTCAACACCGCTTCGAAATCGGGCGTGTCAATCGCCCGGCTGATATTACGCAGACACTCGTGTAATTCCGGCAGGAAATTTTTAATGGCGTTGAGAATATTGACGCCTTTCCAGATAAACATACCGCTGTTCCAGAGAAATTCGCCGCTTTCGATAAAGCGTTGCGCGGTGGCCTGGTTGGGTTTTTCGGCAAAGGTCTTGACTTTATAAACCGAGCCTTCAACGATTTTTACGTTCCTGTCAAATTGAATGTAGCCGTAGCCGGTCGCCGGGCGCACCGGTTGAATTCCGAAGGTCACCAGGGCCGTATGGTCACGGGCAAAACGGAATCCTTCATCCACGGCCTTTTCGAATTCCGCCAGGTTCATGATATAATGATCGGCCGGAAAAACGCCGATCACGGCTTCCGGGTCTTTGTTGACAATCATAGCGGATGCCAATCCGATGGCCGGAGCGGTATTTTTTCCGGATGGTTCGCAAATGATATTCTTTTCCGGAAAGCCTTTCAGCGTCTTCAGAATTCCTTCCTTCAAGCCCTGACTGCAGATGATGAAAATCTTCTTTTCTTCTGACACCAGTTTCAGGCGTTCGTAAGTCATCTGCAGCATAGTAGTCTCGCCGATTATATTCAGCAGTTGTTTGGGGCGTTCACGACGACTACGCGGCCAGAAGCGTTTGCCAATTCCACCGGCAATAATTACTGAATACATATTTGTCCTCTAATAATTATAATGCAGTTCCATCTGCCCTTCAAAAATCTTCCGGGTCGGTCCGCTCAGCCATAAATGCCGACCCAATCTGTTAATCTGCAACTCACCGCCGACGGCCTGCAACCTGATTGGATAGGCAATCGAAAATATACCGTGAATGATCTCGGCGGCCGCGGTCGCGCCCGTGCCACAGGCCAGCGTTTCGGCTTCCACACCGCGTTCATAGGTGCGGATTTGCCAGATATCTCCATCCCGGCGGGAAATATAATCAACGTTGGCATTGAATTTCCGGCGTAAGGACGGCGCAGTTTTTAAAAGATTGATTCTCCCGACATCGGCGGTCGGAATTACCAGATGCGGCACGCCGGTATTCATCAGATAGGCATCCTGTGAACCAATCCGGATGACCTGCCAATCGCCGGGCTCTTTAATCGTCAAACTCACCTGACCATCCGGGGCGATTCTCCCGTTATGATCTCCATCCGGCGCCCGAAAGTAATAGGCATTTTTGGGCGCGGCGGCTATGCCATTAACAAAAAAAAGAGCCGAGCGGGCGCCGTTGCCACACATTGCCGGCCCGCTTCCGTCAGCATTAAAATAGCGCATCTCGAAGTCGTAACCGGCTAAATCAGAAATGAAAATCGCTCCGTCGGCGCCGACGCCGTTGTGGCGGTCGCAAAGACTGCGGCTCAGAGGGTCAAACGCCGTCTGAATTTCACCAGACCGATTATCTATCAGAACAAAGTCGTTTCCAGCCGCCGATACTTTCCAAAAATGAATTAAACTCATCAAAACTCCCAATTGACCTCGGCGGTTTCCCAACGGGAGCGCACATTTATTACATCCGGAAAGAGCCGATACGGCTCGGCCGGACGATAGGGCATCAGACGCCCGAAATCATATTGTCCGTCGGAGTTACGATCGTGCCAGATGGCAAAAGTATATTTGCCCGGCCACAGTTCCCGAAACTGGTAATGCCCGGTGCTGTCCGGCCGGGTGTGACGCTCGAATTTCGCCTCGCCGGATAACGTCGCGGTGATTACCAGTTCATGAAGTTTCTCAACTGAAACTGAAGTGACTTTGCCGACGACACTGCCGAAAAGGTTTTGATCAATGGTGGTAAATTGCACAATCGCCACGGAATCGCGGAAAAAATTACCAAAAGCGTCCCGCCAGTGTTTAGTCTCGATCTGAAGCCTGAAAGGCGCAGCCGGCGGCAGAGGCTGACAAGGTTCAATCACGATCGTATTGGCATCAAACCAGCTCGAACTGACCGGAACCGCAACAGTATCGCGGGTGAATAAGTTTATATCCCGGATTAAAGTATCGCCGGCGATAGGCTCACTGAGTTCAATTCGTATCCTGACATCCGGCTCGATATTTTTAGAGTTGGCGCCCGGAACGCAAGACACGATCGTCGGACAGAGAGTGTCAACCCGCGCCTGCCATATAAATTTGGCTTGTCTTCCGCCAGTACTGAGCGAGTCGAAATTTTCAGCCAGCAGGTTGGCAACAGCAATCTGATATTCCATCTGCGGGGTCAGACTATCGGTCAGCAGAACAACCCGGCTAGGCTGATCCGGACTGATCCAGGCCGTATGCACCGCAATGCTTTCGTCTGAAAAAACGAAAGACCGTGGCTGTAATCCGACATCATCCAATGGACGTGAAAAATTCAGCTCGACGGAACCCGCCAGAGGATTGGCTGTCAACAACCGAAAAGGCTTCAGATATTGTTTAGTCAGGCGGAAATCCACATTAGCGATATGATCACGCCGGGACGAAATCACCAGCGGTTCGGATTGCGGCGGCGCCAATAGTTCATTTTCAGCCAGAAATCGTGGACGTGGGTTCTCTCCGGCCACAGCCAGCGCGCGAAATTCTCCGACCGGTAAATTGGTCGCCCGGTAGTGGCCTTTATCATCAACTGCCGCTATGAAATCCGGTGTTTCTTTCCAGAGTGTGTCCGGAAAAGAGGCTCCTTTTTTCCGGAAAAACCAGACCGCAGTTTTCTGTTGGGCCGGTATAGCCGTGATCTGGCCGCTGATAATTCCTTCATCGAGCGAATCGCCGGTCGTAAAAGCCAGTTTGATTTCCTGGGCGGTCGCATTCCCCTGAAAATCCTTCAGATTGCGCCCAAAGTTGAAAATGTAGGTCTGATCGGGTTTGAGCGGTTCATTGAGTCTGACGGTTATACTTTTCCGGCGAATCTTCAATTGCGGAGCAATGGCGGGAAGCGGAGTGACTTGCAAAACGCCGGAGCTCAGACGGTTGTCAATCGGCTCCGAAAAGAGCAACCTGATTTCCGGCTCGGTGCTGACTCTGGTAGCGCCATCCTGCGGATCAGTGTTCAAAATCTGCGGACCTTGCCGGTCGGTCGGGCCACCGCCTGGATTGCCCTGCGCGGCACAGCCGACTAAAATGGTCATCATCAGAAAGAAAAGCAACTCTCTCCAACCACGAACATCGGCTAAGATTGTGTGCAGGTTAAGCAAATGTTCCGCCTTGATAAGACAATGCCGGCCGGTATTGACGTCCGGTTTGGCAACTTTTAAATGATGGCTAATTGTTTACCTATCTGCGAAAATTTATCCAAAACGAAATCGAGCTGCTCCTGGGTGTGGGTGGCGATATAACTGGTGCGCAGGCGCGAGGAATTGCTCGGCACCGCCGGGCTGATCACCGCATTGGTGTAAACCCCGGCTTCGAATAACATTTTCCAGAATGTGAAAGTCTTGAGATTGTCGCCGATGACAATTGGAATCACCGGCGTTTCGCTGGTGGAAGTATTAAATCCCAGGCGCTGAAACTCGCGCCGCATATAATTTCCGATTTCAATCAGACGATGGCGGCGTTCCGGTTCGCTTTTTATTATCCGGAGAGCGGCGCGGGTCGAGGCTACCACGCTCGGGGGCAGGCTGGCTGTAAAAATCATACTTCTGGCAATATGTTTGATATAATCGATAACCTCATACGCACCGGCCACAAATCCGCCCAGAGCCCCGAAAGATTTCGAGAAAGTTCCCATTACCAAGTCAACTTCGCCCTCCAGGCCAAAATGCGCAGCCGTGCCTTCGCCGTTCGGACCGAGCACGCCGATCGAATGGGCATCATCGACCATTATGCGGGCCCCGAACGGCCGGGCGATCCGCACGATTTCCGGCAGATTGGCTATATCGCCCTCCATCGAAAAGACACCGTCAACGACGACCAATTTGCCGGCTTCTTCCGGCGCGTTTTGTAAAACCTTGGCCAGATCCTGCATGTCATTGTGCCGGAAGCGAGACGTCCGGGCTTCCGAAAAACGACAGCCGTCCACAATGCTGGCATGATTAAGCTTGTCACCGATAACCCAATCACTCTTATGCAAAAGACTGGAAAGAACGCCCATATTCACCAAATATCCGGTTGAAAAAACCAGCGCGGACTCTTTGTGGGTAAACTCGGCCAGTTCACGCTCGAAATCTTCATGAATATCAAGAGTACCGTTCAAAAAACGGCTGCCGGTGCGTCCCGTGCCGTATTCGACCAACGCCTTCTGAGCAGCCTCGACAACCAGGGGATGATGGGTAAGCCCAAGATAATTATTGGAACCGATCATAATTTTCGGTTGGCCTTTGTAGATCATGACCGTGTCGTCGCCGCCGGAAAAGGGAATAAAGTATGGATAATAGCCCCTTTCTCGGGCGATCCGGGCGTCTTTATAATCGTAGCATTTCTTGAACAAATCCATAATTCACGTCTTTACTATTATTAAACGCGGACAAATTTAAAGCGGGGGATATTGATTTGCAAACTGACCAGAAAAATACCGGAGAGCGCCAATTCTGTGAGTTTGATAACATCTTCTTGATAAAAACTTGTTAACTTATAGTTGTAAAAAATGGAGGTGTTATGAAAAAATTGCTAAAGAAATCATCTATAATTGTGTTGTTTCTGACTACCGCTTTACTGGCTCAAGCTCCCGATCTGACTCTCCAGAAAGATATTACGCCGCAATATATGGCCTATCTCGATAGTATGGAAACCGAGTTCCTGAAGCTTTTACCGGGAGCCGACGATGCTCAGACGATGAAAGCCCATGTCGGCCTGGCCATAATTCAAGCCGCCCGTATTCATGTCAACGGTGATACGCTGACCAACGATCTCGACAACTTACTCTCCGGGATTGAATACAATACTTACCTGATAGTCAATCAAACGTTTATGGACATTTTCCCGTTATTCAACGCCGGGAATCCCAACGAATTCGTACTCAATCTGACTGAATTTTTCAAGACGGGCACTTATCCGGCTTACCGGGATTCCGTGCTGGAATGGCTTTCTGAAAACAGTCTGATGGCTGACAGCATCGGCGGATCCATAGATTATTTCGGAAGCAAAGTCGATCCATTGTTGAACGCCCTGGGCGATCATTGGGTAGCGGTGATGGACAACACGGCCGATTTTGAATTCAATGTCCGGACACCGGACACGCTTTTTGTGTTTTCCAGAATTTTCTTCGATCGTCAGGAAATGATTATCGAATTAGGCGACAATATGGCCAATAAGCTGGGAGAGGGATTTGCTAGCATCCTCGATTCCGTCAATAACAACAGTCCGGATATTGATCCCGGCGTAGCAATCGTGCAGGCGGGTTTCGACTCCCTGAACGCCCTGATCGACAGCTTGCAGGTCTTGCTTTCGGAACAACCGTTCAGTCCCCTGGAATTAAATCTGGCCTGGATGGATTCCCTGCAGAACGTAATCGCGGAAGCCGATACGCTTCTGGGCGGAAAAACCTATCCAATCGGCCCTGAATCCGAAAACAAAGTCATCCGGCCGCGCGGAATTATTGAAAGCCTTGCTCACCACGATGGTCCCATGGGTGTTTTCAAGGATTATTACCGTGGTGGCGAGCAATCCACCTACACCTTTTATAACACTTTCCCGAACGGCCTCACTTCCGATATGTACGCCATGATCGCCTCCGATATTATTCTGAATGCCAATGACACCCGCGAGCAGTTTGAAACTAAATTACACGCCTATCAAACTTTGCTCCTGCTTAAAGAGGCTTCACCGTTCACGCCCCTGACGCCCGACGAACATCTCGGACTGGCTTTGACACTGCTTTACGATCTGCTGAACGATTCGGTTTATTTCGGTAATATCGAATCCGTTTTTGAGATCATATCAATGGGCCGGATTGACAGTCTGCTGGCCGCTTACGAGTGGAGCGACTTTGATCTGCAAGATGAAATAGACGTCATCCGGTATCATGTTGATCAATATATCAATAGTGAAGAGACGACCAACTATGTGATTCTGATAAAAACCTCTGACGACGGCCTGGATTCATATACATTGGGCGCCGCCAGCGAATTTCAAATGACTTTCCTGAGCGTCACCCAGATCGAGATCGCCACCGGAATGATTGACCTAGCCTGCCAGGCGATGTCGGCGATCGGGGACGTTTTAAAGGGATTTTACAACGAACTCGACCGGATGTTTATTTTGGAACTCGATCCCACTTATCTGAATTTTTCAAGTGCCGAGGAACCGCTGGATATAATCAATATTCTGAAGCAGTCCAATCCTGAATTTATGACCGTTACCCCTTATGGGATTGAAAAATTTCATGAAATGGGGGACTGGTTAAAAGATTCTTTCGAAAGTTTCGGGATTTTCTTCGACAATCTGAACGAGCTGTTCGTCGCCATGGAACCTTATCAGGCGGATTTCGACATGAATGCGCCGGAGATGGAGATGATGGCTATGATGTCATCAACGATGGCCTGGGGCCTGTACCAGGATTTCGCTTACCCGGACTCCACAATCAGAATAAATGGCGAAAGGGTTAATATTTCGGCCTGGTTCGACAATCCGCCCGTCAGTTTCCTGACTATGATGGAGAATTTCTTTCTGGGAACCGACAGCACGATGGGCGGAATGTTTCCCGACCGCTTCAAGGTCGGCATCGCCGGGAAGAGCGAAGGTCTTCCGACCGAATTCAAGCTCTATCCGGTTTACCCTAATCCGTTCAACCCCATCACAAATATCGAGTTCGATCTGCCGCAGACCGCCAATGTCAAAGTCTGCGTCATAGATATACAGGGGCGAATGATCGAACAGATTGTCAATCGTCAGATGGCCGCCGGTCGCATCGCCCTGACCTGGAACGCCGCCCGTTATCCCTCCGGGATATACTTTGCCACAGTGGATATTGACGGACGCCAGACCATTCGCAAAATGACTCTGCTCAAATAGGAACCGGATTGGACTCAATCCGTAGGTTTTATGTGGGGAAAAGCCAAAAACTTTTCCCCACTTTGCTTATCCTCTCGCTGGCAATTGCGCCAGTCGGCGCCGAACAGTTTGCCGATCGTTTATATAACCTGACCGGTCTCCCGCAAATCCAGCCTTATTTTTCAGGCCAAGAGAAATCCTCCGAGCGACGATTCATTGCCATCAACGCCGGGTACGCCGATATTTACCGCAAGAAAATCAACGGCAGTACGGCTCTGACAATCGCCGAACAAACCAATGGGGTGCAATTCGGATGGCCGTTCAAAACCGGAGAAATCCGGCATATTCTCTCCGGTGAATATAACAGGAATAGCACCAGTTTCGACAACCTTAACGATAAAACCGGCCTGGTCAGCCGCCTGCGAACCGCCAATACCAACTATACGATGACCTGGCACATGACCGGCGGCATTTTTCAGCTCGGCGGACGCTATGAGTACAGGAACAGCACAACCCCTTTTACAATTGACATTACCGCCTTCCCTCAATCGGAAAACGTCACCACCAACGAATATTTCTTCGATCTGCTGGAACCCACCTTCGGCCGGGAACTAACCAACGAATTTAATATGGATCAAACCAGTTACAGCCTGTGGTTCTCGACCCGCCTGAGCTGGAATAATCGTCTCAGCTTCGCGATGCGATCAACAGATTTGCAGGCCGATTGGCAAATCCGGTACAATAACACCGGCCCTTATGCAAAATTGGCCGGCAATCGGAAAATTGATTGGCCGCTGAACGGCTTCGGGCGGGTGTATAAATTATCGCTGTTCTCCTTCTGCCAGGAATTATCGCTGACGTTCTTTGCCGACCGGTTTTCTTACGAGATTGACAATAACCGACCTGCAACAAGCGATGTGCTCTCTCTGGGAAACGGAAAATTCAAGCGCTCCGGCATTTCTATCGAAAGCCGGCAAAGACTGAAAACCTGGGAACTGGCCAGCGGTCTTTCCATAGCCAATTACACTGCGGATATTTTTCTGAAGACTCCGGTTTTGGGATATTATTTAATCTTTTTGCCAATCACGCATTCTGCTCAATTAGACATATCTACCAGCAGATCTTTCAGCCAGCAGATTAATATCACCAAACGTCTGAAACTAAAGAATATTTCACTTGACGTCGGAGCCGCATACACGCATACCAAATTCGACTTTCAGGTCAAAGGAACCGCCGATCTAATGTGCGGGATTACTTCCACCAATTTGGATTATCCCTTCCAATACAGTTTGCATCTTTTCGATTTCCACGCAAACGCGGAATGGCGGCTGGGTTCATTCGGATTAAAATATGCAATTCGTCAGCTGATTCCGCTCGGTAAACGTCTGGATAATAGCCCGATCCATTTCGCCACTAAAACGCCCGGAGTTGAATATGTTAACCGCGGCGGACAGGATCATCAAATCAATCTGGCGTATTTTTTCTAAAACTAATCAAACCGCCAAGAACGCCAAGGTTACTTTTAATTTGATTGCTTCTTAAAAATTTAATCAGCCTTAGAT
>CAZNUN010000002.1:35275-277108 GCA_964576275.1 uncultured bacterium | reverse complement strand
TATTCGCTTGAGTCTTTTTTGCTCAAGCGAGAACAAATGATATATTCGCTTGAGTATTTTTTGCTCAAGCGAGAACAAATGATATATTCGCTTGACCAAATTTTAGGGTCACACCCTGACTGAGACACCCTTAGGGTATATCAGGAAGCCCTTAGGGTATATTGGGAGTACCCTGTTCAATCGTTGTACCGCTTAAAAAGCAAGGGGCGCTCCCGCAAAGGAACGCCCCGTTTGCTGCGCTGGTTAGGGCGCTTACTCGGTTGTTTCCGCCTTGGTTTCAGTGGCGGATTTCTCGAACCGCTTTTTCAACTCGTCGTACAGGGATTTGGCTCCCGGTACGTCGTTTTTAGCGGCGGTTTTGACGCTGTTGTAGAAGAGCAGAGAGGCTTTGTAGCAATCATTGCCGCAGGAGAGGAGCGTATCACTGAGTTTGGAGACTTCCTGTTCGAGCGGCGTGTGCATTTTGTGCAGGGCTTCGAAAGCTGCGAAGTCGTTCTTCAACTCCGGCAGATTCATGTAGGGCGGCACGAAAGTCGGGTTGGCTTCGGCGAACTCGATAACCTTCCCGACAAACGCCATTGTCCGGTCGCCCATTTTAAGAACCGTCCGGCGCTCTTCGGGAGTCAGAGCGATCAAATACTCTTTCAGAGCGGTTTCAATGGTTTGATAGGCTGCCAGCACCGTCGTGACAACCTCTGACGGAATAATGATTGAAACTAAGTTCTCTTTCATAGTAAAACCTCCTTAATTGAGTTTTATTGCCGGGCCTACCGGGCGGAACTCCCGGTCAAGACCCACGAAGGGAACTCCTCTTTAATGAACCTGAAATTCTGTCGCCGTTCCGATTCTGAAATCTACAGGCTGCGTCCTGTTTATCTGGTCATCGCATCCAAACTTCAATTAATATTAAGGCATAAATATTAAAAAGTCAAGTCGCTGTAATTAGTTACGAGTTACGAGTTACGAGTTCCAAGTTACGAGTTCCGAGTTACGAGTTACGAGTTCCGAGTTACGAGTTACGAGTTCTGGATTCCGAGTTTATAGTTTACAGTTTGGGAGTTTACAGTTTTACGTTCTGAGCGCTCATCACGCCTTATGATTTTCGGATTTCAGGCTACTCAGCATGATATTATCATTTTCACCTTGAAAACTCACGCGACATTCAATATATTCGGAATTGTTCTGTGATACTGAGAGAAATTGGTCAATCGCCAATCGATATTGAAAAAAGAAACGGAGGCTCTTTCATGAAAATAAAAAACATCAACGGCACCAAACTCCCTGCCTGCGAATGCGGCAATTGGTTACAGCACTGGGTATATTGCAGCGGGCAGACTCTCCCGGCTTACTGTCCGGCAAACGATTGCTATAACGAACCACAAGTCGGCGCTCTCGTTCAGATCGATAACATTTACGATAAAAGTTGGTATGTGATTCCGCTTTGCAAAGAGCATAGCAATATGAAAGGCGCTTCACTGAATGTTTCCGAAAAAATTAAACTCGTTTCCACCAGTATAAAAGATACCTGCGGCAAGCCGGACTTCTATAAAAATAAGCGCTGATTGCATTCGACGCGCTGATGAGCGACAGATGACGAGTATGCATGACAGGTAACTCGTAAGAGGTAAGTCGTAATAGGCAGGCATCGCCCTGATGATATTACCAGAAATACTATTGAATGATCCGTCAGGAGCCCGTCAACAGCCGGATCGTAGACCGGACTTCGCTACGCTCAGCTATCGAATGACTATGAATGACACCGGCGGCAGCCGGATAATGACTATTGAATGACTATGAATGACACCGGCGGCAGCCGTATAATGACCATCGAATGACGAAAATCTTCCTTTCCGTTCGGTGAATTTGTATATTTCGCCAAAATGGAGTAGCGTAATAATGCAGAAAGATAATACTAATTCGGTTCCGGAAGTGACCAGACCAGCCCGCAAATCCTGGGACGAATACTTTTTAGATATCGCCGAGATGGTGGCCAGCCGTTCAACTTGTTTCCGCAATAAAGTCGGCGCGGTGATCGTCCGCGATAAGGTGATCATATCTACCGGATACAATGGAGCCCCCACCTACCAGAAGAACTGTCTGGAGCTTGGCTACTGTTATCGCGATCGGCATAATATAAAATCCGGAACGCAGCTGGAGCGCTGCCGCGCTGTCGGATCGCACGCCGAGTCAAATGCGGTGGTGCTGGCGGCCCGTACCGGTCAGAGCACAGCCGGCGCGACCATTTACGTCGTCGGCCATAGATTTATTTGCGATCAATGCAAAGCCATTATCGCCAACGCCATGATCAAGCGGGTGGTTTTTCGCAGAATAGACGGCGTGGTGGAAATGATTCATCCGCATGAAGACTGGACGGTGCATCCGGTGGATCAGTTGGAGGATGAGTAGCATGCTGATCTACTGTCATGGATTTGGCAGTTCGGGGCAGGCGGCCAAGGCTCAGATTCTGCGGGAAAATTTTCCGGCCGGTATGGTGCTTGCGCCGGATT
The DNA here is from genome assembly GCA_964576275.1 of uncultured bacterium. Lineage (GTDB taxonomy): Bacteria > Fidelibacterota > UBA2242 > UBA2242 > UBA2242 > JAGNGI01. The sequence continues at coordinate 274,601 of CAZNUN010000002.1, read as the reverse complement.
TGCCGCTCGAGCCCATTGCCGCTATCTCCACGATAACAGAAAATATTAAAAAGGTTGGTCGGAATTCTAAAGCGATGTTAGTCGGCTCGAGCCTGGGCGGTTTTTATGCTTTACATCTGCATCAGATCTCCGGAGTACCGGCCATTCTGCTTAATCCGACTGTGGATCCGATCGGCGATACCGACCGCCGCGGACAGCTGGAAAATCATTTTGAGGAAGATGAACTGGCGGCCTGGTGCGATGAATACACCGAACAGCTGCGCGGTCTGTATCATCCAGCCGAAGAGGTCAATCCCCGCCATCTTTTCGTATTCCTGAACCGTGACGACGAGGTTTTGGATTACCGGAAGGCCGAACGATATTTTCAGGTTAATAATTGTAAGGCAAAGGTTGCCGACCGGGGCGGCCATCGTTTTGAGAGATTTGAGGAATTAATCCCGGCCATCCGGGCGATTTACGCCAATCTGCCCTGAATTATTTTACCAAATCCTTCAACTTGGTCCAGTAATTCCGGCCGACCATTTTTTCGGCGGAGGCCAGGATTTCATCGATAATGGTTTTGATCTGGCCTTCGGCCTGCCAGTGCTGTTCGATGACCGCGGCGCCGCCCGAGATAATTATCTGGGAGAGGACGTAGGCCGAGAGTACCAGATCGTCGAGAAAGCCGACGGCGCCCCAATAGGTTTCCGGAATGAAATCCATGGGCGACATGAAATAGGAAATCGCCACTGCGAGTTTGGCTTTGTCGGCAGCCGCCAGGTTTTCATCGGACGTTAATTTAGTCAGCAGGTGCAGGAAGTCGGGCGTCAGGCGGATGTAATTCAGCCATTGATTAGCCTGACCGATTTCGGTCCGGCTCCAGTTTTCGATTTTACTGCGCAAGTTTTGAATGAATTCACTTTCGGTCTGGTTCTGCATGGCAATCTCCTGTAATTAGGGGAAAAGAGTATTGATTATCAAAATACAGTATTAATCTAACCGTATCCCGGGCAATTATCAAAAATTATCTGTGTCCTGTAACCGAATTGGAATTTCAGAATCTGATTGACGAGTTGAATTAATTAACAAACGGAGTACAAAATGAGCGAACAGCTGACTAAAGACAAATTTTTAAAAGAAGTCTTCGACTATCAGAACGAAAAAACCTGGAACTATAAAGGCGAACTGCCAAGCGTGATTGATTTCTATGCCGATTGGTGTTATCCCTGCAAAATGGTTGCGCCGGTTCTGGATGAGTTAGGCGAGAAATATGCCGGGAAAGTCAAAATATTCAAGGTAAACACTGACCAGGAAAACGAGCTGGCAGGCCTGTTTGGAATTCGCAGCATTCCGTCTCTGTTATTCATTCCCAAAGTGGGACAACCCCAGATGATGGTTGGCGCTCTGCCGAAAAATCAGTTGGATCAGGCTATTCAGGGAATTCTGTCGAATTAAATTATTTGGCTATCACCGAAACACCAGTCTTTCCATCCATACCGACCTGCATGTCATGGTCGGTTTTTATATGGACGAAATACTTGGTTCGCTCGACTACTTTTTGGCTTTTGATCCAATCCCAATCTAAGAAATCCGTGGCGGATTTATAGGGAATGTTGAAGTACCCGACTTTCATAGCCACGATGTTATGAAAAAAATGTGTGCCCTGAGAAGGATCGATATCGAAACCTTCGAGACCGACTTCCACGATAACCCGCGCCTGGCTGATCTGGACAAATTTGACCGGTACGCCCAGGAAATGGTCTTGTGAGCCCCAGCGGCCGGGTCCGATCAGGATATACTGGCGGTTGGCTTTCTTCATTTTTTCATTCAGAACTTCGATTTCGGCCTGCATTTCAGCGGTTTTGAGATTGTCGAAGCGGCCCGGTTCAAGGTAAATTATGTCCTGCAGGCCGTGAATGATGCCATTTCCCATACCGTGTTCAGTATATAGGAAGAGATTATGGCGGTCGGGCGTCTCGTCGAATAAGGGAGTGCTGCCGGTATCGACGGCCAACGGGCGGATCTGCAGAATGTAGAAGGTCGGTACGATTTCATTTTGCGGATCGCTGGACAGATTGACGGCAAACTCGATCTCGACCGGTGTGCCGAAAGCGATCTCGCCGATCTCCAGCAATTGATCCAGGATTGCGGCTAATGGAAAAGTCTGGTTTTTAATGATATTTTCAAATGTGGCTACTCGCGGGCCTTTTTGCCCGACGCCCGGCGTTAAGCGGTTATCAGCCAGATCCCAGACGGAGACCATATCTTCGAGAATGCCGTAATTTTCTCCTTCCACGAGCGGCAATTCGGCAATGGTGACATCATCGCCGGCGGTCAAATCGAATTCGGATTGGCGTAGATTCAGAGCCATGAATTTTTTCTGGGAATTGCCAACCAGGGCGCGGGGCTGGATGAATTCGATGCGCGGAAAACGCGGGCAGAACTGGAAACTGCGGCCGCCTTCGATGACGGATTTGCCCATACCGATTGCGACGCTGGCGATCCCGTCTTCGTTTTTCAAGCCGGCGATCGGGTAGAAATTATACGACTGGGCGACTCCGGAAAAATGCGGCATAAAATAGTCACTGCCCAGCGGCGACCCCACCAGTTGCTGGATAATGACCGCCATTTTTTCTTCTTCGACATGGTGATTCAGATTCTCGATATAATTGCGGGCGCTTTTGATGAAAACCGAGGCGAATACCAGTTTGATGGCGGTCGCCAATTGTTCGAAGCGTATCTGCGGGTCGGGATGATTGTTCGGCAGCATGTAGGTTCGGTAAATACCGGCAAACGGCTGGGCGTAGGAATCTTCGAGCAGACCGGAGGAACGCACCGCCAGAGGGTAACGGATAATATCAATATAGATTCGCAGTTTCTGGGCGAGATCCGCAGAGAGTTGAGCGTTGATGAAGATCGCATCGATTTCGGCGTCGGTTTTCTCTTCGAGCGGCTGTTCGTTGAGGCGGTTGCGGGCGATGAAATCGTCATATTCGTTGGTGCCGATGACGGCGGTGGCCGGCAGGCTGATACGGATTTCCGGGAATTTCTGCGCAAATTCCATGGTCATCAGCAAGGCGTTCAGAAAGGCCAGGCCGCGACCTTTGCCGCCCAGCGAGCCTTCGCTGAGTTTGGAGATTTCGGTGTTTTCAAAGAGGTTTTTGGGACTGAAGCCGATGATCTTGCCTTTGTTGCGGCTTTTACGGATGGTTTTGAGGGTGTTGACTAAGTGCTGGCGCATTTCGGTGACTGATGGAAAATCTCTGATGGTCAGAAGCCGCATGCGGCGGGCGATCTGCGTCTCGCCGCGCGCCATCAGCCAGGCTGAGAAATGATTGCGTTTACTGTGATAGATTATGGATTCATCGGGGACGGTTTTCAATTTTTCCTCGAATTCGGACAGGGTATGGGTGCGTCCGATCTCAGCGCCGTTTTCGTCGCGGAAGATAAAATCACCGAATCCCAGATTATTCTTGATAAAAGCCCGCAGCTGCTGGAGCAGATGTTTGGAATGTTTGTGAATGAACGTGGAGCCGAGCCGGGCGGCTTTTTCGGCGTTTTTATCTTCTGAGGAAAGCAGAATCGTCGGCACGTCGTACTCGTTTTCCTTGACTTTCGAGATTAGCTCGATGCCGGCCTCGGGATCGACTTTTCCGCCGCGCATATAGCTAATATCTGAAATCACCGCGATGATATATTCCTGATATTTGGTATAGATTTCAAGCGCTTCCTCGTAGTTGTATGTCAGAATAACTTTAGGCCGGGCGCGCATGCGCAGACGTTTATTGATATCAGACAGTTCTTCACTGATCAGGATTTGGGTCTGTTTGACGATTTCTTCATACAGCAACGGCAGAAAGATCGAGTAGAATTGCACCGAGTCTTCCACCAACAGAATGACGCGCACCAGACCGTTTTTCGTATCGAAATCGAGATTGCGCTTGTCCTCGACCGACTTGACCATCGCCAGGAAAAGTTTGGTGTCGCCGTTCCAGAGGAAAATATTGTCAAAATTCTTGAGTTTGCCCTCGTTGACGTCGGCTAATTTGATGTCGGAAAGCATATTGAGCAGCAACAGAACCGGTAAATCCGGATTTTCTTCTTTGATGCGTCGCGCCAGGTCGAAGGGCGTGATTTTACCGATGTGCAGCATCGTCACGACCAAATCGAATTTTTTCTCTTTTAGAATCGCGAGCGCGTCTTCGCCGGTCGGCACGCTGGTGATCATCGGAGCGGTGCTCAGATTGAGCTGGCGGTATTCGCCGAAAATCTGTTCCGATAAACGACCATCCTGTTCAAAGATGAAGGCGTCGTAAAAGGTTGAAACCAGCAGGATTTCCTTGACCTTATTGGCCATCAGATAATGATAGCAGTCCTCGCCGTATTTGAATTTATTGTAGAAGTAATTGAGTTCTTTTGTATCCATGCCTTGTTCCGTCATTGCATAAGAAAGTATATCCATGAAAGGGCAATATTTCAAGAAAATTCTGCACAACGGTATCTCTGTCAACGACCGTCAATAAAAAAAGGCAGACGAGGGGAATCGTCTGCCTTTCAGGTTTGTCACTATGGGGTAAGATCAGGAAAACTTGAGATAGTTACGGACAAACTGGTCGAAAGAGACTTCCGTGCTGGTCAGCTTATTAAGGTCTTTGATCCTGACCATGACGACAACCTTGTCGCCGTTCACGTCGATAATGATTTTACCGGTATCGGACTTCGGGGCGGTCTGGGCCAGGTGCATTAAACTGGTGGCCAGAACGGTATCAAAGGTCTGCGGTGTGGCGTCGGTCGAAAGAATGGAAGTGCCGCCTTTTTCCATGCCGATCAGGTATGCTCCGAAGAGCAGACTGACAAAAATCAGTGAAATTCCTGCGATTTTAAGCGCCTTTTTCATGATGATCCTCTTGGTTTCTTGATTTCAAAGTATTCACCGTCTCATCAGACCGGTGGAATTGACGATTAGTTTTAACTGTTTATTCGTTTTTCAAAATTAACACAGATTAGACCGACCGGGAGTTGTTTAGTTGTCATCTGATGAAAAAAAATTGGGATTGACCCGTATCAAACTTTTAAATTCCGACAATTGATAATATTTAAACGTTGCTGGCGGAGATGAATCTAAGCGTGGATCGGTACTTTTTCCAAGAAGGAACCAAATCAAAAGAGGGATAAAAGATGAAAACAAAGTTAAAAAAAGTGACATTGTTATTGATAAGTTGGCTGGCGATTGCCCGGATTCCGGCTCTGGCACAAATTCCTCAAATCGACATGGACGATGCTTTTGATGAACTTGAAGGGCACCTGAATCTGTATTTTTTCAATGCGCTGGACGGGAAGCCGATCCCGAACGGTTCGGTCGGGATTGCCACTGTCGGCGAGTATCAAACCGATTATGAAGGTAAAATAAGTTTTGCCATACCCGCAAAAGACACGCTTTATCAGGTGGCTTTCCGCAAGGAAGGCTTTATCGATTCGGAGTTTAAAATCGAAATCGTAGCCAACACGATTTTTTTCAATCGTTTTTCAGTCTCACCAAAACTGGAGTTCGGCGCTTTACGGGTCGTGCTGGACTGGGATGCAGTTCCCGGTGATCTGGACGCAAATTTTATCAAGAAAAATCGTTATCACATTTCCTATCACCAGATGCGGATTTCCGATGATAGAATTTCGCGTCTCGACCGGGATGATATGGACGGCTTCGGTCCGGAAACGATCACTACCACTAAAGTAGATGACGCAGCCGAATACATCTATTACGTACATGATTATACCAACCGCAATCGCCCACAGAGTCTGGCTCTTTCAAAATCCAAAGCCACCGTGAAAGTGTTCGGGAACGATCGTCTGCTATATGTTCTGAATGTACCGAAAAACGTTCGCGGGAATGTCTGGGATGTATTCAGGATCGTCAAAGGAGAAATCGTCATCCTGAATACGGTCGGTGTGGCTCCGCAATCCAGGTCTGATTGACCCAAAAACCTCATTTCTATCTCATCCGTCATTAAAAAGCTTAGAATTTTTGCCGGAATTTAGTAGTTTTGCGTCCGTGAGAAATCGTATGCCAGTCAGGATATCACTCAATTTGCAGAAAGTTCAAAATTACCCAATAAAATAGGTGCAGCCGATGAGATCAGAGACTTCGACCGAACCCGTCAGCGTCATATTACATTACGATCCGAAAAATCCGGAGATGGCCGACCAACTGGCCGTCACACTGACCTCAGTTTTTAACCAGACCGTTTTAGTTAAGGAAATTTTAGTGCTCAGTAAAACCGGATATCCGCAATCGGTTTTCGAGACTGAATCAGTGCCATGCGTGCTGATCGCTGAAGAGGGCCGACTGGGCAAGTCGTTGAACGCTGCGATGAAAGCGGCCACCGGCGATTATCTGCTGTATATCGACAACCTCGCCGCTGAAGTGATTCTGAAACAATCTTTCACCGCGACGGCCTTATTGTTAGCCGAACGGTCTGATATCCGTCAGACAACGGAACAGAGCGGTCGTTTCGGCATGTTGTATGCCGATTACGATCTGATCGCCGACGGTCAGAAAAAGGAAGTTCGTCTGCTTAAGCACCATGCCGGCCGGCTGCGTGACAATCAGGATTACGGGAAGGTATTTTTCTTTCGAAAAGACGCTTTGAAAGCGGTTGGCGGTTTCGATGAAAACCTGGAATATAAAACCCTGTATGACATTCGTCTGAAATTGTCCGAAAAATATGAACTGGTACATATTGCCAACAAGAGCGAAGGTTCGCTGTATCAGATCAATGCCGAGGGCATCAAACACAATGTATTCGACTACCTTCTGGCCAGTCGGGTTGCCCAGGTTGAAGCCGAAAATGTTCTGACCGAACATCTGAAAAGAATCGGCGCCTACCTCGCTCCCGGTCAGGGATTTCAGCGGCGCCCGGATTTAAACGAAAAATACGAATGTCTGGCTTCGGTTATCATTCCGGTTTATCGCCGTCCCGAATTTATCGCCACAGCACTCGGTTCGGTTTTCAACCAAACTGTGAAAGAAATCGAGATAATCGTGGTGGTCAATGGCGGTCCGCTGGATCCGACCGTGGCCGAAGTTCGTCGCTATCTGCCGGAAGGCGATCTGTACGATCCGGCGCGGCCGCCCGTCAGGTTGGTTGTCGCGGACATAAATAACATTGGATTATCGCTGGATTTCGGAGTGAAAATCGCCCGCGGTCGCTATTATGTGCAACTCGATTCCGACGATCGTCTGAAACCGGATGCCGTCGAAAAAATCGTTGAAGTCTATAATTCGGATGAAAAAATCGGCATGGTGATCGGCTCATACGAGGTTTGGGAGAAGAAGTCCGACGGCCAATTCGTTCGTATGGAGCAAATTCCGGTCGTAACACATGCCGAATGGACGGATGAAAACGGGCGCAATAACCTGTTGCATATCAATGGCGCCGGAGCGCCGCGTTCGATCCCGATCCGGATAATAAAGGAAATGGGTTATTTTGACATTAACGATGAACCTTACGCCCGTAATTACGGCGAAGACTACGACCTGGTGCTGAAAATCAGCGAGAAGTACCGGATTGGCCGGGTCTGGGAACCGATCTATGATGTCGTACGGCATGCTGGCGGCACCGATCACAGTATCGATCAAAACACAATCGATCGCAACGACGAAGCCAAGGATTATATGCGCCTGGAAACGGTCAGACGGCGTATTAAACTGAATAAAGCAATGGCAGAAAATTAAGGACTTGCATCGGAAATAATGATTCAAATATCATATTTTCACATCAGAAGGAAGCCGGCTTAGTGAAAGAATTAGTGGAACGATATCTATCGAATCTTTCCCGCACTTTCAATCGCGGCGACGCCCGGGAAGAGAGCTATTATAAGCACCTCGACGAACTAATCAGGCAATACGCTGATGCCCAAGATATAAGAAATATTGATATCACGATTCTTCCTAAAAAAACTGAGGCGGGCAATCCCGATTTTCGCATCTGGGATGGCAAAAACCACATCACCGGCTACATTGAAGCCAAAGATCCTTCGGTGACCAATCTCGAGGACGTCGAGGATACAGAGCAATTAAAACGCTATCGTTCTACATTTCCGAATGTCATTTTAACTAATTTCTATGAATTTAGGCTTTATCGGAATGGTCAGAAAGTAGCTCAGGTGATGATTGGCCGACCGGTTATAGCCCAAAAATTAAAAATGCCGCCGCCGGTCGAAAACATTGACAAATTTAAAGAGCTCCTCGACCTGTTTTTTTCTTTTTCGTTACCAATGATTCAAACGGCGCGAACCCTGGCGGTTGAGCTGGCGAATCGCACCCGCTTTTTGCGGGATGAGGTCATTACCGTTGAAATGGAGAGTAATGATAGCAAAGGACATAAACAAATCATCGGCTTTTATGAAGCCTTTAAGACCTATCTGATCGGCACTTTATCCGAAAAGCAATTCGCCGATCTTTACGCTCAGACGATCACTTATGGGTTGTTTGCGGCGCGCACCAGAGTGCCATCCGGCCGAAGTGAATTTAACCGGCGGATTGCATTTGATTATATTCCCCACACAGTTGGCATTTTACGGGATATATTTCGATTTATCTCACTTGAAGAACCACCTCAATCTTTGCAGATCATTGTAGACGATATTGCCGAAATTTTACACGTTACGAATGTCAATAAAATTCTGCATGAATATTATAAGACCGGCAAAGGCAAGGACCCAATTATCCATTTTTATGAGACTTTTCTATCGACTTATGATCCGGAAATCCGGGAACGCCGGGGAGTTTATTACACACCGGAACCGATAGTCGGTTATATCGTGCGTGCCGTTCATTCGATCCTGAAATCCCATTTCGGTTTGGCAGACGGGCTTGCCAGTGAGGAGGTTAAATTACTCGATCCGGCGGGCGGCACATTGACCTTTCCCGCTGAAGCTATTCGCCTGGCGGTGCAGGAGCACAAAGATAAGTACGGCGCAGGCGATTTGCACGAGTGGATTAAAAAGACAATCCTGCCAAATTATTATGCCTTTGAATTGATGATGGCGCCTTATGCTATCGGCCATCTTAAGATGGGTTTTATTTTTGAGGAACTCGGCTATAAAATGGCGGATGACGAACGTTTTCAGCTTTACCTCACAAACACCCTCGAGATGGAGGAGATCAAACAAATTTTAATTCCGGGCTTGAGCTCGCTGAGTGAGGAAAGTCACCTGGCAGGTAAAATCAAAAAAGAACGGCCGATATTGGTGATTCTGGGCAATCCGCCCTACAGCGGCATCTCATCCAATATCAATGAGTGGACGGAACGTTTATTAAAAGAAGACCTTGACGGTACGCAGAGTTATTATAAAGTAGATGGAAAACCGCTTGATGAGAAAAATCCCAAGTGGCTACAAGACGATTATGTGAAATTTCTGCGTTTTGCCCAATGGAAAATTCAACAATCTGGCTATGGTATTGTGGGGATGATTACTAACCATAGTTATTTGGACAATCCCACCTTTCGCGGCATGCGCCAGAGCTTAATGAAAACTTTTGACGAGATTTATATTCTTGACCTGCACGGCAACAGTTTGAAGAAGGAAACCACTCCGGAAGGCGGCAAAGATGAAAATGTATTCGATATTCGCCAGGGCGTTGCGATCGCGCTTTTTGTAAAGAGAAAGACCAGAAAAAAACCGAAGATTTATCATTCAGATCTATTTGGCTTACGTGAGGAAAAGTATAATTGGCTCAATAAACACGAATTTGCGGTAAAAAATTACAAGGAAATACAACCAAAAAGTCCCCACTACTTTCTGATAAAAAGAGATACTGAAAAGATACAGCAGTACCTGAAGTGGAAAAAGGTTAATGAGATTTTTCCAGTCAATAGTGTCGGCGTGGTTACTTCCAGAGATCAGTTTGTCATAGATATAAATAAAAGAGATTTGAAAAATAGAATTCTTCAGTTCAGGAATCTTTCCCATCCAGATTCATTAATTGCCCAGGCTTTCAACCTCAAGGATAAATCAAATTGGAAGATAAAAGAAGTCCGGGAATCTGTCGCGAATATTTCCAATATTGATGATTATATCAAACCTATTTTATATCGCCCGTTTGATATTCAGTATTTATTCTATCATGATTCGTTAATTGAGCGAATGCGTCTGGAAGTCATGCGACATATGATGGAAGATAATATCGCTCTAATAATGCCTAAAAGAGTAGAAACGAAGATCCCATGGCGACATTGTCTTTGTGGTAAAGGAATTGTTGAACATGTCGCAGTATCATTAAAGACAATAGATTATGTGTTTCCTTTATACTTATATCCCGAAAAAATTAAAAAAGACAATCCCGGTCATCATATTACCACCATGATGCTTTTTGAGCCAAAGGAAAAATACGGGCGAAAAGCCAATATCGCACCGGTGATCTTCAAGTATCTGGAAACTGCCTTTGGGAAAAAACCTTCTCCGGAGGAAATATACTATTATATCTATGGCGTTCTTTATAGTAATATTTACCGTAAGACTTACGCTGAATTTTTAAAGATTGATTTTCCGCGCGTACCTTTTCCGGCTGACTATAAATTATTCAAGACCACCAGTAAACTGGGCAATATTCTGGCTGACTTGCACCTATTAAAAAGTCCGTTGCTTGATACTCCGATAGCCCATTACCAGGGCAGTGGTGATAACAGCCGGATTGAGAAAGTTGAATACAATGAAGAAATACAACGAATCTATATCAATCGGGATAAATATTTCGAAGGCATTCCACCGGAAGTCTGGCGCTATCAAATTGGCGGTTATCAGGTTTTACAGAAATACCTGAAAGATCGTAAAGGTCGTATTATGGACGATGCACCCCATTATTGCCGGATTATAACCGCTTTGACTAAGACTATTGAAATCCAGCAAAAAATCGATGCAATCTACACGGATATAGAAAAACAGATAATTGAATTTGACTAAGTAAATTTGTTAATAAGTATTCATCGGATCAAGGTTATATTGGTAACTAAATTTATAGAGAGTAGTAAATGCAAGATGACTTTTTGTTAATCGGAATAGACGGCGGAGCCACTAAGGTCAATGGCTGGTCGATTGATTTTGAAGATAACGGCCGCGCCTTTACACTGGGTGACATCAACGTTATCAAATCGTATCGTGAGATTGACGGATATATCGAGAATTTTAAACCGGTCGACCTGAATCTGCAATTGAATGAATGGGAAGCCGGCCAGATTACACCAACCGATCAAGAAATGATCCAATCGAATTGTTATATCGGGGCGGCGTCACGTAGTATTATAAAAATCGCGGAATGCAGCGGTAAAAAACGGGTGCTGATCGGCATCGGTATGCCGGGTATAAAAACCAAAGACGAGCGCGGCATTGCGGTTCTGAAAAACGGTCCGCGCATGATTGATTACGCCGCACGGATCGAGCATGATTTGCAAGCGGACGGAGTTGAATTGGTACAGCCCATCAGTCATATCGGCAGCGATGCTTATTACTGCGGCATCGGCGAAGAATACGCCAGCGACGGTTCATTCCGCCAGGAGCGTAATTCCTATTATCTGGGCGGTGGCACCGGCGCAGCGGATGCGCTCAAACTGCATGGGCACGTCATTCCTTTGGATGAAACTAAGGGCTGGTTCGTCAAAGCCTGGGAAATGAAATGTCCGTCAGGTTTTTCGGTGGAGAGATATGTTTCTTCGCAGGGCATTCAGTCGATCTACAGCGAATTGGTAGGCAAATCTCTGGACGAGTTGAACAAGGTTGGCATTTTTCCTCCGCAAATCCGCGCCCGGGCTTTGAGCGGTGAAGAACCGGCGGTAAAGACTATGCAGACCGTGGCACATTTCATGGCGCTGCTGATGTACGAAAGAATTACCTCGTTGTACGCCGGCTGGCAGGGAGTTTTCGGCTTTGTTAATCCTAATCGGCCGACACCTTCCAAAGAACATAATTTTAAAAAGGTGTTATTTGACAGCCTGATTATCGGTCAAAGGCTGGGAGACCTGTTGCGTGAATCAAAAGGCGATATGGTGCTTTGGGCGCCGTTTGTCGCTGAACTGACCGAATTGATCACAGCTTCGCCGGTGCTTGAACGATCCGCCCGGGAACATTATTGTCCTGGCGGCCGGCTGGATCTTAAGCGTATTAAAATATCGAATCTAAGGGAAGCCCCGGCCCTTGGAGCCGGGATAGATGCCTATTTAACCTGGAAAGGGAAAAACCATGCTTGAGCCCAATGTGATTCCTGCCCAAGAACCAATCATCCGGGTCGGAATTTTTCTACCGGTTGATGCCAGTCGTATGATAGCCGTTGAGATTCCCCTTAATCCGGTTTATCAATTGATTGATGGAACCGGTTTGACGGTGGCTTTTAAAGGCGGCGAGCAGGTCGAGTTTCTGGCGGAAGAGGAACGCATCGCCCTTTTAATTAACGGCTTAAAAAAAGGAGCGCAGTCAAAATGGACAATTGCTCCGGCGGAAGGAAATATCAAAATCGCCCACAAAGCCGGGATCAAGGTCAGAAATGTCGTCGCTGGACGCGGTTTTCACTGGAAAAAATTTATTGATGTCTTTCTGCCGGGCGCGATCGAGGTTAGTCTCCGGGACGGGATCCTGATTCTGATCAATGATCTGCCGATCGAGCAGTATCTGATGTGTGTGGCGACCTCCGAGATGAGCGCCGCCTGTCCGGCCGCTTTGATCGAATCGCAAACCATCGTAGCGCGTAGTTGGATGCTGGCAAACGTGGAAATGAAACATCGTCATCTCGGAATGGACGTATGTAATGACGATTGCTGCCAGCGTTACCAGGGAACGTCTTTCTTGTCGGAGCAATCAATCCGGGGCGCTTACCGCACCGCCGGGCAGGTGCTATTATACGGGGATAAAATTGCCGACGCGCGGTATTTTAAGAGCTGCGGCGGCGTGAGTGAAGCCTTTGAAAATGTCTGGGCGGGCAGTCCGGTGCCCTATCTGGATTCGGTGCTGGACGCTCCGGTCGGGTATAGCCATCCGGCGCTGCCGTTAGACAGCGAAGAGAAGGTCCGCAATTGGATCGAAAATCCGCCGTCGGCTTTCTGTAGTCCGGCGGTCGTACCGGAAAAAGATCTGAAAAAATACCTCGGCAACGTTGACGAAGAAGGTCATTATTTTCGTTGGACGTTCCGCCTGACTCAGAAAAAGATCACGGCCTTGTTCAATTTGAAATTGAATCTGGAGGCGGCGGCGATCAAGAGTATCCAGCCGCTTAAGAGAGGCAAGTCCGGTCGTCTGATCAGCGTGGCAATAAATTATTATACCAAAGATAAAGAAGAGAAACAGATTGTCGTCGAAGATCAGTATGTTATCCGGGAAACTTTCCACGATTTATTTCTGTACAGTTCGGCTTTCGTTGTGGATGAAGAAAATCACAACGGTTCCGTGCCCACGGCGTTCATTTTGAAAGGCGCCGGTTGGGGACACGGAGTCGGCTATTGTCAGATCGGCGCGCTGGGCATGGCATTGAAAGGTTATACAGCATCCCAGATTATCGCGCATTATTACCCCGGCGCCCGGCTTGAAAAGATCTATTAATTCATAAAGCACAGAGGAAAAATGGCAGCAGATAAAACTACACCGGTTAAAAAACGTTCACCCTGGCTCTGGGTTCCCAGCCTGTACTTTGCCGAAGGTCTTCCCTATGTAGTGGCCATGACGGTTTCGGTGATCATGTATAAAACCATGGGAGTGTCGAATACAGTGCTGGCTTTTTGGACCAGTTTGCTTTATCTGCCCTGGGTGATAAAACCACTCTGGAGCCCATTCGTTGATATTATTTCGACCAAGCGGAACTGGGTTTTAATTACCCAAATCCTGCTGGGATTCTGTTTCATTGGAGTAGCGCTGGTGATCCAGCTGCCACTGTGGTTTGTGCTCAGTCTGGTGATTTTATGGTTAGTGGCTTTTGCATCGGCTACTCATGATATTGCCGCCGACGGGTATTATATGATCGGTCTGGATGAACATCAACAGACTTGGTTCGTCGGCATTCGCAGCACCTTTTATCGTTTTGCCATGATAGTCGGGCAAGGTTTAATTGTGATGCTGGCCGGTTACATAATGGGTCACACCGGTCTGGAGCCGGTCAACCTTAAGGCGGTTGCGGTTCCAGCCGATGAAATCACGACAATCGCGGAAATGCAGACTCCGGAGGCGGTGATCTTATCGGAAAAACCAGCCATAGTGATAATTCCACCGGTGGTACAGGTGCCGCTTGCAGACATCAGCCGGCCTGACTATGACTCTGCCAGTGTTTTTATCAGATTATCGGCAGCTCCGGAGGCGGGTAAAATTGTGACGGTGAATTTTGGTCGTAAAAAAGGCAGTAAGGACATTCAGTTAATCGGTTCCGGCCGGTTCGAATTTAACACAGAGAACTGGGATCAGCCGGTCAGGGTTACTTTGAGAACCGACCACCGTTTGAAGGAGAGGACCGAGTCCGAGTTTCTGGCGACGGCCGGGAATACACCGTTAAGCTGGGCGGTATCATTTGCGGCTCTGGGGGTCATTTTTCTCCTGTTCGGCATTTATCATAAGTTCATGATTCCGATGGGTCTGGAAAATATCAAAACCCGGACCAAAGAGTTGACGTCCGGCTGGTTAGATGTTTTCGTCAGCTTTTTCCAGAAAAAGGGGATTGTCTCGGGGATGTTCTTTCTGCTGTTTTATCGTCTGGCCGAATCGCAGTTGGTCAAGATCGCCTCGCCGTTCCTGTTAGACAGTCAGGAAGCCGGCGGGCTGGCACTGACCACGACGCAGGTTGGATTCGTTTACGGAACGGTGGGAGTGATTTGTCTGACGGTCGGCGGTATTCTGGGCGGAGTGATCGCCTCACGCGATGGCCTGAAGAAATGGGTAGTCTGGATGGCGCTGGCAATCAACATTCCCGACCTGGTATATGTTTATCTATCGCAGGTACAGCCGGATAATTTTCTGATTGTTACAATTTGCGTGGGGATCGAGCAGCTCGGCTATGGTTTCGGTTTTACAGGCTATATGCTGTTTATGCTTTATCTGGCGGAGGGTGAATTCAAGACTTCCCATTACGCCATTGCGACGGCCTTTATGGCTTTAGGAATGATGCTGCCGGGAATGATCAGCGGCAAACTGCAGGATCTGATGGGTTATAAATGGTTTTTTATTTATATAATGATCTGCACGATTCCGAGTTTTCTGGTGGCTGGGTTAGCGAAAATTGATCCGGGTTTCGGCAAGAAAAAGGATTAAATGACGATGCGGTGTAATATATGGGGTTTAATCTACTAATTCCTGAGGTGAATTTTGGCGAATGTGCAGACCGGTTTTCAGACTATTGATTTCATAGTCGTTATCCTTTATCTGATAATTGTAGCCCTCATCGGTAGTTTGTCAGGAGGCAAACAACGCTCGGTGAAAGATTATTTTCTGGGCAGTTCTAATATTCCGTGGTGGGCGGTGGCCTTTGCCATCGTTGCCGCCGAAACCAGCACGCTGACCTTTATCAGCATTCCGGGTCTGGCGTATATGACCAACCTGAATTTTTTACAGGTTACAGTCGGCTACCTAATCGGCAGGATCATAGTCAGTGTTATTTTTCTGCCGGCCTATAAAAAGGGCGAGCTCGTGACGGCTTATGCATTGCTGGAAAGCCGATTCGGGCGTTCGACCCGCAGTTATGCTTCGATCGTTTTCCTGTTCACGCGCGTGGCCGCCGACGGGGTGCGCCTCTTTGCGACTTCAATCCCGCTGGCGATTATTTTCCGGTCTTTTCCGTTTTTCGCCGGCTGGTCGAACATCCAGATCTATTCGCTTTCGATCGTCGTGATTGCGCTTGTGACGATTATTTATACTTACACAGGCGGAGTCAAGGGTATTATCTGGGTGGATGTGTTGCAAATGACCATTTACCTGGGTGGAGCTATCCTGGCACTGGTGATTCTTTTCAGGCGAATGCCGGAAGGGCTGGCAACGGTCAGGGAATTGAGCGGCAGTGTAAATAAATTTTCAATGCTGAAGTGGGGCTTTGGCGGCGGATTGACAGGCTTTTTCGCCGAGCCATATACTCTGATCGGCAGTCTGATCGGCGGGATTTTCCTCTCGATGGCTTCGCATGGCACCGACCAGCTGATCGTCCAGCGTTTGCTGACCACCCGGACGTTGAAAGACAGCCAGAAAGCCCTGATTGCCAGCGGCGTAATCGTGATCATTCAGTTTGCCCTGTTCTTATTTGTTGGCCTGATGCTTTTTGCCTATTATAAAGGAGCGCCAGTCGGACCCGGACAGCTTTTCGGGAAAGCCGATGAAATTTTTCCCTATTTTATCATTCACAATTTACCGGTCGGTATCCGCGGTTTTATTATTGCCGGACTATTCGCCGCGGCGATGTCAACGCTGGCCGGTTCGATGAGTTCGCTTTCATCCTCGGCGATGATGGACATTTACAAACCGCATTTTGCCCGAACTGACGATCCGGTCAGAGACCTGAAAATTTCACGGTCTTTGACGATTTTCTGGGCTTTAATATTGACGGCAGTCGCTTTTCTGTTTATCAATATCCTGCAGTCGGTCGTGGAGGTGGCGCTCAGCATATCCTCAATCACATATGGCGGATTGTTGGGTACGTTTCTGCTGGGGGTGCTTTTTCGGAAAGTCGGTCAAAAGGCGGCGATTTATGGATTTTCGGCCGGAATTCTGGCGATGCTGGCTTTCATCGTTTTACCAATCGCTCTCGGTCGGCCGCCGGTTGTTTACTGGACTTGGTACACTCTGATCGGTTGCAGTGTAACGATTCTTACGGGCATTGTTACGCAAAGTATTATCGGGAATAAAACGGATTAATTTTTTCCGAAATAGTAAAAATAACCACCAGGCGCATCATATGCGACTCTGGTTTGTCGTTTGGTTGTTGTTTTCTTCTGGATCGGCTCAGTCGGCTGATTATCGTCATTCGGCGATTGTGGCTTTGCAGACGGTGAATGATTCGACTGCCTTCCGGACAGGCCTGGATCTGGTGGTTGAATATAAATATATGCCGCTGACTGGCCGTAGTCTGGCGATCATTGCAAGTCCTGGCAGCCAATCGCTCGCCGGGCGGTTGATCTTTGATATTTTTCAGACTGAGATACCTGAAAGGTGCCAGGCTTTCATTTTAATGGACGATGCTCCGGCGGCTGTGGCGGAAACCGGCTTTATTTACTCCAACAGCGATACGAACACCTCCGTTCGGTTTTATACTCTGAGCTGGGCGGATTACCAGTTGCAGCCGGAGATGCTGGAAAAAGTCGATCAGATTGTCGTTGATCTGGCGTATTCCGGCCTGCGGGAGTCGCTGGCGCTGGGAGTTTTGATCTCGGTGTTGAGAGCCGGAGCCGAGCGGCAGATTCCCGTGGTGGTGCTCGATCGTCCCAATCCGCTCATGGGGATCGAGACAGGCGGGCCGATTTCGTCTGCCTCGCGCTTTACCGGTGGACTGCCTTTACCAGCCCGGTACGGTTTGACGCTTGGAGAACTGGCAATATTAATTAATGAGGAAAATTGGCTTAAGACCGAACGATCCGCCGCGCTTACCGTTGTCCGGATGGCGAATTATGACCGCGATATGCGCTGGGCAACGACCGGTCTGAAGTGGAATTACCCAGATCGAAATGTCCCGGATGAGGAATCGGCTGTGCTACAGGCCGGTTTGTTTTATCTGCAATATGCCAATATAAGCCTGGGAATCGGTACTATTCAGCCGTATCAGTTTATCGGGGCGCCCTGGATTTCCGGTCCGGAACTGGCGCAGGCAGTGACCAGACAGCGCTTTGAGGGCGTGGACGTCTACCCAGTAAATTTTACTCCGCGTGCCGAAAATGCCGGGAATGCCCATCCAATCTATGCGAATGTAGAGTGCTCTGGAATCAGTGTGCGCCTCAGGGATTTACCACGATTCGATTCGTATCGGTTCGGGATCGGGCTGACAGCGGTTATTTCGCGTCTCTATCCGAATCAGTTCAAATGGATTGACCCGGAGGCCATCGACAGATTTGCCGGCGGACCGGACTTTCGCATCTGGGTGGATATTGGCGCCGATCTGATACCGATGCTGGCTAATTGGAACGCCGCCGCCACAGTCTTTCAGAAAACCCGACTCACTTATCTGCTTTACCCGGTCCAAAAAAAATAAATTTTGTTTTCGTTTTCTTTTTTATATATTTACGCCGAGGTTAGTGAGTAAATATTGATTGCTTGTTTTACGGTAATGTAAAATAGAACCATTAGGTAGTCGAGGGGATTATTTTAAAAAGATATTCCTTCCATATAACTCAAATAACGAGAAAAAAAGGAGAAAGAACATGAAAATCATGCGTGTTTTGTTATGTGTGGTTCTGCTGGTTGGCGGAACTGTTTTCGCCGGCGGTCTGGTTACGAACACTAACCAGAGCGCGGCCTTTATGCGGACTTTAAACCGCAACGCTTCGACCGATGTGGATGCGGTTTACTTCAATCCAGCCGGATTGACCAAACTGTGCTGCAACGGTCTGTTCCTGGATATCAGTAACCAATCGATCTGGCAGACAAAAACAATCACCAACAGCACCGCTACTTTAAGTAACGATGAATTCGTCGGCGAGGTTTTCGCTCCGGTTTTCCCGACGGCATATGTGGCATTTAAGATGGATAAGTTGGTACTGTCCGGCGGTTTTATGCCAATCGGTGGCGGCGGTAGTGCGACTTTCGATAAAGGGCTTCCGTCTTTTGAAGTTCCGGTTTCGGCTTTGAAAACTAGTCTTGCCAGTATCGGAGTCTCTGATTATCGACTGGATGTCAATTTCGAAGGTTCATCAATCTACTATGGTATGCAGGGTGGCGTATCCTATAAAATCAATGATATGATTTCAGTGTTCGGCGGCGCGCGTTATGTCATGGCCAGTAACAGTTATGTCGGGTCTTTAAAAAATATTGAGGTTTATCGGGCTGGAAATTGGGAAGCGCCCTATGAATTTTTTGAGACACAGGCGACCACAACGGCTGCTGCAGCCACTCAATTAACAAATGCAATAAGTGCAGGTACACCATCTACGACACCTCTTTCAGTTGCGGATCCAAGTGGTCAGCTGGCTGCTGGTTTGCAAGCGTTTGGTTATGATCCTACTGGAATGGATATTGGTACGGCCGCAACATATTATACTGCAATTTCATCCAACATGACCAACACAGGAAATACGATTAAGGCTAGCACTTCTGATAAAGAAGTCGACGCCGCTCAGAGTGGTTCAGGCATCGCCGGGATTATTGGCGTCAATATCAGCCCGAATGAAAATCTGAATATCGGTATCCGTTATGAAACAATTACCAAAATGGAACTGGAAAACGAAACCGAGAAAGACGATACGGGCTTATTCCCAGATGGCGCCAAGTACGGCTCTGATATGCCGTCGCTGTTAGCCATCGGTGTTTCCTACAAAATGGGCAAGATAAAACTGATGTCCGATTTTAATTATTTCGGCAACAGCGCGGTAGATTGGGATGGCGATGAAGAAGGCTTCGATAATGGTATGGAAGCCGGTTTAGCCGCTGAATATGCTTTAACCGAGAAGATGAAAATCAGCCTGGGAGGATTGTATAGCAAACAGGGCGCTTCGGAAGAGTCGCAGAGTGATATGGATTTCAATCTCGACACTTTCACTATGGGTGGCGGCCTGCTCTACTCAGTCAGTCCCAAGATTAATGTTAACCTGGGAGCCTTAAATACGACCTATTTTGAAGGTGAGAATGCAACCGGAGTGGAAAAATACAACCAGACCACTTTCGGCTTCGGCTTCGGCGTCCAGGTAAAACTGTAATTATTATGGCGGATTAAGGAATAATAGGAGGAGTCGTAATGGCTCCTCCTATTTTTTATTTGAGGTGAATATGAAAAGATATTTATGCGCGTCTGCAATGCTGGCATTGTTGTTTTTAGTCAATGCTATTCAGGCCAAAGAGCGCACCGGCTGGGGCTGGGGCGGTGTACCGGCGATTAATTACAATGCGGATGAAGGTTTCGGTTATGGCGCAATCCTGGATGTTTTCAATTATTCCAAAGGCGGATATGCGCCTTACTATTTCAAGATTAATAATCAGATATTCTTTACCACGCGCGGCAAACAGGATCACGCCATCTTTTTCGATTCACCCTATATTTTGGGAGACGGTCTGCGCATCAATGGTCGGGTCCGCTATAAGAAGGAAGGTTTTCTGCCATATTACGGGTTGGGTAACGACTCGAAATTTAATGCCGACTGGATTGAAACCGACGACGAGGGCGAGAGTGTCGATACTACGCATGGCAAACAATATTTAACCCTCAAGTCCGAACAAGTGATCGTTTATGCCAACGTGCTGAAAGCCCTGAAATACCGCGCAGACGGACGACCGCTGATCTCCGTATTGGGCGGACTGGGCTTTTATCAGGTGCGTAGCGGAGAGAATGAGAACGACGGTATTCCGACCAAATTCGAACAGGACAGCCAGGCCGGTATTCTGACAGTACGCGATACGGAAAAATCGTTCAACGATTTCCTTAAATTCGGGTTAGTGTACGACTCGCGGGATAATGAGCCGGCGCCGAACCGCGGCGTCTGGACGGACATTGTCGGAGAATGGTACACCGGCTTGATCGGCAGTGATAACAATTTCCTGCGTTTAACGCTCACCGACCGGCGTTATTTCACGCTGCATAAAAACTTGGTTTATGCCAACCGGATTTTATTTGAAAATATATTTGGCGAGGCGCCTTTTTTGCTGTATTATCCTTTCGGCAGTTCCTTTCGGATCGATGAAGGCGTCGGCGGCTACCGTTCGATTCGTGGGGTCTATAAAAACCGCTATATCGGTCCGACGAAATTCATCATGAATATGGAACTGCGATACCGATTCTATGAATTCACCCTGGCAAATCAGGATTTTTATTTAGCCGCCAACACTTTCTTCGATTTCGGCCGGGTCTGGCATGAAAACGATCTGAAGGGCGGATTCACCAATATGCATACCGGAAAAGGGGCTGGAGTTCATATCGGCTGGAATGAAAATTTTATCGTTTATGCCGAAATGGCGTTCAGTAAGGAATCCGGCAGTCAGCTTTATATCGATATAGGATTCTTGTTCTGACCGAATATTGTTCCGCGGAAAAGCCCTGGTGATTTTATTTAGATTTCACATTTCAAAGGTCAAAATTAAAATTGAACGAATGATTGAAGGTCTTAATGACTTATTGACAATAAATGACCATTGAATGACTATTGAATGACCACCGAATGACAATTGAATGACCATTGAATGACCACCGAATGACAATTGAATGACCATTGAATGACTATTGAATGACTTAAAGTGACAGGATGAATTATGGCATTGATTAAAGATAAACAGGTTTTTGGATGGACAATGTACGATTGGGCGAATTCGGCTTTCGCCACGACCGTCATGGCCGGTTTTTTCCCGGTTTTTTTCAAGAGTTTCTGGAGCGCCGGCGCGGACGTCAACACCAGCACCGCTATGCTGGGTTATGCCAATTCGATTGGTTCGCTGATCGTGGCTTTGTTGTCGCCGATCCTGGGGGCAATCGCCGACCAGAGCTCGGCAAAGAAAAAATTCCTGATCTTTTTCGCTTATTTCGGGGTATTGATGACCACCTGCCTGTTTATGGTCGGATATGGACAATGGTTGCTGGCGGCGATACTATATGTCGCCGGATCGCTGGGCTTTGCCGGCGCAAACACCTTTTATGACGGTTTGCTGCCGGACGTTGCTTCCGCGAAAAAGATCGATTATATCTCAGCCAAAGGCTATGCCCTGGGATATCTGGGCGGCGGCTTGCTGTTTCTGTTTAATGTTCTGTGGTATCTGATGCCCGGAGCGTTTGGGTTTCCGGTGGAAGAGAAGGCGCTTGTTCAGCAATCTCTTACAAAAGACGCCGTGGTGATCCGGATCGAAGCGGATAAAGATTTTTCGATTCCCGACGAAGAGTCCGTCGGGCGGGCGATTGTCACCAGCGAGCTGACTCTGCCAATGGAAATACTCTCATGTGGTGATGATAACACTGCCGTCGTTCGCTTTAATATTCCGCCGCAAATGGATGCAGGTTTACTGCAGAAAAGCGTTTCGTTCGGAGACGCTAAAACCGGACAGATTAAAGCCCGAAATACTGCTGACGGAGAGTTCACGATCGGAGAACTTACTCAGGTACTGAATCAATCCGATTCTGCCCGAATCACGTTTAAAAATCCAATCACGTATCAATCGTTTCAAAACCGGCAACTCGAAGGCGTCACCGGTTTAGCCAATCACACCGGACGGATTTCGATAACAACCGATTACCTCACCCCGGCGCAGGAATACCTGTCGATCCGAGTCAGTTTTCTTTCGGTGGGTCTCTGGTGGGGATTATTTACAATTCCATTAATACTGTATATCAAGGAGCGTCGCCGCGAACCGGAATCCGCTCACCATACGCATTATATCCGGAGAGGTTTCGGACAGTTGGTGAAAACCTTCCAACAGGTTCGGCATCTTAAAGTCGTGATGATCTTTTTAATCGCCTACTGGTTATATATTGATGGGGTAGATACCATCATCCGCATGGCGGTCGATTATGGAATGTCAATCGGATTTCCATCCAGTTCGCTGATAGTGGCGCTGTTGATTGTGCAGTTTGTCGGTTTTCCGGCAGCCCTGTTATTCGGCAAACTCGCTGAGAAATGGAATCCGAAAAAAGCCTTGTTTCTGGCAATTGCAGTCTATCTGGGAGTGACCGCCTACGCGGTGCTTATGAAAAATGTTAGGGAGTTTTATCTGCTGGCGATCGTGATCGGATTGGTTCAGGGTGGAATTCAGGCGATTAGCCGATCGTACTATTCCCGTCTGATCCCGAAGGAGCAGAGCGCGGAATTTTATGGTTTTTATAATATGCTGGGTAAATTTTCAGTTATATTCGGACCGTTTCTGATTGGTACTGTGGGTTTATTAGCCCGGAAAGCCGGACTGACGGCCAATCTGGCTTCACGCATCGGTATCGGTTCGATCTCGCTGTTGTTTTTGACCGGGGCTATTTTCCTGTATTTTGTCAACGAGAATAGAGGTCAGGCTGAAGCCGCCAAACTGCGGGAAGTGATCCGGTAAGAAGCACTAAGTCGAAAAACGTCTCCGACTGTTCCGGGATTATCCTCGCATATCTGTAAATAAGAATGTTAATGCAGCGGTGAGCTATCCTATCACAATAATAATTCTTTGATTCCCTGAAATAGGTCTTTAAATTACAGCGCTTTTTTAGGGTAGTGTAAAATTAGGGTGTGAGAGTTGAGGCGACGTACTGTTGGTTTCTTTACAATATCCGTCCTGATTTTATTTGCGATCGGGATATTGTTTGTTGGACAGGAATATTCTTCAAGCAGTAAATTGGTTTCGGTCCGGGTCGGCGGAGTGCTCGATCAGCAATCGGAAAAGCATGTCCAGGAACTGATGAAAATGATAAAAGGCGTTGAGACCGTGATCTTCGATCAGGATGCCCGCCTGTGTACTTTCCGCTATGATTCTTCCATTATCGATTATCGAGCGATCGAAGCTCAGTTTACGGCGCTGGGTTTTCCGATCACGCCCATTACTCAGGTTGATCTGACCGCCAGGAAATCCCGACCGGCGGATCAGAAATTATTTCAAATCCGGTTTTCATCTAATCAGTAAATCAATAATATTATCCGGGCTGAGCCCGGTGTAAATTCGGATAATAAAAAAGCCCATTCAGCGGGCATTTTTCATTCTTGGGATTGTGCCCGAGGCGAGACTTGAACTCGCACCTCCGTACGGAGACTAGGTCCTGAACCTAGCGCGTCTACCAGTTCCACCACCCGGGCTTCAAATAACGGCCAAATTTATAACGCCTGGCCGAGTTCTCCAAGATTTACATTGGAAGTTAAGGCAAAAGAATTAAATTTTCCGCGTGCCAAAGGACGATGTAAAAAACGTAACTACCAATAAGAAAGCTTTCCATGATTATTTTATCCTGGATAAGCTCGAAGCCGGCATTGAGCTGAAAGGCACGGAAGTCAAGTCGATTCGGGCCGGGCAGGTGAATCTGAAAGACAGCTACGCCAAGATCGTCAACCAGCAACTTATGCTACTGAAGACTCATATTTCGCCCTACGATTTTGGCGGATACGACAATCACGACCCCGAGCGGGATCGTCGTCTGCTATTGCATCGCAACGAGATCAAACGTCTGCAGCGCAGTGTCGAGAACAAGGGCGCTACCCTGATCCCGCTGCGGATCTATATCACTGCACAGGGTCGGGTTAAAGTCGAAATCGGGCTGGCCAAGGGCAAAAAACAATACGATAAACGCGAGGCGATCGCCGATAAGGACGCCCGTCGCGAACTGGAACGTCTAAGAAAAGGATAACGGGCATGTTTTTACCAGCCAAAGAGCAACTGGAAATCATCAAAAGAGGGACCGAGGAACTGATCTCAGAGGAAGAATTAGCCCGGAAACTCGAAAAATCCATCCGAACCAATCAGCCGCTGCGGATCAAACAGGGCTTCGATCCGACCGCGCCGGATATTCATCTCGGCCACACGGTCGGGATTCGCAAACTGCGTCAATTCCAGGAACTCGGTCATAAGATCGTTCTGATTATCGGCGATTACACCGGCATGGTCGGCGATCCGAGCGGTAAAAACGAAACCCGTCCGCGCCTCAAATATGAGACTTTGATTAAAAATGCGGAAACCTACGAGAACCAGTTCTTCAAGATTCTGGATCGCAGTAAAACCGAAGTTCATTACAACGGCGAATGGTTTAAAAACATGCGATTCGACGAGATCATGAAATTAGCCGCGAAATTCACCATTGCCCGCATTCTGGAGCGGGACGATTTTACCAAGCGGTATAAAGAGGGTAATCCCATCAGCCTGCATGAGTTTTTCTATCCGCTGATGCAGGGCTACGACTCGTTTGCCATTCAGGCGGATGTCGAACTCGGCGCCACCGAGCAGAAATTCAACCTGCTGACCGCCCGCGATGTCCAGCGCGAGTACGGCCAGGAACCACAGGTCATTTTGACCTTACCAGTGCTGGAGGGTATCGACGGCTCACAACGCATGAGCAAGAGTCTGGGCAACTACATCGGCATTGACGACGAACCGGCGGAAATGTATGGCAAGGTCATGTCGATTCCTGACAACCTAATCGCCAAATATTTTACCCTTATTACTGATTACACTCTCGGACAATTACACAATGTTAAAGAACGCCTGACAGACGGTCAAACTAATCCGATGACCGTCAAAAAAGAACTGGCGCGAACGATCATAGCCATGTATCATTCTGCAGAAGCAGCCCGGGCAGCCGAACAGAATTTCGAACAGGTTTTCAGCAAAAAGGAAATCCCGGACGATATCGAAGAAATCATCGTACCGGCGACGGAACTCCCGCGGCTTTTAACCAAATTACTGACCGACAGCCGGGCCGTGACCTCCGGTGGAGAGGCGCGCCGTCTGATCCAGCAGGGCGGAGTGCGCGTCAACGACGAGAAAATCAGCGACATTAATTTTACAATTCAAGAATCGGGCGAATATATTACTAAAGTCGGGAAACGACGTTTCCTGAAATTCATTGTCAAATAAACGGCGCTTTTTAGAAAGAATCGGGGGTAGAGATGTTATCCTTACATGAGGTGCGGAAGACTTTTAATAAAACGAAAGCGGTCGATAATCTGAGTTTCGAAGCGCCAACCGGAGCGACTTTTGGGCTGCTGGGACCGAACGGTGCCGGAAAAACCACGACTATCCGCATGATTATGAATATCCTCCAGCCGGATTCCGGGCGGATTGAATTTCATAAGAAAGTGCTGACGAAAAGCGATTACCTGAAAGTCGGCTACCTGCCGGAAGAACGTGGTCTGTATCAGAAAATGAAGTTAAAGGAGACTGTTGTATATCTGGCTCGTCTGAAAGGATTGAGCCTGACTGAAGCGAATCATCGCACCGACGAATATCTCCGCCGGTTCGACCTTACCGCCTATGCCCACCACAAGATTCAGGAGCTTTCCAAAGGCAACCAGCAGAAAGTTCAATTCATCCTTTCTATAATCCACCGACCGGTTTTAATCATTTTGGACGAACCTTTTTCCGGACTCGACCCGGTCAACCAATTACTACTGAAAGAGATTATCGGGGAATTACAACAGAATGGCGCGACGATATTATTTTCGACTCATCAAATGGAGCAGGTCGAGAAACTCTGCAACCGGATTTGTCTGATCGATCGCGGACGCTCTGTGCTTTACGGCGACCTGAAACAGATAAAAAAGGATTTCGGTCAGCAACTTGTCAAGATCGAATTTACCGGTGAAAAAGCGGCGCTGTCCGACGTCGATTTGGCCGAAATGCAGATCACGGAGAACCAGATAACCGGTCCGATGAGCGGCAATCTCACGCTCCTTTTACAGACAATAATGCAGCGGGTACAGGTGACCCGCTTCGAATTGGTCGAGCCGTCTCTCGAGCAAATTTTCATTGCTCAGGTCAAAGGGAAAGAGCAAGTATGAAAAATATTTTAACGATTGCCCGCTGGGAATACCTGACGCGCCTACGCTCTAAGTGGTTCATCATTTCAACTGTGGCGATGCCACTGCTTATCATCGCTTCCATGTTTATTCCGACGGCTATGATGACTTCCGCCGACACGGACACCCGTCTGATCGCGGTGGTGGATGAAACCGGCCGATTCGCGTCAGTTCTCGACCAGAAATTAGCCGAAATGTACACTTTGAAGGATGGCTCGAGAAAGTACCAGATCATCTCTTTCGTAAACGGGGAACCGGCCGTGATGAAACGGCAGGCGGCGGAATTACTCGATTCGGCGCTGGTCAGTGCTTACTTAGTCATTCCGGGCGATGTTCTGGACTCCAGCCGAGTTATCTATTACAGTATGAATCTGGGGAATTTTAAGGATCAGGCCGAGATCAACCGGGCGACAGACGAAATCATTTCCGAATATCGGATGATAGCCGCCGGACTCGATCCGAAATTGGTCCGGGCAGTGACTCAGAATGTCGAATTCCGCATGGTGCAGGTCAATGCCGGCGGCGGTGAAAATCAGGGCGATGAAATGCTTTCTTACCTGATGCCGATCATCTATGTTCTGATGCTGTTTTTCGCTATTTTCATGTCCTCGCAGATATTAATGCGCAGTGTCCTGGCAGAGCGTTCTAATCGTCTGGTGGAGGTGCTGTTGTCTTCGGTCTCTCCGGCTGAACTGATGTCCGGCAAGATTCTCGGACTGGGGCTTTTAGGTCTGACTCAGCTGGGATTATATCTGCTTGTCGGAACCGCGGTATCCAATTTTAAAGGGTTGGAACTGTTCAGCTCCACCAACATCATTTTGTTTCTGGTTTATTTTGTGTTTGGTTTTTTACTTTATGCAGCGATTTTTGCGGCGATCGGAAGTCTGTTCGACAATGAACAGGACGCCCAGCAGGCCGTTTCGATTTTTTCGATGATTACAGCTGTACCGATTTTTTTGGCTTCCTATGTGATTGCTAATCCGCAATCAGTGACAACGACTATATTGTCGCTCATTCCGATCATGACTCCCTTTTTCATGATCCTGCGCATCGGGGTAATGCTCCCGCCACTGTGGGAAATAGTCACTTCACTGGTGCTGTTGATAATCAGTGTCTGGCTGACCATGCTGGCGGCCGGGAAAATATTCCGGGTGGCGATTTTAATTTACGGGAAGCGACCCACTCTGCCGGAGATTTGGCAGTGGGTGCGCGCCAGGTAATTACTAAAAGAATGATTTGAGATTCAGACCGGTTTGGAATATATTACGGATGCGAGATTAAATAATTGAATAAAACGTGAGAGGTATTTTATGATCGAATTCACCCCGTCAAATTTTACCAATGAAGTCGAACAGCCAGCCGCGGGATGTGTGTTAGTCGATTTCTGGGCTACCTGGTGTGTGCCTTGTCTGAAAGTTGCTCCGGTTCTGGAGGAACTGGCTCACAAATATGACGGTAAAGTGAAGTTTGGCAAAGTGAATGTCGAAAATGCCCCGCAAATTGCCCAGAAGTTCGGCGTGCGCAGCATTCCGACCCTGCTGATTTTTAAAAACGGCAAGATCATGACCCAGATCATCGGCGCTCAGTCCAAAAAGAGTATTGAAGAAAAAATCCTGGAAATAATCTGAAAAAAGAGGTACAAAATACCTATTGAAATAACTTCACATTTCACAATTAATAAAAAAAGGTACATCCGTCAAATCGAATGTACCTTTTTATAATTAATCAGGTATGATTACTCTTTACTGAATCCGAACCCGAAACCGATTCCCAGCGTCAAACGAAAACCATCCCCGAAGGTCATAGTAGTGGTGGCCGCGAGTTTTTCCGAGATGAAATAATTCGCGCCGATCACGACCGGAATATAGATTCCGTAACCGCCGGTTCGTAAACCCACACCCAGGCCAGCTTTGGCAGTCAGCGGCAGAGTGTCAACCGGCTTGGCGCGAACGCAAACGGCATTCTGTACGAAGAAGCCATCGTTCAATCCGACTTGTAAATCCATGCCGAAGCCCGGGATGAACTTTAGAAACTCCAAATCACCATACGGCGGAAGCTCAAAATGCCCGGCCACGCCCAAACCGTGCCCGATTCCGATATTAGCTCCAATCATCGTCGCCTTTGAGGAGTTCAGGAACTCAAAAGGGAAGAGGGTTCCGGCCGTCAAAAGGCCAACTACTATACATCTTAAAACTAACTTTCTCATTTTTCCTCCATGTTAAGTTGGCGGATATCTTAATAAGAAAATTTGCTGGAACCATTAAAATTTTTGAGGAGAATATATTATTTCAAATATTTGGCAATCAGGTTTAGCAACGTTCCCGGCATGACCGGTTTTTCAATAAATTCCTCGACTGGCAGGGTCTCATCGTTTTTAGCATATTTGATGCCCATTTGTTGACTGACGGCGGTCAGCATGATGATTGGCGTGCGGGCAATTTTTGGATTGGTGCGCACCCGCTGTACGACTGTAAATCCTTCATCCCAGGTAGCCATCATCACGTCGAGGATCACCAGATCGGGATGTTCTCTTTCGATTAATTGATAACCGCGCTGACCGTTTTGGGCGTCGATGACAATGTAGCCGTTTTTCTCAAGCGTGAGGCGCAAGACTTCAACCAGATCTACATCGTCATCAATAATCAGGATTTTTTTAGACATTGTGAACCTCGTTCGGAATTGTTAAAAACAGATACAAATTAATTCAAGGCATCTTTTTTTACAATTTTCATTTGGTAAGATGCTTTTGCACCCAATTTACTAAAACCGTTAGTCCCTCGTTTTGCTGTGCCGAAACCGGGAGAATGTCAATTTTGGGATTGATTTTTAATATATTCTGCATCAGTAAATCCATTTTCAGGTGAAGATGTGGCAACAAATCGATTTTACTAATCAGCGCCATCTGACATACCTGAAACATCAACGGATATTTGAGCGGCTTATCTTCACCTTCGGTGACGCTCAGAACGACCACATTCAGATCGGCGCCGGTATCGAATTCCGCCGGGCAGACCAGATTACCGACATTTTCGATGAAGACCAGATCGAGTTGGGTTAGATCAAGGCTGTCCAGCGCGGGCGCGATCACTTCGGCTCCGAGATGACAATCGCCGCCAAACAGTTCGGTATTGATCTGCACTACGGGAATGTTCAGAGGTTGCAGACGTTCGGAGTCCATCGTAGTGGCGATGTCGCCTTCAATGACGCCGATCCGGAGACCTTTTGCCTGCAGTAGCGGTGTCAATTTTTCCAGCAGAGTGGTTTTGCCGGAACCGGGCGAACTCATCAGGTTGACGAGCAGGGTTTTTGAAATCGCAGTGCGTTGACGGATTTCAGCGGCTAATTTGTCATTGGCTTCGAGAACGTTGCGAACGATTTTAATTTCCATTGTTTAATCCTTTTTAGTTACACGAAGGCGCACAGAGGATTCACAGAGGTTCACGGAGTAATTTTTATTATAATTAAAATCTCCGTGTTTCTCCGTGTCGTAATTTCTTCTATCGCTATTCATCTTCCAGTTCGATATTGTCAACGAACATTTCCTGGTCGTTAATTATTTCAAGGTCGGTTCCGTGACAATGACGGCATTCGAATACCGGTTCGTCGAGTTCGGAAAGGTTTTGACATTTACGGCATTTGATCCGTAAGGGGATTATTTCGATCGACAGAGCGGCGTGGGCGAATTGCGGATTTTCAGATTTTATCGTGTCAAAGTTAAATAGTAGTGTTTCGGGAATAATGGCGTGCATCTGGCCGGCTTTGAAGTGAATGATTTTCACCGGTTGATTAAGATTGCGTTGCATCAATTCAGCAGTGACTATTTTCAGGATATTCTGTGCGATCTTCAGTTCATGCATTGCTATCTCGTAAAATCGAAAAGAATATACTCTCGCAAAGACGCTAAGGCGCAGAGTTTTTTACTGTTTATTAAATACAAAGAAATACTCATCTATAAAAACACCAAAATAAAACAAAATAGGTTCTTTGTGTCTCTGCGAGGGGAATAGAGATCTTTAAAGATTATTAACAATCCGGGTAATTCCATCTTTGATTAAGTTAGAATTGAAATTTATGAGAAGACCGAGTTTCAATCCGGTTAGTTTCAAATATGTCAGGAGTTGTTTTTTATGTACAGGAAGGATTCCCTCGACTGATTTTAACTCGATTATGATTTTATTTTCAATAATCAGATCGGCTCTGAATCCTAACTCCAACACTATTTCATGGTATTTAACGGGGATCGCGACCTGATTGTCTGTTTTGAGACCTTTCTTTTCAAGTTCATACATTAATACTTTTTCATAAACCGATTCAAAAAGGCCAGGTCCTAGTTCGCGATGGATATGATAGGCGCAATCAACGATGATTCTGGCAATATCATTTTCGTCCATTTCAAAATCCTCCTGATAATTTCTCTCGCTAAGACGCCAAGGCGCAAAGTATTTTACTCTTTATTAAATACAAAGAAATACTCATCTATAAAAACACCAAAAAAAACAAAATCGATTCTTTGCGTCTCTGCGTCTTTGCGAGAGGTACCATCTAACAAATCCGCGGCAACATTTCGCCGGACAGCATATCCAGAACCCGCTCGGCGCCGACCTGAGTTTTCAGGAGCACAATTCCGACCGGATTGGCGATTGCTTCGCCGATTATGGCGGCTGACGATCCATCCCGATGAGAACGCATGAGATTAAGCGCTGACTCCGC
Organism: uncultured bacterium; assembly: GCA_964576275.1. Lineage (GTDB taxonomy): Bacteria > Fidelibacterota > UBA2242 > UBA2242 > UBA2242 > JAGNGI01. Next base: position 243,303 of record CAZNUN010000002.1, on the reverse strand, counting down.
TGATTCAGGCGCTACTACTACGACAATTTTACCTTCGTTGGCAAGATACAAAGGGTCGAAACCCAACGGTTCGCATAAGCCGCGTACGGATTCTCTGACAGGGATCGCCGATTCTGTAATTTTAATTCCAAAGCGTTTGCCGTCCAGAAATTCGTTCAAAGTCGTCGCCAGGCCGCCGCGGGTCGGGTCGCGCATGATGCGAATGCCGGGAATTCGCGTGAAAAGTAATTCCGTCAAATCGTTAAGCGGTTGGCAGTCGCTGAAAATATCAAGGTCTATCTGGAATTTTTGACGGGCCTTAATGATTGCGGCGGCGTGATCTCCGATAAAACCGTTAATCAGAATCTTGTCACCGGGTTTGATCTGAGATTTTGCGACCCGTCGTCCTTCCGGTAAGCAACCGATTCCGGCGGTGTTTATAAATATACCGTCGGCCTCGCCACGAGCGACCACTTTAGTATCGCCGGTAACGATTTTCAAGCCGCAGAGGTCGGCGGTTTTCTGCATCGAGACCACGATTTTTTCAAGAATGTCGATATCAAAACCTTCCTCGATTATCATTCCGCAGGAAAGCCACAGCGGCTTAGCTCCGCAGACTGCCAGGTCGTTGACAGTACCGGACACTGCCAGTTTGCCGATGTCGCCGCCGGGAAAGAAGGGCGGCTGGACGACGTGCGAGTCGGTCGTGAAAACCAGCTGGCCATCAATTTTTGGTAAAACGGCCGAGTCTAACAATTCCCTCAAAGGCGCGTTGTCGAAATATTTCAGGAAAAGCCCTGTGATCAGGTCGTGGCTATATTTTCCACCGGCGCCGTGCGCACTGGTGATTTTTAGTTTATTATCGGGTGATTTGCTCGCCATTGGACGACCATAAGATAGCAACCTGAAATTCTATGTCAAAAGGAAAAAATGAATGCATGGTTGCATGGTTGCATGATTGAAGGATACGCTTACGTGGATTGCCTTGCTGTAATTCCATTTCAGGATGAAATCGGGACGAAACGTTGACGGAATGCTTCAACATTGTTGAAGCGCTTCCTTAAGGCACGCTGAAGCATGCCCTACAATTATAAAATATTCTCCGCTCCAGAGGAGAGCCTTCGGCTCGTTCTCCGTGTCTTCTCGGTGGAACTCCGTGTCGCAATTACTACTTTACGAAGACCACTTTCTGCATGGATGTATGATTGCCGGACTTTAAGCGTACTAAGTAGATTCCCGCGCTCAAATTCCGCGGTTGCCAGTTGTAAGAATAAGTACCTTTAAGAGCATAAGCGTTCATAAGTACATTTACCAATTCACCGCGCAGGTTGTAAACCTTCAGCGACATGTTGCCGTCTTCGGCCAAACCGTAAGGTATAGTCACGCTCGGATTGAAGGGATTCGGATAAGCCGGCTGTAATCCAAATTTCACCGGCATCTGGGCAGTCTGAGCCTCAACCTTGACCTTGACCTCTTTATGCCAAACGACCTTGCCGCTGTAATCCACATCCGCCAGACGGTAGAGATACGTCGCGCCCGGCACAACCGCCGCGTCGGTGTAGGTATATTCATGCGCCTCGCTGGTCGAGCCGTGACCGGCTAAAGCATCAACTATAGTGTAACTCGCAATCTCATCCCAATCAACAACTCGCCCGCCTGACCGAATCATTCGGGCAGGCAACTCGGAACTCGTAACCCGCAACTGCCTTTCGATGATAAACCCGAGATTTTCCGTCTCGGACTCGGTGCGCCAGGTCAGTGTGACCACGCCGCCCTTGCCATCGGCTACAAAGGACGTCAGGGAGACGGGAAGGGAATAGTCAGAAATCGTTGTGAAATCGTAACGCGTGGCATCATCTCCAACCCAATTATTATTATCGCAGACCGCAGATAATACGTCGGCTTTTCCGAAGTTAACCGATCCATTGTACATGACATTGTCTTTTTCAGTCAGCGCGACACAATTCGTACCATTGGTCAAACTAAGCGGCAAACCAGAGGTGTTGGCATCCGAGGCTGTTGTTTGCCATACCGCCGCTCCCTTAATATTTACGGCAAATATCATGGTCGGTGAGCTGGAACTGCCTTGATAGGCGATTAATTGATCTCCGCTCGTCGATAGAGCAAAACTTCCACTGGATGTAAAATTACCACTGTTTTCTGTATAGACTATAATCGTACCGGACGGAATTGCACTCGGTGCTGTATAAGTTTTTGTTCCTTCACCGGTCCGGAAAGTATTTGTACTCTGCCATCCATTGTCAGAAAAATTAATTGATGTACCGGTTCCAAGATCGACCAATGGCACGAAGGCAAAATCATCCGGATCGTCGCAATTGACACCGATGATTGCGATGTCGCCAGCAGCAAGGGTAGTAGGTTCATCTGGATTTGAGGAGCTTGATGTGTCCGATGTGCCAGCCTCCCAAATCAGAGCCACATATTCCGGGTGATCGATGAACGGATTGCGATTATGTTGCCAATTGGTGTAGATCTTATCGTTGCGAATCCGCTCCCAGTTATCAACCGGATCGGCTGCGTGCCATTGTAATAAAGTTGAAAGTTTGCCGTGATAGGGACGATCCGGATCGGCTTCGCTCCAGATAAAAACCGAATCCATAACCTGCAAATCCGGTTCGTCGCCTTCGCCCTCGTAACGTACATCCATATAAAGGATCATGCGGGCAATATCGCCTTTGACGGCGTCGCGCGGTTCAAAGGAATCGCTGTCGTAGTAGCAACCGGGCGCTTCGGCCAGTTCGTTGCCCCCCTCGTCAAAATCCAGATTATTGCGGGTAGAATTGACTGACTCGTCCGCCGGACGCAGGTGATGCAGATCGGTGCCGGCGCCCATCGTAGTGCCGAAATCGCCATGTGATTTAGCCCAGACATGCTCGCGGTTCCAGAGATTGTTGTCAGTGGTGGTCGTGTCGCCCGAATTCAGGTTTTTAGCCTGGGAACGACCGGTATAAATTAGGATGACATTGGCGCTATTGCTGGTATCTTCGTCAATATCTTTGAGAGCGTCCCAGACGTCGGGGCTGGTGCTGGTATACGGATATTCGGTATGTCCCTTAATGATATTATAAAGGGCAGTTTTGAGGGCGCTGCCAGTTTTGCCTGCGGCGGTGTCGTAATAACCGTCCGGTGCTTCAGCGAGCAAACTCAACGCCAGCCACAGCTGAGAAAATCCTACGAGCAAACAACGAAAAACACTGATCGCCAGCGTTTTTTGATTGAGTGTCTTTTGATTGGTTCTGCGTCGCCCGCCGGAGAACCTAATGCTCTTTTCCAGTTTTTACCTGCTGTGTATGAACCGGAGAGTCTGCCGATTCATTCATCCTGATTATTAGTTAAAAAGCCCTTTCGAGAAATTCGCAACTTTTTAGATGCGCGGGTGTTTTCTTTACACTGCCCGACTAAATTTAAAAAAGCATAGACTCTCTTGTCAACCTAAATATGTCAAAGGATATGCCATTTGGTTATTAGTCGGAACTGTAAAAGCCTAATGTTGGCAATATAGGGTAACTAAATGACCACAAAGGAATTTTTTTCCAGTTTAATCGCTGGATCAAGCACGCAACAATCTGAGCCCGTCGATGGCGGGACTATAATCACACCAATGGAGAGTGCCCGAAAAACTAAAAGGATAACCCGACCGGGAATTGACGTCATATTAGTGGTTCACTTCAAGAGGCCGACCGTGTGTGAACCTCCGTGTCGCAATTATTTCACGATGACTACTTTCTGCATGTTGGTCTTGTTGCCGGACTCCAGGCGTACCAGGTACATCCCGGTGCTCAGATTCACCGGCTGCCAGTTGATGGAATAAGTACCTTTAAGGGCATAAGTGTTTATCAGCACTTGTACTAATTCACCGCGCAGGTTGTAAACCTTCAGCGACATCTGTCCATCTTCGGTCAAACCGTAAGGAATGGTCACACTCGGATTGAACGGATTCGGATAAGCCGGCTGTAATCCGAAAACCAATGGCACCTGCCCGTCCTTAACCTTAACCTTAACCTCAACCTCGCCGTGCCACGTCACCACGCCGCTGTAATCCACATCTGCCAGACGGTAGAGATAGATCGCGCCCGGCACGACCGCTGCATCAGTATAGGCGTATTCGTGTGCTTCGGAGGTCGAGCCGTGTCCGGCCAGGGAATTTACGGTGGTATAGGAAGCTATCTGTGACCAGTCAGCGGGCGTCCCGATAGATCGGGACGACCCTACAGTCTGACGCTGGATGATAAAACCCAGATTCTCGGCCTCCGATTCCGTCCGCCAGGAAAGGACAACCCCGCCGCTTTGCGACACAGCCGAAAAGGAGGTGAGCTCGACCGGCAGAGAGACGTCCCCGCCGTCCTGCCAGGAAAGATAGGGATAGCCATCATTGATCGAACCTGACATATCCCAGTAATCGTCGGTGCCGTTGGTTGTTTCTGATTCGAAATCCCAGTTGGCCGAAGTGAAGGTGGAAAGGGTCTTCATCTCCGCCGTAGTCTTGGCGGTGGCGCCTACGCCTGAGGTCTGTTCGCTGGCTTCAGTATCAAAAAAGTTGTAGCTACAAGAACCGACCCCTGAACCTATGAAACCCTGATCACGTCCGCTGGAGGCGTCACCATCATCACTATCCCAGATAGTTCCCGGCGATTCATATACTTTTCCGATTGAATAACAGTACTCAATCGAACCACTGGTATTTATTCCACAGAAGCCGCCAATAGCAGCACTTTCGCCCGTTTTAAGGACGACATCACACCGGCTGTAACAATTGCTTATGGTCGCAACGTTTGTTCCGACGAAACCGCCGATACTGCCATCTTCACCTCCGCTGACTACACCGGTACAGTAACAGTTACTGACAGTAGCACCGTCGGTATTCCATCCAGTCAGTCCGCCGACATACCACTTACCAGTGATATTAATATCAATTAACCCCAGATTCTTTATCTGACTGCCGCTTAAATAACCAAATAGTCCGATATGATCACTGGCTGCGCGGTCGATATAGAGATTGGAAATTGTGTGACCATTCCCATCATAACTTCCTTTGAAATGAGAGACTACTAAATTATTGCCTATAGGTGAGAACCCGGCTTGATCCTCTGTATCCCAGCTGGCACTGCCGTCGCCATCCCAATCCACTGTTTGTTCATCGGAATTGAAAGCAATATCAGCAGTCTGGATAAAATGCGCACTCCAGTCGCCGGATGTTTTTGATAAATAAATTAAATCCGTCGTGGTGGCGATCTGGTAGGGCGCTCCGGATGTGCCATCGCCGCCGCTATAACCTAAAGCTGTGAGAAATAAAGTCGCTAATAATAGTATTACAGATAATTGTTTCAAAGTGTTTCCTTATATTCAGGTTAATATTAATCTTCATTTTTTGGGTGTAAAATTATCATTCTGATAAAGATTAATCAATACTTTTGTACTACTCCACCATTCAAAGGATGACCGGAAAATGGTAACAGGAAACCTGCAATCGATAATTATTTACTATAAGACTACCGGCATGTCAGAAAATGAAGCGCCATCTAAGCCGGACTCGGAATGAAAAGGGCAGAGGGATGTGCGGAAAAAGAAAGGGTCCGGCAGCTGCCGGACCCCTACATAATAAAATATCCGCTCCGAAGGAGAGCCTTCGGCTCGTTCTCCGTGAGACCTCTGTGAACCCCCGTGTCACAAGAAACCGTGTCGCAATTACTACTTCACGAAGACCACTTTCTGTAGGTTGGTACCTGTATGATCGAATCCTGATGCATATCAGAGCGGACTAAGCCGATCCGCTCTCAGCAGATTCATCAAATTTTCAGGAGTCATCAATTGTAAATCGCTCCCGGATTGCAGAAATGGTTTCACATCCTGAATTATTGTTTTCCAGTTCGCCTTGCCTACCACATCCGCGATAATTTGCCGCCAGTTATGCGCAGTAATCTTTACCCCTTTATAATCGGTTTGCCGTAATGCACTCTCTAAGTAGATGAAATTCGGTTCCAGGTTTTGCCAACGTGATAATAGAAAAATTAAATCGTAATAATCACGCCCTTTAGTATAAGGACGTTGTAAAATCGCGTGCAGTTTGCCGGCCATAAACGAAGGTAAATCGTGGACTCTTATGCTATAAGGAAAATAGCGGTTGATCATCACTTGCTGAACCTGAAATCCAGACGGCGGACAGGCGTCAACCTCAATTTTTACGCTCAGTTTTGCATTGGCATGCGGTGACAGACCGAGTTCATACGGCAGACCTTCAAATCTGATAAAAGCCGATCTGACGTTGCTCTCTGAGATTTTTGATACGGATATTTTATATCCCTGTAATTGCAGGTTTTTGGACAATTTTGTGATTGAAGCCGTTAGTGAAAAGTCCGGCGTCGTCTCGTTTAGATGGAAATCAAGGTCTTCGGAAAAACGATTAACGCCATAAACGATTCGTAAAGCCGTACCGCCCTGAAAAATCCATTTCGCGAGAAGTTTCTGTTCAAACATCTGCCGCAGAACCAGATGTTGCAGATATTCCCGCAAAAGCAATTGCGCGGTCTGCGGATTGTCAGCGCTCCGAACGATCGCCTGCGCCTGACTTTTCATACTTCCTTCTTATTTTTAAGTAGGCTGATAAGGCATTGAATTCCCCGCTCGACCCGGCGGTTTTTCATTCGCTTGGCATAATCTGCCAATCGTGCCGGATTGATTGTGGCGTAGTTCTGAAGCCGTAGTTCAGCCCAGCGCGACCGCGTCCATTCTCCAGACGAAAAATAACATACATCAGTCAAAACCTTTTCCGGTTCGGCGATCAATGCCGTTTGCTGTTCTCCGTCACCCAATTTCACAGAAATATATCCAAAAAAACGTTCCGGCGTCGTACTGAAGTAGCGGAACTGACCTAATATGGTATCCCAAACTGCCGTCTGACGGGTGGTAACGGCTTGAACGCCAAACACGGTTTCCGGAATGAGCTGGTAATACTCCAAAGCGGTATAAAGGCTGACATAGGACGGACGGTAGAGGTAGTTTGAGATAAAGAACGGATCAGCCGATTTGACCTGATATTTGGAAGGTAACAGATACTTACCACGGCGCAATTGGATCAGTTTTCCCTGACTAATCCAGCGGCAGATTCGCGGTAATGCGGCATGTTCCGGCTTTTCCAAAAGAGATTCGATTTCCGGGGTTTCAAAGAACGGTCTGACCTGCAATTTTTGGCGCAAGGATTCAAATTTCATGTGGCTAACTTACCATTATTGGTAAGTAAATCAAATAAATAAAATTTTAAACCAGATTATGGAATGCTTCAACAATGTTGAAGCATTTATAGTTGTTCCTACTTGAGCCGATTTCCCGCCTCTGACGGGATTTTAGGACGTTCGAAATGACAGATTAAAGTCGAATCTTCTCCCCACACGTCATTCCTCCACGGGAGTGCCTGCGGCACGAGCGGGACGGTTTTACCGGACTGCGAGAAATCGCTTCGGCTTGAGCGGGACTAATCCCGCCTTTGGCGGGGCTTCGTTCGTCCCGAAGCGGGTATCGCTCAGAATGACATTGTCGTTAAAACAGGTAGAGGCACAGAATTCTGTGCCCCTACAAAGGAATGCCGGTATAAACTGTAAGGGCCCGGCAGTTGCCGGACCCCCACAAAATAAAATCTCCGTGTTCCCCGTGGATATTCTCCGTGGAACTCCGTGTCGCAATTACTACTTCACGAAGACCACTTTCTGCAAATTCGTCCTCTTCCCGGACTCTAAGCGCACCAGATATATCCCGGCGCTCAGGTTCTGCGGACTCCATTTCATGGAGTAAGTTCCTTTAAGAGCATAAGTACTTAAAAGTACTTCTACTAATTCGCCGCGCAGGTTGTAGACCTTCAGTGACATATTGCCGTCTTCGGTCAAGCCGTATGGAATAGTCAAACTCGGATTGAACGGATTCGGATAGGCTGGCTGTAATCCAAACACTACCGGCGTCTGCGCCTTCTCAACCTCAACCTTAACCTCAACCTCCTTATGATACGTCACTTTGCCGCTGTAATCCACATCGGCGAGACGATAGAGATACGTCGCACCCGGCACGACCGCCGCATCGGTGTAGGCATAATCGTGCGCTTCGCTGGTCGAACCATGTCCGGCCAGAGCCTCGCAACTGAGGTACGAGGCGATTTCTTCCCATTCTCCGTTCTCCGTATTCCGTCTTCCAATGATAAACCCGAGGTTCTCAGTCTCAGACTCCGTTCGCCAGGTCAGCGCCACGCCACCGTTCCGATTCTCCGCTGTGAAAGAGGTCAACTCCACCGGCAGAGAATTATCGCCGTCATCCGAACCCAGAATGAATTCACTGAAACTGCTTATAGATGCGGTCAGATATACGGCATCACCGCCACCTGTACCCTCTACGGTTGTTTCCAACATCTCGAAAGCACCACTTCCGGGTGTGGACCGTTTATAGATATTGACAGTGTTGTAATCTCCAATACCCTGTAATGAGCCAACATCAATTTTAATTACTCCGTCACTGAATGCCAGGCTGCTGCCGGCTTCGATTACCCAGCGGTAACTGCTGACATAAGTCGGTGCCGTACCACTGAACGAAACATTGGATGGGCCATTGGAAAAACTATAAACGCTAATATTATCACCAGTTGATACGCTGCCAAAGCTCAGGTTGATATTTGTCCCGCCACAAGATACACTGACATTATCACCCGTACCTACAGACTGTTTAGAAGACGATGCGGGGCTTTCGTGAGAACCCAGGTAACCAAACGTATCCTCCGCATAGACCGTCCATTCCGAATCGCCTGTAGTGCTTCCCGCTGAGGAAGACCAATCTGTATTGCCATCAGTGACAGTAGATTTTCTTAAGAGAGTATGATTTGCTGTAGCGCCGGAAGTTCCGGCTACATCCCATGCAGTTCCAGGATCAGTACCAATTGTGCCAATTACATCGATGAGTGATTCTCCGTAATACAATCCGATGGCGTCATCACCGTTAAAGTTTACCACTGATGCTGAGATATCACCAACATTTGATATTGAGGTTGACGCACTTGAATTATATAGTACATATACTTCGTGGCTGGCGAGAGTTGGATTGTTGTCAAACGAATATGTATAAGTGGCTGATGAACTTCCATTGGTAAATAATTTGACGGAATATTCATTTAAGTTAATTGTTGCATCGGTTCCATTGTAGATTTCCAGCGCCTTATTATCACTGGAACCCTCAATATATTCCGAAAAGAACACATCCGGGAAATCAGGTGTTGTTTGGGTTGTTTCATAATCAGACGGGATTGTTCCGTCGGTCAAATAATCCCAATATTGTTCCTGGTTTTCATTGGTATTGGATACGGGCCAGATTTTGGCATAGTAGGCGGTTTCTGAATTTAGATTGGTAAACGTGTAGGTTTCAACACCATGGTCCACAAACTCTGCCTTTTCGGATGATTCGATGTTTGAACTTGAATACGGATCGTTTTCACCATCTGAGGGTGTGAAATTGGCCGTGGTCTCCAGGACTACCAGGAATGCATCCGCGGGATAGACTCCATCGTTATCTGACCAGGTTACGGTAACACTGTTGTAAGTGACATTCGATATTTGAAAATTGGTAACATGGAGAGACGGTTCCATTTTCAGGGTCTTGAGATCGCCTGTAACACCGCTGGAATAGTTTTTTTCAGCGTCAACAGAATATAAAGCATAGTAGTAGGTTGTATTCTGAGTCAGACTGCTGTGGGTGTATGTTGTCTGGTCGCCACCGTTATACAGAACGGTTCCGCCGCCGGTTATCGAATTGCCCACATTGTAAATGTTACCATCGACGGGTGTTCCAAGCGTGTTTTCTGTATTATAAACCAGCATCACATTATCTTCATTGCTGTTTTTTGTCCAACTGATGCTGATAGAACTGGTCGTCCTTTCGCTCCCGGATGGACTGGGATCATCAGGGCCGGAAGATCCAGATGAAATGGAAAAAGATGACACCCAAAGTGCGTTTGATAAAGGACCTGTATCATTAGTGGTCCAATTAGAAGTATTGCATATAGCTGTTAGTAAATCTGATTTTGTGCCAGAAGTTGTTCCTGAGTAATAGCCATTATCAACTTCAATAAAAGCAATTGCATTTGTACCATTAGTCAATCCTGTAGGTAATGCTGAAGTTGCAGCGTCTATTGCATTATCTTGCCAACCAGTACCCTCAGAATTTAATGCAAATATAAATACGGGACTTTCTGGACTACCTTGGTATGCAAGTATTTGATCTCCGGAACCTGATAATGCTGGTCCTGATAACGTTACTTTAATAACATCACCAGCAGAATATGCTGATACTGCAGTCCACGTATGAATTCCTTCATTACTTCTGAAGGTTCCAGAAGACTGCCAACCGTTATCCGTAAAATAAATTACTGTTCCAGATTCGATATCCGTCAATGTAACAAAACCAAGTTCATCTGGATTATCAAAATTAAATCCTATTAGTGCAATATCACCAGCAGTTAGAGTCGTTTGTGCCCAAGCCACATTACTCAGGGCCAACACCAATACACAAAATGTGATAACAAAAACGTTCTTTTTCATTTCTTTCCCCCTGGAATTAAGAGTTAAACCTGTCCACGATCCGCGGGCGCACTCTGATAATACGTTATCTATCATCAGAAAACACATACGCATTTGTCCGCGTTATACCATATCCAAAAACCGGTTTGTATAATGCAAAATATTTTCTGCAAATGCAAGGGATTTTTAAGTGACTTTTGGAACAGTTTCAGGTTTACAGTTTACAGTTTGCAGTTTACAGTTCTCATCACGCCTCACGCCTTACGCCTTACGTGTTACGGCTTTGAAGCGGACACACATTCCGGAGCAGGAGCCCCGGTACGAGAATATTCACTTGTCACTCGTCATTTTATTGTATCCAGTTTGTCACGTCATGTGCTTTGACGAAAAATGACATCGCCGACGGCGGGAAAATTGTCCATAGCAAGCGGAAACTTGTCGCGTCGCCGGGCGTATAGTAAATTCAGCGTCGTTGACAGAGAGATTGGAGCCGCTTGAAAGAATTGTTTAAAATACTAATCGTCATAATAGGAATCAGCCTTGCGTCATTCGGGCAGACAAAGACCGCCTTTGGTAAGTTCACCCTTGCCCGTCTGAAATATGACGGCGGCGGCGATTGGTACAGCAATCCGAGTTCGCTGCCTAATTTGTTGAAGTTTTTACAAACCGAGGTTGGAATGGACGTTTCCGCCGAGGAAATCCGGATCGGGATAATGGACAAGGATTTTTTTGCGTATCCTTATTTATATATGAATGGTCATGGCAACGTCCGTTTCAGCGAGGAGGAAGTTCTGCGTCTGCGCCAATATTTACAGAGCGGCGGTTTTCTGCACGCCGATGACAATTACGGCATGGACAAATCCTTCCGGCGCGAGATCAAGCGGGTATTTCCCGATAATGAGCTGGTCGAGTTGCCGTTCAGTCACCCGATCTACAGAATTTTATACCAATTTCCATACGGCTTGCCAAAAATTCACGAGCATGACGGCAAACCGCCCCAGGGGCTCGGAATATTTTATAAGGGACGACTGGTTGTATTTTATACATATGAATGTGATCTCGGCGATGGCTGGGAAGACCTGGAAGTTCACAACGATCCGGTCGAAAAGCACGAGGCGGCGCTTAAAATGGGAGCGAATATTATCTTATTTTCATTAATGCAATAAATGGAAGACGATCGGAACAGCGGCGGTATTATAGACCGTAAAATTGACCTGCTTCGTCAGGCGTTTGCGCGACATGTATTTTGGCGCGGTCTGGCGCAAGTCTTTACGCTGGTTCTGAGCGTCCTGTTTCTGATTGTAATTGTCGAGGGATTTCGCTATTTCAACGGGACGGTGCGGCGCGACATCCTGACATTTTTTTCGGCCTTCGGTCTGATTTTTTTAGCAATTCCAGTCGTCTATTATTTTCAAATCCGGAGGCAAAAGATCACCACCTATGACGATTATTATCTCGCCAAACTGATTGGCGCCAATCAGCCGGACATCCAGGACGACCTGCTGAATGCCCTGCAGCTGCGCGCGACATTTACCCGGAATGCAGTGGGTTCCTCGACTGCTCTCATCGGGCAGGCGATCGACCGCGTCGCCAGGAAAATCGAATCGCGCGATTTCGGGCAAATCGTGCCGGCGGCAGAGCTCCGCAAGGCGGGGCGTCGGCTGGTAGCTGTCATCGTCGGTATTGCCTTATGTGTGGCGCTCAGCCCGGATTACTTCAAAGCCGGAATGGAGCGTCTGCTGCATCCCGGCCGTGAATACCCGGTGCAATTACCTTTCACGATCGAGTCAGTCCGGGCGTCGTTCGGCGTTCTGGGCGGCGATTCGGCGACCGTTGGATTCCGTTGCGCGGGACGTTTTCCGGAGCGCCTGACTTTGGAAATGCAGTTCCCGGATTATGTTCAGCGGGAAGTGTTGCCGGTTGATTCAGTCGGACGGTGTTCTTACCGGCTTGGCAATCTGCGGCATGATATCGTTTACACGGCTTATTATGAAAATCGCTCGCCGTTCAAACCGTGGCGACGGATCAGTTCGCCCGCGGATACAATCCGGGTTATCAATCGCCCGGAAATCCTGCAGGTCAAAGCCCGTTTCAATTATCCGGATTATACCAAATTACCGCCTCAAACCCAGACCGCTAATGTCGCCGAATTCAATCTGGTGAACGGAACTCAGTTTCAGATCGAAGTGCGGGTCAATAAGCCGATCAGTGCCGGACGGTTACGTTTTACCGGTGGAACGATCTTGCCGCTGAGCGTGAAAGGCAATCGCGCTACCGGCGTTTTCACCGTCGCGAACGACGATCAGTTCGAAATAATCGTCGAGGATGAGCGGCAGGTGACCAATCTTAATCCGATTAAATATCGTTTGCAGGTCACGCCCGACGCTTACCCGTCGATCGTTTTGCTCAGTCCGAAAAACGACTTCGATCTGGTGGCGGATATGAATATCCCGCTTGGTATCCGCATCAGCGATGACTTCGGATTTAGCCGCGCGGCGATCCGTTACCGGCTGATTAAAAGATACGCCGATTACCAGGCCGGCGAATCGGAAGCTCCGTTTCCGGTCGACAGACCGGACGTCAGCCTCCAGGAACTCTATCAGGTTTGGAATATCAGCGAACTCGGCCTGGGACCGGAGGACGCGGTCGAATTCCGGATCGAAATATTCGATAACGATCCTCTGACCGGGCCCAAAAAGGCCTCCACGGCCACCCGGATCGCCCGTTTTCCATCGCTGAACGAGCTGTTTGCGGAAGTCAACGACGAGCAGGAAGAGATCGGCGTGGAAGCCGCCGAAGTCCTCGATCGGCTGGAAACCGCCAGTCAGGCGCTCGACGAAGTCGCCCGTGAGCTATTAAAGAAACCGGAAATGAAGTGGGAGCAGAAGAAACAAATCTCAGAGGAGATGAAAAGGACCCGTGAAGCCGCCGAAAAAATCAGCCAGCTTGGCGACCGGCTCGATGATCTGATTGAAAAAAGCCGCGACAATCAACTTTTCAATGCCGAAACGCTCGATAAATTATCTCAGGTTCAGGAAGCCTTCCGCGACATACTGACGCCGGAAATGCGCGCCGCTCTCGATAAATTACAGGCCGCTATCGATAAGATGGATGCCCGCGAAATCCAGAAAGCCCTCAATAATTTCAAAACTTCCCAACAGCAATTTTCACAGGAACTCGACCGGCTGCTGAAAATCTTCCGCCGCATCCGTATCGAGCAGAATGTTGATGAACTGACGCGCCGTTTTAACGACCTGGCCGACCGGCAGGCCCAAATCCAGTCCGATCTGGAAAAAGCCCGTCCGGACAACCGCCCGAAAATGGACGAACTCGCGCAGGCCGAAGACGCTCTGAAAAAAGACACCAAAACCGCCCAGGAATTTTTGGACAAAACGGCCGCCGATATGGCTGAATTTCCCATGATGCCGAACGCCGAGTTACAGCAATTGATCGAAGAAATGCAGGCTATGCGCCTGCCGCAGGATCAGACTCAGGCTGCCGACGCCCTGCGCCAGGGTCAAAAATCCCAGGCCGGTAAATCCGCGCAGCGTGCGCAGCAAAACCTGCAAAGTTTAGCCGCTCAAATGGAGAAATTCCGGGAGGAACTTAACCAGCGTAATATGGCGGACGTCATGAGCGATTTCCGGCTCATCCTCGGCAAGACCGTGCAGTTGTCCCAGACCCAGGAAAATCTCGTCGATAAAATCAGCAATACGCCCCGTCAGAGCGATCAGATTATGGATGTCGCCGTCGAACAGAATCAGGCGCACCAAAACCTATCCCGTCTGATCAAGGACCTGATCGATCTCTCCGGGAAAACTTTTGGAGTCACGCCGCGGATCGGAAAAAATCTCGGTCAGGCGGCTGCCGAAATGCGTTCGGCTATTGGACAGATGGAGGAGCGCAATCCCAGTCAGGCGGCCAGGGCGGCCAGTCAGGCGACGGCGGCTCTGAATATGACGGCTTTGGAATTGATGGCAGCGATGCAGGAATTGCAGGCCAGCGGTTCGTCGTCCGGCTTTGAAAATTACTTAGAGCAATTGAAAAAAATGGCCGGTCAGCAGCAGGGATTAAATGACGATACTCAGATGCTGGGAGCCGGTTCACCCGGCGGAAATCAGTTCAGTATGCAGCAGTTGGCCGCGCGCCAGCAGCAGATCCGGCAGTCATTGCAACAATTGCAGGAACAGGTTCAGGGCGGCAATAAGCAATCCGGCGACCTGGGTGGTATCGCCAAAGATATGGACGAAGTAATCCGGGATTTGCAGAATAATCAGGTTTTAAGGCGCACAATCGAACGCCAGCAACGCATTCTGTCGCGACTTCTCGATGCTCAGAAATCACTCCGCACCCAGGATTTCAAAGAGGAACGTCAGAGTAAAACCGGTACGGAAATCGAGCGCGTTTCACCCGTCGGACTACCGGCCAATCTGGGCGAACGGCGGACGTTTTTACAGGAAAACCTCGAAAAAGCGCTGCGGGCCGGCTATTCCAAAGAGTATGAGGAGCTCATCCGGCGCTACTTTGAAGAATTAAGTCAGGAGCCGGCCGAATGAAATCCAATCAGCGTTTAAGGTGGTTAATTCTATTGTGCTTCAGCCTGACAATTTTCCTGCGGGCGCAATTCGTAAAGGTCGTTGCCCCGAACGAACGCCAGATGCGAGACCGCCTCAGTCAGGCTCAGCGTTTGGAGCGTGAAGGTCAGATGGAAAGCGCCGCCGAAATCTATAAATTCCTGTGCGACGCCCAACCGGATAATTATGCGGTCTACCGCAGTTACGTCAGTCTGTTATTCAGACAGAAAGACCTATCGGAACTGGAGCGCGTGATCGTTCGTTTTACGCAACGGAATCCGAAAAACGAGGAAGCAGCCGTCGATCTCGGCAGACTTTATTATGCCCGCGGTGACAGCGCGCTGGCTTTTGATGAATGGCAGCAGGCGATAACGAGATTCGGCCATGCGCTCAATTTTTACCGTGCGCTTTTCAACGGAATGATCAGCCTCGGGATCAATGACCAGGCCGAAGCGCTGATCGGCCAGGCGCGGGCGCACTACGCTCAGCCCGATCTGATGGCGTTGGAGCTAGCCAATTTCCAGAGCATGCGGGGCAAATACCTCGCATCCGCCCGGGAATATTTATTGTACGCCCACCAAAATCCGCGCCATTTTGAGATGATCACGACGCAGATCCTGCGTTTTCCGACGGATTCGCTGTTGTTTTGCGGTTTGGATTCGTTGCTGGTCGCCGCAGCCGGCCAGCCGTCCGCCCAAACCGGACTGAACCGCCTGCGTGCGGAACTGTTGTTCAAATACGAGCGCTTTGAGGCTGCATTCGATGAAATCATCCGGGTGGAAAATATGACCGGCAATCGTGGCGATCAGGCCTTAAATTTTTTAAAAAACCTCGTGCAAATCCGCCGGTACAAGATGGCGCAGCAGCTTTACAGCCGCTTATTGGCCATTAAGGAACTACAGGCGGTCGCTCCGCAGGCTCTGCTTGGACTGGCCGAGGCTTTCGAAAAAGAAGTGTTAGAGGAGTCCGAAGCTGAACCGTTGCATTACTTTTATCCCGGCAATCAATTTTTCAACACGGATTTCATTCAGCATGTATCGGAGAACGGCGCCGATTTGCAGAGAGCCTTCGCGATCTATGATTCTCTGATAACCGATCAGCCGCAAAGCGTTTATTCCGCGCAGGCTTTGTTCCGGCTGGCGGATTTGCGTTATCGGGTAGTGCGCGATTTCGACGGCGCGTTGAATCTGTATCAAAAGGCTTGGCGTCTGACGCGCGAACCGGCGCAGAAACTAGCTTGTCAGAAAAGGATCGGCGAAGTGCAGCTAGCCCGCGGCGATTTGCGGGCCGCCGTCAGTCATTTCCGGAAAGAGGCCGAACGCTCTGAGGGCGGCGAGGCGGAGAAGGAGCTGCGCTTTCAATTGGCGCGGGCTTATTTCCTGGCGCAGGAGTTCGATTCGCTGGCGGGCGTCCTGAGCGATCTGATGCCGCTGCTCGGTCCGCAGCACCCGCTGTTCAACGATGCGATTGCATTTGACGGATTTTTCCGGCTGAATTATAGCGAAGCCGACGCCGCCGGAAAACAGGCTTTCGGAGAATTTGCCCGGGCGGAAAGTTTTTTTCACCAGAATAAACTGAGCGAGACCGAATCGGTTTGCCATCTTATCCTAAAAAACTTTCCGGACGTAACGGTCGCATCGGCCGCGCGTTTTCGCCTGATACAGATTAATCTGCAATTCGGACGCCGACCCGAGGCGGAGACGCTGGCGGAGGTTTTATTTGATACCGAAAATGAATATGCCGACCAGGCAGCCTTCCTGCTGGCGGATGTTGCCTACCGGCGCGACGGCGACCGGCTCACGGCGGGGCGGTATTATGAGATTATTCTTGAGAAATTTCCCAATTCTCTGCTGAGCGACACCGCCCGTAAACGCCTGCGCGAATTACAAAAATCGCTGAATCCACTTAAGGAAAGTTAAATGAACCGCAGGATTTTTTATATCGGGGCAATATTGTTTTGGCTGGCTGGCGGGCTGAATGCTCAGAAGGTTCTGATCCCAATGGATCAATCTCAGAGCGATCATCTTAAAGCTTATGGAATTGTCTGCTGGACGCTGAAGCAGGGAGTCAACGTCGAATGGTTGCTGAATTACCGGGGCGGTGCCTTTATGGTGGACAATTATCCCGGAATCCTCAAGGAATTACGTCTGCGGGGAATCTCCTATGAAGAGATCGGCGCGGCGCAGGTCTTGCAGATATACGCCGTCATCGAAGAAAACAATATGGACGTCGTGCTGCTGGAAAAGGCCGCTAAAATCGCCGTCTATTCGCCCCCCGGCAAACAACCCTGGGACGATGCTGTCACGATGGCTTTGACCTATGCCGAAATCGACTATGATCTTCTCTGGGATGAAGAGGTGCTCACCGAAAAACTGCCGGATTATGACTGGCTGCATTTGCATCATGAGGATTTTACCGGTCAGTATGGAAAGTTTTATGCCAGTTACCACAATCAGGCCTGGTATCAGAACGAGGTTGCCGAAAACGAGGCGATCGCCCGTAAATTCGGGTTCGCAAAGGTGTCGGAGGAGAAAAAAGCCGTCGCCCGTATCATTAAAAAATATGTCAATGGCGGCGGATTTCTGTTTGCGATGTGCTCGGCTACCGATGCGCTGGACATCGCCTTAGCGGCGGAAAATGTCGACATCGCCGCGGACGTCTACGACGGCGATCCGGCCGATCCGCGCGCCAACGAAAAACTGGATTACAGCAAATGCCTGGCTTTCGAGAATTTCAAACTGTATCTCGATCCGATGCTATATGAATATTCGGATATTGACTTTCCGCCGAGTTTTCAGGCCGTTGCCCCGGGCGCCGAAGCCGATTATTTCACGCTGTTTGAATTTAGCGCCAAGTGGGATCCGGTACCGACCATGCTTACCCAGAATCACGTCGGAGTCGTGAAGGGTTTTATGGGGCAGACGACCGGTTTTCGGCGCGATTTGATCCGGAAATCGATCGTTATTATGGGAGAGGTTGTCGGCGGTGAACAGGTGCGGTATATTCACGGTAATCACGGCAAAGGCACATTTACCTTTTTAGCGGGTCACGATCCTGAGGATTATCAGCATTTCGTCGGCGATCCGCCGACTCGTCTCGAACTGCATAAAAATTCTCCCGGCTATCGTCTGATCCTGAACAACGTGCTTTTTCCGTCCGCCCGAAAAAAAGAGCGCAAAACCTGAGGAGTTGCAACAATGAAAGAAATTACCCTGAAAACCAGCCGCCGGAACGAAATGATCGATATCACCGCGCCGGTATCTGCCGCGGTTCAGGCTGCGGCTGTCGCGGACGGAATTTGTACGGTCTATTGCCCGCATACGACCGCTGGTCTGGCGATCAACGAGCACGCCGATCCGGACGTGGCCGCCGACGTCATTGATCGGTTAGGAAAACTTGTGCCCCACCATGATAATTACGCCCATATCGAAGGCAACGCCGATGCTCATATAAAAGCAATTCTAACCGGCAGCAGTGTGCAGTTGATCGTAGAAAATGGCAGCCTGATGTTAGGCACCTGGCAGGGAATTTTCTTCTGTGAGTACGACGGTCCCCGCAGCCGCCGGGTATGGGTACAGGTCACATGACCGCTATGGGTCTGAATTGAACGTACCGAAAACTGTAACCGACTCAGGCCTATTCTTTTTTACCGCTCAGAGTGCCCCAGATACCAAAAGCGATCGCGAAAAGCAGCAACGTCTGGGTCAAATCATTCCAGGCGCCGGCTGAAATCAGGATTGAATTATCATGTAAATGCGTGATAATTCCCAGGATCATCGCCACCGAAGCCAGGATAACGGAAACCACAACCAAGTTTTTCATAAAACCCTCCGAGTTTATTTGTTTCGCATACGCTTTAATATTAATGGACTTTTTTCAAAATGTCAAATTTTATTGACTTGTATCCAGGTCAGCGAGTTCATTTTCGGACTTGGCGATAATCAGAGCGCAGGCGGCATCGCTCCAGACATTGGTGGCGGAGCGGAACATATCCAGAATTCGATCCACTGCCAATATCAGACCGACGCCTTCTAAAGGCAGTCCGACCGAACGCAACACAATCGTCATCATAACGAGCCCGGCCATTGGAATTCCGGCGGCGCCGATGGAAGCCAGTAACGAAGTGAAGACCACGGTGAATTGCGCTGTGAAGGATAGATCGATCCCGTACGCCTGGGCAATGAACATCGCTGCGACGCACTCATAAAGCGCGGTCCCATCCATATTGACCGTCGCGCCCAGAGGCAGGACAAAACTGGAGATTTTATTCGAAATGCCGGCTCGTTCTTCGGCCGCCGTAATGGTCAGCGGCAGGGTAGCTGACGAAGACGAGGTCGTGAAAGCCGTCAGAAGCGCCGGACTCATTGCCTTTATATGACGATATGGATTGCGCCGGCTGAAAAGGTAAATAATCAATGGGAGACTAACCCAGAAATGCATACAGAGACCGGATAAAACCGTAATGAAATACAATCCGATGGACTTGAAGGTTTCGACGCCGGTCGTAGCCGCAATTTTAGCAATCAGTCCACAGACGCCCAGCGGAGCCAGACGGATAACGAACCGGGTAATCGTCATCATAACCTCGAAACCGGCTAAAAACAGATCGGATAAAGTCCGGGAGTATGTTTTGGGAATCAGGGTGATAGATACACCTAAAATTATGGAGAAAAATATCAAAGGCAGAATCTCACCCTGAGCCATGGCCGCGATTGGATTTTCCGGAATCATCCGTAAAACAAGGTCACTAAGGCTTCCGCTATATAAATCCCCCGGCGTTACGGTGGCGCTCAAACCCAGATTGGCGCCCTTCCCCGGTTGAATCAGGTTCACCAGTCCCAAACCGGTCAAAATGGCGACCAGACTTGTCAGGAGATAATATCCGACTGTCTTGAAACACAACCGGCCGAGATTTTTCGAACCACCGATTCCGATCACACCGGCTGTGATCGAGGTAAAGATCAGAGGCACGATTACCATCTTCAGCAGTCGTAAAAAAAGATCACCCACATAACCCGCGAACGGAACGATCGGCGCGCCTATCCAAAAACCGGCCACCGCGCCGCAAAATATACCGATGAAAATCCAGATCGTTAAGGTGATCTTGCTTAGGTATTTGAACGGATCTGAAGCCATATGCTTGTTTCTGCCAGTTCCGAACAAATTTGAAGAATCAATTACAAAATTCCTAACTTCTTTTGAACTTTAACAATTCGTCAGTGAATCCACAGAGATTCCAGAGAATAACTAATAACGAATAGTTAAATAAGCGATACGATCAAGTAAAAAAACATTTAAAACTTAAAAGTACTTTAGGTCCTCGGTGAAATCTGGGTTGGATGCATTAATCAGGTTGGATCCGTCACTCTTGATATTGATCCGGCAAATCGTTATTATTGCGGTGTGAACCATAAGCCTAACAGGGGAAAAATTACCAGAGGAATCCATGCATAAATCTATTCCGGTTTACATTTTACCGTTTATTATCGTTGTAGTCAGCGTGCTTTTAGGGCTGTTGCTAAACCAATATTTCTTAAATAAATGGATCCAGCGGACACGCCGGTTAAAGCATCCGTTTATGAGAGTTATCAGCAGTTCTCTGAAAGGAATTATTATCGTGCTGACGTTTCTGATCGGGCTGGATTTAGCCGTCAACGATCTGCCGATCAAGGCCGAACTACTCGTGCATATCAATAAGGGAATGGTAGTATTGTTTATCATAACTTTAACGGTCTGGTGCGCCAGGATTATCACCGGTATGATCAAGGTATATGGTCGCCGCAAGAAGACGCCGGCGCTGACCCTTTTCACTAATCTCACAAAAATCATTGTATATATCATCGGCTTTTTAATTATTCTCCAATCCCTGGGTGTCTCGATCGCACCGTTATTAACGGCTTTGGGGGTTGGCGGCCTGGCGGTTGCCCTGGCGCTTCAGGATACACTTTCCAATCTATTTTCCGGTCTTCAGATTATCAGTTCGCGATTAGTCCTGCCAGGCGACTATATCCGGCTTTCGACCGGAGAGGAGGGATTTGTCCGGGACATCAACTGGCGGAATACGGTTATTCATACCATGGCGGGCAACGAGAATGTCATTCCGAATTCGGAACTTGCCAAATCGATCCTGACGAATTATAGTCGTCCGGAGAAGGAAATGAATCTGGCGATACCGGTTACCGTCAGTTATGACAGCGACCTGTCCAGAGTCGAGTCGGTCGCAATTGCCGTCGCCAGAGAGGTCGTGAATGCCGTAGAAGGCGGGGTCATTGGCGCCGAACCTTTCGTGCGCTACACCAATTTCGGGGAAAGCGGGATCGATTTCAATGTAGTCCTGCGGATACAGAAATTTGAGGCCCAGTTTTTTATCAAGCATGAATTCATCAAAAGACTACGAACGCGCTTCCGGGAGGAAGACATCGAAATTCCGTTCCCGATGCGGACAGTAATTATGAAATCTAAGGAGTAGGATCGGATTGATTGGGTGACTCCGCGATCATTGTCGCAATAAAAATAGCTTGAATTTGACAGCAGAGTGCCTTAACATTAAGTGGTTTTTAAAAGTCAAAATGAGGCAGGAAAAGCGTAATACTTGTTAGATAATTGCTAAGAGACATAGTCTTTGTCGGCGAGTTAGATTTAAAGACCGAATAATCGAAGTTAAGCAGACTTGACAATTACTTCAAAAATATACAGTACAAAAAAGGCTGGAGACATACGTCCAGCCTTATTTTTTTCAATAACCAAAGAAGGGAGAAAAACAACATGAAGAAAGTGTTAATGGTCATGCTAACCTTTTTCTGTCTGACGACGATGATGTTCGCTGTTGTGGCAGACCCCGATCCGGATATGCCGGAAAGATGGGCAAGGGAAGCGCAGATCACGCCGAAGGCTCTTCGGCCGGTGGTGAGCGCTACACCTTTACCAGCCGGTGATTACTATATTCCGAAGGGTAGTAATGCGTTAGGATTTGATTCCCTGCATATTGCAGTGGACTCAATTAACGCCAATGGTGTAACTGGAACGGTTAATCTTATTCTGGATGCTGACACACTTAATGAGCCGTCATTTACTTTTAACGCCGCTTTGTCAGCCGACAATCATGTCGTCGTTAAACCGGCGACAGGCAGAAATGTATGTCTGATTGTCAGCGGTGGCGCATCTATGGGCAATGGCGTCCAGATGATCGGCTTTACGACCGGACATGTTACCTTTGACGGTAGCAATGATGGAACCGATAGCCAGAATCTGACAGTTACGACAAAACAGGTTTCGCCAGTTGTAGATGTGCCTTTTGGATTAAATGGCGGATTAGCTGACACCGTTGTTCTCAAAAACCTGATTATCAAAAATATCGGCATTACCGGACAGACGAATTTCAGGTACGGCGCTGTAATCAACGATAAAGACGGAGTTGTAGGTTTTCGCGTTGAAAACTGTGTTATTGGCACCAGTGAGAAACCTGTGCGTCGCGATGGTATCGCGCCCTGGGGTAGAACTGCCTCCGGCAATCAGTTCAGCGTTGTCAATAACCAGATTTACTGTGGAACCAGAGGAGTAGCGACTTATCTCCTGTACGATAGTGAAATCATAGGCAATACTATAACACTTTTGCCCACTACAGCGGTTAACACTAACGATTATATGCACGGGATTTATATTACTGGAGCCGTTGGTAGCACAGTAATTCGCGATAACACTGTCCTGTGTTTGGAGAAAACGAATCGTACAGCGGGTTACCTCATTGGTATTGCCTTTGCCGGAAATGCGTATAGTACCGGTGATGTAATTGAAATTGTAAATAATTTCGTCAATGTTGGGGCGGCCGATGAAACCCGTCCGATCTATGGCATTGGATTTCGTTCTGCCGGCAATATGGGCAATCTGAAAGTTTACCACAATACGATTTTAGTGAATACAAACTCGTCGGCGCTTGCCAGTCATGGAATTGGCAATCACACTAACGGTACCGGCCCGGTTAACGTTGATTTGCAAAACAATATTATTATTAATAATCACGCCAGTAATACCGGTTCATCGGCTATCGGTCTGATTCCCACAACTTCAGTATTGACTTCTGATAACAATGTCCTTAAGTCCAATCAGAATTTTGTTAATTATATGGGTACCAGTTATGCCGATCTGGCTACCTGGCAGGCAACCGGGCAGGATGCCAATTCTGTTTCCAAAGATGTTACCTTTACTTCAGCGAGTGACTTACACCTTGCCGTTCCGTCAGATACCGATCTCGATATTATAATGCCGAAAATAGGTACGGTTATGACCGATATTGACGGCGATCCGCGCAATAATCTGGCCTGGGCTTACGCCGGAGCAGACGAAGGCACAGCTTATCCGGTCAGTAACGATCTCAATCTTACCTTTGATACCAATGCGGATGTAACCAACTGGAGTCATTACGATGAGACTAATGTTTATACGGTTGAAGCCTGGTCGGCCGACAGCACCTTGAGACTTTCCGACGCTGGTTATGATTTCATAGCCAAACGTCCGGTTGTGGCGACCCCCGGCTGGTTGTACAAACTATCTATTGACATTAAAACCAACCTGTGGACAGGTGCGAACAATGTGCTGGAACTATCCGTCCAGGGACTCGGTAATGATGACGTGAAATATTCTTGTATTTCTGATAGTGTATGGACGACCTATACATTCATCGGGATTGCCGGGTCGGATAGCGGTTATATCCGGATTGGCGGTTCGAAATCCGGAACGGTAGACACCGTCTGGGTTGACAATGTGGTCTGGAACGATATGTATTTGAATATCATTCCTTCCGCCAATATCGCTGATGCCCGCGGGGGCGCAATAGGCGATACAGTCGCGACTGTTGGTGTGGCAACGACGACGAAAAATTTTGGTTCAGCCGGTCCGGTCTATATTCAGGATGGTACTGCCGGTCTGGCAGTTTACAACTATGCGGCTGCTCAGAATGTTGAACTCGGCGACGAGATTATGGCGATCGGAAAACTGAAGAACTATAATGGCTTACTGGAACTTGATCCGGTTATTGACTATATGGTTCTCAGTAAAGAAAATGAAGTGTTGCCGGTAGAAATCACGGCCGCCGATATGGACGGTGAAGCTTACGAAGGTATGTTGGTGGTGCTAACCGGCTGTGACAGCACTGAAGCCGGAGTCGTATGGCCAGCCAGCGGCAGTAACAAGGGCTTCAATCTGAAAGACAAAAACGATTCCACCTTCTATTGCTATATTGATAAAGACACCGATATTGACGGATCCCCGAAACCGGATATATGGCCGCTCGATATTACTGGTATCGTTGGCGATTATAACGGCGCGCAGATTCTTCCGAGAAGTCTGGCCGACATCGTCACTTCTGATATAGCTCCGGGCGCCTTTACAATTCTGAATCCGGCTGACGAGACAGTGGTTACCTCGTTGGACGATCCCAATATTGTCAAAGCCCTGGTTGGGACTGACTCCGTTTTAACATTGTTTGTGAAATGGTCAAAAGCTCTTGATCCGGATGAAGGCGATGTTGTGACCTATGAATTATTCATAACCCCGGACGGACCGGATGAAGCTCTGATTACCCAGGATACCGTATTATACATTCCAATCAATGTTGATCGGCCCTGGGATATGAACGGCGTTTATGAAGCTTATGTCACCGCAACCGATCTGGCCGGCGCCACGACTATTAGTGATACAATCACGATGACTTTCGACTTCCCGGCTCCGCCGGAAGTAACCCATTCAGACATCGTATTGGTTGATGGTACTCCGAAATATTATGCGGAGTTCAATATGCCGATTGCGCCGGAAGTTGCGAATTTTAAATTCATCGATTATTCGAATGGCGGATCGGTGAGCGAGGCTACCGCCATTGAATATAATGGCGCGCAGGACATCCTGATTTCCGGTGACATTGCGGAAGATCATTGGGTTGCTCTGGCTTATAGCGACGTGGAATCGCTGGCGGATTCCCTGTCTGCCGATCCGTTGACGATCGCCGACACGACAGAGGCCGCCGAAGCGCTTATCCCCTTCAGCGCCAATCATCCGGAAGATGAAGCTAAACCGATCGAGACTTTTGAATCCAACACCGGCACTTTCTGGGCGCCAACCGGTTCGGGTTCGACTTGGGGCGTTTTGACGACTTCTACTTTTGCCGTTTCTGATGAAGCCGCCTATCACGGTACGAAATCCGCGAAACTGACTCTTCTGGACGATCCGACGAAAGCCGGCGGGTATGTCCGTTTGTATCATCAGCTGAAAAAGTCCATCAAAACCACTTCCAAGGTAATGTTCCTCGTGAAAGGCACGAATGCGGATGTTGAGATGCGCATTTCTGTGAAGGACACCGGCTATGAACAGGGGCCATGGACAAAGGTCTCCATAAAGGAAGATGACTGGCAGGTGGTTAGTTTCGACCTGCAGAATGATAGTGCCCAAGGCTGGGTCAACGGCAACAGTATCGTCGATGGCGCCAGCGTATTGTTCGAAGCAATTCACATGCGCTGGTCGGGAGACGCCGACATGGTCTTCTACATTGATGATATTATTGAGCGACCGAATAGCAACTTGGCTCCTTCACCGTTTACGATGGTTAAGCCCACCGAAGGTTATGAAATTACCAATAATGACCTGGTTCAGGATACCCTGATTGAAGTTGCCTGGACGAAAGCGGTTGATCCGGAAGGCGATGTCGTAAAATATCAGTTATTTGTAGTGGACGCTGCAGTGGATACCGTTGAGTTTACGGTTGATCTGCCCGATACCGCTAATTTGCTTGAGGCTCCGTCATACGAAGACAATGGCAGTTACAAAATGTATGTACTGGCCTTCGATTCATGGGGCGCCTTCAGCAGTTCCGATACCATCAGTTTCACCATCAATATGCCGTTGGTAGGTATTGAAAGTGAAGCCTTACCGAAAGTCTTTGCTCTGCATCAGAACTATCCGAACCCGTTCAACCCGACGACGATGATCAAGTACGATCTGCCGAAGGAATCGAACGTGAAGCTCGTTATTTACGATCTGATGGGACGTGAAGTCCGCACTCTGGTGAGCGCCAAGCAGTCGGCAGGTTACAAGGCAATCCAGTGGGATTCGAAGAACAATGCCGGACGGTTTGTAAGTTCCGGTTACTACATCTGTGTAATGAATGCCGGTGAATTCCACAAGAACATCAAGATGATTCTGATGAAGTAATCAGAAGTTTAAATTCCGATAAAAGAAAAGGCTGTCTGCGGGCAGCCTTTTCTTTTATTGATTAACGGCCATTCATTTGGCATAGCGGGTCAATACCGGTCGTGTTTATGCAACTATGTGCCACCAGATGTAGAAGGATATGTGATCCGGGACCATAAAAAAGTAAATTTTTTTTGTGGCATTTTTATCTTTTATATATTATCTTGGATGAGTAAGAATATTGAAACTTGTGATTGGCAATAATGACTATGAGGGGCAATTCTGAGAATTAAAAGACAGGGTATTTTCACCAAGTATGCATTGGCTCGGTGCAAAACTGAATTTGACGCAAATAATAGAACCTTATTTTTCACTTTCAATAACAACTAAATTGTAGGAGAGACTATGAAGAGGTTATTAACTTTATTAATCGCGATGTGTATCGTCGCAACACCAATCCTCATGGCGCAAAGCGTCGGGGATTATGGGTCAGCCAAGAATGGCAACTGGTACAGCGATTCAACTTGGGTTGTATGCGTAACAGACGGCACCTGGGACGGAGCTACGCCAGCGGGTGCCGCGCCCGAGCAGGCCAACAATATCTGGATCCGGGCAGGGCATACAGTCACTTTCACAATGAGTTCGAAAAAATGTAACAATCTGACCATCGAAGCCGGCGGATCGTTAGTCTCAAACTCAGCGGTTACTTCACCAAGCTATGTTGGTGTCTGTGGAACTACCTTGACCGTTAATGGAAATTATGGCGGCGAATCTGATGGTTTAGGTTTAAAACCTTTCGGCGCGGTAGGTAATACGCTGACTATCACCGGCACCGGAACCTGTAATATCAGCTGCATTCAGCCCCAGAATAATGATCAGACCTTGGTTTTTGATATTGACTGTGGGATCAATTACTCCGGATCAGAAGTTGGAAAAGGGAGTTCGGCACTTTATCCAAATGGTAAAGATAATTGTGTCTTTACAATTAATGCCGG
This sequence comes from uncultured bacterium, assembly GCA_964576275.1. GTDB lineage: Bacteria > Fidelibacterota > UBA2242 > UBA2242 > UBA2242 > JAGNGI01. The sequence continues at coordinate 216,012 of CAZNUN010000002.1, read as the reverse complement.
TAAAACAGTCACTTTGGCTGATGGAGCCTATATTTCTCTCGGTTCAAGCGGATCGAGCGCGGGTACTCTCAATATGACCCTCAACGTGAATGGAACTCTCGTAGCCAGCGGCACCAAATCTATCATTAATCTGAATACTGCTACCGGGAAAGCTTCCAATCTGAATATTGGCAGCGGCGGCGCTTTGATAACTAATTCATATTTACGCGGTGGTGCCAATAATGCCGGAACGGTAGGTATTAACATTGCCGCTGGTGCAACCCTCAGCAATACGGCCACGGGAACTTTCGATTTCTCCACTGCGGATGTGACGGTTGCGGGCAACCTGGTTTGCGCGGGGACGATGGATATCGGAATGAAGCAAATTATGGGCACCGGCGCCTTCAGCCTGGAAGCCGGCGCAACCTTACAAACAGCTCATCCCGACGGATTAGACGGATCGGTGATAGTGAGCGGTGTGAAGACGTTCGATGCGGCGGCTAATTATGTGTTCAACGGTACTACCGTTCAGGCTACCGGATTGTCAATGCCGGCGACGGTTGGCGCTCTGACAATCAACAATGCTGCCGGCGTGACCTTGTCGCAAAATACCGACATTACGGGCGAGCTCGTTTTAACGAGCGGCGACCTGGCCTTAAACGGTAAAACTCTGACTTATATGCTGGTGTCCGGAACAGGCACAATATCCGAGACGATGGCTCTTAGCGCTCCCTCAGCGGTTAATCCTGGAAGCCTCGGCGCTACGATTACCTCGGCCGCCGATCTGGGCTCAACCGTCGTGAAACGCGGATTTACCGCGCAGGCGATTAATGCGAGCAAAAACAGCATCGCCCACTGGTATATGATTACACCAACAACTAACACCGGCCTGAACGCCACCCTGCAGTTTGCTTATGATGAGGCAGAGATCGTCGGTATGCCGGAAGGATTACTGGCTCTGTACAGCTCGACCGACACCGGAAAGACCTGGGTATGCCGGAATGGAACGGTGGATGCCACTAACAACCATATTACGTTGGCGGGCATTGACGGATTCTCGATGTGGACCATCTCGACTGTTGTAGGTATGGAAGGCGTTTATTATGTCGGCAATGCCGGAACCAAACCCGGTGGCGGCGATCCGGATTTCCTGTCATTAAACCATGCCTGCGATTCTCTAAGCAACGGCGCTGTGACCGGTGACGTTACTATGTATATTACCAGCGATCTGACTGAGCCTACCAACGTAGACCTGGCAGTTACAACGGATTATACGATTACTTTCAAACCCTATACCGGTATAACGCCGACGGTGACTTATACACAAATAGCAGATAATGCAGGAGCCTCGGGAGCATGGGTTATCGGTATGAAGAATACCTCCGGAGCACCATTTGTTCCAACGCATAATATCGTCATTGACGGATCCAATGTCGAAGCCGGCAGCACCCGCGACCTGACTTTTGTCTCGGCTCACGGGAAAAATGCTTATCCTTTTAGAATCAAGGGCGATTGCGATAATATCACGATCAAGAACTGTATTATGTCAGCCGATACATCCGCGATTGCTTATGGTATCTGGGTCAATTCGCAGGATAATAATATTCCGGATAATCTGACGATTGATAATTGCTCCATCACCGCAAACGCGTCTGCAACCGCTACACCTATTCATGTATCCTATAGCGGTACTATCACTGCCGGAATGGAGAACCTGGTCATCACGAATAATGATATTATTGCGCGTACGCGTGGCGTTTTTCTGAATGGGAATACTAATATTGCCACTATTGAAGGAAATACCTTTGAGGTCAACCAAACAGCCAGCGGATATTTAAGTTCTGCGGTAATGGGTAATAAAATATTATCTACCGGTATGACCAATATCATTGGTAATGACTTTAAGGTGAATGCCACTGCAAATGTAGCCGCCTCAAATGGTATCAGAACGATTACGGCTTCTGGTGGCGGCACATTCATCATTGCCAATAATTTCTTCCGCGGTTTTGCCGCGCCGACTGCCAGTGGAGCAGCCTCAGAAATTGTGGGTATCAGATGTGGTTCGACAGTAGAAGCCTATTACAATACTTTCATTCTTAATAACATTGATGCCACGACCGGAAGCGTATATCGCGCTATCAACATTGCAGCCGGAACTCCGACGATTAAAAATAATATCTTTGTCGTGGAAGAAAATGATTTTACGGCTTATTGCATTGGCGGCATGCCTGGTGCCAGCGATTATAACAATTTCTATCTGCCGGCCGCGAACGCCAATGTCGGTTTCAAAACTGTGGCCGTACCCACTTTGGCGGTGTGGCAGGATTCAACCGATGGCGACGCTCATTCCGTGACCAAGGCAGTGGAATTTGCCAGCGCTACGGATCTGCATTTGGCCGGCGCTTCGCTTGGCGATTTTGACCTGGCCGGGACGCCAATCGCCACGATTTTAAATGACATTGACGGCGATGTCCGTGATGCGACTTATCCGTATATGGGCGCTGACGAAGGCACTCCGGCATTGACTCCGCCGGTGGAAATCACCACTATTGCCGAGATCCAGGATACCACCGGAACTGGTAGTGGTAATTCCAAATATAAGGATCAGGTCGTAACCACCACTGGCATTATCACTGCCGGAAAAACCAGTCAATATTTCATCCAGGATAAAACCGGACCATGGAATGGCATTTTCGTTTATGATTACGGTCGGATTCCGGTGGTCGGCGATTCGATCCTGATCGAAGCCCTGGTTACCGAATATTATGGACTGACAGAACTGAAAACAGTCACCAAATTTGAAGTGCTTGCTTCGGGCAAGACTCTTCCTGAACCGGTGCTTTTAAGTACTGCCGATTACAAACAAGAGCAGTGGGAAGGTGTACTGGTCACGGTGGACAATGCCGAATGTATCAGCACCGGCAATGAATGGGAAGTCAACGATGGTTCCGGCGTCGGACGAATTGACGATCTGTTGTTCGCCTTCACTCCGAAAATCGGCTATGCCTATAAAGTGACCGGCCCGGTCAATTATTCCTATGACAACTTCATGGTGACGCCGCGTTCGGCGGATGATATTGTGGAATATGCTCCGGAAATCGTACTTCCGCTATATGAAGGCGCCACGGATGGAACTCTCGATCTGGAATGGACCTTCGATCCGTGGGGTATGATCTCAGCCAATCATGCTTCTCTGACGGTGGTTGATTCCACAACCAGCGCCTGGGGTAGTCATGTGATTGCGTTCTTCGATTCATCCTACACCGGTATTGCCGAAGTAGCCAATGCCGTGTTTACCGATTATACGATTTCTTCGGATATCTACATTGTCGGGCCGGCGGATGCTAATTTTAATCTGTATACCGGTCTGGCGATCATGGCCGATTCGAATAAATATTATCGTCTGGTGTATCGCAACAGCAGCGCCAGTGATAACGGCCAGATAAAACTCCAGGGTTATGACGGCGCCGCCTGGCATATCAGCAAGAACTGGAATCCGGGCACGGATTTTACTGCCCTGGAAACCGGCTGGCATAATTTCAAAGTGACCAAGATGGGCAATAATTTCTGGGCTTATATTGATGGAGTCGAGCTCCCTGGCTGTCCCTTACAGGATGAAGATCCTTTTATGACCGAAGGCGCTCCGGGTATCTATAAGTACAATACCGGCATAGGTACGGTGCTGTTCGACAACTTCGCAGTTGTGGAACCGGAAGCCGCGTTTGTCTCTATCGCGGAGGCCATCCGGGACAACAACGGCGACCTGAAATCAGACCTGATCGGTAAATATGTAACGGTACAAGGTATAATCACAACTCCGAATCTGAGTTATAATGCCAATGCCGTTGCCGGCAACTATGAACGTTGTGATTATTTCATCCAGGATGAAACCGGCGGTATTAATCTGTATTCATTCAATTTCAGGAGCGAATACCAGCTCGGCGACCTCTTGACCGTCACCGGTAAGATCGATACTTACAATGGTAAGAATGAAATCATCCCGGATTCGGCCAAAAATGTGGTTGTAGTTAGCAGTGGCAATCCTCTGCCGGAACCGAAGGAAATCAGCTTGGCGGATCTTAATTCCGAAAAGTACGAAGGTCAATTAGTACTCGTCCGGAATCTGCATCCAGTTAAACTATCCGCCTGGCCGGTTATGGATACAACCTACTCGAATAATTATTCCTGCTACTCGACCGACGGAAGTTCCGACACGGTTCAGGTATTTATTGACCGTCAGACCGAAGTGATAACCTGGGATGGTCTGCCGTATTATTACTTCGATGTTGTCGGTGTCGCCACACAGTATTCCAAAGCTACTCCACCGAATACTGGCTATGAAATCATCCCGCGTTTTGAAACCGATTTCACCTGCTTCGTTCCGACTGAAGGCCTTGAAACCGAAATGGTCGAGAGTTTCGAGACTGCGGTGCCGCCGACCGGCTGGTACTCTTTCGTCAGCGATCTGGATTCCGGCATCGTTACCGAACCCTGGACGAAGAGCAATAAAGCCCCGGTGGATGGAAGCTACCATGCTTATATGAACAATTATAATTCGGGTTCATATTGCTGGCTGGTAACTCCCGCCCTTTCGACCAAATCCGAGAAAAACATTCTCAGATTTGTTGCTTTTGACGAAGCCAATACCACGCAGTATGATTTCGGATCAGAGCTGGTGGTGTTAGCCTCGACCGAGAGCGGCTTGTTTTTAAATCAGTGGACAGAGGTCAAACGCATTACCGAGGCGGAATGTGTTGGCGCTCATCCGATCTGGGAAGTTGAATTGCCGGCATTGTCCGATACTAATTATATCTATATCGCCTTCATGGTGCACAATTTCGGCGATCCGGACAATCCAAATGTTGGCGGCGACAACTGGATTATTGATCATGTTCAGATGGTCGTAAAAGAGGGTATCGCCAACGAAGCCTTGCCGATGGTCTTTGCTCTGCATCAGAACTATCCGAACCCGTTCAACCCGACGACGATGATCAAGTACGATCTGCCGAAGGAATCGAACGTGAAGCTCGTTATTTACGATCTGATGGGACGTGAAGTCCGCACTCTGGTGAGCGCCAAGCAGTCGGCAGGTTACAAGGCAATCCAGTGGGATTCGAAGAACAATGCCGGACGGTTTGTAAGTTCCGGTTACTACATCTGTGTAATGAATGCCGGTGAATTCCATAAGAACATCAAGATGATTTTGATTAAGTAATCATTATCAAAAATCCAAAAAAGGCTGTCTACGGACAGCCTTTTTTTTATTTGCCAGGAGTTGCGAAGTACTTTATATTCAATTATGAAATACAGGAGTGGCGATGGAAAGGAAATTTAGGCTTTGCGGCTTGTTAATTTGCAGCTTATTTGCTGGACTTTATTCTCAGGCAATTACCGAAAGACATTCGGTAGCGGAATTAGGCGCGCGGGATTTGCAGATCACGTTTCACTCATTTGCCGAGTATCCGGATGTCTGTCAGGATCAGCGCGGAAATATTTGGATCGCATATAGCGAACTCAAGGCTGGCTACGAACGGATTGTCCTGAAAAAAATCCATAATTTTACTGTCGCGGACAGTTTTATTGTCAATCGGGTCGATGGTCTGGAAGCCTTTCCGCGCATTGCCTGTGATACGCGCAATCGCATCTGGATTACCTGGTGCGCCAAAAGAAAGAACAGTTGGGATATCTACGCGCGTTATCGGGAGGACGACAGGTGGTCGGATGAAATCTGCATAACAGATGAGACGACTGACGATTTGCATCCGGCGATCGGAATCACACCGGAGAATGATATCTGGATTTCTTGGGAAAGCAGCCGCGATGGAAATTTCGATATTCTCGCCACCAGATTAATTAATGATCAGCCGATAAAACCGGTTTCGATTTCCGGAGCGGCCGAAATGGATTTAAGACCGGCGATCGTTCCGAAAGGTGGAAATGACATCGCCATAATTTGGGATCGCCAAAAAGACTCCGGTTATCGGGTATTAATGAAAAGTCTGGACAAGCAGGGTTGGTCGAATGAGATAGCAATCAGTCCGGCGGTTGGTTTCAATCATTCGGCGGCGGCGGCTTTCGATCGAAAAGGGAATCTGACGGTCGTATGGCAGACTAATTTGCGCCCTGACGGAGTGCAAGACTATAATCATTGGTTGCTGGCGAGGCAAATCCGGCCGACAAAACCGGGAGATTACTTAATAATTGAAGAACCGGGCGACCGCAGGAAAATCCGCGAAGATCAGGGATTGGAGTTCCCGACCGCATTGTATGACCGAAGCGGACGTCTCTGGTTGTTTAGCAGGGCTTCCCAGGATTTTTATGCGCAATGTATTTTCAAAGAACAGAAAAGCCCGCTCTATCACTTCGATATCGCCGGCTGGGGTGGACGTGGCATACACGTTCGGGCAATTCCGGGGAATGACGGATTTCTTTATACAGTGCGCCGCGATCTGAAATATATTTATCTCAACCGTTTTGACGCTGAAAAGGCTGACCTGAAGTATGATAACAATTTAAGGACTGTGGCTGAATATCCGGTGCGTTCCGATGAACAACTTCCGGCGCTCCCTTCGCCTGAGCCGCGCGTGGAAGAATTGAAACTTCCGGACGGTTATCATTTCTATTTTGGCGACATCCACCAGCATTCGGCGCTTTCGGATGGGATGGGCTCCGCCGATGAATGTTTTACCCGCTCGAGACTGAAATATCATCAGGATTTCGCGGCGCTGACCGACCATGAGTGGTTCACAAACAACTATATCCTGCCTTCGGAATGGGAATGGCTCAAAATGGTCGGCCGCAATTTTACATGCGCCGGTGAATTTACAGTCATTCCGGCTTATGAATGGACGACGCCGCGTTTACCGGACGGATTTGGTCATAAGAATGTCTATTTTCCATCGTTTGACGCCCCGTTGTTCAGTTACCGCTTCGAGGCTGAAACGGCCGGCAATTTACTCAAACTGCTCGAACCATTGGAGGCGATCGCTATTCCTCATCATGTCGCCTGGACCGGGACCGACTGGGAAAGTTTCGATTCGCAACTTCAGCCGGTAGCCGAGATCGTCTCCACGCACGGCGTATTTGAATACATGGGCAATGAACCGATCATGCATCGCGGCGGGATTCCGGGTAACTTTATCCGGGATGGTTTATTGATGGGTAAAAAATTCGGTTTGGTGGGCGGCTCGGATGGGCATGGATTGAAATGGCATCACGGCATCGGATATAAGGAATCAGAATTCACATCCGGCTTGACGGTGGCAATCGCTAAGGAAAATTCATTAAAGGCGATTTTTGAAGCTATTCGTGCGCGACGGGTCTATGCTACCTCCGGCAGTCGGATCTTCATCGATTTCCGGATCGATGGAGAGTGGATGGGCAGTGATATCACTACGAACCAAAAACCGTCTATTGCTCTCCGTGTAAAAGGTAGTGCTCCCCTGCATAAAGTCGAAGTTATCCGGGACGGCGAACCGATCCTGATTCTCGGCAAGGATGCGACCTTCGGATTGGGCGTCAATCGCACATTTACGGATTCTAAGGTTCAGCCCGGACCGCATTTTTACTATTTGCGCATTCTACAGGAAGACGGAGAGATGGCCTGGAGTAGTCCGATCTGGGTGAATCTGACGGGCAGTTAATTTCTGCTGCCCGCCTAACTCCGCTGAACAGTTTTGCGGTGGTTGATTTTAGTCCGCTAAAAACGTGCCGTCGTAAAAAATATTTGACATTTCCGATTATTTTTGGCAAATTTACCCGCTTTTTAAAGGAGTAATACGATGTCAAAAATATGCGATATTTGCGGAAAAAAACCGATCTATGGAAATAATGTCAGCCACGCCAACAATAAAACCCGGCGGAGATGGGAGCCCAATCTGCGTAAAATCCGGGCTGTCGATGTCGATGGTTCCATCAAAACCATAAAAGTATGTCTGTCATGTCTTAAGAGCGGCAAGATCCAGAAAGCTGCCTGACATCCGGTTACCGGTAGGAATTAAAAAGCCCCTGAAATTCTCAGGGGCTTTTTTTATGTAGAAGAGAGATAGGGTTTATCGCATTTTTCCGCGGAGGAAGGCCGGAATATCGGAAGGCTGGGTAATGGTCGGCAGATTATAATCCGCCGGTTCAAGATCCGGGTGAATTTCCTTCTCAATTACCGGTAAATTGTCAAAAAGAGTATTGGGCGGCAGCTGCTCCTTGAAGCGTTCCCAGTTAGGGTCAGTTTTCATGGTTTCTTTTTTAGTCTGGAAAGTCAGCACCTCATTTTTCTGTGGCGGAACGATCGCCCGGGGCGGTTCACCAAAACCGGTGGCGATGACGGTGATCATGATTTCATCGGTAAAGTTCTCGTCGATGACCGCACCGAAAATAATTTCGGCATCTTTGCCGGCTTCTTCGGTGATGATCTGGCAGGCTTCATCGACTTCATATAAATTCATATCGGAGCCGCCCGTAATATTGATGAGCAGACCCTTGGCGCCCTTGATGTTCAATTCATCCAGCAGGGGACTGGAAATCGCCTGCTGAGCGGCCATCACGGCGCGTTCTTCACCGGTCGCCAGTCCGGTGCCCATAATGGCTTCGCCCATGTTTTTCATAATGGTCTTGACGTCTGCGAAATCCAGATTGATGACGCCCTGCTGATTGATCAGATCGGAAATTCCGCGAGTCGCCTGATAGAGAATACTGTCAGCGGTCTTGAAGGCATCGACCATGGACGTCTTACGTTCGACGATACCGAGCAATTTCTGGTTGGGAATGACGATCAGAGTATCCACGCATTTTTTCAGTTCGGCAATACCCTGATCGGCGCGACTCATCCGTTTCGGTCCTTCAAAAAGGAATGGTTTGGTCACGATTCCAACCGTAAGAGAACCCTGTTGACGGGCAATTTCGGCGATGACCGGTGCCGCGCCTGTTCCGGTGCCACCGCCCATTCCGGCCGTCACAAAAACCATATCGGCGCCATCGAGCATTCCAGCCAGCGTCTGCCGGTCAGCTTCAGCAGCCTGACGTCCGATGTCGGCCACAGCCCCGGCTCCCAGACCGCGGGTCAGCGCGCGTCCGATCTGATATTTGGTTGGCGCCTTGCAGCGGTCGAGAGCCTGAACGTCGGTGTTCAGTCCGATGAAATCCACTCCGACCAGACCATGCTCGATCATTCGGGTAATGGCATTGCCGCCACCGCCTCCGACGCCAACGACCTTCATTCTGGCTTGCTGATTGATTAAATCATCGAATTCAAATAACATTTTACCTCCCCGGTTACATTACGTTTTCAGTTACATGTTTGATCCAGCCTCTGAATTTGCGCAGAGGACCGGCGGATTTATTGAGATAAGCCGAATCGCTACCCTTATCGGCCATTGCATATTTGATTAAACCGATCGCGACCGCATAAGCCGGGTCGTTCAATTCTGTGTTATAGCCCTGGAAACCGTGCGGCGTGGCAACTTTGGCGGGAGTATTGAAAATCACTTCGGCCAACTCGTCGGTGCCTTTCAGTAAGGCGCCGCCGCCGGTCAGGACGACCGACAAGGTGTTGGTCAGCGGAATGTCGGCTTTTTTGGCTTCCAATAATGATTCCCGCAGGATTTCTTCCATGCGCGGTTCGATCCATTCGGCCAGGTTATAGAGTGAAATTTCACGGGCGGTTCGTCCGCCGAGTCCGTCTAATTTAAAGAAGGCCTCCTTGTCAGTTAAAGATACCTTGGCAAAACCATGCTCACGTTTGATAATCTCAGCCCGTTCGAGCGGTACGCGCAGCATATAGGCAATATCGCTGGTTACGCTGCCGGCTCCCAGATTGATGACGCCGGTATGATGCACTCCCTCATCGTTGAAAACAATGACGTCGATCGTGCCGGCGCCGATGTCCAAAAGAACGCTACCCATAGATTTTTCGCTTTCTTCCAAACAGGCATAGGCGGCCGCCAGCGAACTCAGAATATAACCGTCGATCTCCAGGTCAGCGTTACGGATGCACTTGCTAAGATTGGCTAAGACCGTCGTATTGTACGTCGTCAGGTGGACTTTGGCTTCCAGCCGGCGTCCGCTCAGATTAAGCGGATTCTTGACCCCGGACTGGTCATCAATGATAAATTCCTGCGGCAAAACATGCAATATCTGGCGGTCGATAGGGAAGGGAACGGCTTTGGTATGTTCGATAACCCGCTCGATATCTTCATTTTCGATCTCGCGGGCTTCGCCTAGTCCGGTACGCGAGTCGCGCGAAATGGCAACCATACCGCGCGTGTTCATGCTGCGGATATGATCACCCGAAATTCCCACAAAGCAGGAATCGACGGACACGCCGGCCATTTTTTCGGCATCGCTGACCGCATTGATAATCGCCTGAGTGGCGTTTTCAATATCAACGACTAATCCTTTTTTGATACCTTTGGACGGAGCAATTCCGTAACCCTTGATTACCGGATCGCTCGATTCCGGGCTGATTTCCGCGATGACCGCGCAGATTTTTGAGGAGCCGATATCGAGACCGGTAAGGACTTGATTTTTAAGTTTGATCATCTTCATTTATGATTTTCGTTCTTTCGCAATAATTTGTTTATCCCAGCGCAGGTCAAGGTACTGATAATCGGCGAGGTTGCGTTTGTACCGGATGACCGATTGGAAAGTCGCCAGGGTGTAAAGTTGCTTGGTCAAATCGCCTCGTCCGAGATAAATCGGAGTTCCGCCATTGACCGTATATATGATGAATTCGCCGTGTTTCCAGGCATATATTTCCGAGATTTCCGCATAGATGGCGTCGGCTTTCAGGGCGGCGGTGCAGATCAGATTCAGTGCCTTGAGCATTTCCGGGTTGGGCGCCGGACAGCCGGCCTGACAGCGGTTGGAATCGTTTTCGAAGCCGGTAATGACCGGCAGATTGGTCTTCAGCCGTTCTTTCGGCAGAGGCAGAATAATCCCTTTCTGATCAATCAGCCAGAGCGAACCGGAATTCAGATAGCAGACCGGAAGACGCTCTTTAATCCTGATTGTCAGGCGATCGGGGAACTCGCGGCTAACGATGGCGGCTTCGACATAAGGCTCTTTTTCCAGGCGCGTCCGAATCTGCTGCATATCCAGTCTCAGCAGACTCTGGCCGGTTTTCACACCGGCAATCTGTTTAATATCACTGGGTTTCAGAATGGAGATACCGCTGACTTCGATGCGGTTGAGATTAAGAAAACGGGTATATTCGCACCATTTGAAACTGAAGCGCACGCCAATAAGTATTCCAATGCCCAGCAGGAGCGCCAAACCAGCCCGCAGCCAGTGTTTAAACAGAGTGGTTTGCTCGCGCCGTAATTTCTTTTCCGCGTCCATAATTATTTATGATCCGTCCTGAAAAAAGCAGGGTTCCCGAGATTAAATGCAAACTTGCCAGGCGTTGCTATTATCTTCAAACCGAAATCTTCGACCGCGGGATAACCGATCCAATTTCGATCCGGAAGAACCGGCATTAAAATTTGCCCCCCAAATCTGCGGGAACCCTGAATTACATAACTATTCACCTGAGGCAGACTGCAATGCAGGTAATATCTTTGCGTCTGTCTTCTGACTATTCTTGCCATCAAGCCTTTTTTCTTTTGCGAATTCATTGGCAGTTGCTCAGTCCATTAATTTTGGTAAAATTTTATTGACGTCGCCGGCTCCGAGCGTGATGACCATATCGCCGCTTATTTTAATTTTGTTTAACAAATCCAAAGCCTCATTCCGGTCGCTGACGAGATAGACGTCGTTTTTCCGGACCTTGATGATTTCATCGAAAATCAGCCGCGAGCTGACTCCCTCAAGCGGCGCTTCCCGGGCTGGATAAATCTCCAGCAGGACAATCACATCTGCCAACAGCAATTTTTGGGCAAATTCTTTGTAAAAATCCCGGGTGCGTGAATATAGATGCGGCTGGAAAACCGCTACGATCCGACGGGAATTCCGGTTGGCGGACGGACGGGCGGCAGAGAGGGTCGCAGCGATTTCGCTGGGATGATGGGCATAATCGTCAACCAACATCAGATTATGATTCTCCTGTAAAATCTCAAAACGTCGCTTGACTCCACGGAAGGCCGCCAGACCCTGCCGAATCGCCTCAAATGGAATTTCAAGCAAGGTAGCGGTTGCGATGGCTGCCAAAGCGTTTTTTACATTGTGATTGCCGGGTACATTCAACAACACATTGCCTAAAAGATTTTCATCCCGGAAAATGTCGAAAGTGGAGGCTTTGACGGATAAAAAAACATTACGGGCCTGGAATTCGCCGCTGTAAAGGCCGTAGGTGGTATATGGACGCTGTAGTTTTTCGAGGAAATCCGGGATTGCGGCTTCGTCATTGCAGGCGATCACCCGACCTTCGTCCGGTACTTTGGCGGTAAAAGCATAAAAGGCGTTTTTAATATCCTGCAGGTCTTTATAAATGTCGAGATGTTCCTCTTCAATGGTCGTAATAATGGCATGGGTCGGGGAGAGATGTAAAAAACTGCGGTCGAATTCATCGGCCTCGGCAATGGCAATATCGCCGTCGCCGATCCGTACCGGACTGCCGGTGGTTTTCAAAACGCCGCCGCTGATTATCAGCGGATCCAGTCCGGCTGTTGTCATAACCTGACCGATCATCGAAGTCGTAGTAGTTTTACCATGAGTGCCGCTGATCGCGATGCGTGTTGATTTAGCGGCAAATATTTTTCCCAGCAGTTCGGCCCTTTTCATGGTCGGTATATGGCGTTCGGTGGCAGCCACAAGTTCGGGATTGTCATTTTTGACCGCCGAGGAATAAATCAGGATGTCACAATCAGCTACATTTTCACGCTGGTGGCCAAAATTGAGCGTGGCTCCCAGTTTGATCAGCCGTTCGGTGTTTTCGGAGGGACCCAGATCCGAGCCGGAGACGATTTGACCTTCGTGCAATAAATATTCAGCCAGACCGCACATGCCAATGCCGCCGATGCCGACAAAGTGATATTTTTTTATCTCAGGCGGCATGTTCCTCCAGGTATTTCAAGATATCATCGATGATAAGACGGGCGGATTCCGGTTTGGCTAAAGTCAGCGCTTTGGCTGCCATGGTCTGCATCCGGGTTTCGTCCGTGATCAGACTGATCAGTTCGGTTTCCAGTCGTTTAGTAGTGAGCTCATTTTGCAAAACAAGTATCGAAGCGCCGTTTTGTTCCATGTTCCGGGCATTGGCTTCCTGGTGATTACCCGCGGCAGTCGGCAGTGGGATCAGGATGGAGGGCTTGCCGTACAAACAGAGTTCTGCCAGGGAGAGCGCGCCCGCCCGGCTGATGACTACGTCGGCGGCGCAGTAGGCGATTCCCATTTCATGGATAAAAGGAGTGATGTGAATAAATGGATTATCACTGAAAATATTGTTTAAAAATTCGTAGTCCCGTTGACCGGTCTGCCAGATGAACTGACATTTGGCCGTTTCGATGACCGTATAAATATTTTCGGCCCAATATTGGTTGATAGCCTGGGAGCCCTGGCTTCCACCGAAAATCAGGACGGTACTCCGATCGGGCTCCAGTTCAAAGAAATGGAGTGCCTGATCGCGCGGAATCAGCTTCAGCGAGCGCCGCAGAGGAGTACCAAAATGGATCGCGTTTTCCAGATATGTTTGCGATTCGACGAAAGAAGTATAAATCCGCTTGGCATTACCAGCCAGCATCTTGGTGGTTGCACCCGGGAAGACATTTTGTTCATGCAGAAAGATCGGAATTTTCAGCAGTCCGGCAATTCTGAGAGGCGGACCGGCGGTATAACCTCCGGTGCCTATGGCAATGTCCGGATTGAAATTTTTTATTATGAAATAGGATTGGATCAGACTGACGATAAGGCGTACCGGAAAAAGCAGATTAACCCAGATGTCGCGCATCGTCCAGCCGCGCTGCCAGCCGCGAATCCAGATTTTTCGAAATGCATATCCCAGATTCGGCAATACCTTGGCTTCCAGCCCGCGCTGCGTGCCGATGAATAGGATTTCAAGATTTTCGATCGGTCGGTTTTGCAGCTCTTCCGCCAGTGCTATAGCCGGGAAAAGATGTCCGCCCGTACCGCCGCCGGTAATCAATATTTTTACAGGTCGGGTTTCGGTTTTTTTATTCATTGAAAGTCACCAGTGAAAGGTTTTTTTCTTGCGGGATTGCGTATCTCGAAATGTTTAAAATTGTCCCCACACAGGCAAAATTGAACAGCATTGAGGAACCTCCGTAGCTGACGAAAGGCAGCGGCAGGCCGGTGACCGGCAAGAGACCACAGGTCACGCCCACATTAACTATCACGTAGATAAACAGGCAGCACGACAGCCCGATTCCCAGCAGATTACCGAAAATATCCGGCGCCCGCAGGGCAATATTGATACCGCGCAGGAACAGATAGAGATAGAGCGAAAGCAGGATCACCGCGCCTACGAAACCAAATTCCTCGCCGACTACCGAGAAAATGAAATCGGTATGCATATCCGGCAAAAAAAGATTTTTCTCAATACTGCCGCCCAGACCGCGCCCGAAGAACCCGCCGTTTCCCAGGGTTATCATTGATTGATGAATCTGATAACCGGCGCCCTGCAGATCTTTTTCCGGCTCCAGAAAAGTCAGAATCCGGCGCAACTTGTATGGCGAGTGTAAAATGACATAGATCGAACCGATCCCGAACAAGCCGATGAAAGGACTGAAGTGTAATAACTTCGTCCCGCCGATAAACAGCACCAAAAGTCCAAAAAACGTGAAGACCGCTCCGGTACTGTAATTCGGCTCGATGACGATTAATACCACCATTATCAGCATCATGACAACCGGTGGTATGAAACCTTTTTTAAATTCGCCGAGATGTTTCTGATGTCGTTCAATAAATGAGGAAAGATAGATAATCAGGGCTAATTTGGCGAATTCGGAAGGCTGGAAATTAAACCCGCCGATTGGAAACCAACGTGCCGTCGAACGACCGGGATGAAGCAGATGATATACCAGCGTCGCAATCAAAGCCAGAATGCCCAAGATCGCGATCCAAAAAGCCCATTTTTTCAAATACTGGTAATTGAAAAATGTAAAAGCCAAACCGATGAATATTCCCATAATGATGCGAATGATTTGACCGCGGACATAAAAGGCCGAATCATCAAAACGTGCCTGTCCGAGAGAGGAACTGGCGCTATATTGTAACACGATGCCGAGCCCAACCAGGATACAGAAAGCGAACACGTATTTTTGATCGATCCGTCCCTTTTTCAAAGCTACGTTCATCACCGAAGATCCTTTTTTATATCAAGTACGATTTCCTTGAAAACCCTTCCGCGGTGCTCATAGTCGTTAAACATATCAAAGCTGGCGCAGGCTGGCGAGAGCAGCACCACATCGCCGGGTTCGGCCAGATCTCTGGCGATCTTAACCGCTTCCGGCATTGAAGCACCGGCGTCATGCAGGGCGACTATACCGGCAAGCGATTCCCGGATTTTCGTGGCAGCCTTTCCGATCAGGACAGCCGCTTTGACATGTGCGCGGATTTGAGGAATCAATAGGGTAAAATCCGAATCCTTATCCTTGCCTCCCAGAATTACGATCACCGGGCGGGTAAAACTCTTCAGGGCGTAATTGACCGAATCGGTATTGGTGGCTTTGGAATCATTGTAATAATCAACTCCGTCAATAGTTGTCACGTATTCCAGACGGTGTTCAATGCTTTTAAAACCATAGAGGACTTTCTGCAGATGCCCGACCGGAATATGGAATAAACGGGCGACAGTCAAAGCCGCGGTTAGGTTATAAAGATTATGTTCGCCGAGCAGGGCAATACGCGTCCGCTCTAAAAATAGGCCGGATGGAAGCGTCTCGTTCGTCAATTCCACATCCCTGAGATAAATTCTGTTATCGTCAGAAACGATCATTTTTTTCGAGGCAGAATGTAATCCGGCCGGCACCAGCTGACACCCGGTCGGCAAATTGGCATTCAGAAGATCGTCGTCGTCATTGTAAACATAATAATCGCCGGCGGTCTGATTCATCGTTACACGCAGTTTGGCGGCCAGATATAACGCCATATTATGTTCGTAACGATCCATATGATCCGGCGTGATGTTTAGAATAATTGAGACCCTGGGCCGAAAATGGACGATTTTCTCCAGTTGAAAACTGCTCAATTCGAGGATGAAAACTTTATCCGGGTGGATAGAATGCTCGGCAGCGATGATCAGATTGCTAAAGGCAATTCCGATGTTGCCACCGCAATACGGTTCGTATTGCGTGCCTTTGAATATTTCCGAGAGGAGCGTGGTCGTCGTGGTTTTACCGTTTGAGCCGGTGACGGCAATGATGTTTGCGGTCGGGCAGAACCAATAGGCCATTTCGACCTCGGCCACGACCGGAATCTGACGGCGGTTGATTTCGCGCAGTATCGGAGCATCGTTTGGGATTCCAGGGCTGAGCACAACTAAATCGGATTCGAATACTTGCGCCGAATGTGCCCCGGTTTCGATCCGGACACAGGACTTATATAATTCGGCTTGCTGATCGTCGGAAATTGCAACGTTTCCGGCATCCGAAAGCAGAACATGTGCGCCTTTACGGGCGGCCAGGATAGCAGCGGCAATGCCGCTGCGTTTGGCACCCAGCACAGTGACTCTCAGATTTTGCAGATTTTCGGGTTTTTCTTTCAGATTAATCATAGAATTTTAAAGGTGCTTAGACTAAACAGAGCTAACAATATGCCGATTATCCAGAAACGGATAACGATTTTCGTTTCAGACAGACCCTGCATTTCATAATGATGGTGCAGCGGCGCCATTTTAAAAAGGCGTTCACCGGTGCCGGTGCGCCTTTTAGTCCATTTGAAATAACCGACCTGCAGCATGACCGACAGGGCTTCTACGATGAAGAGCGCTCCTAGAATTAAGAAAAGGATCTCTTTTTTTAATAAGATAGCCAGAGTCGCCAGCGCACTGCCCATGGCCAGCGAACCGGTATCGCCCATGAAAACCTGCGCCGGTTTAGAATTGAACCACAGAAAACCCAGCATCGCTCCGCCGGTGGCCATACAAAAAACAGTCAGTTCGCCGCTGCCCGGCAGATAAATCGTATTCAGATAATCGCTGAAATCCACCCGGCCGGTGATGTAAGCGATCACCGCGAAAGCCAGCGCTACGATACCCATAAGTCCGGCTGCCAGACCGTCCAGTCCGTCGGTCAGATTGACGGCGTTGGAAATTCCGGTTATAAAGAAGATGATGAAAGGAATATACAACCAACCGAGATTTAACATGACGTTTTTTAAAAACGGTACCGAAGTGATGGAGTTGATGTTGGCGAATTCCGGCGAGAAATAGAGATAACAGCCGACCACCGCGCCGAGCGCGATTTGTCCCATTAATTTGTAGCGGGCGATCAATCCCTTTTTCATCTTTTTGACAACTTTCAGATAGTCGTCAATGAAACCGAAAATACCCATCCAAATGGTGCTCAACAGAATCAGATTGATATAGGTATTGGTCAGATTCGCCCATAATAACACCGGCAGAATCACCGAGAACAGGATCAGAATTCCGCCCATAGTCGGCGTGCCTTTCTTCTCCTGATGGGTCTGCGGTCCGTCGGTTCGGATCAATTCGCCGATCTGGTACTTGCGCAGCATTTTCAGAACGAAAGGACCGATTATGAAACTGATCAACAGGGCTGTGATAGCTGCCATAACAGCCCGGAAGGTGATGTATTGAAACAGGTTGAATCCCGAAAAATACTTTTTCAATGGGAAGAATAAATGATAGAACATGCTATGACCTTAATCCTTCAATGATTTCTTCCATGTGGCTGCCGCGCGAGCCTTTTATAAGGAGCGTGTCACCGTTGTATAAATCTTTTTTCAGTCCCTCCAGTAATGCAGCTTTATCCTGATAATGAAATGCGGCTGACATTCCGGCTTCAAGGGCTGCGCTTATGGCCCGAGCGGTCATCCGGCCGACACCGTAAAACCGATCAACCTCTGACATCGCCACTGCTTGACCGACCTTGGCGTGTCCCGCTGCGCTTAAATCCCCCAGTTCGAGCATATCGCCCATGACGAATATTTTTCGTCCGGTCGTCTTTATACCGCGGAAAGTTTCCAGAGCGGCGATGGTCGAATTGGGGTTGGCATTGTAAGCGTCATTTATAATCTGATAAGAACCGACCTGCATTTGAACAAAACGCTGGCTCACCGCCTGAAATTGCTCCAGGGCAGCAATAATAGTCGTTTCCCCGACGCCGTAATACAGACCGACCGCAACCGCCGCCAGGGCGTTCTGCGCCGCTACCCTGCCGGGAATCGACAACTGGATATTAATTTGCGAGTTGACGCTCAACAGAGCGCATCCGGTGTCGTTCAAGGCCACGATTTCTCCGTGGAAATCAACCTTTTTATTGATGAATCCGAATCTGACAGAACGACAGATTACCGGCATGTCAGCAATGAACGGGTCGTCGGCGTTTATAAAAGCGGTACCGTCCGCCGGCAAGGCGCTGAATAATTCCGATTTGGCACGGGCTACTCCTTCAATATTCCCGAAAAATTCGGTATGTCCCCAGCCGACATTGGTAATCAATCCGGCGTTTGGGTGGGCAATTTGGCAGAGCCGGGCGATTTCACCGAAGTGATTAGTGCCCATCTCCAACAGGCTGAAGGTGTGCCCGGAATTGAGATTCAGCAAAGTCATCGGCAGCCCGAGCTGATTATTGAAATTACCGGTAGTAGTATGCAGACTGTAAAGGTTCTTCAAGATCGCCGCGCACATGGTGCGGGTGGTGGTTTTACCGTTGGTGCCGGTGATTGCCAGCATTGGCAGGGCGAAGGTCAGGCGCCATTTTTCCGCCAGAATCTGGAGTGCGCTTTCAGGATCGGGCACAATCCAGAGCGGAGCGGAGGTCGGATTGGCAGACGCCCATTGTTCGCTGACCACGGCCAGGGCTGCGCCACTCTGAAAAGCGTTTTCGATATAGGCATGCCCATCGGCCTTTTCGCCTTTGAGCGCGAAGAAAGCCACTCCCGGACGGAGTTTGCGGCTGTCGATTTCCGCGCCGGTAATAGCCCCTTTAAAATTGATTAAACGGCCCAAACCGATTGAGTTGATGAAATCGGCTTTAAGCATTTTGTCCGCCGTAAAATTTTTCCACGATTTCTCCATCGTAAAATGGAAACCGCACGCCCCGGATTTCCTGATATGTTTCATGGCCTTTACCCAGAATGGCGATGATGTCTCCAGGCTGCGCCATTTTCAGAGCTGCGACTATAGCTTCCTGGCGGTCGGTGATATTCAGATAAGTATAGCTGGCCGAAAAACCTTTAACGGCGTCAGCAATGATGGCTTCCGGTTCCTCGAAACGCGGATTGTCGGTGGTTACAACAGCCAGGTCGGCGAGCGATTCGACCGCTTGCGCCATTTTTGGCCGCTTGCTCCGATCGCGGTTTCCGCCGCAACCGAAAATTGCAATCAGACGTCCTTTGGATTCCAACATCGTGTGCAAGGTTTGCAGGACATTGATAATCGCATCCGGCGTATGGGCATAATCCACAAAAATCCGCGCCGGACCGGGATTGAAGATTTCCTGCAGGCGTCCGGGGACGGAATTGATCTTTGCGAGTGCGGCGGCTATGATATTTTTGTCGATATTGAAATTGACGGCTACGGCGGTCGCGGCTAAAATGTTTTTCAGGTTAAATTCACCCGATAACCCGCAAACGATTTCGATTTTACCGGTTGGGAAAACAATGGTCCCCCGGATGCCGTTTGCCGAAGAAACGTTATCCGACCAGGTAAAATCAGCCTGGTTGTGTCGCGCGTAAGTGAAAACCGGGACAAGCGCCGCATCCTTAAATACCGGTGCGTAGGCATCTTCCGAATTAATCACCACAAAACCGTGCGGCGCTATCATGCGGAAAAGTTTAGCTTTGGCGGCGGCGTAATCATCGAGATCGGCATGAAAATCAAGATGATCCTGCGAAATATTGGTAAATACGCCTGCGTCGTAATGAATATCGTCCACGCGATGTAAAGCCAGGGAATGCGAAGAGACTTCCATCGCCGCGATCGTTACCTGCCGGTCGGCCATCATCCGGAATATTTGCTGTAGCTGAATACTATCCGGAGTCGTCAGATTGGACGGGAAACGTTCGGCGCCAATCGAATAACCGAGCGTCCCGACCGTACCGCTGCGGAGACCGGCCTCTTTGAAGATTTCGTTCAGTAAAAATACAGTGGTGGTTTTACCGTTGGTTCCGGTGACGCCGGCGATCTGCATGCGGGCGGTTGGATCGTCGTAAAAATTAGCTGCCACCCTGGAAAGAGCAATTTTCGTATCGGCTACGATAATCTGCGGCAGGGACAGCTCCTTGTCCGGCGTTTCAACCAGTGCCGCAGCAGCTCCATTCCGGGCAGCCTCGGCGATATATTTATGACCGTCATCCTGTGCTCCGCGGATGGCACAGAAGAGCGCGCCCCGGATTAATTTACGGGAATTGAGACTCAGATCGTTTATTTCGGAAGGCAGGTTTCCAAGAACCTGATATTCGAGGCCATGCAGAATTTCCAGGGTAATTTTACTCAAGGGGCGTCCTGATCGGTTTTAATGTGAGGATACATTTATCGTGATGATTAACGGGAGAGTGAGCGGCCGGTTTCTGACCTATGACAACTCCCGTTCCACTGACTTCGATGTCGTCTATGCCCATTCCTTGCAAGATTCCCATTGCCTGCCGGAGAGTTTTTCCGCTGAGATCGGGCATTTTATTAGTATATGTTGCAGTAGTCAGTAATGTTTTTTCGAAATCCTCGGACGGCTGTGTTTTGGGAGGGACGGTCGCGATGGCGGGCTTGGCTTCATAAGCGTAATTTTCCGGTGGGGTTGGCAGGGGAGCAGATTCATCGAAAAACAGGTCGTCCGACTGATTGACAATCCGTTTAAAGACTTCGCGTACGACCGGAGCGGCCACTCCGCCGCCGGTGTGGCGTAACCCTTTGGGATGGTCTACCACGACGACACAGACGAGTTTAGGATTATTGGCAGGGAAAAAACCTACGAAAGAAGCTATATAAGCCGTCTGACTGTAGGTGTTGTTGATCACTTTTTGGGCGGTTCCGGTTTTGCCGGCAATTGCCAGGCCGTTGATGTCCGCACGCATACCGGTGCCGCTGGAGACGGTTAGTCGCAGAAATTCGCGGATTTGGTTCATTGTTTCCGCTTTGGCTACCCGACGGATATAGATCGGCTGGCTGGTGAATATTTCAAGATTGTCTTTGGTTTTAATCTGTTTTATAATTTGCGGTTTAAGCAGCAGACCGCCATTGGCGATGGCGGAGTAGGCCATTCCGGCCTGCAGGGCGGTGATGCTGACACCCTGACCGATAGCCACCTGAGCCATGACCAAATCGGTCCATTTTTTAAAGGGGTGAAGGATACCGTTTTCCTCCCCCGGAAATTGGATATCGGTCTTGGCGCCGAATCCAAATTTGCGCGTATAATTAAAAATCTGATCCTTGCCGGTTATCTGCGCCGCCTTGATCGTGCCAACATTGCTGCTGTTTTTAATGACATCGGCAAAGGTCAACAATCCGTATTTATCATGGTCGCGGATAATGCGATTGGCGACCTGAATATAACCGGGCGCACAGTCGATTTTCCGGTTCGGTTTCAGAATTTTATTGTCGAGAGCAGCCGTCGCGGTGACGACCTTAAAGATCGAACCAGGCTCGAAAATATCCGAGACCACGGCATTGCGCTGAGCGGATATTGGATAATCGGACGGGTTGTTGGAATCGAACGGCGGTACGTTAGCCATTGCCAGGATGCTGCCATCATTCGGATCGATGATGATACCCATGGCTTTTTCTGCCTTGGTCTCGTTATAGGCATTAAGTAACTCTTCATATAAGATGGTTTGATATTCCTGATCGATCGTTAAATAAACATCATTGCCGTCGATACATTTTTTGGAGGGCAGATCGGGGCGCTGGTGCAGGCGACCCCAGCCGTCTTTCTGAACGGTAATCCAGCCGGGTGTGCCGCTGAGCAATCCTTCCAGACCGCTTTCCAGGCCGCAGACTCCGCGATTGTCGATATTGGTAAAACCCAGCAATTGGCCGGTGATTTCTCCCAGTGGATAATAGCGCTTGACATTTTTTTCGACGGCCAGACCGGGAGTTTTCTCATATTTTTCGACATTCTGAAGACGTTCATGAGCGACTTCGCGCTCCAGCCAGACGAATGTTTTTTCCGACTCAAGCAGTTTAAGATATTGATTGACGTTTTTTCCCAGATCGGCGGCCAGTTGCTGCGCCAACGCCGCTTTGTCATGGATTAAATACGGATGAGCGGCGATCGAATAACTGACCAAATCGACCGTCAAAGCCTTGCCGCGACGGTCGTAGAGCGTGCCCCGCAAAGGCAGGATTTCTTTGCGCAGGCGGGCTTGATTATTGCATAAGGCCTGATATTTATCGGAATTAAGCACCTGGATGTAAAATAAACGTCCGATTAAAACCAACCAGAGAGCGACCAGCAGACCACTGATGAGATAAGTTTTCTTTCGGATCGATTTATATGCGTTGGCCATTACTTACTTGCTAATACTTTAGGGTCCAGAATGACGGCGAGAGTCTCGGGAAGCGGTGTCACCATTTCGATTTCGTTCATAGCGATGTTTTTTATCCGGTCGGCGCGGCCAAGCCCTTCGATTTCGACAATCAGCATCCGGTTGCGGGCTGTCAGTCCGGCTTCTTTCCGCTTGAGTTGGTCGATCTCACGGAAAAGGGCGTTGGTATGATTGTAAACCCAAAGATAAAAAACCATCGATCCCACCACCAGGAAGAAGATCGCGATTCCGATCAGTTTTTTTCGGGTTTTATGATGAGATTTACGGGGATTATTGATTGGCATATTTACCCAATTTTTCAGCCGCTCGTAACTTGGCGCTGCGTGCCCGCAAATTGGCCTGAATCTCCGAATCTCCGGGCATTACGGGACGCGGCGTTAATATGCGCAACCGAGCATGATGATTACATTGACATACCGGGAATTCCGGCGGACAAATACAATCGCGGGCTTCATCCCGGAAAATCTGTTTGACGATCCGGTCTTCAATCGAATGGTAAGCAATCACCACGATCCGTCCGGCCGGCGCCAAAAGCGCGATCGCATCCGTCAATCCCTGCCGCAGAACCTGCATCTCGTTATTGACCTGGATGCGGATCGCCTGAAAGATGCGACTCAAAGTTTTAACCTGATACGGTCCCGGTGCGGCTGACCTGATGATGGTCGCCAACTGGGCAGTGGTAGTAATTGAACTTTTAGCCCGTTCGGTAAGAATAAGGCGGGCGATGCGGACACTATGCCGTTCTTCGCCATATTCCTGAAATGCGTGAATCATTTCCTTTTCGGTGGCCGAATTGATAAAATCAGCCGCTGATTGAGCGATCGCAGGCGAAAAACGCATATTCAGCGGCCCATCCTGACTGAAAGCCAGACCGCGAGCTGGATCGTCAAGGGCAAAAGACGATAATCCGAGATCCATTAAAATACCGTCAACAGCCTGAAAACCAGCCCGGTAGCATATCCGCTTCAGATCGGCAAAATTGGCATTGACAAACTGATGGGGCTGCGCAATGGAGAGATTTTGCGAACAATAGTTGACAGCGCCGGGATCGGCATCGATGCCAATGATGTATGCGTCCGGATTTAAAACTTTACTAAGCGCCTGAGTGTGTCCGCCCGTTCCCAGAGTGCAGTCGACAAAGATTCCCGTCGGTTTTTTTACTACAAATTGGATCGCCTCTTGAACCAAAACGGGAATATGAAGGGTAGTCATGCCATGGTATTCCAAAAATCTCTACTAGAGTATATCACCCAAATCTTCAAAATATTCGTCATCCAGCGGAATGGCGGATTCATTGTGCTTTTCCAGCGTCTGCGGATCCCAGAATTCCAGTTTATTGATTGCTCCAATGATCGTTACATCTTTTGTAATGCCGGCATATTCCAGCAAAGCCGGGGGTATCAAGATGCGTCCCTGACCGTCGCATTTCAGACGGGCCGAGCTGCGCGTCAGAGCACGAATGAAAGCCCGGTTCTTCTTTTTAAAGTAAGATAATTGCAACAGTTTGGCAGACAGATTGTCCCACTCGGTGGCGGGATAAGCCACTAAACAAGGATCGGAACCTTTGGTGACCACGAATGTGTATTCGGCATCCTCACCGTCCGCCCAACGTCGGTATTTTGCCGGAATGCTCAGGCGGTTTTTTTCATCGAGCGGGTGTCGGGTTTCGCCAGTAAAAGCGGTAATCATCAGGTTCTTAGTCTACTCATTTTTTCTTGGGATACTGTGGGATTTTTCCCCACATTCACCCACTAAAATAACGCAAAAAAAGCGCAATGTCAAGCACTTTTTATAAATATTTCAATGATGTTTAGGGAAACTAAGGACTAAGGAAAATCAGTGGGTGATAAAACTTTGCCGCCTAATGATCCCTTCTTTGGTGATGATCAAGCGGGTTGGGATAGCAGGTGCTCCGACTGGTCCCAGGTCTTTGCCATTCAGTATCAGGTTAATACTGGCTGGACGGCCGACTCGCACATCGAAGCGTTCTTTGGCGATGGCTTCCTTGCGATAATGCGGCGGCAGATTGGCTTCGAAAGAGTCCCGGTTGTCGACGGTGATTCTGATCCAGCAGCTATCTTTTGTCAGGATTGTAAGATTCAGGTCGGTATTAGGTTTTACCGTTTGAGTGTCGGGAGGAATGACAGCCTGACTTGTGTCGCTGGCCGGAGGTGTGGGAAAGGCAGCGATGGTGTTTTTTTCTTTACGTTCTGAAATGACCTGCTTGAGGATAGAAATCATGAAGATGGTAATAACCAGGATTATGATTGCCGTCGCGAAGTTGCGGTTGGGTTTTTTCCTAAAATCTGGATTGTTATGATCTTCGTGATTTTCCAGATTTTCTTCAAACGGAATATTTGGTGATGCTGACGGCCTGGAAGGCGGAAGCGGTTCCTCCGGGTTGGTCAACATCTCGAAATTTTGCAGAATGACCTGAGGATCGAGATTGACTTCCTGAGCGTAGGCTTTCAGGAACAAACGCAGATAGGTTTTCGGCAGGATACTCCACTTTCCGGATTCGATTCCACTGATGATTTCCTTGCTGATCTTAGTGCGGTTGGAAATCTGCTCAACAGTTAATCCAAGTTTTTCCCGGCTTTGCTTTAACTCTTCGTAAAACAGCAACTCTTTCTCGCTTTTTACTAAATTTCTATTGTTAATATCAGGAATATTTTGGCCAGTTTCAATAAAAAAATTCAGAGACAGGAAAATAATTCAGTCCGAACCTGTTCATAGAAAGCCGGTAGCGGGAAACCGACAACATTGTAGAAACAACCGTCAATTTTTTCGACAAATACGGCACTGAAATCCTGAATGGCGTATGCGCCGGCTTTATCATAAGGATGATAAAACCTGACGTAATGCTCGATATCGTCGGGATGGATATTTTTAAAGGTGACCCGGGTTTCCACAACGTTTTCTATGTAGCGACCGTTGGCGGAATTCAGGATGCAGTAGCCGGTAAAAACGCTGTGTTGGGCACCGCTCAGGAATTGCAACATGCGTACCGCATCTTTTTCGTCTCTCGGTTTGCCTAGGATTTGATTGTCTCGGACTACGATTGTATCGGCTCCAATAATCCAGGCTTTAGGGTAATGCGGCGCCACTGCCTGGGATTTATGGCGGGCGTGGAGAGTGACAATATCGGCCGGTGAATATGCATCGGAGTTGTTTTCCGTGTAATCAGGAATATGGATTTTATATTTCAGTCCGATCATATTCAGGATCTCTTTACGGCGCGGTGATTGCGAAGCAAGGATTACCGGCCGATCATACCAGTCTAATTGTGCGTTCATGATTTGACCATTTTTCCGATGTAGGTATCTTTTTGCGGCGGTTCTGAGGATTTTACGCTGATTTTGTAAATATAGATTCCGCGCGCGATCTCATCCCCGAAATCGTCGCGACCATCCCAGTTGATCTGATGGAACCCGGCCGTAAACAGCTCATTGCTGACGATGGATTTGATGCGCAGGCCGCGAATAGTGTATATGACGATTTCGACATTTCCCGGTTGGGTGAGATAAAAAACAAAATCGGTAGAGCGACTGAAAGGATTGGGAAAATTGACCACTTTTTCCAGTTTAAGGTTTTCGGAAGAGGAGAGCGTAAATTCAGCGGTGATCGTCGTATAATTATTGGCATTGTCCCAGGCCTTGACTCTTATTTGATGAGTTCCGGCCTGCAGATCGGGCAGGTTTGTGGTGATGGTACCGGAAGAGTCGCTGTCGGTATCGTAGATGAAGTCTTCCGTCATTTCGTAGATCATATTTTCGTCATTATCGAATTGGAAAGTAATATCATGGCCAAGTTTACCGGCGATGTTAATCCCGTTTTTATCCTGAATGCTGATTACCAGGTCGCGGCCGTAAGCGACTACATCTCCCGATCGAAAATTCATGTTCTCAAATCCGATCGTGATTTGCGGGCCGATGGTGTCATTGTCCTGAATCAGACCGGTAAATTTTAATGAATCGTAACATCCGCCGACTTCCGCTCCGGATTCAGCATCCCACCCGTAGATTTTTATCCGCCCGAAGAGGTTTTGATAATTGAGATCTTTCGGAATAATGAATCGGGAAGTGAAGGCATTATTAATGATATTCAGACTGCCGTGGAAAAGCAGATCGCCCGGAAGGGTATAGCTCATGCTTTGAGTATTATCGTCGTCGTCGAGATAATAGCGTGTGACGTACTGGTCGCTGTCAAAAACATTGAGGATTCCTTTGCCATTGAAAGTTTCGGCGCTAAGGGTCTGTCCTATGACACTGACTTTTTCGAGAGCCGCCAGAGTGTCGTTGTCCATCTTGGCAAACGAAGCCCTTTCATAGGGTAAAGCTAAAAATAAGGCCGGATCGCCGAAAAGCATGAATTTCTCAGTGTTGGCATTGGAGCCGTCATAAACTGCCTGGAGCAGGGCGCCTAATCTACTCCGGGTGAGGTTGCCATTCGGGAAGAGTTTCTGTAAGAAACTGCTAATGAAGGAGGCGTTGAAGTCACCATAGGTGGCGCGGGTGGGGGTCAGTACGGCGATGCCGCCATCATCGGCTTTGGCGATCAGCGCTTCCGGCATGCAAATGGAATTGATATCGTCAAACTGTCCCCAGCTGCAGGTTCCGGCAATCCAGAATGGTAATTTCATATCTGTTTCGATCAGTCCGATATCCCGATCCATATTGAGTACATATTCCTGAGCCCAGACGGTGGAACTGCCGTGACCGAGATAATTAATCAGGGTCGTACCGCGTTTCAACTGCGCCAGGAGCGCTTCGGTGGCGGCTGGTTTTTTCACGCCGTATAGAGAAGCGTCCTGCACTTCCGGATACTCAAGCAGATAGAGTTTATCGGTTATCAGTTTCTTTGAGATGTATCTGGCAATCGAATTTTCAGTATCGTTGGTGTGATATTGTTCATTGTTTTTTGGACGCTGAGGGTCGTCGGCAACGAGCGTTATACGGCTACGCCACTCGCCATAGATCGGTTCGAGCAGATACTGGCGCAGTTTTTCATAATAATCGCGGGCTTCGGTGGTGGAACGGGCTGTTACGCGGCCAATGGCCATGTCCATTTTCTGATCTGATCCGTTAAGGTATACGAAGCGGGCGTCGGAAGCGTATGAATCGGCGCCGTTTTCGCTTGGATCGACCTGATAAGTCATGATGAAGTTAGCGGTGCTGGATTCGATGGCGCGGTAGTCGAAGGTTCCGTCGCCGAGCAGCATTACATATGCCGGTTTGGTCGTCCAGTTTTCAAAAGCGTATTTCAAGAAAAAGCGGATGGCGTGCGGATCGGTAAGGTCCGCGTTAAATTCTCTCAGGATTTGTCTTTGGGTGACTGCCAGGGTTTTTAAACGATCCGCCGCTGGCAGCTCTTCGGAATACAGTTTGGCAATATTTTCGGCCGTGCCAAGGAATTGATCGGGAGTGATAATTATATAATCGTATGAATTGGTCGAGTTGCGCAGAGTCGTCCATTCCGGAGAGGAGATCGCTTCGGTGTTTTTTGGTTTTTTTATATCGGCAGAGGAGAAAAGAAAATACTGCCGGCGTTGCGTGGTAGCGGTAACCGCCCGGAAAGTCAGCGTCGTGCCACTTCGGTTGAATTGCTGAAGTTTGACATTACTGAAATCGGTTACATCCATTATAACTGGCTGGCTGATTCCCGAATTGGTGATCTGGTATTCGACCGTACCGGAGTAAAGGGGCGACCAGATCGTCTGAGGTTCGGTGAAAGAATCCAGATCTTTGGTGTACAGGCATCTGATATAGTCGAGGTAAGCGTTTGCGGAACTCTGATTGGAGGTATAGTTAATTTTCAGCAGATTGACCCCGGGCTCCAAGTCAGCGACAATTATCTTTGAGATTCCGCCGTAATTGGAGCATGACCAGTTGGAGGTCGCGGTTGGATTTGAATTCAAGTACAGTCCGAAATAGTGGTACACAACCGGCTTTTCACCATAAGTTCCGCCCTTGGTTTTTATTGTAAGGGTGGCCGGGTAGTGGTCTTTTGTGTGGGGTAGAGTCATGATCGTCGTTACACTGGAACCGGATTTTGAGAATTTTTCGCCGTACCACTGTTTGCCGGAACGCAGGAAATTAACTGACTCACTTTCATGGACTTCCAAATGTTCGCTTTCGGTGATTATTGTGTCCGGTGCGGCGGTCAGAGAAGCCTGGATCGGCATGGCTTTGGGCGAACCGGGTGAGTCGGCCAGCAGCAACCAATAGTAATTGACAGATAAATAAGGATTGCGTTCGAAAGTCAGTCCCTGAGCACTGTTGACCGCCAGACCGCTCGAGCCCCGTCCCCAAAAGATGATCGTATCGCTGGCGGTAAGATAGCCGTCTCCATCGCCTTTTATCCAGCGTGTATTTTCGACCAGATTGGCGGGGACCTCGGCGCCGATAGCGGCTGTAAGGGCGCGCCCACCGGTCGAATTCGAATATAAAAAAATCCGCGCCGTATCGATGCTCGTTGCGGTCAGACCGAGACTGGTTAAATCAGTTATTGTTACCGCATAAACGCCATCTTCTGTAATCGTCAGCCGAAACCAGGTTCCGCTCGGTGGACTTTGGCTTTTCTTGAGCTGCGGTGCACGAAATTGCCGCCAGTTTGAGGCCGATCCGGAATTGATAAATGCCTGAAAATGGTCCGCCCTGTCTGCGGAGTTCGGATTGCCAGATTGCTGAATAATTGGGTAATTAATAGTGACCTCGATTTCCCGCAAGACTGACAATTCATTGGCAAGCGCGCCGGGTTTGAGTGGATAAATCTCCAGGCTCGCTGCCGGTACATCCCGAAGATATCCGACTCCGGTAGCGCGCGCCACCGGTAGCTTTTTTAAAGCGGCCAGATCTTCCGCCGTAACATTCTGTACCAATTGTACTGTCGCATAGCTCGTCCGTGTGACTGTCACCGTCGGCTGGACGGAGACAGGCAGCGCGATCATCCATTGATAATAAGGAATACTCAGATGGTCGTTAACGATCATCTGATAGGAGTTGCCGAAGGTCAGTGAACTGATTCTATGCGGATAATCGCTGCTCTGCCGCCAATCAAGCGTCTCGTCGAAGGAGATTTTTACCGACAATCTGGCATCGGTCTCGCTGACGATTTCCAGCGCTTCCGCCCGGATAACGACGGCCGGGAGCAGGACAATAATTATAACAATAAGATATGTTAAATTTTTTTTACTGATAGTCATATTCTTCAATTGGGCGGAATTTACATTTTCAGTTTAAGATTAGCAATTTTAACTCCGGAGCGCATTTTGAACAATTTAATTGTTCGTCGCCGGGAAGGTTCCCGTGCAAGCGGTTGATGATTATTACGGAAAGCTGTCATTAATCGTATATTCAGTAGTAAAATTTTAACTCTCCAACGAACTTTTTTCATTGACAGATATTAAATATTACAATTTAATGGAGAGGAAAAATGAAGAATAAAAAAGCGCCGGTTGCGAACAAAAAGAATAAAATCTGGCGGGAGGTGAAAAGCTGGATTATCGTTATTCTGATTGCCCTGGGTTTGAAAAATACAGTCATCGCGTCTTATATGGTACCAACGGGTTCGATGGAAAATACAATTATGATTGGTGATCTCTTACTCGGTAATCAGTTCGTCTATGGCGCCCGGACTCCGCTCTGGATTGGGATTCCCTGGACCAAACATGGTTTCCGGATACCTTCGTTTCGTCTGCCTCCTTTCAGAAAACCGCAAAAAGGAGATATCGTCATATTTAAGTTTCCGCTCGATCCCGCGCTGAGCTACGTCAAACGCTGTGTCGCCGGCCCTGGACAGACGGTAGAAGTGCGGGGAAAGTCATTATTTGTTGATGGCCAGCTTTTCGATAATCCCCGACACTCCCAATTTATCAGATCATTCACATATCCGGCTTATTACAAAGAACCCGGAATTTTTCCCTATGATTCCGGCAACGCAGATAATTTTGGTCCTTTGTACGTCCCGGCGAAAGGCGATACGCTCTATTTCGGTCAGTATCCGGTTGGTTACATCCGGAATGTTGTGGAATTAGCCCATCAAAAATTTCATTCAACGGGCCGTAAAATGTACATCAATGGCCGGGAAACAGATTACTTTATCGCTACTCAGGATTACTATTTCATGATGGGTGATAATCGTGATAACAGTTACGACAGTCGCTATTGGGGTTTCGTGCCGGACGATCTGATTCTGGGCCAGCCGATTATCTGTTTCATGTCCTGGGATAAGAGTGTTCCGTTAAATCGTTTATTCGATAAAATCCGCTGGAACCGGATTGGGAGAGTGTTTTCATGATAGTAATTTCCCGGTTAGCCCTGACCCGAGAGCGGAGTTTTGTTACCCAACTGAAAAAATGATCAAATAAGCGATCTTTATTTCGAACCCACGACCGCAGTTCGCAATGGTTCGCGCCATTGGCCGGCGACGGTGTCGTAAATTCCGAAGCCGGCGCAAAATTCCCAGTAAGCCCGGCTGAAACCATATTTTTCACATTGTGCCGAAACCGCCTGAGTCCAGTTCACCCGGGAATTTTCGGGTGCACGCTGGTAGCAGCCGTATTCTCCGATATAAACCGGCACTTTCAGCGAATCGGCAAATTCTTTGATGAGATTAAAATGACGGTCGAGGTCGTTCCTTTGACTGTCGGTATTAGTCCAGGTCATGCCAAGCCACTCGGCGCTGGTTTTTTCCCACTCCGCTCCTTGGTGGGTAAACCGGAATGGTTCATAATAATGGATTGCCAGGATCAGATTACGTTCGTTTTCCGGCAATTTCAAATTCCGCATTTTCCAGATTCCGCCCCAGTCGGCCGTACCAATTATCAAGGTGCGGTTGGGGTTGGTTAAACGGATGTTGTCGATCAGTTCCGGTATCATTTCGTTCCATAATTCAGGGGTAAGATTAAAGTGCGGTTCGTTGAGTGGTTCGAAAATTAATTTTTGCGGATAATCTTTAAAAGTCTGACCGATCTGACTCCACATGGCCAATAACCGGGGTTTATTAGCGACCGGATCGGAGTAGATTTCCTGAAAATGCTGAATGTTAATCACGACGCACAGATCATTTTCAAGCGCCAAATCTACGAGATAGCGCACCCGGCGCATAAATTCGGTCGAGATGGTGTAGGGTGGATTTTTCTCAGAGTGCGCCGACCAACGGATCGGTAGCCGGATCGAGTTGAAGCCCGCCGATTTTATCAGTGGCAGGTATTCATCGCGGATGTAAACTCCCCATTCGCCTTCATTGGGCGCCTCCAGGGCGTTACCGATATTGATACCCGGATTTAGCTGCTTATTGATATCGAACGGACTGGCGTATTGGGGGCGGTTTGTCCGACAGCCGATGATATAAATGATAGCAGGAATGAAAATCAGTAATTTTATTTTTCGCATCGTATTTATCCCTCGATTATAATTAACAAAATGCGCTTAAATCTACTACATCCGACAATCAAATTCAATTCCATCCTTGACCCGCGATTAAAATGCTGGGCATTTTTTCCGAAAAGATTAAATTTAGTCTGTCATTAAATGGGATAGAAACGGTGTTGGTTACAGATGTAAAAGTGATAAAGCGGGGCGGTAAAAATTGTTCGATGTTACTGATTGCCCTGATATTTGGCATGTCCGCCTCCGGAGGTGAAATAATGAGCGTTAAAACCGATACAAAGAATCTGCGGTTTTTCCCCGCGGGTCATCCGCATATTCAGTATGTCGGCCGCTGGGATTTCTACGAGCCGACCGGCGCCCGTCATTCCTGGCCGGGAGTATATCTGATCGTCAGGTTCACCGGCCGCCAGGTGGGCGTTCGTCTGGCCGATGATGTTAATTATTACAATTATGACATTGACGGAAAAAAGTCCGGGATTCTGCACGGAAACCAATCCGGAGCAAGCGATTATCTGCTGACAGACGATCTGGAAGATGGCGAACATGAGTTGCGCTTTACCAAACGCAATATAGTATTCGGCCGGGCGTTCGATTTTATAGGAGTACTGGTTGATTCGGCGGCGCAGCTCCTGCCGCCGCCGGAATCTGGATTGAAAATCGAATTTATCGGCGATTCTTTTACGGCAGCCGAGGGCAACGAAGCTCTGGCTCTCCAGAATTCAAAAAGCGGACAGGTGCAAATTGCCTGGGAGGAAAAGATACCCTATACGAATATCGAGGCCGGCTTTGCGGTACTGGTAGCCCGGCATTTTAAAGCCCAATATCATACTATCTGCCGGTCGGGAATCGGGATGGTTTGCGATTGGACCGGTGATCGCGCGATCGCCATGCCGAAATGGTATGACCGAACGCTGATGGAGCTGGAACAGCCTAAATGGAGCTTCCAAAAATGGCAGCCGGATTTGGTAGTAATCTGTCTTGGTCTCAATGATATGTCGGGATTGAAAGATGCGGACGGGGCGATCACACCCGTCAATTCCGCTACTTTTCGCGATGAATATCGTCGCTTTATCGGCCTGCTCCGCGAAGTCTATCCCCAAGCGAAATTTTTAGCGGTCGCCGCCCATCCGGATTGGATTCGTGAAAATGTCCGAAAAATAGTCGCTACGGAGAAAGCGACCGGACGCCAGGATATATACTACTGCGAGTTCGATTACTTTCCGGACGGATATTTAGCCGATGGTCATCCGACAGTCGCGACGCATCGAAAAATCGCCGAACAGATCATTGCTTGCATTAAAACATACGATTTATTGAAATGAGTAGCTTAATTCAGGAGGATAAGATGAAACGGAGTGCTTTGATGATTTTACTGGTTATTTTATTGAGTGGCGGCGTGGTATATCTGGCTGCCGAGAATTTGATCCGTCCTTCGCATCCGTATATTCAGTATTTCGGCCGCTGGGACCGGACGGATTCGACCCGGGCGGCACACTCCTGGCCGGGAGTTTATATCTGCGCCAAATTCGAGGGAACCAGTATCGGTGTCCGTTTTTTTGATAATTTCACATTCTATAACGTTTTTATAGATTCTCAATATCAGGGAGTATTCCGGGGCGATTATTACGGTGAAAAAACGTATACTCTGATTTCCAACCTGCAGGATACGGTGCATACGATCATGTTAACCAAGCGCTGCGAAACGTCCTGGGCTAAATTTACCTTTTACGGTTTCGTGCTGGACAATGGCAAGACCCTTTTACCGCCGGATGAACCGCCAATCCGAAAAATTGAATTTGTCGGTGATTCATATACCAGTGCTTCTGGTAACGAATATACCGAAGAAGGCACGCCGCCCAATACCGAACTGGTAACCAATGCCTATGATAGTTTCGGCGCAATCGTCGCCCGACATTATGGAGCCCAATATACCTTGACAAGTTGTTCCGGCTATGGAATGGTTTTAGACTGGCAGGGAAATTATGCCAACAATATTCCGGATCATTACGACCGCGCTTTGCTTTATACAACAAATCCGAAGTGGGATTATTCAGAGTGGCAACCCGATTTGATAGTCGTCGGTCTCGGATTGAATGATTACTCCGGATATGGCGGCTGGGAAGGACAGATAACAGCGGAAAATACAGCCGAATATAAAAGCCGTTATCACACCTTTATCCAGAATTTGCGCGATTACTACCCGGGGGTAAAAATACTGGCGGTTGCGACGCATGTGGAATGGATGCGGACCACGATCGCAGAAATCGTAGATGAAGAACTGGCTGCCGGGCACCAGGACGTTTTCTATGCCCAATATTCGTATTATCCCGGCGGTTATGTCAATAACGGACATCCAAATGTCGCAACGCACTACAAGATTGCTGATGAGTTGATCGCGGCGATTGATACAATTGACGCCTGGCAACCGGCTGTCGATAATTTGCCGCCTCGTTTTATGCAGTTGCCGCAATCGCCATTCATTGTCAGCGATACGACTTATAATTTCAGGATCGAGACGGATTCTTATGCTACCGTTCGCTTCAGTAAATCGGACCGCCCGTACGAGCAAATGGAATTTGAATTCGCTAATACCGGTCAGCGTGTTCACAAAACCACCGTTTCCTGTCAGCAGGGACAGGTCAATACCTATTATCTGCGGGCTCGCGATCTGAGCGGCAATGTGATGGATACTTCGGCGATTGTCGTTTTTACAGTCGATACGATGCTGGCGCCGGTGCGCTGGATGAATCCGATCTATCCTACCAGAGATGAGAGTTGGCAGACCGGCGCCGCTCCGCTCGGATACGGCTATACGGATGCGAAAACCAAAATAGCGCGCGTCAAAACTGCTTATTATCGCAAGTACTTTGACATTACCGCAGTCGCTTCGGTCGGCGCTCTGACCTTGGACCTGTATTATAACGATGCCGCTGCGGTTTATCTGAACGGCCGGGAAATCGAACGTTTCAACCTGAATGCCGAGGATACTCTCAGATACGAAACCTCGGCGGTTCAATCCAAGGTGGGCATAGTGAGTTATGCTCTGACAGATGCTGAATTAAAATTATTGCGCTGCGGTCAAAACCTACTCGCGGTTGAGGTGCATCAATACAGTGCCGATACCACTAACCTGTATTTTAATTGCCGGTTGACAAATACAACCGGCGGTGTCCACGACGTCGTTTTTGACCTGGGCGCGGATTGGCGCTACTTTGACAATGGTATTTGTCCGCCGGATTATTCCCGCGATTCCCTCGCGATCACAGAAGCCAGACCAGTCGTTAAAGCGAGTCAATTTGCCTTACTGCCCAACTATCCCAATCCGTTCAATTCGGTGACGGTCATTCGGTTTTGGCTTGGATTGGATTCCGAAGTAAGTCTGGAAGTGTATGATTGCCGCGGATTTAAGGTTGAAACTTTGGTCAATAAACGTTTGGCGGCAGGAGAATACGCCGTGAATTTTAAATGTTCGGATTTGACGAGCGGTATCTATTTTTACCGATTAATAAGCGCCGGTCAGACGAAAACCGGAAAAATGTTGCTCCTGAAGTAAAATCAAACGCGTTTATTCCGGATAATCATTAAGACACCGAAGCGCCGCGGCTCAGCGGTTCGGTTTTCCCAAAAGAATTCCTAAGAAACCGTAGCTAAGCTATTCAGACTGGCGGAGATAATTTCTTGCAAAAGGAAATCAGGAAAGGTAAATTTACCCGCTTTATTGAATTTGATTTTTAGTATGTTTGAGCAATTACAAAATAGTTTTAGCACGATCCTGAAATCCCTGCGCGGAGAAGGTAAAATTACTGAATCCAATATCGCCGAAACGCTGCGCCAGATCCGCCGGGTATTACTCGAAGCCGACGTCAATTACAGGGTCGTTAAAGAGTTTATCCAGGCGATTCAGGAAAAGGCTGTCGGGGTGCCGGTTTCCAAGAGTCTGACGCCCGGGCAGCTGATCGTCAAGATCATTCAGGATGAAATGATCCGCCTGCTCGGCGAAAAAAATCAAAATCTCAGAGAAGCATCCATCCCACCGACGATTATTATGCTGGTGGGTTTACAAGGCAGCGGCAAGACGACCTGCGCCGCCAAACTCGCCAGCCATCTGATTCAGAGGCAACATTCGCCGCTGTTAGTACCGGTCGATATTTACCGCCCGGCAGCCGAAGAACAGCTCGAGATTTTAGCCCGGCAAATCAAGGTGCCCTGCTATCATGAAAATCCGGACGTGATAGGACGTATTAAAGAAGCCGTCGCCTATGCACGCCAGCAGCATCGCGATACCCTGATCATAGATACTGCGGGGCGTCTGCATATTGATGAAAAGATGATGGCAGAGTTGCAATTAATCAATGCAGTTATCCAACCGCAGAATATTCTGCTGATCGTGGACGGTATGACCGGCCAGGACGCCGTCAACACCGCGGCCGCTTTTAACGAACAACTCGGTATCGATGGTCTGATTTTGACCAAGATGGACAGCGATGCCCGCGGCGGAGCCGCTCTGACGATTGTGAAAATTACCGGCAAGCCGATTGTTTTTATGGGCACCGGCGAAAAATTGGATGATTTCGAAGTATTTCATCCGGAACGGGTAGCCGGGCGCATTCTCGGGATGGGCGACATAGTTTCCCTTGTAGAGAAGGTCCAGAAAACTATCGATGCCGAAGCTTTGGCGGGGATGGAGAAAACCTTTAAAAAAGAACGGTTCACACTCGAGGATTACCTCAGTCAACTTAAGCAGTTAATGAAAGTGGGACCGCTTGAGAATTTGATCGAGCATTTTCCGGGCATGGCCAAAATGCGCCTGGGAAATCAAAAAATAGATGAGAAAGAATTCCGCCGAGCCGAAGCGATCATTTTATCAATGACCCGCGCTGAACGGCTCAAACCGGATATTATCAATGGTAGCCGACGACGCCGGATTGCGCTGGGAAGTGGAACCCAGCCCCAGGATGTCAACCGGCTACTCAATCAATACTGGCAGATAACCAAACTCATGAAACAGATGGGCCGCCTGAAATTGCCCAAAAATTTATCTGCCTTTGGATTAGGACTATAACAATCAAAGGAGGCACTTAGTGGCAGTAAAAATCAGATTACTACGAATGGGAAGAAAAAAGAAACCTTTCTATCGCATCGTAGCGATTGATACTAAAAGTCGTCGTGACGGTCGTTATCTGGACAAGGTCGGTTACTATGATCCGCTGACCAAACCGGCTACCGTCAATCTCGATAAGGAAAAAATAATCGGCTGGCTGGAAAAAGGCGCAACACCTTCGGAAACGGTCTTCAATCTCCTGCAAAAAGCAGGTATCGCCCTGGAATGGCATCTGGTGCGCAATAAAGTCAGCGATCAGGCAAAGAATATCGAAATCCAGAAATGGGAACTTTCCCGCCAGAAAACCGCCAGCCCAGCTGAAGTCGTCGAAAAACCGAAACCCGCCCCGAAGGAAGTTCCGGCGCCTGAAGAAACCTACCCGGTAGAAGAACCGGCCGAAACGACTGAAGCAGCCGAAGCTGAAACAAACGAGATTGCCGAAGAACAACCGAAAACTACCGACGAAGCTGCGGCTGAGAACCAGCCGGAAGCCTGAACTATTAAGAAAAAAAAGTATCTTTGACCTTTTGTTACTAAATTTCAAGGGCAGATTTTTGAAGGACAACTAATGTCGTCTGAAACCAGATAAAGGAGAGACAGGTATGAAAGACTTCGTCGAATTTGTCGTCAAGAAACTGGTCGATCACCCGGAAGAGGTGAAGGTGGTACAGGTTGATAGTGAAAAGACCGTCATTCTGGAACTCTCGGTCAAGGAAGGCGATCTCGGGAAGGTCATCGGAAAAAAAGGCCGAACCGCCCGCGCCCTGCGAACGCTTTTAACCGCCGCCGCGGCCAAACAAGGTCAGAAAAGAGCTCTTTTGGAGATAATCGAATAAGTCCCGAAGCAGATCGCGTGGTATTGTCACCGATAGGGTCCATCACGAAAAGTCATGGACTAAAAGGGGCAGTCCACCTGAAATGCGGCTCTCTGAAAATTACGAATCAATTTACCGGAAACCTGAAATCCGAACCGCCAAAGGTGCTTTGGCTGGGTGAAAATCAGCAGGTTGCCCGGCCGTGGACAGTCGAGTATCTGCACCTCGGGACTAAAAATGCTTATTTGAAATTGCGAGAGATTAATTCCCGGAAGGAAGCCGACTATTTGACCGGCCTTCAGGTATTTATACCAGAGATCGCCGCTAAATTTGCTGATTTGAAAGCCGTGCTCGGCTATCAGGCACGGGTATATAAATCCGCTCTTGGAGTTGGAATTATCGGGGAGATTGATGAGACCAATCCGCAGGCTCTGTTTGTCATTCATGCGGAGTCAAAATCCTTCCTGGTGCCGGCTGTCGCCGAACTGATTGAGAAAATTGATCACGAAGAGAAAGCCGTATACTTCAAAGATATCGAAGGGTTATTCCCAGTATGAAAATCTACATAGTTACCGCCTTCCCGGGAATGATTACAGCTTGTCTGTCAGAAAGCATGTTCCGTAAAGCTGTCGAAAACAGTGGGGTCGAATATAATGTCTGGAATCTGCGCGATTTCACACGCGACCGACACAAACAGATCGACGATAAACCCTACGGCGGCGGCGCCGGAATGGTTTTAAAGCCGGAACCGTTTTTTCGGGCGCATGATAAACTCGTCAGACTGACCGGTCGTAAAAAACCGCGCGTGATTTTTCCGTCGCCCCAGGGGCAGGTGCTGAACCATAAACTGGCAGTCGACTTGGCTCAGGAACCCGACCTGACCTTTTTCTGCGGACATTACAAGGGGGTGGACGAAAGGGTAATCGAACATTTGGTGACTGACGAAATCAGTATCGGCGATTATGTCCTGACCGGCGGCGAGCTGCCGGCGCTTGTAATGCTGGACGCGGTCATCCGCCATATTCCGGCCGTGTTGCACTCCTACGAATCGGCTGAAACGGATTCGTTCGCGGATAATCTGCTGGAAGGCCCGATCTATACCCATCCGCAGGTGTATCGACGTAAAAGTGTTCCGGAAGTACTGACTTCCGGCAACCATGCCAAAATTACAGCCTGGCGACGGGAGCAGCGTGTAATCAGAACTCGCCAGAGAAGAATCGATTTAATTGAAAACCTGAAAAATATGAAATCGGAGGATACAAGTAATGGATAAATTAACCGCCGCAGTTGCGGATCAGTTTAAAACCGATATTCCTGAATTCAAGCCGGGCGATACCGTCGCGGTTGAAGTCAAAATTATCGAAGGTGACAAAGAACGCATTCAAACCTTCCAGGGAGTTGTAATTGCCCGGAGTGGTGGCGGCATCAACCAAACTTTTACAGTCCGGAAAATCTCCAACGGCGTCGGCGTCGAACGAATCTTTCCGGTACACTCGCCGAAAATATCGAAAATCGAACGCATTTCTGTCGGAAAAGTACGTCGCGCTAAATTATATTACCTGAAAAATCTGCGCGGTAAGGCTGCCAAAATTAAAGAAGGTTGATCAGATTTATACTTCCGTTACCGGGTCAGACCCGGATACTGGAAGATAAAATTCAAACCTGCCAGCAGGATAAATACCCCGTAAAGTCTCTTGATACTTTTTGAAGGTATTTCGATCGCTGCAAATGCCCCCGCCAGCGCTCCAATCAGAAGCCCAAACCCAATCAGTGCAGCAGGCAGTATTTCCAACTGTCCGGTCTGATAATAGATTAAAACTCCCGGTAATCCGACCGGCAGCAGTAACGCCATTAAAGAAGTCCCCACGGCCTTCTTATACGGGTATCGAAAAACTGAAATCAACCCTGGAACAATCACGATCCCGCCGCCGATTCCAAACAGTCCGGCTAATATGCCGGAAAAACATCCCAGCAATAAATAGTAAATAACCGAAAAATGCCGTTCGTTATTAGAGAAAAATTCGGGCTTGGTTTGCTGGAAAGGGGCACGTTTAAATAGATCTTTAAAATCAATGTATGTCCAGGCGATGACAACCAGAAAAATACCATAAAACGCCTTTAGAAGATCTTCCGGTAATTTCAGAGCCGAGAAAGACCCGCCGACAATGCCGATGAAAATGCCCAGCCCGATTAAAAGCGCACCGCGTATATCAATTAATTTCGCTTTGTAATATGTCACCACCGCCAGAATGCCAACCGGAAGCAATAACGCCGCCAGGGAAGTGCTGTTGGCAGCCAATTGGTTGAATTTGCAGAAAATTATCAAAGCCGGAACGATTACAATTCCACCGCCTATCCCAAATAAACCGGACAGAATCCCGGCGACGATTCCAATTGCGAAATACACAAGTAAAAAGGTCATGGTGCAATTCTCATAATTAGGTTAAAGCATACGAAAGATAAAATAAAAAACCATATTGAAAAAATAAAAATTAGACCGGTTTAACATCGCAGCGAATTATATCGGTTATCACTGAACTTCTGTCTAACCGGCCGGTCTGACTTTCTGTCCGAATGAAAACATGGCACATCATTTGTAAAATACTACACGCTTTTTGAATGGAGAAGTAAGGTAAAGAGTATGTTTAATTACAAAGAAATAAACAATTGAAAGGAGAAATTGTATGGCAATTAAACCATTAGCTGATCGAGTCTTGGTAAAGCCTCTCGTATCTAATGAAAAAACGGCTGGCGGGATTTATCTGCCGGATACCGCTAAGGAAAAACCGCAGGAAGGTACCGTGATTGCAGTCGGCCCCGGAAAAGTCGCTGATGACGGCAAGAAAGTCGTTCCGGAAGTCAAAGTTGGCGATCGGGTGCTGTATGGAAAATACTCCGGCACAGAGGTAACGATTGACGGCGAAGAACATCTGATCATGCGCGAAAGCGATATTTTTGCAATTCTTTAATCATTAATCCAAAGGAGTCATAAGATGGCTAAACAAATTGAATATGAAATAAACGCCAGAGCCGCTCTGAAAGAAGGCGTGGACAAACTGGCTAATGTCGTCAAAGTCACGCTCGGTCCGAAAGGCCGGAACGTCGTCATCGAGAAAAAATTTGGCGCCCCGACCATCACAAAAGATGGCGTCACGGTTGCCAAAGAGGTCGACCTGAAAGACAAACTGGAAAACATCGGCGCGCAGATGGTTAAGGAAGTAGCTTCCAAAACTTCCGACATAGCCGGTGATGGCACTACTACAGCCACGGTTCTGGCTCAGGCGATCATTACTGAAGGTATCAAAAATGTGACCGCCGGCGCCGATCCGATGGATCTGAAACGCGGTATTGACACGGCCGTTCAGGAAGTGATCAGCGGATTGCAGAAAATTAGCAAAGCCGTCACCAACAGCAAAGAAGAAATCGCCCAGGTCGGGACGATTTCAGCCAATAACCGTAAAGTCCGCCGTTTGCTCAAAGACGATTCCGGGAAAGAAGATATCGTTGAGGTTCCGATTGGTGTACTGATTGCCGAAGCTATGGAAAAGGTCGGCAAAGAAGGCGTTATTACCGTTGAAGAAGCCAAGAGCACACTGACGAATCTGGACCTGGTCGAAGGTATGCAATTTGACCGCGGTTATATTTCGGCGTATTTCGTCACGAATGCCGAAGCTATGGAAACCGTCCTGGAAGATCCTTATCTGTTGATTTACGATAAGAAAATCAGCAATATGAAAGACCTGCTGCCGATTCTGGAAAAAGTATCTCAGATGGGACGTTCGCTGCTGATCATCGCAGAAGAGGTGGAAGGCGAAGCCCTCGCGACTTTAATCGTCAATAAGCTGAGAGGCACACTGCGGGTTGCCGCCGTAAAAGCCCCGGGTTTTGGGGATCGTCGCAAAGCCATGCTGGAAGACATCGCCGTTCTAACCGGCGGAAAAGTGATTTCGGAAGAAGCCGGTTACAAACTGGAAAATGCCAATATTTCCTATCTCGGCAGTGCCAAACGGGTCGTAATTGACAAAGACAATACCACCATCGTTGAAGGGGCTGGAAAAACGGAAGACATCAAAGGCCGAATCAAACAGATCAAAGCCCAGATTGAAACCACTACTTCGGATTACGATAAAGAAAAACTTCAGGAACGTCTGGCCAAACTGTCAGGCGGTGTTGCCGTACTGAAAGTCGGCGCCGCGACCGAAGTTGAGATGAAAGAACTTAAAGCTCTGGTCGAAGATGCGATGCATGCGACCCGCGCTGCTGTCGAAGAAGGCATCGTCCCGGGCGGCGGGGTGGCTCTGATCAGATGCATCCCGGTTCTCGATAAAGTCAAACTGTCAGGTGATCAGATGGTCGGCGTAAAGATCATTAAGCGCGCTCTCGAAGAGCCCCTGCGTCAGATCGCCAAAAATGCCGGGCACGAGCCTTCGATCGTCGTTCAGAAGGTCAAAGAAGGAAAGGATGATTACGGTTTTGACGCTTACAAGGAAGAATATGTCAATATGTTCAAAGCCGGTATCATTGACCCGACCAAAGTCGCCCGCATCGCTCTGCAGAATGCAGCCAGTATCGCCGGACTGATGTTGACAACCGAAGCGGTTATCACTGAAATACCGGAAAAAGAACCGGCCGCTCCGCCGATGCCTCCGGGTGGTATGGGAGATATGTATTAATCTTCCCAGATAATCCGGTGCGATCCGATCGCAGATTATGCAATCAAAAGAGCCTTCGTAATATCGAAGGCTCTTTTTTTTATGGCTATTCTGTTTAATTGTAAATAATTTTAGGCGGTTTTTCAAAACATGAAACTGAAAACATCAAGGAGGAAATATGGCTGGTATATGGGATGATATTAAAAAGAGCGTTGGCGGTTTTGCTTCCAAAGCGGCCGAAAAAGCCGGTGAACTGACCCGGGAAGCGGCCGAAAAAGCCGAAGAAATGACTCAGCTCGGTAAGGTCAAGTTGGATATTTTCCAAATTAAAAGAGATATTGACAAAAGATATACCGAACTTGGTAGCGTCGTCTATGATCTTATCAATAAAAATAAAAAGGTCGGTATCGCGGATGATGAAAAAGTCGCGGCTTTAGTCAATGATGTGAAGGGTCTGGAAAAGCAGCTGCAGGCCAAAGAAGAACAATATCAGAAGATCCGGAACGCTTCCAAAGAGGAAGAACCTAAGCCGGCCGAACCATCTGCCCCGGCACCGAAACCTCAATCCAAACCCAAATCGAAACCGAAAACTAAATAAGGCGCTGGTACGGTCACTTCATGACCGATTCCCAATCGCAAAAAAAAACAATTCCCCATACCACCAATGAGGTGTTGCGTCGTTATTTTGAAGAGATCAGCGGGGAAAAACCGCTCACTCCCGAAGAGGAAGTCGAAATAGCCCGCCGGGTGAGAGCCGGGGATGCCGAAGCGCTTGATCGCTTGTTGAAAGCCAATCTGCGGTTCGTGGTTTCCGTTGCAAAAAAATACCAGGGTTATGGTCTATCATTATCCGATTTAATCAA
Organism: uncultured bacterium; assembly: GCA_964576275.1. Classification (GTDB taxonomy): domain Bacteria; phylum Fidelibacterota; class UBA2242; order UBA2242; family UBA2242; genus JAGNGI01. Next base: position 172,599 of record CAZNUN010000002.1, on the reverse strand, counting down.
CGAAGGTAATCTCGGGCTGATCAAAGCTGCCCGCCGATTCGATGAAACCAGAGGATTTAAATTTATCTCCTATGCGGTCTGGTGGATTCGGCAGACCATTCTGCAATCCATTTCGGAATATTCACGCCTGGTACGTCTGCCCCTTAATGTGGTCGGCAGTTTAAATAAAATCTATAAAGTAAAGGCCGACTTCGAGCGCGACTATGAACGCGAACCAACCAACGAGGAGATCGAAATTATTTTAAAAGATGAAAAAATCGACCTCGATTCAGCCCGGCAACTGACCGAAGGCGCTGTCAGCATTGACGCTCCTATCGGTAACGATCAAACCAGCACGCTGTTAGATGTTCTCCCGGGACAGGAAGACAACGATCCGGTTTCCGCTCTGACTCAGGAATCTTTCCATCTGGAAGTTAAACGCGCTCTGAATATGCTCGATAAGCGCGAAGCTTATGTACTGCGGTTATATTTTGGGATCGACCGGGAATTGCCCCTGAACCTGGAAGATATTGCCGAAAGACTGCATCTGACGCGCGAACGTGTTCGCCAAATCAAGGAAAAAGCGCTGCGAAAATTACGCCATAGCCATCGCTCGCTTCATCTGCGGATGTTCCTGGGATGAGAAAAAAGTTGACTTATTGATTTCAATTGATTAAAATTTACACTGAATTGAGATATAAGGCGACAGACTGACCGATTAGATGAAAAAAACACCGAAACTACTTTTTGTCCTAAACACACAGAAGAACGTTCGTTCGTTTTCGATCGGTTGGGGCAAGATGCTCTCGATTTTGACGTTAATTATTTTCGTATTCACATTCGTCATTATACTCGGAGCTAATTTTCTGTCCAATCTGGTTTACCAGACCAAATTGAACCGTCTGAAGAAAAATAATAACCGTCTGGTTTCAACCTTATATGATCTGAACAACCGGATCCAGAAAATGGAATCCGAGATCAGTGTTTTGATTGAAAAGGACAAAGCTCTGCGGACCTACGTCGATCTTCCCACAGTCGACCAGGATATTCGCAAACTTGGTATCGGTGGTCGCCTGATGCCCAAATCGGATGAACTGGATCAGCTTCTTCCCGGCACCGATCTAAAAGTCAATGAACTGACCAATAATCTGGATCGTTTAGCCCGCGAGATCAAGTTTGAACGTCTCAGCTACGAAACCATCTACGATGCTTTTAAAAACCGTTCCGATCAGATCCAATCAACTCCTTCCATTCGTCCGGTTTACACCGGTTATATTAACGATGGATTTGGCTACCGGCGTGATCCCTTCACCGGCCGGCGGGAATTTCATTATGGCGTTGACATCACTACCTCCACGGGAACTCCGGTTTTTGCAACTGCCGACGGGGTTGTCGGCGAAGCCGGTTATCAAAGCAGCTATGGCAATGTGGTAAAAATCAACCATGGATATGGTTATTCTACCCTTTATGCGCATCTTTCCAGGATGTCGGTAAGACCCGGGGATACGGTCAAGCGCGGTCAGAAGATCGGCGAAGTCGGCATGACCGGTCGATCAACCGGACCGCATTTGCATTATGAAGTTAAGCAGTTTAATATCAATAAAAATCCGCTTGACTTCTTCTTCATCGGTTATATTCGCTAAACCTCAGAATTTTTATTGAAATATTTCTCCCGGTGCGTTTTTGTTTAAAAAACGGCTTTTATATTATAAATTTCGGTCACTAAAATGAATGTTCGCAGATATTACATTGAAACCTATGGCTGCCAGATGAACGTGGCCGATTCGGAATTGGTGGCCGGTTTATTGCGTAAATCCGGTTATGAGAATACCACCGATCCCGCAGAAGCCGATGTTATCCTGGTGAATTCCTGCTCCGTTCGGGAAAATGCCGAACGCCGTGCAATTGCGCGTTTATCACAATTCAAAAACCTGAAGAAAGACAATCCCGGCCTGATTTTGGGATTGTTAGGTTGTGTTGCTCAACGCGATCGCGGACATCTACTGAGTCAGAGGAAATATATCGATTTGATACTCGGTCCGGACGCTTATCGAAATCTGCCGGATATTCTGGCCGAATATCACCATCCTCTTGTCGATGTAAAACTATCCCGGACAGAAGTCTATGACGATCTCATCCCATTCCGTCAAAGCGCAGTCAACGCCTGGATTTCAATCATGCGCGGATGTGACAAGTTCTGTACATTCTGCATCGTACCGTATGTCCGCGGACGGGAACGGAGTCGCTCGCCGCAGAGCATTGTCGCTGAAGTAAATAAGGCCGTAGCGGATGGGTACCGGGAAGTCACTCTGTTGGGACAAAATGTCAATTCTTATAAATTTGATAACTATCGTTTTCCGGAATTGCTCAAGAGCGTGGCAGCGGTGCCGAATTTACTCCGTATCCGGTTTACGTCACCGCACCCTCAGGACGTGGATGAATCTATGCTCGCCGTCATGCAGGCGCATGCCAATATCTGTAAACATATCCATTTGCCGTTGCAGGCCGGCTCTTCCAAGATACTGAAAGCGATGAACCGCTCATATACCCGGGAACATTATCTTAAAGTCGTGGCCAATATCCGGAAATACCTTCCGCAAGCGGCTATCACAACCGATATTATCGTTGGCTTCCCGGGTGAAAGTCAGGCCGACTTTGAAGAAACCGTGGCAGTAATGCAGGCGGTGCATTTTGACGCGGCTTTCATGTTCAAGTATTCACCTCGCCCCGGCACAAAAGCCGCTGCCCTGCCGGATAATGTGCCGGAAGCGGACAAAGCCGTCCGCCTGAAGACTATCATTCAGTTGCAGAAAGAACATACTCTGGAGCATAATAAAGCCCTGGTTGACACCGTTCAGGAAATCCTAATCGATGGCACCAGCCGAAAAAATCCGGAGGAAATGATTGGACGTACGGATACCAATAAAATTGTCGTACTAAAAAAAGGACATCCGCCAATCGGCGACTTATGTAATGTCAGAATAGAAAAAGCCATCGGAGTATCATTATTTGGTAAAATCGTTTAAATTTCGAGGTTCTTATGAAAATACTGCGTTTAATTGCCGTCGTTGTAATCATGTTTTTCTTCGTCATCTTCATTACTCAGAATTACGGACAAATGGTAAACCTGAAATTTTTCTGGACTCCCAAGGTCACTTCGCTGGATATGGTTATTTTAGTTTTCATAACCCTGATGCTGGGACTGGTGATTGGTTTTATGATCGCAGGAGTACAGGTTCTGGCCGCCAAGAGTGAAATCCGGTCTCTGTCAAATGATTTGAAAAAATTGAAAAAGGAGACGGATTTATTACGTAATCAGGGGCTGGAAGATGTCGAGGACACTAACTTGAAAACGGAATAAACAGGATGCATTTATGACACTACTGGATTTCCTATTAACGCTGATCTTAATTTTTCTGATGGTGTTTATCATCGTCAATTTGACTAATCGCCGCCGCAGCCGGCCAAAGAGTTCCGTCGGTCTGTATACAATGGCGCTTAACCATATGCTGCACGGGGAGGATGATGCTGCCATCCGTCTGTTTCGTGATGTCGTACGGACGGATACGGATAACATCGAGGCCTATATTAATCTCGGTATCCTGATGCGTAAAAATGGCAAAACCGCCAACGCCATCAAGATTCACCAGGGATTGTTGTACCGGCAGGAAACAACTCCGATCCAGCGACTCGAAATCATGCGCAACCTGGTAGAGGATTATTGTCTGGCTGGCGACAAACTCCGGGCGCTGAACTTCGTCGAAAACATTCTATCGATAGACAAAAAAAATATCTGGGCTATGGAGAAAAATCACACCCTGAACCGCGATTTGGGACGCTGGGACAAAGCCTCGGAGTACCTCGAAAAGGTCCAGACCTTAAAAAAAGAAAGTAACAACCGACTCCTGGCGCTCTATAAAATTCAGGAAGGCTTGCAAAAGTTTAAGGCCGGTGAGTATCATGAGGCTCGCCTGGATTTTCGCAAAGCCCTGAAAATCGATCCGGACTGCGAGGCGGCTTATTATCATATCGCCAGCTCTTACGTCCTCGATCATCGTGAATTGGACGCCGTAGAGGAATGGGTCAAATTCGCCGATCTCGCGCCTCAGAAAGCGCACCTCATATTCAAACCGCTTCAGACCATCTTATTTAATCTTGGAAATTTCGGAAATATCGAAAGTTTCTATGAAAATCTGCTCAAACGACTACCCGGCGATCCTATGACCCTGATCGCTTTGGCCGGTTTCTACGAGAAAAAAGGAAACATCGGCAAGGCCATCGCTATTCTGGAAGAACTGGTCGATAAAAAACCGGATGTAGCTGTCGCGAAAATCGGATTGGTTAAACTCCTGATCGGTCAGGCCAAACTTACCCAGGCAACTTCCATTCTGAGCGATATCATCGAACAAATGGGCAACGCGGAGGAATATGTTTGCGCCACCTGCGGTCATAGCTCATCGGAAATCCTCTGGCTTTGCCCGGTTTGTGGCCAACCCGACACTTATTTTTCGAAAGCATGAAACGACTTTTATTGCTCGGATTGCTTGCCGGAGCGGTTTATGCCCAGAATGTTGCCGAACTTCGCCAGAAAATCGATGCCGGACAGGGTGAAGATGTCAAAAAGCAATTACCGGCTCTGATCGCTCAATATCCGGCCAACCCCGAACTGCATTATCTGAGCGGTGTGCTGGAATCAGACGGTGAAGCAGCTCTTTTGATCTATCGGGACGTCCTCAGTCGCTATCCGAACAGTTCCGTGGCTGATGACGCTTTTTTGAAAATTATTGAATATCTGTTTACCAAGGGGCTGTACGCTAAAACCGACAAATATGCTCGCGAGTTTTTACGTACATATCCGCGCTCCGAACTGATTGATAAGGCGGTCTATCTCCAGTTGTCCAGTTTGAGCGCCCGCAATCAGCGCGATTCGGTCGATTACTATTATCAGTATTATAGTCAGCGTTATCCGGAAATGGATTTTCATTTTGCGAATTATCGCAGCGCTTCGAACCTGTCGCTGGTGGAAACCAATCATCGTTTGCCGGGAAAACAATCCGCAGCCGCGGTTTCGACAGGATCGGTGAAGGGAGCCTCGCTGGCTAAACCCAAGACGCCGGAGACAAAATCAGCAGTCGGCAAATATACATTACAAATGGGTGTCTTCGGCAATCCAGCCAATGCCAAAGATCTGCGCCTGAAACTGGAAAGACTCGGCTATCCGGTTGATTATAAGAAAGTCGAACGCTCCGGGCGTACCCTGACCGTAGTATTAACCGGTTCTTTCATGACGGAAGATGAAGCGCGGATAATTGGTAATAAGCTGAAGAAAGAAAAGAATCTGGATTTTGTGGTCGTTAAGAAATAAATATGGGAATGAATGCTACCCCGGTGGGGGCCGCGGTCTTCAAAATCGTCGTCCCGTCGATAGACGGGAGCTGGGTTCGACTCCCAGGCGTTCCCGCAAATAAATTAGATATTGTATTACTAAACCGATCTGTTTAACTTTTCAGTGATTTTTTACAAGTGATGGTCCGGGGGTGCTGATCCGTCAGACGGCGGAACGGCTGAGATTTTACCCTTAGAACCTGATCTGGATAATACCAGCGAAGGGAGCCAATATGTACTCAAAAAAACTACCGCTATTTTTCCTCTTTCTCTTTTTCCCATTTTTAATCAAAGACGCTTTACCGGCCGGGCCAATGGTCACCGGAAGAATTTTAGCGCGTTCAACCGGAAAACCGGTGGCATTTGCCAATATAATGCTGGCGGATGGCACCGGCGCCTATTCCGATACTGACGGCGGCTTCGCCATCCCGGTTACGGAACTACCTGTCAAACTGACCATTACGCATATCGCTTACCGCGATACATCATTGATAACCAATTCTGGCGAATGCGGGACGCTCTACTTGGAAGCGGCTGTCATTACCGGTGAAAAAGTTTTCGTCACTGCGACGCGGGCTGTCAAAGGTCAGACGCCGGTAGCCTTTTCGGAATTGTCCACCGAGGAAATTCAGAACCGCTACACGGTCGAAGACGTGCCGATGATTTTAGCCATGGAACCGGGCGTTTATTCCTACAGCGAGAGTGGCAATGGCACCGGCTATTCCTACGTTCAAATCCGCGGATTCGATCAAAGCCGCATCGCCGTGATGCTGAATAATGTCCCGCTCAATGATAACGAGAGTCATCAGGTTTATTGGGTCGATCACGGCGATGTCCTTTCGGATGCCGCCGATGTGCAGATTCAGCGCGGAATCGGCAACAGCCTGTACGGTTCTTCGGCTTTCGGCGGCTCGATCAACGTTCTGACCACGATCGGATCGGAACGTCCGGCATTTAAAATTGAACTCGGCGGCGGCTCGTATAACACTTCGAAAATCAATCTAAGCACTTCCTCCGGGCGGCTTCTCGACGGAAAATTGAATCTCTCCGCCCGTCTTTCGCAAATCGAATCCGATGGCTATCGCGAATACCACGAGTCGCTGCAGCGTTCCGGTTCATTCGGTATTGAATATAACGGGCGCGAGATCACTCACCAGTTCCGGGCACTGATTGGCTACGAAAACAGTAATCTGATGTGGGACGGGGTTACTGCCGCCGACATTAATGACCGCGTCAAACGCCGCGCCGGATATAAATCCTACGTCGATAATTTCCTGCAGCAGGTTTATTCGCTGAACAGCAACTGGCGCGTTAGCGAGCGTCTGCATTTCAGCAATGTGGCTTACATAGTGAAAGGTGCCGGTTATTATGAAACGGAAAAATCGTCGGCTTACGATCTGGCTACCGACGACACTACAGCCCGCGCCGATTTCATGGATTTTCTGGCGTCGTACAACCTCGATCAGTATTATTCCAATACGGCGGAAAGTCAGTCGCTGGGATTCACCCGCCGCAAATGGATTGTCAATTCGTATTATGGCATAATTCCCACCCTGACTTTATCCGGCGACCGTTACCGGCTGGATGCCGGCGGCGAACTGAGATTCTACCATGGCAATCATTTCGGTGAAATCTCTGGTTTTTCGGATGCCGGCCTGATCGCCCAAATCGGTGACGACTGGTACCGCTATTATCGCTATGTCGGCGAAAAGACGATTACGACGAATTTCGTGCATTTTACGTTCGATCCGGGGCGAAAGTTGAAACTGATTGTTGACCTACAATATCAGCATTTGCGCTGGACTTTGGATCAAAGTAAAATCGGCTATGCCGCCGGATATGATATTTCAGCCACCTGGGATTTTCTGAATCCGCGGCTCGGCGCGATCTATTCAATTAATGACAATTGGTCGGTTTTCGTCAATTACGGACGTTCACAGCGCGAGCCGGCCGATGAGCAAATCATTGCCGCCGATGATATCTGGAGCGCGCCGCAGAAAGCCGCCGCCGAACTGATTGATGACTACGAACTGGGCAGCAATTGGCGCGGGCGCAATTTTAGCCTCGACCTGAATCTTTACCGCATTAATTATCAAAACGAACAGCTCCGGAATATCGACATCGAACAGGAAGGCGAATACGATTATACGCAGGCGGCGGCCACAATTCACGAAGGCTTGGAGTGGGAAGTGCGCTATCAATCAGGTTCGCGCTGGGCATTTTCGGCCAACGGAACCTTCAGCCGGCACTATTATCGGAGCGGTGATTACGAAGACAACAACCTGCCGAATGTTCCGGGCGTTTTATTGAACGGCAGTCTGGACGTCCGGCCGCTGAAGAACCTGACCTTTTCGCTGAATCTGCGCTATGTCGGCCAGCAGTACCTCGACGAAGAAAATATCGGCGTAAATCCGGCCTACTGGCTGACGGATGCCGGGGTTAAATATCGCTGCGGGAAAATTGAGGTGAGTGGTAAAATCAATAATCTGTTCGATCGCCTGTATTCCACTTACGGTTATGGCTACGAGTGGGACGGTTACCAGGCTTATTTCTGGCCGGGCGCGACCCGCAATGCCTTTGTCTCGATTTCGTACCGGTTGGAATAAATCTGTTGCGTTTTCCGGGTTAAATCAATGTAGGGGCGAAGCAGGCCTCGTCCCTACGTTTATTTAAAACGAAAATTCATAGTCCGAAATCAAAATCTAGCGGTATAATAATCGCATCATTCAAATCCGAAGCGACTAAACGGATAAATATTTCTCGTTATAATCCCGGTAATTCCATTTAGCAACGGAATTATTATGAACACATCATCCGGGATGAAAATGAATTAAACCGCATTCGCGAATATATTATCAATAATCCACCCAAATGGGAATACGCCCGGGAAAATCACGATGGGATTCCAATCGATGAAAAGATGACATTCTGGAGCAAATTATTGAATGAGTTTTAGATTCACAGTTACGAGTAGTGATTTGCTCACGAAATGGATTACATCCGGTGGGCAAACTTCGGAATTTTTCCATCTTTCCGAGATTAACCAGGCCAACCGGATTTTTTAAATTCAGAAAATATTTTACCGTCCGGCGTCTGTCGGCGCCGTTTATAAAACAATCCCTTTGGCTTTCTCGTCTTAAAGCGTAAATTTCCGGTTGTTAATTGACCAACCTAAAAGGGTTTTGTTATGCAAGCGAAAAACAAACACTCAATTTTAATGGTTCTTTTCAGTCTGGCGCTGACCGGCTCTTTGCTGGCCGCCAAGAAAATTGATTTCACCGAAGCCAAAGTCCGTTACACCGGTCTGACCCTTTTTCAGACGAATGAAGGTTCGGGATTCGGCGGCTATTTGGAGTATTCGCTGAAAAATGCCGACCGGTTGGTCGCGCAGTTGAATTTCGTTTCGGTCAGCGGTGATGATTACCCGCTTTATTATTATGATTACTACACCGGCCAAACCTACTATTACGAAAACGCCGATAAACGCCGCCTGATGTTCCTGCCGCTGTATATCGGCTATAAAAAAGTATTATTCGCCGACCAGATTGCCAATAATTTCCGGCCATATCTCGAAGTTCTTGGAGGAGCGGTCATGGCGCTCGATCCGCCCAACATTTCCGATTTCAGTGAAAGGATTAAAAAAATGACGACTGCCTGGGCGCCCGGTTATCAGCTCGGCGGCGGAATAGATTTTCTGTATGGGCCGGGAGTGATCGTCTCGCTTTTCGCCGGTTATGATTATGTGAAATTTGGCCATAAAATTGACATTCCGGAAACCTATTACTATGACGATGGTACGGAAGTATATAACAACTATTCCGGTCAAAAAGATTTTAGCGGCCTGGTGCTTAAGTTAAGTTTCGGTAAAAAGTTTTAATGCACGCTTACCAGTTCTATATTCCTGCTGAAAAGGTCAGCGAGGGGCGATTTAACCTTGAAGACGCTGAATTCCGCCACTGTTGCCGGGTTTTGCGGAAACATGCCGGTGATACAATTGACATCTTTGACGGTCAAGGCCGGCGCTGGTCGGCGCGTATAGAAACGATCACGAAAACAAATGCCACCTGTCAGGTTTTAACAGAATATCCACTACAACCGCCGTTAAACCCGGCACTGATGCTGGGAGTCGGAATTCTCAAAAGCAGTCAGATCGAGGAGCTCGTTCTAAATGCCACCGCGCTGAATGTCTCCCTGATCGCTTTTCTGCGAACACTCCATTCTGTGAAAAATTCGATCAACCGGCCGCGTCTCGAGAAATTGGCTCTGTCAGCCGTCAAACAATCCGGGCAGGCATACTTGCCTCAAATCCTTTCGCTCACGCTGGAATCCTGGTTTCAAATTGTTGCTCAAGCCGAGGTTAAGCTGCTCGCCGAACAGCATAGCGCGGTCGGTTTGGAAAAGATAAAATATTTACCCGCCGGACAGGTCGCAGTAATGATCGGGCCGGAGGGCGGTTTCGATGAGAGCGAAATCCGGACAGCCCAACACTCCGGTTTTGAACCGGTGAATATCTTTCCATTTCGTCTGCGGACGGAACTGGCGGCAGTCACAGCCATAGCCGGGATCCGCATGCTGACGGCAAAATATAATGAGGCTAATTATGGAAGCTGATTGCATTTTCTGCAAAATTGCGGCCGGGGCTTTTGGAACGCAATTTTTATACGAATCGGACGAGATTTTAGCGTTTCGAGATATCAATCCGCAGGCGCCGACGCATATCCTGATCATTCCACGCCGGCATATTCCGAAAGTCAGCGATTTGCAGATCGGTGACGGACAACTGATCGGACAAATGGTGATGGTTGCCAATATCCTGGCAGAAAAAGAAGGTTTGAAGGAGCGCGGCTTCCGGCTGGTTTTTAACTGTGGACGGGAAAGCGGTCAGGAAGTCATGCATCTGCATTTGCATTTGTTAGGCGGACGTCTGTTTAAATGGCCTCCGGGTTAGGATAAGACTTGTACATTTCAAAACTATCGCTGTACGGCTTTAAATCATTTCTGAAAAAATCCGAGATCCAGTTCGGACGGGGCATTACATCCATTGTCGGCCCGAATGGCTGTGGCAAAACCAATATCGTGGACGCCCTTCGCTGGGTTATCGGCGAGCAAAAGGCCAGCGTTCTGCGGGCTGAGCGCAATACGGATGTCATTTTTAACGGAACGGCGACGCGCCGTCCGCTCAATCTGGCCGAAGTTTCCCTGACGATTCATAACGTCAGCGGACGCATGCCCATCGCCTATTCGGATATTGAGATTTCGCGGCGATTGTACCGCAACGGCGAGAGCGAATATTTTATCAATCGCAATCTCTGCCGCCTGAAGGATATTACGGATCTTTTCATCGATACCGGTATGGGCGCCAACGCCTATTCGATTATCGAACTGAAAATGATCGAGGACATTCTGAGCGAGACCCCGGAAGAACGCAAGCGCCTTTTCGAGGAAGCCGCCGGTGTCAATAAATACCGGGTTCAGCGCAAGGCCGCCCTGCGCAAACTCGAATCCACCCGGGATGATCTGCTGCGCCTGAACGACATCATCAACGAAGTCGATCAAAGCGTTAAAAACCTGAAACGGCAAATTACCCGTTATGAAAAATACCAGGAGACAACCCAAAAACTGATTGAAGCCGAAGTCCTGCTCGCCAGCCGGAAAATCTTCGATCTGTTGGACAAACAGGCGCCGACCCTGGCTGATATTATCAGCAAGGACAACCTGCTTCAGAAAATAAACCACGAACTGAACGCCAAAGAAAACCTCTGGAACGAACAGAAAAACACCCTGAACCAGACTGAAAATGAACTGCAATCCAAACGCGCCGAGCTCGACAATCAGCGCACTATTAAATCCGAACTGGAAGCGACCGGTCTTTTGCTCAGGGAACAGTTGCGGAATAACGCCCAAAACATTTCCCGCCTGACCGCGACCATTGAAGCGGCGACTAAGAATGTCGAGTCCGCCCGGCGCCGCAGTGAAGCCAGTATCCAGGAAGCCGACGTCGCCCAAAAAAATCTCGAAGAAAAACGCACAGCCTTCAAACTCAGCGCCGCGACGCAGCAGGAAACTGAGGACGATTTTAAAAAATTAAGCGCGGAACTGCAAACTCAACAGGATGAACGCTTTGCGGTCTATCGCAGACAGGTCGAGCAAAACGCCCGTTACAATAGCCTGAAGGAAAATATCGGTCAGCGCGAAAAAGAGCTGAAAAATATCACCGAACAAATTGCCACCCAGACGGAAAACCAAACCAGCCTGACGACTGCCAGTACCGAACTGCGTGACAAGCTGACTCTGCTAACGGCCAGTCATGAACAAAATGAAAAAGCGCTTCAGCAGGAGATATCCCGGCAGCAGGTGCTCGGCGGGAAAGAGAATCAAATCCGCGACCAACTCCGGCAGAGCGAGGCCGCGTTGGATAAAATCAACAACCAGATCCAGTTTTACAGCTCCATCATTCAATCCAAGGAAGGCTTTGCCCCCGGCCTGCAGTATGTTCTCGAGCATCCGGGCGAATTTCCCGGTATCCGCGGAGCCCTTTCCGATCTGCTGTCGGTCGATCCGCAGTATTATCTGGCGGTCGAAGCCGTAATCAAGGATATTGCCCGTCTCCTGATCGCCGATGATCGCGGCGCCGCCCTGCAAACGCTCGCAAAATTACATCAGCGCGGACAAGGACGCGTCTCGGTAATCCCGCTTGATGCCCGATTCAGACAGGTATCTGCCGAAAAAAACCAGCCGGCCTTGCAACCGCTGGAGCGATTTGTCAAATGTGATGAGCGGCTGACGGCCCTCAAAGCGATGCTCTTTGATAATGTTTATTGCTGCCCGGATGAGGAATTTGACAATCTGATCGACGACCCGCAATACGATCAGTTTTCACTGGTTACCGACCGGGGACGTTTCCGCGACGCTAACGGCTGGTTCAGCGGCGGCTCCGAACAATCGAACGCCAACGTTTTAGTCGGGCGTAGTGCTCGATTGGACGAATTGCGGAAGGAATTGCGGACCGCCGAAAGTCAAAAAGCCGATCTGGTCGATAAATTAAAAGCCGTACAGATGGAAATCCGTCAAAACGCCGAAACCCGCAATCGCCTCAACCGTGACCTTCAGCAAATCGCGACCGAAGTGCGCAAACTGAACGACGTTTTACGCGCCACCGAATCGCGTCAGATCCAGTCCGAAGGCGCTCTGGTGACTCTTAATAATCAGAAAATTACTCTGACGACCGCTATAGCCAGTTTTAACGAACGTCTCGCCAAAGAAGCACCCGGCCAGAATGATGTCGACAATCAGTTGGCGCAAATGGATCAGTATCTGACCCTAAAGAGAACCGAGCTGGAGCAGGTTAGAAACACGCTCGACGCACAAAACCGAACTTTACAGAATTTACGTGTGGAACTGATCGGCCTGGAGAATCAGGTTCGGAATTTGAAAGAAGAGCGCGCGGCTCTCGAACGCAGTTTAAAAAATAACCAGGAGCAGATCGAGCGGGCTCGGACCGAGTTGCAGTCCGAAGAAACTGCCCGGTTCAGCCTCAATGAACAATTGACCCGGAATACTGCTGCAGTTTCTGAAGTTGGCGCGAAAGTTACCCAGATCGAAACCGAATATAATCAAATTCAGCAAAAATATCGGACTTTACGTCAGGCGCACGAAACCGTCAATGCTGAGCTGTTCGCTTTGCGTCATTCCAAGGAACAAAACAACGAAGAACTCAAACGCCTGGAACTGACGAATTCGCAGTTCAGCGCCGCCCAGAATGAAATCCGTTCGGTTTTACAGGAAAAGTATAACCGGTCGCCGCTCGAAGAAAAACCAGATAACCTGCCGATCGAATCCGAAGCCCGCCAGGCTGTCGAGCGCCACAAACACAATCTCGAACAAATCGGTATGGTAAACATGGCGGTCAGGGAAGAATATGATCAGGAATACACGCGCTGGAAATTTCTGAACGATCAGCGCGACGATCTGGTTGCTTCCGAGAAGGGATTGACGGAAGTCATCTCGCAGATTGATCAGATCGCCCGCGAACAATATTTGGAAATATTCGAAAAAATCCGTACCAATTTCAAATCCACCTTCGCGGTATTTTTCGGCGGTGGGGAAGCCGACCTGCGGTTGATCGGGGCGGAGGATCCGCTGGAGGCCGATATTGAAATCTGGGCTTGTCCTGGCGGCAAAAAAATGCGTTCGTTGCGCATGTTGTCCGCCGGTGAAAAAGCCCTGACGGCGATCGCACTGTTGTTCGCGATCTATCAGGTTAAACCGAGTCCGTTTTGTATCCTGGATGAAGTCGACGCCCCGCTGGATGACGAAAATATCCGACGATTCGCCAATGTCATCCGCACCTTTTCCGAAAAAACGCAGTTTATTATCGTTACACACAATAAATCGACAATGGCGATTGCCGACGCGCTCTACGGGGTCACCATGTCCGAAAAAGGCGTCTCTCAAATTGTTTCCGTTAAATTGGAGTAAGCTATGAAATCTAAAATTATTTTAATTCTGATGAGTTATCTGGCGGCGACCTCATTCGCGCTCGAATACGACGTGGATTATGCCATTTTCAAAGGTAATGAAGAGATCAGCGTAGTCGAAGTTTATCTGATGATTCCGCGCAACTTGTTCAAGTTCGTTCCGGATCAGGTAAATTATTGCAGCAATGCATTGATACGGGTGGCGCTGGCTCAGAACGATACCGTTGCCGATATTCAGGAGTATCAGATCACCGATCGCGTTACCGATACATTGCAGGTCACCGGCACCCAAAAAATCCCCGAAATTGCCACCCTCCAGGTCAAGCCCGGCGAATATAACATGATCGTTATTGTCGCCGACCTCAATTCCCGCCAACAGTATCGCTTCGACAAACAAATCCGAGTGCCGAACTTCAGCGGCAATAAGCTGACTTGCAGCGATATGCAGGTCAGCAGTCAGATCGCCAAAACAACTGAACAGAATAAGTTCAGCAAGTATTTCGGCTACGATATTATTCCCAACGCCAGCAGAATATTCGTTGATAATCAGAATCAACTTTATGCCTTTCTGGAAGTCTATAACCTGAAATTCGATCCGGCTAAAACGTCCAACTATAAAGTAAAATACAGCATCGTGAATCTCAACGGCAAAGAGATGATCACAACCAACTGGCGCACGAAGAAGAAGCCGGGTGAGTCAGCCGTCGAAATCAATAACCTGAATATCGCCGATTTGTCAAACGGACTCTATGATCTGAAAGCCGAGATTGAAGATGAATCCACCCAACAGACCGTTAGCCTCGTCAAACGTTTTTATATCCAGCGGAGCAGCGCTCAGACCAACCCGGCCGCGTTGAATGCTGAAACGTTGCAGCTCGAGGGTAAATCCGAGAAAGAATTGGATGAGATGTTTGGTCCGTTAAGGTATTTATCGACCGAAACGGAGATCAAGCGCTATCGCAAATCCGATCTGGAAGGTAAAAAACAGATAATTCTGCATTTCTGGGACAAACGGGATTCCAATCCGAAAACTCCGGAAAACGAAGACCGGATTGCTTATGAAGAACGTCTGCAATATGTCAATATTCAGTTCGGAACCGGTCGTAACGCCGGCTGGAAAACCGACTTTGGCAGAGTTTATCTGATCTATGGAATACCTTCGGAAATCGAACGCTTTCCCAGTGCTCTCGAAAATAAACCCTATCAGATCTGGCACTATAACGAAGTCGAAGGCGGAGTGAAATTTTACTTCGTCGATAAATCCGGTTTCGGAACCTACGAACTTGTCCATTCTACCGCCCGCAATGAATTGCAGGACGTTGACTGGGAACGCTGGATTTCGCCCTATTCGACCAGTCCCGAAATCGATTATTAATCAAAGAGGACAGCAATGCGAATTGGAATCGATCTGGGAGGAACAAAGGCTTCGATCGGATTAATCGAACAGAATCGGCTCGTTGGTCAACCGGTGCGTTTTTTAATTGCCGAATGCCGGGATGCCGACGATCTGATCAGGCACATGCAGACGTCTATCGATCAGGTCCTCAAAGCTAATGGGCGCAGTTGGTCGGAGCTTGAAAGCATTGGCATCGGAAGCCCCGGCCCGCTCGACCATAAAACCGGGATAATTTTACACACTCCGAATTTAGTCATGCTGAGAAATTACGCCCTGGGGCCGCAGCTCAGAGAATTGACCGGAATTCCCGTCTTAGTGAATAATGATGCTAATTGCTTCGCTTTGGGAGAACAGCGCGCCGGGAGCGGACGCGACCTGGAGTTTGTGCTGGGAGTGACTCTTGGAACCGGCTTCGGACTGGGATTCGTTTACCGCGGCGAAATCTTCAGCGGCGCCACCAGCACCGCGCTAGAATTCGCCATGACTCCTTATCTGGACGGCGTTTACGAAGATTACATTTCCGGCCGCGGAGTGGCAAGGATTTATAAATCATTATCCGGGCGGGAAATTAAACCCGTGGAAGTTTACAATCTGGCTCAAAAAGGAGAAAAAACCGCCCTCGAAACCTGGCAAACTTTCGGCCGTCATCTGGCGGATGCGCTGATCGTGTTGGTAATGGTTCTCGATCCGGACATCATCGTGATCGGAGGTTCGGTTGCGCAGGGCTGGGATTATTTCTATACCGATCTGGAACAAAAACTACGGGCTGGGATTCATGCCGGTCCCGCCGGACATCTTAAAATTGCGCGTAGCCTGCTGGGCGAGCTGGCTGCCATAATTGGCGCCGCCAGTTTATAAATAACAATACATTCGGTTAGGATGCAGTTTTTCAGGGATTTTCTGAACGGATTATCGGCGTTGATTTTTCCGCCGGTATGTAAAGGTTGCGACCGGCGTATGCCCGCCGGAGCCGGGGTTGTCTGTCAAGATTGTTGGCAAAGTCTGCATTTATTTCCGGAGAGCGAGCGTAGCAATAAAGCTTTGCCGGAGTATCTGGATTTGGTCTGGCCGGTCTTTCTTTTTGACGACCTGTTTCAGCGCATCGTACACGCTCTGAAATATCAGGGCAACATTTCACTCGGTCGCGAGCTTGGCCGTCGAATGGCCGCGCATTTACCAACGGAATTTCATAAGCCCCTTCCGGCCTGCCTGACACCAATTCCATTGCATCCGATCAAATATCGCGAGCGCGGCTATAATCAGGCGGAAGCTATCGCGCAAGGGGTGTCAGAAATTCTGGCGGTACCGGTTGAAACTCGTCTGCTAAAAAGAATCAAACATACCGCCACCCAAACGCAACTGAATGCGGAAGAGCGGAAGGAAAACATGTTGGCGGCATTTGCCGTCAATGATAAAAACCATGTTTCCGCGATGGGCTCTATCGTACTAGTCGATGATGTCTTCACGACCGGGGCGACCATTGGATCGGCGGCAAAGGTTTTACGGGAAGCCGGATGGAGGCACATCATCGCGCTGACTGCGGCGGCTCCGCTTTAATAATTTTCTTGGATTAATTGTCGGGAAAATTTAAAATTTCAAGTTATTTTTCAATACAGATAAAAAAATAGGTGGAATATGGCCAGATTAACAGTTGATGATCTTAAAGTAAAAAGCAAGCATGTCATTATGCGGGTTGATTTTAATGTGCCGCTGGATGAAAATCTGAATGTCAGAGACGATTTTCGAATTCGGGCGGCGCTGCCGACAATCCAAAAATTATTGAATGACGGTGCCCGCCTGACACTGATGTCACATCTCGGTCGCCCGAAAGGGAAACCGGTCGCAGAAATGAGCCTCAAACCGGTAGCCGAACGTTTACAAACCTACCTGAAGAATAAAGTCTATTTTACTCCGGATTGCATCGGTTTGGAAGTCAAGAACTTAGCCAATTCATTGCAGGAAGGCGAAGTTTTATTACTCGAAAACCTGCGTTTCCATCCCGAAGAGGAGAAGAATGACCCGGAATTTTCGGCTAAATTGGCGGAACTGGGTGAAATTTATGTCAATGACGCTTTTGGAACCAGTCACCGCGCCCATGCCTCTACCGCCGGGATCACCGATTACATTCCGGTCAGGGCCGCCGGTTATTTGCTTGAGAAAGAATTGCACTATCTACAGGATACCCTTGAAGCTCCGGAAAAACCGTTTACCGCAATTTTCGGCGGCGCCAAAGTCAGCGATAAGATTGATGTTATCGAACGCCTGTTCGGCAAGGTCGACAATATTCTGATCGGCGGCGGCATGGCTTACACTTTTCTGAAGGCGAAAAATCACGAGATTGGCAAATCGCTGCTCGAATCCGATAAAATCGACTTCGCCCTTGCGACCCTCAAAAAAGCCGAGCAAATGGGCTGCAAAATTATTCTTCCGACCGATGTAGTCGTAACTACCGAGATTAGCGAAACAGCGCCTTTGGATATCGTGTCTGTTGATAAGATTCCGGCCGATCAGATGGGAGTTGACATCGGACCGGAGACCACATTGATCTTTTCCGAAATCATCGAGAAAAGTAAGACGATACTCTGGAATGGTCCGGTTGGCGTATTCGAAGTAAAACAATTCTCGACCGGAACGGAATCCATCGCCCGCAAACTGGCCGAAGTGACTGAAAAGGGCGTGATCACGGTGGTCGGCGGCGGCGATTCGGCCTCCGCAATGAAGAAATTCAAATTGATGGACAAAGTATCGCATGTGTCGACAGGCGGCGGTGCTTCCTTGGAACTGCTGAGCGGAATGGAACTGATTCCGATTAAACTGATTTCAAAAAAGTAGAGAATTATGAAACAATATATCGTTGCCGGTAACTGGAAGATGCACAAGGATGTGCAGGAAGCCAATATTTTTGTGCTGAATATGCTTAAAAATCTTTTGAATCAAAAGATGACTAAGATTATATTATGCCCGCCTTTTACCGCGCTTTTTAACATTCATGAAATAATAAAAAATTCGCCCATCGGACTGGGTGGTCAAAACATGCACTACGAGTCGAAAGGGGCTTTCACCGGAGAAATTTCTGGTGAAATGTTGCTTTCGGCCGGATGTCAATATGTTATTCTGGGACATTCCGAACGCCGTCATGTCTTTGGTGAATCGGACGACTTCATCCGCGAGAAGGTGAAAAAAGCCTTGGCGTTGGGTTTGAGACCGATCATTTGCGTCGGTGAGAAACTGGAGCAGCGTCAGGCTGGACAGACTTTGGACGTCGTTCGGGCTGAGTGCGATTCGGCGCTGAGCGTCGTAAGTGAATATGACATTCAGCATTGTGTGATCGCCTATGAACCGGTCTGGGCGATCGGTACGGGAGTAGTGGCAACGCCGGAACAAGCCTCGGAAGCTCACACTCTTATCCGGAATCTGCTGGCGAGTAAATATGGCCGCAAAACTGCCGATTCGGTGTCGATTTTATATGGCGGCAGCGTTAAATCCAGCAATGCCGAAAGTCTGATCCGGGCACAGGATATTGACGGATTTCTGATCGGCGGCGCCAGTCTGGTTGAAGATGAGTTCGTCCGCATCGCCGAGATTGTCGAAGAATTTTTAAAACAAAAGGAGTCATAGTGTATACATTTTTACTGATCGTACATGTGATTGTATCGATCTTATTGATGCTGGTCATCTTAATGCAAGCCAGCAAGGGCGGTGGCTTGTCCGGAACTTTCGGTGGAGCCGGCGGCAGCTCGTTATTCGGCGGACGCGGCGCGGCGACCTTTCTTTCAAAAGTTACTACCGGACTGGCCATTGCTTTCATGGTCATCTCCGTAGTGATCGGTCTGGTATCAGCTCCACGCGGAGAGGCCACCAGCATTATTCGGCAGGAAGCCAACCGGCGAACCTCATCGGCGGCTGATTTGCCTATTCCCCAGGGCAGTGCCGAACAAGGAACCGAAACCGTACCTGGGAATTGAACCGGTCGGGAACGACGCTCATTGATAATATGTTTTGCCGAGGTGGTGGAACTGGTAGACACGCATGTTTGAGGGGCATGTGGGCGATTTGCCTATACGGGTTCAAGTCCCGTCCTCGGCACGAAGGTTTTAACTAAAAAATGGGGTATATGATGAAATCTGCGAAAAAAATCAGTGTGGTGATTTTTTTGATACTGACAGTGGCGGTCGGTCTGATTGCCCAAGACCCGCTGTCAGACGCTTATCTGCTCTTCCAAAACAAAGAGTACCAGAAAGCGTTTGAAGCCTGCAAGGCGATCGTTGATAAAGATCCAAACTATGCCTCTGCCGTTTTCCTGCTGGGACGCATCTACTTTGGATTGGGCGATCTGGAAAATTCCAAGGTTTACCTTGACAAGGCAATCGAACTCGATCGCGCCAATACCGAATTCCGCGAAGTGCGGACCCAGATTGCGGCTTTTAATACGCAATTGGTCGAAGCCTCGCGACTGACCAACAGCGCTGATTACGAAGGCGCCAAGAAGATATACCTCGAGATTATTCAAGCCAATCCGAACTTCGCAGACGCTTATTTTAATCTTGCCCAGGTTTTCGTGCGCCTGAATGATCTGACCAATGCCTCTGTTTATCTGCGCAAAGTGATTGAGATGAAACCCGAAGAAGAAAAATATTCGCGTGCCCTGAAAAATCTTGTACAGCAATATCTAAGAGATGGTGAAAGCCTTCGTCAGCGGCGCAATAACGAAGGTGCTATCGAGAAATATAAACAGGCTCTGGATCTCGATCCGAATGAATTTTTAGCCTATTATTTAAGTGGATTAGCCTACTTCGATTTAAAAAATTACGAAGCAGCCCGGAAGGCGATAGATAAAGGACTGGAAATAAATCCAGAACATGCAAAATCTTATCTGGTGCTTGGTCAGATCCAGGAAAAAACCAATGATAAAGCCGCAGCTCTGGCCTCTTATGAGAAAGCCGTTACCATCGATCCAACCTATGAAGCTGGTTGGGATCGGATCGGAGTTTTGTATTATAGTCAGAAAGAATATGACAAGTCAATTACCGCCTATCAGAAACTGATCGAGATCAAACCGGATAATCCGCGTAACTATGAGAAACTTGGCCAAATTTATATAGACATGAATAATTTCAA
This sequence comes from uncultured bacterium, assembly GCA_964576275.1. Taxonomy (GTDB): domain Bacteria; phylum Fidelibacterota; class UBA2242; order UBA2242; family UBA2242; genus JAGNGI01. The sequence goes on along the minus strand of CAZNUN010000002.1, from coordinate 152,244 downwards.
AGAGGCGATCGTCAATCTGGAAAAGGTTATACAAAAAGATGATAAAAACCTGAAAGCCTGGCTAAGACTGGCGCAAGCCTATAACAGTCAGGGAGATTGCGCTCAGGCTAAAGCCGCCGCCGAATCGGCATTAAAGGTCAAAAGCAACGATGCTTTGGCGCTGATCGAACTGGGCATTGCCGAAAAATGTCTCGGCAATAAAGTCGCCGCCCGTCAGGCTTTTCAACTGGCTACCAAAGATCCACAGTATGGACGCTATGCCACTGAGCATTTGAAAACCGTACAATGAGCATAAACCGAATGAGTTTGGAAAGGGTGAGTGTGGCTCACCCTTTTTTTTACCATGGCGTTAGCAGAAAAATACTATGGCATGTAAGGCGTTTTAAGTAATTTTAGGCTGGTTTAATGATACGATGTACGTTAACCTCATAAACGGGAATATTTGCTATGCAGGAATTGATTCTCTCTAATGCCGAAGCGGCGGCTGTTGATCGTTTCGCTATTGACGAATTGAAAATCGCCGGAACTGAACTCATGGCGCGCGCCGGGAAATTCGTAGCCCTGAAAGCCAAAAAACTGATTCGGGAGGTGCCGAACAGCCGGATAGATATTTTCTGCGGCACGGGCAATAACGGCGGCGATGGGTTCGTGGCCGCACGCCATCTGATGGAATGGGGCGCCAATTGTATCGTCTGGATCATCGGCGATCCTGAAAAAATCAGCGGCGACGCTCGTCTCTTTTATGAAAAATGCCGCCAGCTGAATCAGAACTTTCGGATTGCCAGGACGAAATCCGAACTGGATCAATATTTTGATCTGGAAGAGTCCGATCTGGTCATTGATGCCATGCTCGGAACCGGGTTTCGTGGAGCGGTTCGTGGCATTACGGCCGAGGCGATCCGGCTGATTAATAAAGTGAGCCTGCCGGTGATCGCAGTGGACTTGCCATCCGGCGTCAATGGCGACACCGGTCAGGTTGAAGGCGACGCGATCCAGGCTGTACTGACAGTGACGATGGGCTTTTTAAAACGCGGATTGCTCTTCTTTCCGGGTAAACGCTATGCCGGTGAAATTGCAGTCGTTGATCTTGGCTACCCACGCAGAGCATTTAGTGTATTATCAGAAAAGACATTTTTAATCGGCAAGTCCGACGTGAAAAAGTGTATTCCACCTATTTTTGGCGATACATATAAGCATCGTCAGGGAAAAATCCTGATCTTGGCCGGCTCGCCCGGTATGACTGGGGCGGCGACGCTCTGTGCGCTGGGAGCCATGCGCAGCGGCGCTGGTCTGGTGGTGAACGCCATTCCGCAGAGTTTGAATACCATTATGGAAATTAAATTGACTGAAGCCTTGACACTCCCGTTGCCCGAATCCGATCACCAGACATTTTGCCACGCATCCCTGAAAGCTGCCGAGTCGCGCCTTAACTGGAGCGATGTGGTCGTCTTTGGCCCCGGAGTCTCGGATCAGGAGGCGGTTGGTGAATTCGGACGTGAACTCCTGGAAACTTGTCGGAAGCCGCTGATAGTTGACGCCGACGGTCTGCGGATTTTTCGGAATAATCTGGAATTGATCCGAAAGGTGGAAGATCTGATCATCACGCCGCATCACGGCGAATTTGCCCTGATGGCCGGATTGGATCCCGATCAGATTAACCGAAATGTCATTGATGTCGCTCGCGAGTTCGTGAGAAATTATCCCTGTACGCTGGTGCTGAAAGGCGCCCCTTCCATCGTGGTTTCTGCGGACGGCCTGGTGGCGGTCAATTCAACCGGTAATCCGGCGCTGGCGACCGGAGGAACCGGTGATGTACTGACCGGAATCATTGCGGCGTTCCGGGCTCAGAATATGAGCTCTTTCGATGCAGCCATGACCGCGGTTTCCATTCACGGTCTGGCGGGCGATTGGGGACGCAAGAAACTGGGCGTCCGGGCTCTGATCGCCGGCGACCTGCTGGAATTTTTACCGATGATCCTGCGACGCATTGATAAGGTGATTTGATGAAAGGATTTTGGATGAAAGTACCGGCGGTTTTATACGCCGGACTGATTTTTGGGCTGTCATCTCTCGAAAAAACTCCCCTTGAAACGCTTCCGATCTGGAATATTGACAAAATTGTTCATATGATCGAATATGCCGTTTTCGGGATTCTCTTGATGCTGGCGTTCAGTAGCGAGGGGCAGGAGAAAATTTCAAAACGCACCGAATTATACAGCGCCATCATCGGCGTTCTCTACGGACTCAGCGATGAAATTCACCAGTATTACGTACCCGGACGCATCAGTGCTGTCAGCGATTTGTGCGCCGACGCTATCGGTATTATACTGGGAATCTGGTTTTTTAAACGCCTGAAAATATTTCGGAAAATTAGAGAGGCATGAGTTTAACCAAGTTAAAAATCGAAAATTTCGCCATTATTGACCACATCGAAGTGGAATTCGCTCAGGGATTGACGATCATGACCGGTGAAACCGGAGCTGGAAAGTCGATCATCATAGACGCCCTGAATCTGGCGCTGGGTGAGAAAGCCAGCGCAAACGTTATCCGCTCCGGCGCGGAGAGCGCAACCGTAGAATGCGAGTTTGATATCACCGCTTTAAGTTCGGGAATAAGAACTTTCCTGAAATCAAAAAGTATTTTCGAAACGGATCATCATCTGGTCCTGAAACGGGAGGTCAGCGTCAACGGACGTAGCCGGGCTTGGATCAACGGCGAAAGTTGCCTGCTGAGTGTTCTGAAGGAGGTCGGCAATCTGCTGGTTGATCTGCACGGCCAACACGATCACCAGTCGCTATTGGATCCCGATACACATATAGATTTCTTGGATGCTTTCGGTCGTTATGATGAACTGCGCGCTCAGGTCGCTCACCAGTATGCAGAATTGAAGATTTTAATTGAACGGCAAAAGTTACTCGACGAACAACTACGACTTAACCGTGAAAAGCGTGAGCTTTGGAATTTTCAACTCCAGGAAATTCGCAAGGTGGCTCCGCAGGACAATGAATATGAAAACCTGCTTCAGGAAAAGACTATTCTCGAAAATGCCGCCCGGATTCAAAATCTATGCAGTGAACTGACGTCCCAGCTATATGAATCCGGCGATTCGATATATAATCAGTTGCAGACGACCGTCAAGCAGCTTGGAAATTTGCAGAAAATTACCGGCTCGTTTGCCGAACAACTGGCGCAAGTCGAAGAGAGCCAATACCTTTTTCAGGAAACTGCCCGCAAAATCGCCAGCTACGGTGAAGACCTGCAATTCAATCCTGGCCGGTTGGAAATTGTCAATCAGCGGCTCTATAACTTACAGCAATTGATGAAAAAATATGGGCTGACTCTCAGAGAGGTTCTTGAAACCGGCAGACAACTGGAAGCCAATCTGGCGGGTGGCGACGATCTGGCAGCGCAAATTGTAAAAAATGATTCCTTGATAAAAGAGCATCTCGAAAAATACAGCGCCGCCGCCATGCGATTATCTGAGCAACGGCGGGCGAGCGCGGTCGCATTCAAACGCGAAATTGAAAAGGCCTTGAAGCGGCTGGGCATCTCCGGAGCAGACTTTAACGCTCAGATCGGATGGAGACCGGACCCTAACGGCTGGATAACAATCGAGGGGCAAAAATACCGGGCGGAAGCGGATGGCATTGATCAGGTGATTTTTGAAATCAGTACGAACCGCGGCGAACCAAGCCGGCCGTTGGCCGAAATCGTTTCCGGCGGAGAGGTATCGCGCATTATGCTGGCGATTAAAGCCATCCTGGCCGGCCGGGATCAAATCCCGGTTCTGATTTTCGACGAAATTGACACCGGTATTTCCGGTAAAATTGCCCGGGAAGTCGGCGAAGAACTCCGCAATCTGGCCAAAGTTCACCAGGTCATTTGCATCACGCACCTGCCCCAGATCGCCGGAATGGGAGATGAACATTTCAGCGTCGTAAAAATCAGTTCGGACGGCCGCAGTCAAACCCAAATCCACAAGCTGTCCGGCGATCAGCGCGTGGCCGAAATCGCCAAACTCATCGGCGGACGCTCGATCAGTGAAACGACGCTGAAGCAGGCGCGAGAATTGATGGAGTGAGTATGAGTTTTTCTGATTTGATTCAAAAAAGGCGCAGTGTCCGCCGGTATTTAGCCGAACCGGTACCGCGCGAACTGATCGAAAAATGTCTGGAAGCCGCTCGTCTGGCTCCCTCAGCCTGCAACGGTCAGCCGTGGCGTTTTATCGTCGTGGATGAACAGTCTGCCAAAGAGCGCCTGTGCGAGGCCGCGTTCGGAGGAATTTATGCCTCCAATAAATTCGCTTGCAAAGCGCCGGTCATTATCGTTGTTGTCACCGACCAGCAATCATACAAAGTCAGAGCCGGCGGTTTCTTTCGTGATGTCAAATACGCTTTGATTGATATAGGCATTGCCGGCGAACATCTGGCTCTTCAGGCGACGGAACTGGGGCTCGGAACCTGCTGGCTGGGCTGGTTCAGCGAACGGGGAGTGCGTCGTGCGCTTAAACTGCCGCGATCGGTAAAAATTGACATCATGTTCAGTCTGGGTTATCCGGCTGACTCCGGACGACCGAAAGAGCGCCGGAAACTGGATGATGTCCGGGAATACTTTGCTCCTCTTACAACGGAAGAAAAGAGATAGCGCCGATCCCAGATCGCCCAGAAAACGATTATATCATTCTTTGGTCTGGTTTACCTTAGGTAAAAGATTGTAGCGCACCCAGCCGTTCTCCGGATCAATTTCCAAAGCCTTAAGAAAATGCATGTTAGCAGTTGCCGGGTCGTTTTCCTTTTGACAGAGAATCCCAAACCAGGCGTACGCTTCGGAATATCCCCAGTCAGGCAAACCGGAAGCCGGATGCTCGGTTTTAAACAGTTCGATCGCTTTCATGAATAACGATCGGGCGCGTTCGCGGCCGCCGCCCCATTTTTCGGGAGTATGGAAGGCGGAAATGCCTTCGATCAGAGCGATGCGTGGATTATTCGGTTCCAGTTTTTTGGCAGTCGCAATGGCTGTGCCGGATTTAGGGCCATACCAGAATCCCGACCAGGGAGAGACCGCGATTTTATATCCGTACATGGCTGACATGAGCGCCCAGGCGTCCGCGCATTGAGGATTGAGTGCCAGACATTGTTCCAACTGTTCGAATCCGTCCCGCAGATATTTTTTAATTTTCGGCGTATCTTTTTGATTGACAGCATAGGTCGTCAGACGATAATCGCAATAGGCAATGTAATAACGGATCAGCCAGTCCCGCTCGCTCTTACCGAGCAATCTCTCAAAAGCCGCCCGGCCGGCGAGCATCTGTTTTTCATCCCAATTGTAATATCCGGTCTGCACCTGCATTTTCGCATTTTGTATGTAGCTGGAAATATCCTGACTGAATCCGAGTCCGGCTGTAAGCAGAAACAATAGGCATAATTTTCTCATAATGACACCTCTGTCTATTGGTTAGGAATGGATATTGATACGCCAAAGTAGATATTCCGACCGTAAGTGCTGCGCAATTCCGTGCGTTGCGAGTAATCCGGACTGTAATAATAACCATAGATATTACGCCGGTCAAGCAGATTAGCGACCGAAATATAAAAAACCAGGAAATATTTTTCACGGAAGTAGGTGTAGTAGCTATACGCTAAATCCATCCGCTGAATGGGCGGCAAACGCCCGGCGTTCCAACTCCCCAGCGACGGCGTAAAGGGTTTACCGCTGGTATAATGATAAGTCAGACCTATAGAATGGCTGGCTCGCACATTCATTTTAAGAGCGATAGTAAGTTTATGCCGAATGTCGAAATCGGTGGGCACTAACTCCGGATAGCTGAGCGTTTTGCGTTCGGAGACGAGATAGCTGTAGGAAGTCCAGCCGGAAATGTGGTTGAAATTGCCTTTGATGAAAAAGTCGGCGCCATAAGCATATCCAAAACCTTTGGCGGTATATTTCTGATCGCCCGTCGTCAGACTATCGAGCGGCAAATGGCTGTACTTTTTATAATAACTCTCGCCCCGAATATTCGTCAGATCGGATTTATATTCATAACCGGCCACGAAGTGATAAGCCTGCATGGGAAGCAAATCCGGATTGCCATATTCCGGATCGACGACCTGGCCACGATTATATTGATGAAAACGACCGGTGGCGAGTTTGAGTATCTGAGTTTCAGTCAGCCGATACGCGACCGAGAAACGAGGATCAATTGTGGAGTTGGACCTGAAATCAAGATTATCGAACCGAAGTCCGGTTATAACAAACAGACGGGTAAATAGCTCGCTTTCACTTTCCAAGTACAGGCCGGTCTGAGTCTGTTGATAATCGTAATCGTAACGATAAGCAGGAGCCTCCGGGTGTAAATTGTTTTGATCCTGTGGATAAGCGCCCGCTATTTCCAGGTTTGATAAGCCGAACTCCAAACCGGATCTGATCTTCAGCCGGTTAGAAATACTCATCACCAGATCGCTGCGCAGCTTATTAAGATATTCGTAATTATCTATCACCAGGTTGCCCAACCTAAAACTTTGTCGGTAAAAATTGAAAGAAAGAGATGTAACCGAAACGGCTTTTTTACCGATCATCCGGTTGCAGACCAGATTGCTGAGCCACTGATCATTTCCACTCTGAAGATTGCCGGAAAAGGAAGGCGAATCAAATTGCATACCCAGGTTTTCCGTGGCGATATAATTGAATAATTTGAAGTTCATTTGAGGGTTGGGGCGATAAATCAGGTTGATGTTGACGTCCCAGCTGACCGGAAATTCGTTGAATTTCTCCATACCGCCATTCAAGCGGAAGAGCGGAGCGGAATTAGAATAATTACCGGACAGACGCAAACCGAGCCGGTCGGGTTTCAAAGCATAATTTCCACCTAAGGAAAATGCCGCCAAACTCGCACCGACTTCAGTCGAGGATCTGTCCGGCATTCCGAGCGATTCCATCGCCAGAACCGCTGAGAGAGCGTTACCGTACTGTGCGGAGAAAGCCCCACTCGAAAAATAGGTGCCCGAAAGCATAAATGGGCTAATCATCCCGAAGTATCCGCCCTGGTCGGATTCATAACGGTAAGGATGCGATAAAGTGGCTCCATCCAGGATCATCAGGTTTTCCGAAACATCTCCGCCCCGAACGAACATTCCGGCGCCCTCGTCAATAGTGTTGACGCCCGGCAGAGTAAGAATCACTCGAAAGACGTCCGCCGCGGCGCCGGCGGTAGTAACCACGTCGAGGCCGTTTAATGTATGACCTTCGTCGTCAGCCGCTGTGAAAGAACTGGCGCTGACAGTGACCGCCTCCAATTTCACGAGATCCTTATTTAATTCTATGGCGAGCACGACCGGCTTTGCGCTGTCCAATTCGACTGGGATTTCCACTTGTTTGTAGCCGATATGCGAAACGCGGACGGTACATTGGCCGGCGCGTCTCAGGCAGATTTCAAAATAGCCGTTTTCATCCGTCATACCGCCTTCCATTCCATCGCTTAAAAACAAATTTACATAAGGCAGCGGCTCATTATGATTGTCATGAACGTAACCGGTTATCTTTGTCTCGGATGGGCTGGCGGATAACTGCGTCAGAAGCGTGAACAGGATGAAGATTGTACGCTTATCCGGCATTGGAGAGACCAGTCTGATCCGGATGGATGAATTTGTTCAAAGTTTCGACATATTGCGCGAAAGCCGTCCGGCCTTTTTGTGTCAATTGGCAGGTAGTACGGGGGCGTTTATTGACAAATTCTTTTTTTATTAAGATATAGCCGGCTTCTTCCAGTTTAGTCAGATGCGTACTCAGATTACCATCAGTCGCGCCGATGGTTTCCTTGAGATAAACAAAATCAACTTCTTTTACGGGCAGCAGAATCGAGAGAATGGAAAGCCGGATGCGGGAGTGAATCAGCGGATCCAATTCATCAAAAGTCGCCATTTTATTTCCTTAAATATTTTTTTCGTAAAAGATAACCAGGCATCAGATAACCGGGAATCAGCGCAATGGCAAAGATCGCCATATGCCAGTGCCAGTGTACGAACATCATCAGGATCGCCGTTGCCCACCAGAAAACGCCGCTGTATTTTAGTGGATTCCAATCAATTATATATCCGGTCGTAAAACAGGCGATGGCCAGGATGATGGCGATTACAATCGACAAGGCGGATAACGGAATGACTTTGAGCGGAAGCGCCAGAAATGCGATCAGGAACAAAGAAGCTCCACAGACAATCCAGAGACTGCGGGAGGCGCTTTGGGCATAGGTAGTCACACGGATTTTTCCGGATTGCCGCCAGTGGTAAACGACTTCGATAACGGCGGCGATTGGCATGAGGATAGCCCAGGGCAACCAGCTGAGTCGGGCCTGGCCGGCGAAGACCAGCCCATAAACCGCCAGACAGGCCGCGAAGGCCATCCAGCCCCAGAGTAAAAAATCGAATCCGGATTCGGCGGTTTCGGCTCGGGTTTTTTCCATCATTTGCCGAATAATGGCGATTTCGTCGGCGGGATTGCAATTCTGGGTGTTTTTGGTTTCGTCTTTCATTTTGTGCTCCATTACAAATTACTTTGATTTTCAAAGTGAATTTAAGAGATATTTTACAGCTTGTCAAGCATTATTTCTCTGGTTTACAGGAAAGTTTAAGAACAGTTTCGAAAGTGACGGAGAAGTGAAATTGAGAAACCCACTAACTATTCGAATTTCAGGATATCAATACCGTATTTTGGAAGTGTGAGATTAATTTGTCCATCACCGATTGGTTTGGCGACACCGTTAAAAATCGAGCGGATGCTGTCACCTTTACACCATTGCGGTAATGAAATCGGGAAGGAATATCCGGCAGCGCTTTTATTCAACGCAATAATGAGTCTTTCATAGGTATCTCCGCGACTGTAGACGAAGATGTCTTTATCCACATAGAGAGTAAAAAAATCGCCGCGTCGCAGAGCAGAATGCTGTTTGCGTAACTGAATCAACCGGCGGCTCTTTTGGAACTGTTCTTTTTCCAGGGTGGAAAGTTGATCGCGGAAACGCATCATACGGCGATTATCCGGGTCGTTGGCGCCGGTCAGGCCGAATTCGTCGCCGTAATCGATGACCGGAATACCCGGAACCGTCAGAATATAGGTTAACATGACTAATTCTTTTTGGTAGGAATCGGGATTGTCAACCATGATCGGAGGCAGGCGCCAGGCGCGGGCTGTACCGTCGTCCGAAAGCGTTAAATCACCGTCTAAAAATGCCATAATACGAACCTGGTCGTGACTGTCCAAGAGATTGCCCATCAGATGATTATAGCCGAAGACTTCGAGAGATTTATTCAGCGCCAGATCGAGGTCGCGGAAGTCACCAAGCGGATCTGTAAATGTACGCCGGGCTGTAAAAAACTGGTTGAAATTGAATTGCGATTCGAGCATGCCGTTATTGACATAAGATTTGATCAGATCATTGCTGCCGAAGCATTCGCCGATCTGGAAGACATTCAACGAGCGCCGCGGATTGACCTGCTGCTTGATTTTATCAGTCAGAGTCTGCCAGAAGGCATACGGTACATGTTTGGTGGCATCGTGCCGGAATCCGTCTGCTCCGGTTTTTTTAAGCCACCAGATGGCGTTGTCGGTCATGGTTTGCAGAGCGGGACGCGAACCTTCGTAATCGAAAGACGGCAGAAAAGTGTCGAACCAGGTTGTTAATCGGTATTCATCCCAGCGGCGAATGTTCTGAGTGCCGTCCGGTAAATCGAGCTGACCGAACCAGTCGCGGTGTTTTTGAAAAAATGGATGTTCCGCATGGACGTGATTCGAAACGAAATCGAGCAGAATTTTGATATTATGACGATGGGCGACATTGATCATTTTGCGTAATTCGTCCAGCGAGCCGAATCGTGAATCAGTTTTTTGGGCAGCCGTCGGCCAGTATCCATGATAACCGGAAAAATAATTATGCGGTTCCGGCCATTCTCGATAGGCGCTGTCGGTGGTCTGATTGACGGGCGAAATCCAGAGCGTGTTGACGCCGAGGCTGTCGAAATAACCGGATTCAATTTTCTGGCGAATGCCACAAAAATCGCCGCCTTTAAAATTGGCCTGATCAGCCAGCTGTGGATGGATTAACGGACGGTCATTATCGGCGTCCCCGTTGTAGAAACGGTCGGTCATCAGAGCGTAGAGACAGGCATCATTCCAGATGAAAGTTTGGTTATCCAGTGGTCGTCCGTCTTTGAGATAAACGGTCACGACATTCCCGGGTTGATTCCGGTAGAGGGCGGTCGCCCGGATGGTATGCATACCGTTGGACGGGGTGAGTTTTTTTAGGTCGATAAAAATTTGCTTATCCCGTTCGCAGTAACTTTCCGGCGGACAGAGTTGATTGTCATAAAGAATAAAGAAGCGAATATCCCTCAACTCTCCGAGGCAGTCGATTGCCAAGGTTAGAGTATCGTTTTGCAAACTGGGCATAATGAACAAATAAGCCGTGTAATCAGCCAGCTGAGACCTGACACGCAGCACTGAATTAAAGTACCCGAAACCATTATCGGTCTTCTCTGGGTTGGCGGGATCGAAAATCTCGGATTTATCGACGACAAGTTGGTACTCGTAAAGACCATCGTCGAGTAAAACGTCCCTGGTATAGACGCCATCTCCGTCCGCGTCATTCATCGGATGTGAGGTGCGGTTCCAGTTATTGAAATTACCCATGACGAAGACCTGACCAGGTTTCTTGGAAGTTTTCAAAGAAAATGTGACCAGATTTTTCGGTTTGACGATAACCGGCAGACAGTATTCTGCGTCCTGATTGGTAAAATTGATCAGGGTCAGTCCGGTAAAAGAAGCATTTGGTGTCAGAATTATCTGGTTGGAATCGGATTGATAAACCAGCTGAACATTGGAATTCGGACGAAAAGTCGGCTTGTATTTACGGGCTGTAAAAATATCACTGAGACGGAGCGGCGTACTGCAGCCGGCTTCGATGCGGACGAATTCGATCGTTTCCGGTAATTTATTTAATCTGTAGCGGCTCGAGCAGCCGAATAGCCCTGTCAGAAGCAGGAAATATATCAGTAGGCGGAGCGTTAAGGGAATCATTTTCGGTTTCATACAATCCTCGTTAATGAACGGAAATATTTACAATCGGTACATCAGCATTGCGGAGATGGGTTTTACGGTTACGTTTGTACCGTTGATTGGATTGATTATTTCCGGATCGGTGCGGGTATGATCGACAGCCAGGATCCATTTTGCACGCGGAATCTTGAAAGTTTCTGTCCGGCTATTGGGATTTATGAGAATAATGACCTCACGCCAGGCGTCGTCGGTATTGCCGCGCGAGAGGCGATATGCAATGCAGTTGGCGGGGACGCTGTACCCCAGTGTATCAAGGAAAATCAGATTGCGTCGCACTTCTTCAGCGGTTGCTAAACGGAACATCGGGTGCTCTTTGCGAATGCGGATCAATCCCTGATAATACTGGAATATGTCGTGGTTTTCCTGCTTGTAATCCCAACGAATCTTGTTGATTTTATCCGGCTGATTGTAACTGTTGTGCGAACCGAACTTGGTACGCAGGATTTCTTCGCCGCCATGGATGAATGGGACGCCCTGGGAAGTTAAAATGATAAAAGCCGCCAGTTTATCCATGGCTTTCAGTTCGGTGTCGGTATACATTTTATTCGAGCTCGTACTGGCGACCAATAGATCCCAAAGAGTCCGGCCGTCGTGGCAGGAAACATAGTTGATCGATTCGATCGGGTCGGCAGCAAAATCGTCAATACTTCCACAGATTCCTGTTTTTACGGATTCCACATTTTTTCCGGTTTGAATGTAACCCGGTTCGGTATTATACCAGGGACCTTTCAGAGCATCGCGAAAATTATCGTTAAAGACCGAAAATCCTTCCCGGCGCTGGCTGCCCTTAAGGGTCGGTTTTATCGGCGTCTCGCCGGATGTCCAGGGTTCGCCGTAAAGAAAAATATCCGGTTTGACGAGTTTCAACTCCTTGACGATCTGACGCATAGTTTCCATATCGATCAGTCCCATCAGATCGAAGCGAAATCCGTCAATGTCATAGGTTTTCACCCAGTATTTAAGCGATTCGATAATGAATCTCCGTCCCATCGGATTTTCACTGCGGAATTCATTGCCGCAACCTGAACCGTTCCAATAGGAGCCGTCGGTTTTCTGACGGTAATAATAACCGGGTACGATGCCATTGAAATTATAATGAATTTGCGGGCTGCTTTCGGCAGTGTGATTGTAAACCACATCTAAAATGACCTTGATTCCACGACTATGCAGGGCAGAAACCAGTTGCTTAACCTCCCGCACCCGGCTGGCATCTTCCTCGTTGGTTGTGTACCATCCGTCCGGAGAATTAAAGTTGACGGTCATGTAACCCCAGAAATAATTATTGGCTGAATTATCGTGCTCGAAATCCTGAATAGGCAGCAGCTGGACGGTATTTATTCCGAGTTCGGTTAGATGGTCGAGTCCGGTTGAGATGTCTGTTCCGGGGAGGGTGGTGCCCGATTCGGTGAATCCGAGGTATTTGCCTTTATTGACGACGCCGGAATTTTCGGCAATGGTGAAATCACGAACGTGAATTTCATAAATGACGGCGTCTTTGAAAGGAAAGTTAGGCGCCGGAGCGATCGGAGTATTGTCAGTAAAAATCAGCGCCCGGCCGTCGTGGTTGGTAGCACAGGTCGCGTAGGGATCGAGAACTTCATCCGTCGGTGTGTAAGACGGATCGGGTCCTGCGACGCTATAAACATAATATTTCCCTTTCAGATCGCCCTGTATGGTAGTTGACCAGAGACCGTCGCTTCTTACAGCCAGAGGGTATTTCGTTGGCTGACCGCCTTTTGGCTGGTCGTAGATGTGTAGATTTACCAGCGTCGCTCCTGGTGCGAATAAGGCGAATTTAGTTTCGGACGGCGAATATATGGCGCCGAGTGGTTCACGGGTGATAAATTGTTTATCGTCTAATATATTGCGCAGAAAAACCGGACTGATTTTAAAGCCCTGCATTGTGACAGTGGCCGGCAGTTGTTTCAAATTGATTGGAAGGGTGGTAGTCAGACGGACAGTCTCGGACGAATCGGCATTTTCGGGAATTATCTGGATTTTCTTCGGTTTAATGCTCGAGCCATCCTGCAGGATGATCAGTGGATCGATAACTTGAGTGAATTTTTGAGGGATAGCATTCGAAAAGACCAGTGTGAGTTCGGTTGGACTGTCCAGAAAGGCTTTCCGGATTTTCGGGCTGATGTCGGGTCGTTCACGATAAATGGATTCATCGCCTTGCAGAATCCAGATTTCGTACGAAAGGGAATCATTCCAATAGCGATTGGGATCGTCCTTGTGTTCCCAGTTTCCGTGTTTGGGCAGCAACCCGATTTGACTATTGGCCGGATAATGACTCAGATCGAGGTAAAATATCAACCCGTATTCATCTCTGCCGGCAGCTTCGATCTCATGGTTGGCATGCGCCGCCCAGGTCCAAAGGGTCCAGTTATGATAGACGTTGTCATAGCGATGGTAATGTATTATCAGAGACGCCATTTCAGATTGCGCTCCGCCCGATGTAGTTAGAGATAATATTAGCAATCCACTCAGGATTAGTCCGGCGTGGAATGTTTTTTTGTAATTTTCCATCAGACAGTCCTTTATTTGAAGGTCTAAGCACAACTAATTTTAAGAATCTTTGATTTTAAAAAACACAAAAATATTGAGTGCTCCGCTGTGTTATGTATGAAAATCAGCCGGATTTCGCTGCGCTTAACTTGGTGACGTATGAATTCGTAAGGCTTATGTCGCAAGGCACGCTGCGCGATGCGATGGTTTGGATATAGTTCCGGATGCCGGTTTCAGGTCACAGGTAAACCGAATCGGGTTTTAAAAACAATAGATGACTACGAATGATCCTGAATGACGCCGAAGAGCGACTAACAACAATTGAATGATCTATCCATTACAAGGTAGGAAAAAGCAATGCCATCAGAGGGATGATCATGATCATTCCTAACGCCGGGAGGATTCCCCAGATCGGGATGACGATCCCGGAAATCAGATAGACGCCCAGCGCCGAGCCGAGAATATCGGCGGCATAAAGATGACCTGCCCCATGTGGGGTCAGCTTACGGCCTGACCACCCTTTCACGTTATTTGACTCTTCGATATATATTTGGACGAGTAACGGAAAAAGATAACCTGCCAGCAAACCACCGGTCAATAGAATCAGCCCGATCAGAACCGTGACGAGCCAAACCGGCCAGTTCCATTGCAACAGGAGCAGGCAGCCAACCGGTTGCAGCAACATCAGGACTATAATAAAATGCGGTATCTCCGACTTAGTACGCTTCCGTTTCATTTCCACGATCGCACCCCAACCGGCGCCAAGCATATAAGCAAAAGTCAGGAATACAATCCACAGGTAAACGCTGCCGACTAAACTCTGGAATAAAATTATGGTAACGGATTCCAAACCCATCACCCAGAAACCGATCCCTGCCATTCTGATTGTGAGCCGCCCGGTCGTTTTCTTCCACAAAATTATTTCAATTAGTAATAATACGATTGTAAAACCGATCAGAACCGGGATAAGGCCGATCATGCGAAAAAATGGATAGATCCAGCGGGTAAATCCACCAGTGCGTTGACCCCACAGCGTGGTATCGAAATAATAGCCGGCTGGTTGAGCGAGTGTATTAACATTCACGACCGGAGATGAGGCGATTTTATTCGTCAGGAAGTTTATCTTCCATGGTGAAAGCCGGTCGGTCAGGAAGTATTCGCCGACATATAGCGGCGCAAGATCGCGTCTCTTTTGTTCTCCGATCAGATAATGCAAATCGTTAGTGAGTGGAAAATCGGCCGCCAAAAGGTGCGTCGTCAGACCAGGAATCCAAACCGTTTCACGGAAGACATTTTGGACCGTGTTTTGTATAATTTTCAAAAAATCGATGTGTGCCGTTGTCAGGTATTCCTCATCACCAGGGAAATTGAGCATCAGCAATCCGTTTACGCCGATGCAGCGTCGTACGGCGGTGAAGAATTCATGGGTGTAAAAACGATTCCACTGGGCGTTGACCGGCAGCGGAATATTCAGTAATACGACATCGAAATGCTCGTCGGTTCGTCGCAGGAATCGTAGTGGATCGGCAATCACTATCCGGGTTAAGGTATCTGTCAAAACTGCGGATTGGTTCAGCATCTCTTGAGCGATCCGATCGGGCTGCACGATCGTGATTTTGCGGACGGTTGAATGACGAAGGATTTCATCCTTAATCTCAGCATTGCCGACGCCAATGACTAACACCGTCTGCGGCGAGGGATGATTTAATAAAGCGAAATGAGTTAGTTCCTCGGCGTGTTCGCGTTCACCGAAAGTCCACAGCGGCTGACTGTCGCTGTACAGGCTGAGAGCTGCGTTATATCGCAAGATCGTCAGAGCGGAATAGGGTGATTCGCGGTGTTTAACCAGTTGAAATGGGCGCCATTTGAATACGGCCAGCTGGTTTTGAAAAATAATCATAACGGTCACAATGACGATGAAAGTCGTTGCGACCGCCAAGCTGCGATAACCATTATTTCTGAGGAAAAGATAAAACGCGGTGGTCAGCATCAGCCAGACGATTACCAGCAGGCAATTGATTGTGCCGACGCCTGCCAGGATCAAGCCGGCGAAGAGCAGACTTCCGAGCGCCGAACCGATTACTTCAGCAGCGTATACTGTGTGCACCGGCGCTCCCATTTCCTGTTTCCTATTCCAATCAACGATTAATGGGAAAAAAAAGCCGTTCAGCAAAGCCGGCAGACTGAAAAACAACATCGTCCAACTGAAGATCGTTCCCAGTCCGACGATTTCACCGGTCGGAATCCTCGCTATCGAACGGTTCAGGTACAAAAGCCCGGCGAAAACGATCAGCACCAGGCTGTAGAGAACCGTAAGTCTTAACAAATGTTTTTCTTTAAAATCCTGGCGGATGAATCTCGTCCCCAGCAAACTGCCGATTCCGGTCCACACCAGCCAATGTCCCAGCGCGATGCACATCGTCAGTTCATTGCCGTAAAATGACTGGGCCACCAAGCGTAAATAAGCTACCTGGGCAATCATTGCCGCCGCGCCGATCATTCCCGGTAACAACCCGATCTTCAGAAATGCTCGCGTAGTGATTTTATCCAGAAAATTTTTCATCGCTGTCGTATCGGATCAGTGATCTTCAATCTTCTTACCCAATCGCTAAAATAAATAGATCAACAGCCAACATGCAATCTACAATTTGTAATTTGAAATTTACAACTATTAATGGTGATTCGTTATTGCGCGAGACGGACTTTAAACGGGTCCCAGGCTACCCGAAAACCGACAAAGCTGAGTCGGGCAACCGGCATATAGCGAAAACGGCTGGTAGTGCGCATTTCATTGGCTTGGTGGTACCAGCTGCCACCTCTGATGACCTTAAAAAGACTGGTAGCGGGTCCGACCGGATTGATAATACCTGAACTCTGGTAATAATCGCTGCGATAGTAGTCGTTGCACCATTCGTAAAGGTTACCGGCCATATCATATATTCCGAGACTATTTGGAGGAAATTTGGCTACCGGAGCGACGCGTTTCCATTTATCGGCTTGGCCGGTGCCGGAATAATTAGCCTGGGAGTGATCGATCGAGTTGCCGTTTGGATATTTGAAATTTAAACCACCGGAGCGGGCGGCATATTCCCATTGAGCTTCACTCGGCAGAAAACCGCCTACCCATTCGCAAAATTCGTTAGCCTCGTACCAGGTAACAAAAGCTACCGGGAAAAGATCATCGGTTCCTGGTTCCTGTTCCGGCATGGCTTTTCCGGTTTTACGACAATATTCTTTGTATTGGCCGATAGTCACTTCCGTTGTGCTGATATAAAAATCGGTCAGTGTGACCTTATGAACCGGTCGCGTATCATCACCGCACTCCGGGTCTTCCGAACCCATATCAAAGGTTCCACCTTTGACAAGCACCGCTGGTATCTCCAATGGTCCGATCTTCAATCCCGTCTCCGGAATTACGTCGCTTTTGCGCGCCGGTTCGGGAGCATTGCTAACCAGTAAAACCGTCATCGCAACCGGCAATAATAACCCAACAGATAATTGGTTTTGTTTAAATTTTATCATTTCCCCAGTTCATCCCTTAAACCCATTATGAAAGTAAAAAAAGATGTTTGCAATATCAAGTTTTTTTTTAAATAAATGTAAACAGCGCCTTTTTATACCATCAACCAAAAGAACGGCGGGTAATGTCTATTGAGTGATGCTGCTTTATCTCCAGACCGACCGCGCCCGACAGATGGAGGAAGCGCTGGATAGTTCATTGACGGTGTGTAAAAAAATATTATCAGCGACTTTCTGGGTCGCGACAACAATTCGCTGATCGTAAAAGGCTTCGGCTAAATAATTGATCTCGATCTGACTCAACTGGTGATTTCTGAGAAAGTCCAGCGGAAGAGTTTCGTAAAACCAATCAATATAGCGCGTATTATTGACATGTTCGTTGGTATCCAGGTCCTGATAGCCGGCTTTGGTGTGCCAGGTAAAGTCGGTCGCGTTCGGGATTTCGATTTTCGGAGGACGTTCCGGGAACATCAGTTCCTTATTTTTCGGCATGCGGAAGGGGAAAATTTTGGCCACTGGCTGAGGGCTTCTTTCACTCAGGTCAATCACACACCAGGAAGTGGTTGCCCGACCGAGTTCGCAGCCAGCCTTGTCAGTGAACTGAAAGTCGCGGTAGGCGAAGAAATGATCTATGCCGGACGGCCAGGTTGAAAGGATCAGCGATTCGCCCCAGGTCGGAAAACTTTCGAGGCGGACGACGGCGCGGGTCAAAACCCAGGCGCAGTTTTTTGACCGCAAACTAGCAAAACCGGCGCCGAGACTTTCAGCATGTTGCCAGGCCGATTCCTGCATATAGCGGTTAAGAGCGGAAATACGAACTCTCCGCACGAAATCCGTTTCGTAAGAGTGGATGATATATTCATCGGTTCGGACTAATTCTGTCATTGCTGCGATTCCTCATAAACGCCGCTAATATACCAAAATTTCGGCTAAGAGCTACACGGTCGGAAAAAAGAGTTGGTTTGTTGACCAACGGTTTTTAAGATTATTACGATGACACACGGAGGCGGAAAAATGCGGAACGGTAAAAGTATCATAGGAATGCTGCTACTCTGCGGCTTGCTGATTCGGTTATCATCTGGTGAAAAGCCGGGACTGGTGACTGCCCAAACGCAATGGAACCTGTCGCGGGTTTTTAAAGTTCCGGAATCGGCGCTCTACGATGCCGGGCATCAGGTCATTTTTGTCAGTAATATCAATGGCAAACCGACTGCGGCCGATGGCAACGGCTTTATCTCACAGGTGTCGCCGGACGGGAAGGTCATTAAACTGCACTGGGTCGATGGCCTGAATGCCCCGAAAGGTTTGGCTGTTTTCCGAGACACGCTCTGGGTGGCGGATTTGGATGCTATTGTGCAAATCGATATCCGGCAGGCGCGCATCGTCCGCCGTCTGGAGCTGCAGGCTCAATTCATGAATGACCTGACGGTGGATTCCCATGGAACGGTTTACAGTTCAGACAGTTTTACCGGCCAGATTTACCGGATTAAAGACAGCCGCGCGACGGTCTGGATTGACGGCGGTCTGGCTGGTCCCAACGGCTTTTTGGCGGAAGCCAATCGCCTGCTGATGCTTTCGAACAGCCAGGGCACTGTCAATATCATCGATTACCAGACCAAAAAGGTTCATCAATGGGTGAAAATCGGCGGCTCACTGGACGGCATTGTTGCTTGCGGGAATGATTATCTGGTTTCCAATTTCTCCGGCGAAGTCTATTACCTGACAGCCGCCGGGCAATTGACCAAATTGATCGATACTATAGCCGATGGTATACAATCGGCCGATATTGGGTTTATCCCGGACCGCAAACTGCTGCTGGTACCGACCTTTTCCAACAACAGCCTCACGGCTTATGAAATACTGACCAAATAAATAAGAAAGACTGTATTAAATATGAGAACACCGGCATTCGTGGTTTTTTTCGTTATCGCACTGAGTATCATCTTCGGCGTCAATTATTACATTTATGTTCACGGTCTGAAGGCTTTCGGCGCGAATCAGACGATCAGGTTGGTCTATACGGTCAGTTTTATAATACTGGCTTCGGCTTATGTGTTTGGTCGGGTACTTGAACGTCTGACCAACGGAATTATTTCGCGCTCTTTGGACTGGCTCGGGGCTTACTGGCTGGGAGCGATGGTTTATTTTTTGTTAATTGTCATTGCGATTGACCTCTTTCGCCTGATAAATCACTTCCTGCCGCTATTGCCGGCCGCTCTACGTCAGAATATGCCGCAGGTGAATTTTATAACGGGCGTCGTGGCGACAATGATCGTATCTATTGTGCTGATAGTCGGGCGCTGGAATGCCACTCATCCGCAAATCCACAAGGTGGAGATTAATATACCGAAACCTGCCGCCGCCAATTCATTAAGAATTGCCTTTGCCAGCGACATTCATCTCGGTTCGCTGGTCGGTCAGCGGCAGTTGCGTCAAATGGTGGAGACTATCAATGACTTGCAGCCGGACGTGATTTTGTTCGGCGGCGACATCCTGGATGAAGACCTGACGCCGGTCATTCACCGCAATCTCGGGGGTTGTCTGGAGCAATTAAAAGCCCCGCTTGGAAAATTCACCGTGACCGGGAATCATGAATACATCGGCGGTGTTACCAATGCCGTCAAATATCTCGAAGAACACGGGATAGCCGTTTTGCGCGATACGAGCGTTCAATTGCCAAACGGTGTCTGGATAATCGGGCGGGAGGATCGCGATTCCCGGCGTTTCAAAGGCATCCAGCGTAGAGCACTGAGTGAGTTAGTGAAAAACACCGGTTTAACAGAACCGTTAATCGTGATCGATCATCAGCCGCTGAACCTGGATGAAACGGTGGCGGCCGGAGTCGATTTGCAGCTTTCCGGTCATACGCATCACGGACAAATGTGGCCGTTCAACTACATCACTTCGAAAATGTATCGACTCAGTCGCGGTTACGAACAAATCGGCCGGACGCATTTCATCGTATCAAGCGGATACGGGACCTGGGGCCCGCCGATCCGGCTGGCCAGTTGCTCGGAAATCTACCTGATTACTGTGTACTTTCAGCCGGAGGTTTAGCCGCGGATTTACGCGGATTGATAACGAAAAATTCGTTTATTTTATTGACCTGACCAGGAACAGGCTCAGGTCCGGGATATAGGTGATCAGCGCCAGGGCGATCAGCATTAATGCAAGGAAAGGCAGCGATACTTTATACAATTCGGTGATGGATTTATTGAAGCGGTAACTGGCGATGAACAGGTTCAGGCCGATCGGCGGCGTGAGGTAACCGATTTCAAGATTAGCCAGGAAAATAATCCCGAGATGAACCGGGTTGACGCCATAACTAAGCGCGATCGGCGCTATCAACGGAACAACGATGATGATGGCCGAGAAAATGTCGAGCAGCATGCCGGTCAGCAACAGGAAGATATTCAACACTAACAAAAAAGTGATTTTGGAGGAAAAGACCTGTTGAGTTAACAGCAGGGCTTTCTGAGGAATCTCGGCGTCGATCAGGTATGCTGTGGCGCCCATCGAGCAGCTCAGGATGATTAAAATACCGCCGATGAGCTGTACGCTGTCGCGCATTATGCGGACGAGGTCGCGCCGGATGGAAAGATCGCGGTTCAGGATGAATTCCGCCAATAGCACGTAAAAAGCCGTAACCGCCGAGGCTTCCACCGCTGTAATGAATCCACCGTAAATGCCACCTAAAATCACGATCGGAATCGGCAATTCCCAGATCGTTTCCCGGAGCGCTTTCCAAAGTTGTTTCCATGAAAAACGGGTGCGCTCTTCCTTCTTAAGAACATCGTTGCGAATGGCGTAAACCGCAAGAATGGCAATGATTAAAAAGCCGGGAATCAAACCGGCTCTGAATAATTGGTCGATTGAAACCGAAGCGATCAGGCCGTACAGGATCAATGGCAGGCTGGGCGGAAAGAGCAGACCAAGCGAGCCGGAACTGGTGATCAGTCCCATGGAAAATTTTTCCGTATAATTATTTTTAAGTAAAATCGGCAGAATCAAACCGCCCAGGGCGACGATGGTAATGCCGGAAGCCCCGGTAAAGCAAGTGAAAAGAGCACAGGTTGCCAGGGCGCCAATCGCGACTCCACCCGGAATCCAGCCTAATAATGCGTCTGCCAGATCCAATAACCGGCGCGGAGCCCGGCTTTCCGCTAAAACATAACCGGCTAATGTGAAAAGCGGAATGGCCAGCAGGGTTGGGGCCGAAGCCACGCGGTACATTTCGACAATTACTACCGTCGGATCGATACCTGACAGGGCAAACTGAATAATGCCTGTGATGCCGATGGCGGCGAAAAGCGGCAGCCCGCAAAAGATCAGGATAACGATCAGGAGTAGAAACAACAAGCCTATCATTCGGCGCTCGCTTGTGGTTTTTCAAGCATGCGGAGCAGGAAAGTCAGAGCAATTAGAAAGAAGCCGACCGGTAAAATGATTTCGATTATCCAGGCTGGAATGACGCCGGCAATCGTCGAATGCATCTCGATTTCCAGGCGGATAAATTTCACGGAATACCAGCCGAGAACGAGACAAATCAGGCTGGCAGTCAGGCTCAGAATCCAGTTGAGCAGCGAACGTGCTTTACCCTTGAGCAACCGCGGCAGAATGTCGATGGCGATGTGCTTACTGCGCAGAGTCGTCAACGCTGCGCCGACGAAAGCGATCCATAGAACGCCGTTGCGCATCAGTTCATCGACGGCATTCAGGCCGATGGCGAAGAAATTTCGGAGAATGACCTGGATGAAAGCCATAACCGCCAGCGACAACATCAGGAAAACCGCCATGGCGGTAATGATTTTTTCGGTGATGAGCCGGAATTTATTTAGCATTTTTCGCACGGTATTCCTTCAGAAGCGCCAGAACGCGGTCAAGCAATTCGCGGGAATAGAGTTCGCCGGCCAGTTTGTTCTGGGTGCGCCCGCCGGCGGTAATGAATTCCTGCTCGGTGTCGCTCTTTAAATTCGTCAGGATCATACCGTTTTCCTTCAGAACCTGGATCGATTCGAGATTGTCCCGACGGCCGGCCAGCACGATCTGGCGAGTATTTTCCTTAGTCTTTTCAATCAGAATTTTCTGAAGGTCGGCCGGCAGGCTGTTCAATTTTTTAGTCGTGATCAGGATGGCGCCGATTGAATTGGTCAGCGGATAATTCAGCATATATTTGGTTTTAGTATGCCATTGCAGAGCCAACCCGGCATAAGGTGAAATGTAAACACCGTCAATCAATCCCGTTTGCAGAGAGGTGTGCACGTCGGTAATGTCCAAAGGAATGGCGGCGATGTGCATTTCATCGAAGGTGGCCTTGGCCAGCGGATCGCCTTTCCAGAGCCACATTTTGACGTTTTTAAAATCGCTCAGGCGGGTGACGGGCGAATTGGTAAAGAGATAAACGAACCCGACTTCGGCCCAGCCCGCCAGATAAAAGCCTTTTTCCATGAATTTGGCTTGAAATTCGTCGAAAAGAGCATTGCAGACATAATCGACTTCGGCGCTGTTGCGAAAGAGAAAAGGCAGGTCGAAGATACGCACTTCCGGGACGATTTCACCCAGACCGACCCCGGTAAATGTACCGACATCGAGCTGCCCGAGTTGCATCTTGCGCAGAACATCTTTTTCGCCGCCCTGTACGCCATTGGCATAAATCCGGAATTTGATCTGGCCTTGGGACAGAACGGCCATGTTTTTTTCAAAATCGCGGAACTGGCGCATCCAGCTCGAGCCCTCAGGCGCAACCGTCGCTACTCTGATTGTATACGCTTTTTGGGCTGGTAGATTGGTTGCTAGGAGCAGTCCAGCTAGTAAAATTGAGCAGGAATTAATACGCATCGCTTTCACCTTCGTTTTTTTCAGAAGAATCGTCAGGTTCTAAAAACAACTCGGGGTTCAGCCGAAGGTTGGCGGCCTTTTGTTTGGCTAGGGCGTTGAACAAACGGATTTCCGGCGCACTGTCGATATCGAAGGACTCGATCTCATTGAGTAAACTATCGAACAGGGCTTTATCCTGGACCTGGACGGCATAATAGCGGGCGTAATACAGTTTCGTCATCAGGAAATCCGGATTGCGCTCGATATTTTTCAGGAAATGTTGCTGCCCGAGTTCCGGGTTGCCACCCAGCAGCGGCGGGCGGGCGGCGTAAAACGAACCGTAAAATAAATCCGCGCCGCCGAAATTATAAGCCGGATTCAACTCCATGACCCGGTTCATGACCATTTCGACTTTGGCCAGGTCGCCGAGAATGCGTGGCTGATCCAGATTTTGCAGGATATACATGCCCCAGTTGTAACCGACCCAGAAAAGCTGCGGTACTTCACTCTTGTCGTATTTCGGCAGGATGACCGCCAATTCGTTGGGTTTGATGGATTGAGTGAATGCTTTTTTCTTTGGCAAAGCTTTGAAAGCGTACCGCAGACCGCGCTGATAAAGCGCCGTGGCGCGCATCGGATTCTGTTCTTCGACGAAAGCCATGGCATAGGCGCCGAAGGCCTGGGCTGCCAGGAAATTCAGGCGCGGATTGTGCGGGTCTTTTGAAACCAGGATAACGATCTTTTCGAGATTGCCCGACAGGAATTGTTCGGCCAATTCGAGATCGCCTTCCTCGTAAACGGTGGTAATACCGGCGTCGAAGGCGTCTGAGACTTTATTAAACAGGAATCGCCGCGGGCTACAGGCCGATCCGCAAAGCAGTCCTATAATCAAAACAATCCCAAGGCGGGCGATAACTGGTTTATTAAAATTCAGGTGCTGCAAAATTCAGATTGTTTTTAACCGTAAAAATTTATATTCTTTGCATCAGAAATCAAATGTTTTACAAAACTATGAAAATTGAATTAGCCACGGGCAGATAATCCATGAATCAAACGGTTAAAACGATTTTAATCCGCAGCTTGATTCTCGGGGGTTGCGTTCTCGTCATCGGGCTTGGATTCAACCGGCTTTCCCCGCGCGGGTTACCATTGATCGCCCGGCACCAGAGCGTTATCGTTCAGGGACGGTTACTCGATATTCCGCTGTTCGTCAGTCGTCGGGCAGTGGCACAATCTGCCGACCTGATTAAAAAGCATCCGGCGGAAGAAATCGATCTTGAGCGTGTCCGCCAGCTTTTTGCCGGCGGAACGGCGATTTTCCTGGATGCGCGTGAATATGCCGATTATCTCACCGGGCATATCGAAGGAGCGGTTTCTGTGCCATATACCGAATTTCAGGATAATCCGGAAAGTGTCGAACAGTTGGATCGCGCGGCCTGTATCGTAACCTATTGCGACGGTAATGAGTGCCAGACCAGTATCGACCTGGCAGTCCGCCTGAACGAAATGGGCTTTACGGATGTCTGGTTTTATTTCGGCGGCTGGAATGAATGGTCGGCGGCCGGGTTGCCGATCGTGAAAGGAGGCCGGCCATGAAAGCGAAAATCTGGAATTGGCTGGAAATTGCGATCCGTCTGGCAATCGGATTCCTGTTTATTTACGCCAGTGTGAACAAACTGATGCACCCGGAAAAATTTGCGGTCGTGATCTATAATTACCGCGTTCTGCCTTACGAATTAGTTAATCTGGTCGCGATTCTCGTTCCGTGGCTGGAAATCGCGATCGGCCTTTTGCTGATATGCGGAATCTGGCTCGAAACAGCGGCGTTCTTGTTAAGTGCGCTCATGCTCGGTTTCACGATTCTGATCATCAGCGCCATCCTGCGCGGTTTGAATATCGAATGCGGATGCTTCAACTTGTCCGAAAACGGTGCTATCGTCAGCTGGCGGCGGGTAATTGAAGATCTAATATTAATGGCCGGGGGCTTATTTATATTCATTCGGCATCTGCCGAGTAAAGGCCGTTCGGTTGTTAAAAATTCCGATTAAAATTTATTAAAGGACTCAAAATGCGTCGAATTATCGTACTACTGGGGCTTGCGGCGGTGCTGCTGAATAGTTGCGCGCAGCTGAATTTGATAAAAACACATTCTCCGTATGATTACAGCAAATTGACTGCCGCCGAAAAATCGATCCATAAACGCACCGAACGCTTTTTACGGCGTTGTATCGAAGAAAAACGACCGGTCGCAATTGTCAGACCGACCAAAATCGATAAAGTCAGTTATGATCCCGGGCTGAACCAGGTTAAAATTTATTTTAATTCCTACCTGGCTTATAATGCTTTCCGCGACGAGGATGTTACTAAAATTTACCAGGCTTTGCGCCAGGATTTGGGGCGGCGTTTCCGGAAAGCCAATCTGACGATTTATACCATTAATCAACCGCTGGAACAATTAGTCCCGAATTTTTACCGCCAGGACCGCAATAATCTTGATCTCAGTCGCTTGCCGAAACCGACGGTTCGTCCGGAGCCAGTCGTCCGCAACCTAAGCCGGCCGTTTACACCGTCAAAAGGCTTGGCGGGATGCAATATTGCCCTCTGGCACAGTCACGGCTGGTATTACAGCATTTCCGGGCAGCGCTGGGAATGGCAGCGCCCGCGTCTTTTTCAGACCGTCGAGGATTTATTCCCGACCTCGTTTGTTCTGCCTTTTATGATCCCGATGTTGGAAAATGCCGGTGCGAATGTTTTTACACCGCGGGAACGCGATACCCAGACCAATATCGTCGTGGTCGATAATGATTCGCAGGTAGATGCAGAGAGTTACCGCGAAACCGGCGTCTGGCAAACGGCGGACGGAAAAGGATTTGCCATCGGTCAGCCGCCGTATAAATCCGGCGTAAATCCCTTTCAATTGGGAACATTTCGGTTTACGATCACAGAAATACAATCAAGCGCCGCAATCGAGTGGATTCCGGAAATCCCCGAAGATGGCGACTATGCCGTTTACATCGCTTATTCATCAGGCGATAGTAATGCCACCGATGCGCACTATACGGTTTTTCATAGCGGCGGGAAAACTGAATTTGCCGTCAATCAGCAGATCGGCGGTTCGACCTGGATTTATCTCGGTACTTTCAATTTCAAAGCCGGGCGCCATTGGGAAACCGGACGAGTCGTTCTGACAAATGAGAGTCAGTCCGCCGGGAAAATCATATCGGCCGATGCGGTGCGTTTTGGCGGTGGAATGGGAAATATCGCCCGCGGCGGTTCGGCCAGCGGTCGCCCCCGTTTTACGGAAGCCGCGCGCTACAACCTGCAATATTCAGGTATGCCCGATACCCTGGTTTATACCCTGCGTAACGGGAAAGATGATTATTACGATGATTATTCCGGGCGCGGCGAATGGGTGAATTACCTGCGCGGCGCTCCCTGCGGTCCGAACAAGGATCGCACTCATAAGGGGTTGGGTATTCCGATCGATCTTTCGCTGGCTTTTCATACCGACGCCGGAATCGTGCGGGGCGATTCGGTGATCGGAACGCTCTCGATTTACAGCATCGAAGATTATGACTCGGCATTGGTGTTCCCAGACGGTGTTTCGCGAATGGCCAACCGCGATCTGGCTGACATTCTGCAGACTCAGATCGTCGATGATATCCGCGCTAAATGGGATCCGCAATGGAATCGCCGGCAGCTCTATAACCGTCAGTATGGCGAATCATTCCGACCGAATGTCCCGGCGGCCCTGATAGAATTATTGTCGCATCAGAATTTCAACGATATGCGCTTCGGCAACGATCCACGCTTCCGGGCGGATGTCAGCCGCGCTTTTTATAAGGGCATGCTCAAATTCCTGGCCGGGCAAAATCAGGTCGAATATGTCGTCGAACCGTTGGCGGTTACGCATTTTCAGGTTGAATTGGTCGATCAGAATTCAATCCGCCTGCAATGGCGACCGCAAGTCGATCCGCTGGAACCGACCGCCGGGCCGACCGGCTATATCGTTTACTGCCGTAAAGACGACGGCGGCTTCGATAACGGCTTTCTGATTAAGAAATCAGAAGCGATCATAAAAGACCTGCGACCCGGCGTGATTTACAGTTTTAAAGTGACCGCTGTAAATGACGGTGGCGAGAGCCGGCCTTCGGAAATACTCTCGGTTTGCGTCCAAACCGGGAATGCTCAGCCGGTTTTGATAATCAACGGTTTCGACCGCGTCTGCGGCCCGGAAGCACTGGAAACGGGCAATTTTTCCGGTTTTGCCGGTTTTATCGATCAGGGCGTCCCGGACGGCTATGACCTTAATTATACCGGCGCGCAATTTGATTTCACGCCGGCATCACCGTGGACAACCAATGACCTGCCCGGTTGGGGCGCCAGTCATGCCGATTTTGAGACGACGATTATTCCCGGCAACACGCATGATTTTGTTTATCTCCACGGTCAGGCTATTAAAAATGCCGGTTATGCCTTTGTTTCGGCCAGCGATGAAGCCGTGTGGGATAATTGTGTCGACATTACCAAATATAAGATCGCCGATCTGATTCTCGGCGAAGAGAAGGAGACCGCGACATTTCTCGGGCAGATGAAACCGGATTTCAAGACTTTTCCGGCTGTCTTTCAGAAAGAAATTGAACGGTTTACCGCAGCGGGCGGCAATCTGCTGGTTTCCGGCAGTTACATCGGGACGGATTTATTCGCGTGCAAAGACAGCAGCGATATAAAATTTGCCCAAAATGTCCTGAAGTATAAATGGGTCACCCACCATGCCGCGGCTGGAGGCGGTATATTTACCACGAGTGATCCGATCTTCGGGGAACAATTTCAAACTGGTTATAACTCCGGATTCGACCGAAAAATCTATACCGTCGAGGCGCCGGACGCCATTGCACCGGCCGACTCGCTTGGAAAAACGATTCTGCGCTATGCTGAAAACAGCTTCAGCGCCGGAGTAGCCTATTCCGGGAATTACAAGGTCGTCGCGCTCGGTTTTCCGTTTGAAACGATCCTGACTGCGACCGATCGTGATCGGATGATGGCGGCGATCCTGAAATTTTTCAGTAATTAGTACGGCTGAAGAATTTTTCAATCCGGATTTAATCAATTGACCCCGGCCAGTGTCTAAGCCAGTTGACGCACTGTTTGGGTATTTGATATGAATTGATTTTACCGAAGGGATTATTTGATTATGTTAAAAAATTTTAAGCTGTCGCCGGTCGCAGTCAGTTTGTTATTGCTGATTAGTTGCGGTGAAAACGGCCTGTTCGACAATTCAGACGAAGAAGAGGCGACCGTAGATACCGGACAATTTTCATATACAGTAGCAGACGCTCTGGAGGCCAACGATAACGACCACGGCGATTCGGAAGATTACGAATGGTACAGTAGCGATGTGATTTCCATTACCCTGAACGGCACCTCGATAACCGAAAGCGCCAGTGGAGCGACGGCGGATGGCAGCACCCTGACGATAACCGCCGCCGGAACCTATTCGGTAACGGGCACGCTTTCCAATGGCCAGATCGTAATTAATGCCGGCGATGATGACCTGGTGCGCCTGATCCTGAACGGCGTCGACCTTACAAATTCATCGGACGCGCCGATTTACATTGCGAATGCCGATAAAGCCATTATCGTTCTGGCCGAGAGTACCACGAATTACATCACCGATGAGACTTCCTATTCATCGGGCACTGAGGCCACCGCTCCGATCTACAGTCTGGGCGATCTCTCGTTTTACGGCGACGGCGCGTTGATCGTGGATGGCAATTATGCCGATGGCATCGTCAGCAAGGACGGATTAGTCGTAAAAAGCGGTAATATTACCGTCACGGCGGTCGATGACGGTATCCGCGGCAAAGATTATTACGTCATGAAAGGCGGAACTGTTAACATTACTTGCGGCGGCGACGGTATCAAGTCTGATAATGAAGACGATTCGACCCGCGGGTATGTCTACATTAAGGAAGGAACGCTTAACATCACGGCTAACGGTGACGGAATAGCGGCTCAAACCGATGCGCTTATTACCGACGGGACGATCTCGATGGTTACTGGCGGCGGCAGCAGTAAAACCGTCAGCACTTCGGCAAAAGGCATTAAAGCCGGGGTGAATGTTGTAATTGACGGCGGGACTTTTTCAATCAACTCGGCCGATGACGCCGTCCATTCGGATGGCAATTTAGTAGTTAACGATGGAACCTTTACCATTTCCACCGGAGACGATGCTTTCCATGGCGAATATTCGTTGCAGATGAATGGCGGCACGATTACGATTGCCAAGTCGTACGAAGGACTGGAAAGTCAGGCGATCACGATCAATGGCGGAACCATTCACCTGAATTCCAGCGATGACGGATTCAGTGCTTCAGGTGGCGCAACTATCCAAACTCAGTACGGAGCTGCTTCTTCGGGAAATCTTTATGTAAATGGCGGCTATGTCTATGTTAATTCTACCGGTGATGGGATCGATATCAACGGTTCCATCACGATGACCGGCGGGGCGGTGATCGTGAACGGCCCGACGAATAATGCTAACGGACCGATCGACTATGACGGTACATTCAAGGTCAGCGGCGGAACGTTGCTGGCAGTTGGCAGCTCCGGCATGCCGCAGGCGCCCGGCTCGTCATCGTCCCAATATTCGATCGTACTGCGCTTCGGCTCGGCCAAATCCGCCGGAACGCTGGTGCATATCCAGGACAGCACAGGCAATCCACTGTTCACCTTTAAACCGACCAAAACCTATCAGATGGTGGTTTTCTCCTCATCGCTGATCACTAAAGGTTCTTCTTATACCGTCTATCTCGGCGGCAGTTCCACCGGTGAAGCGACCGACGGTTTTTACACCGACGGGACTTACAGCGGCGGCACCCAGTACACCACTTTCACTGTATCCAGCATCGTCACCGCCCTGACAATCAGATAATTTTCCGATCAAATCAAACCCCCAATTCACTTTTTTTTGAATCTGCCAAGGTACAGGGCTGTAATCAGAATGCTATTTTTTATGGCGACCAGCATTGCGGATTTGATATTTTATTGCCAAATTCCAACTGTTAATTGATTACCCTCTGCACTGCTTTTTAAGGAAATTTTCATGCGTTCTGCCAAAATTCTGCTCTTATCTGCCGTAGCAATGGTCGCTGCCGTTCTGGCGCAGGACCTGACGGCGATCAGTTATATTAAAAAGCCGCGGGCGACTGTTGGTGGCGTCGTCTGTACGGATGAAAATTTTTCGGCGTTGTATCACTTTGATGACGATTCGGTGCGCGAGTTGCTACGCGGTAAAAATGTAGGGCAATATTATACAATTGATGCTGGTAAGCAAAAAATCGGGGTCAAACTCATTGATGAAGATGGCCGGCAGACACCGGCGGTGCTCGATATTCAAACGGGAAATCTTACCCGATTGCGTTCTTCTGCGAAGCAAATCGGACAAGTCAGTTTCACAAATGACGGACGCACCGCCTATACTGCGGGCGAGAATCTGATTGTTTCAGACGGACGCACCGTCAATCTCGGCTATTACGCCAATCTTGCTCCCATTTCACCAGACGGCGAGTCGGTTTGTTTTAACGATGCCAACGATCAAATCTGGCTGATGAAAATAAATAGCCAAAGCAAGATCCAGATCAGTGACGGTCAGGATGGTTATTATCAACCGAGATGGTCGCCGGACAGCGATAAGATTCTTTACAGCGCCTTTACCGGGGCGGCAAAAATCTATGAACTCGCTACCGGGATAACCTATTCAATCGCCTCTGCGGACGATCCGAACTGGGGCGACGACAGCGAAACCATTATCTTCAGCCGAAAAGAGATCGCCGGTTATCAGTTGATTAATGCGGACATTTTTACCGCTAAATACACAGGCGAATCGGTAAAGAACGTCACCGGCACTTCCGGCGTGCTCGAATCGGAGGCTACCTTCGGTCTTACCCAAGATGAGATCATTTACCAGACTGCCGGCGCCAAAGCCGTTCAGCGCGTAAGGTTGGATAATTCCAAGGATCCGCTGGATGAAACCAAAACCGAGACCATTAAGCTGGAAAACGTCGCGGCCGATTACTCTGTGGTTGAAAATAATCCTGCCAGTTATCTGATGGACGTGCCCTATCTGCACCAGGTTTATGATGTCCCGAACTGGTTCTGGGGATATTATGCCTGTGCGCCCACCACCGCCGCGATGCTGCTGGCATACTATAACATCTTGCCGGTCTGGGAAACAACCTGTTCGAGCCCTTCCTCACATATCAGTAAATGGGGACGCTATATCTGCGAACAATATTATTACCGCGAAGTCAATTATACCTGGTCATCCTCGCCCAATGGTCATACGGCCGGGAAAGGCGGTTACGGTTATATGTGGGGCACAGGCAGCCCGAACTCGAAAATGGCAGATTATTATCGAAATCATGGGTTAACAGCCCAACAGATTTGGCCAAGCAACATGTCCACCACCTGGACCGCGGCTACCTCCGAGATCAAGAACGGCTATCCTTATTCGATGTGCGTTTGGTTGACCAGCTCCGGACATCTGGTGCTGGCCAGGGGCATTGTTGAGGGTCAGCATTCTTTAGTTTTCAACGATCCGTACGGCAATCGGAACGGTTCCAGCTATCCGGCCTATAATGGCAATGGCGTGATTTACGATTGGCCTGGCTACAATGAAGGGAACGCCAATCTAGCCTATGCCGGAACCGGTATCCCGTGGTGCATTTCCGCCAGTTATACGGTTCCGTCGGTATCCGATTCCCTGATTGATGACCTGAACCTGGCAAATGGTTTTACGCTCAACACCGCCGCGCCGGCTTCGATGATTTACTGGAAGGACAAGAAGACCGGCGGCTACAACGGTCATTTCTGGTACACAAACTCCCGCATTGCGGATACCTGTTCAGCTGAATGGAGCGCGCCGCCGACGAGAGTCGGCCTATATGCAGTGGAAGCTTTTATACCGACTTCGAGCGGTTTGTCTTCTTCCGTTAAATATCGTATCCGGAATGGCGCCGGAGAATCAGCTGTGGTTATCGACCAGAACGCCAATCAGGGAAAATGGGTCGGTCTGGGGAACCATTACTTCGATGTCGGCCGCGATTGCGCCGTCATGCTGACGGACAGCACCGGAGAAAAAGGCGATACGGTCGCCTTCGATGCGATGAAGTGGCGCTTTCTGGAAGAGCCATCGCTGGGAATTACCTTTAATTCTTATACCGGTGAATGGTATCGCGAAGGTCCGCCCAAGACGATTTTCTTCCAGGGTTCAGTATCCTATCTGCCGGATTATGTTCGAGTCCGGTGGGATTTCGGCGACGGTTGCACGGCCGACTCGCTTAATCCCGAACATGTGTTCCGGGCGAAAGGATCATACACAGTGGTGTTTACAGCGATTTTTGGCGATGAATCGTTTTCTATTGATACAACGATTGTTATCGAACCAGCCGCGGCGACGGATTTCTCGTTATTGATTCCGGAAGACGAGGCCGTTATCACCACGGCCCAACCATTGTTCTATTGGATTCCGAAGGCGCTGAAGAAAATTACCGGTGATTCACAAAAGTCGCGACTCCTGGACGGCTATCGCAGTTTTTCACTTTATCTCAATCACAACAGCGCTTTTCATGAGGTCGAGCCGATCGTTCTGGATACGAATCTTTACCGGCCGTCCACGCCTCTGACTGAAAACGCCGAATATTTCTGGACGGTCGTTGCCGAAGACACTGCCGGTAATAAATTGCTATCGCCGGTATGGTCATTCATCATAAATACCGAGAACAGCGCGCCGGAGAACTTCGCTCTGCTTGCTCCGGCTGAAAAGGAGGTCGTCACCGTTTTGAAGCCGCAGTTTACCTGGAATTCGGCCAGGGATGTGGATCCGCGTGAAGAGATCACCTATCGGTTAAAAATAGGAACCGCACTGAACGATCTGGCGGTTTATTACGAGGGAAACGACACGACCTGTATTTTGGGCGATTCGCTGACGGACAATGCGATTTACTACTGGCAGGTGACGGCCACCGACGCTGTTGGAGTTACTACCGGTAACGAGGGTGGATTCGGTGAATTTGGCGTCAATACCACCAACGATCCGCCGAGTGCTGTTACTTTGCTGACCCCACAGAACGGCGCCGGCCTGACGACCCAGTACCCGCTCTTTCTCTGGGAGGCGGCGCAGGATGCCGATCCCTACGAGAAATTGGAATATCAGCTTTATTACTGGCGCAATGATTTTAATTATACTTATCTGTATACCACGGACACGACTTATTGTGATCGTCGGAAAGTTTTGTCAAACCGGGTTTATCATTGGTGCGTGATGGCACTTGACGCCGCGGGCGCTACAGCCGTATCGGACACTTTCATGTTCACAACCGGTAATGTTCAAATAACCGCGGAAACGAACTTGCCCAAAGAGTTCGCCCTGCATCAGAACTTCCCTAACCCTTTCAATCCAATAACGACGATTGCTTTCGACTTACCGGAAGAAACCGAGGTGACCATAAGTATTTATGATTTAACGGGCAGAGAAGTGGCGACGCTAGTAAGGGGGCGTCAACCGGCTGGATATTTTGAGACAAATTGG
This sequence comes from uncultured bacterium, assembly GCA_964576275.1. Taxonomy (GTDB): domain Bacteria; phylum Fidelibacterota; class UBA2242; order UBA2242; family UBA2242; genus JAGNGI01. The sequence continues at coordinate 118,706 of CAZNUN010000002.1, read as the reverse complement.
TATGGAAGAGATAAAATGGGGCGTCCAGTTCCCAGCGGAGTTTATTTATACTCGATCCGGACTTCGGCGCGTTATTCTGCGGTCAAAAAAATGGTGCTGGTTCGTTAAAATCTGCAACCGATTTGATCCACATATCTCAAAGAGAGAAGATGTTATTTATTTGGAGATAAAATAATGCAAAAGAAAAATCGGATTTTCCTGGTTGTTTTGATACTGGCCGGGTTGAGTGAAATGGTCCTGGCCGGCAGCGGGAAGGCCTGGTATGGTTTCGACGAGGGAATTGCCCTGGCCAAGAAAGAGAATAAGCACGTGATTATTGATTTCTATGCCGACTGGTGCAGCTGGTGCAAGGTTATGGATCAAAAGACCTTTTCCGACGCGATCGTTGAGAAATATCTGTTCGAAAATTTTATCCCGATAAGAATTAACTCGGACAATACTCAGGAAAAACTGACCTTCCGGGGCAAGACTTTTACACCCCGCGAACTCACCAGCGCATTCCAAGTTACTGGATTGCCATCCATTGCCTTCATTTCATCGCAGATGGAAGTTTTGGGCGTCATTCCCGGATACATCGAAAAAGATCGGTTCCTCAATCTTTTGAAATATGTTCACCAGGAATGCTATAAAACCGGAATATCCTTAGATGAGTTTATCAAAAGCGGCTGTGGTGATCAAAAAGGCTCTTCTATAAAGAAGTAAAATCCTGTTAAAAATTAGTTTTTAAAAGGTGAAAAATTCACCGGCGGTGCGCTATATTAATTGCCATTAAAATTCACGGTAAAAATCTCTGAGATATATATCACAGATACCCGTTGAAAATTTCTGTATAATTGCTCTGTGTTTTTTTTTAGTAAAAGGATAGGAGCTGCATGAACAAATACAGAATGGTAATCGCAATTGGGCTGGCATTTTTATTTCAATTTTGCGATTTAAGAATGCCGGATGAATCGAATTTGCCGAGCTGGTCGGTCAAATTGGACGTGCCGATTATGAACGAAACTGTGACCATTGACGATCTGCTGGACGATTCGCTGATTGTGAAAATCCCTTATGGAATCAACAGCGACTCGATCTTTGCTTATGAAGATAATATCGAGATTGAAGAAGTGCTGGTTGGTGATAAATTGAATATAGATGACATTTCCCAGTCAATTTCTCAGAGCGTTAACGATGTTTCTGTGGCGGAGAGTGAGAGGCAAACTTCGGTAGCCTTTGATGAAATTGGCGTGGCGCCGGTAGCCAAGAATACTTCCAATACAATCGGTAACATTAACCTTGACGATACAGATCCGGAGGCGACCGACCCGGTTTATTTAACTGAAATTGTTGATCTCAGCGGCGTGCCGGAAGGTGGCACTGCCTCCATTTCTCAGGGAACGACCATCCCGGTCATTGACCGCCAGATTACCTTTGACGACTTTGATGACGCCAATTTTACGAGCGGTTTGCTTGAAATCACTATTGATAACGATTTGGTAATCGAACTCGGCGCACCGGTGTATGTGCGTTTGCTGGACGCCGGTCTCAATACCATTGTCGGAACGGACGACGACTCAGCCATTGCGGTCTGGGATGGTGGGATTTTAACCGGACAAGCCGCGACCCGGACGATCAACCTGACGAATAAGACTTTACCGGCAACGATTACCGTTCGGATCAGCGGGGCGATTTGCGGATCGGGGGCGGCCCAGATTACCAATAATTCAGCCAGCCGGACATCATCTTTTGTTGTTTCCGTGCAGGCGAAAAATATGGAGGTTTACTCTGCACTGGCGATCGTGCCGGAGCAAACAATTGACACTACCAGCACGATTGCCCTGAATGCGGAAGAGGAGAATAAAGTCCACACCGCCGTGATCCGGAACGGGACGCTGAGCATTAATGTGCAGAATGAACTGCCGGTGGCCGCCAATCTCGAACTCGAAATAATTTCCTTGAAGACTTCCATAAGCCAAGGCAGCGAGTCTTATTCGCAAACCATTTATCTACCGGCCGAACAGACCACGGAACAGGAATTCGATTTGACCGATGAGATTTTAGAGATGGATTTGGAGGCGCAGGAGATACTCTATTCCTATACGATCCTCACCATCCCGACCGATCCGCAGAAAGTTACCATAACGGCCGATGATCAGGTTACAGTTGACCTGAATATTTATGGCAATGAAGTCGGTTCGAACATTACTTTTTCCGAGATCGAAGGGATTATCGAACCGCAGGACATTGTCGAATCCGGCGAGATCAATACCTGTTCTGACGCCCGCATCAGCCAGGCAAATATTTCTTCCGGCGCACTGCACATCACTTTTTCAAATGGGATCAATCAAAGCGCCACCGGGATACCGCATCTGGTGTTGGATTTTCCGGAAATATTAAACTCTTCCGGAGTGCCGGTGACGATTGAATCGGATGTTCCAGCTGGTCAATCCTCACTAGATATTGATCTGAATGGCTGTTCGCTTGTGCCATTGTCAGAGCAGGTCAGCGCCGACAGCACCCGTCAATACATTACTTACAGTACTCATACGACGACTCCTTCCGGCGAATTGGCCGCTTACAATCTGGTCGATTCGATCAATGTGGACATTAATATGTCGGAGATGACTTTCTTAAGCATTACAGGCTATTTCAATCAGGATGCGATCGTTGAGAGAGATGTAGTTGCACTGGAAGAGGAGACGAAGCTCTCATCGGCCGCAATCTCGACCGGCGATCTGGTTTTGACGATGACCAATCATATCGGAGTACTCGCCGATGTGGAATTCGTTGTTGACGAGCTGATTAATCGCACAACCCGTCAATCACTGAAGCGTACGATTTCGTTATCCAGCAGTTCCATTCCGGTGACGGTGACGATCCCGCTGGATGAATATAATCTTGAATTGCCTCTGACCGATTTGAACGCGGATCAGGAAATTCATTACACTTCGACGATCAGTATTCCTTCTACGGAAGAAATGACGATCACAATGAATCAGGAAATTGATGTAGATATGCAGTTAAAAGAACTGAAGTTCTCATCCGTTACAGGTTATATTGATACGGTGCGCGTCGATATAGAGGCGGTCGAGCAAGAAATCAGCGCTCTGCCGGAGGAATTGAACGGCCTCAGTTTACAAGACGTCGAAATGCTGATAGATTTCGAAACCAACATCGGCGTCCCGGTGGAGTTGAACCTGTTCATCACTTCCTACAATGATGACGGCGATTCAGTTAATAAAGAAGTCCATCAGGTCATCACCGACGACCCGGTCGTCGAAATTCCGGAAGCGGAAGAGCTGATCAACATCATTCCCAACCGGATCGTGGCTTCCGGTTATGCCTTGGTAGGCGGCAATGGGGCAGTTGATACAGCCCAGTATGTACGCGGTAATATGTCAATTTCGGTGCCACTGGAAATGCAACTGACCGATGAGGCTGAGTTGGATTTGGAAACCTCATTCGTCGAAAATCAGGATGTGCCAAAGCAAATCGTGGGCGCCAATGTCGTCGCTCAGATCGAAAACGGTTTAGAGATCGGCGGCGATCTGACTTTGCTGGCAGTCAAAGACACGTTGCTTTTTGAAGCAGGACCGAATTATGATCCCGATACGTTGGCTGTCATTAACTTACTGCCGGATTCGGCTTTTATCGAAACGGTGGTTTTAAGCGACAGTCAAATCGCGCTTTTCCGTGATTCACTGTATATTAAACCGGAATTGAAATTGAAAGGGAAAACCGACTCTTCCGGCAATCCGGTCAATTCCCGCTTTCTAAGCGGCGATAAACTTAAAATCTTAGTGTATGGGACCATCAACGGTCTGATTGATCTGGCGGAACTGGAAGAGGAGGAAGACGACTGATGAAAACGATTAAAAATATTTTCCTTATCCTGTCGTTGGGAATTTTTTCACAGAGTTTTGCTCAACTTTATATGAACCCACGCAGTATCGGTCTCGCGGGAGCCTACGCGACTCAGGCGCGCGGCGGCGACGTGATTGGCTGGAATCCGGCCAATCTCGGCCTTGATAATAATCCGAAGTTAAACCTCAATTTCGGAGTGGTGCCGCTGGTTCCTTTTCCGGCTTTACAGGTCAGCAATGACGCCGTTTCTCCCTGGGTGTTGAACGAATATTTCTTCACCGGCGAATATCTGGATGACGCCGCCAAGGACAAATTTCTGTCGTATTTTCCGGATGATGGGATCAACATCAATCCGTTGGTGCAGATGCGCCTAGTGAATTTTTCAATCAACAGCTGGGCTTTTACGCTGGGTGCGGAGGTGACCGGCAAGGTCGTCGCCCCGAAATCGCTGTTCAATCTGGCAATGTTCGGTAATGAATTCGGCGAGGCGGTTGACCTGAGCGATACCGATCTCGAGTTGCAGTCGGTGGTCACTCTCGGAGCGGCGCATGGCTGGGAAATCCGAAAAATCCCCTTTATCGATTTTAATATCCATAATTATGTCGACAAATTAGCCGTTGGAGTGGCTGCTAAAGTCCTGGTTGGCGCGGCGTATGCCGGTATTGAGAACCTGACGGCGACAGCGACGACTTATGAAGATAAGGTTGTTCTAAACGGCAATGCCAAAGGACAGTACGGGATCGGTGGAACCGGTCTGGCCGTCGATCTCGGAGCATCGGCAATCATAAACAAACGGATGACGGCCAATCTGGCCCTGAATAATGTCATCGGTTTTGTGCATTGGGGCATCCAGGATGCTCAAGCCGCTGAATATTCCATTTTCACCGAAATCCAAAGTTCCGACTACGATATCGCTGACTCACTGATTGAAAATAGCGTCAAAGAAGATACGGTTTACGCCGTTTCCGGTTTTACTTCCAATTATCCGACCTATATGCTGATGGGATTTGAATACCGGGTTCTTGATAATTTGCGGGTCATGGCGGATTATTGCCAATATTTCAGCAATGATCTGGCGGCTTCGACCCTGCCGGCTTTATCTGTCGCCGGAGAATATTATCCGCTCAGATGGTTGCCCGTTAGAGCTGGGATAGCCGTAGGTGGTTCCGATAAATTTAAATGGGGTTTCGGCAGCGGCTTGGTTTTCAGACATTACCGCCTGGACTGGGGATTTGCCCAAATAGGCGGTTTTTTTAATCACGGCAAGGGCTTAGCCTTTAGTTTCGATCAATCCTTAATTTTTTAGGGGATGTATGATTCTAAATCTGCTTTCCTGGAATGTAAATGGTATCCGGGCGGTGCATAAAAAAGGATTTATCGAATGGCTGAAACTTATCGGTCCTGACATCCTATGCCTGCAGGAGACCAAAGCAGCTGAATTTCAACTGCCATCGGAATTGATTGAAATCGAAGGCTACAACTCTTATTTTTGCGCTGCCGAGAGGAAAGGTTACAGCGGCGTGGCGCTTTACTCGAAACTCAGACCTGCCAGGATTGAACGCGGGTTCGGCATCGAAAAATATGATACCGAGGGGCGCATTTTAATCGCCGACTATCACTTTTTCGTATTGCTGAATATCTATTTTCCGAATGGTCAGATGTCCGAAGAACGGTTGCGCTATAAACTCGCATTTTATGACGCATTTCTGGATTATGTGGATGTGCTGAACGCCGCCGGTCGCAATCTCATAATTTGCGGCGACGTCAATACCGCGCATACCGAAATCGATCTGTTCCACCCGAACGAGAATTCGACGATATCGGGTTTTCTGCCGGAAGAACGGGCCTGGATCGACAAATTTCTCAGCCATGGCTATTACGACACTTTTCGGCTGTTCAATAATGAACCGGGAAATTATACCTGGTGGAGCCCGCTGACCAAAGCCCGCGAGCGCAATATCGGCTGGCGCATTGATTACTTTTTCGTCAACAAGCGGTTCGTTGACAATGTCCGCTCCGCTACTATTTTGCCGGAAGTTCAGGGTTCCGATCACTGTCCGGTCGGACTTCAGGTGGAAATCTGAGCAGATACAAACCTGATTAAATCAGATTCCTAAAACTGCAGACTCAATTTTCAAAATTAAATTCGGAAAATATTCCGCTTTGGCGTTATATTACCGCACGGTGATTTTTTACAATAATCAGTTTTAAGAGGGGACTTAAAATTTAAAAAAGGGGGTAACTGCTATGCGGCTCAGAACAATTTTAATCTTGTCGGTTTTCGTTTTGATGTTCGTAACATCTTTAAACGCGCAGAGCCTGATTGGAGAAAGGTGGAAATTCCAGATTGGCGACGATCTGGCCTGGGCTGATCCGAATTTTGACGATTCGGCCTGGGAAACCATCATCGCCGGTAAAACCTGGGAAATGCAAGGCTATGCAAATCTGGACGGTTTCGCCTGGTACCGTTACAGTGTAGTCATTCCTTCAGCGTTGAAAGCGCGGGCGATCAAACAAGGCGGATTCCTGCTCAAACTGGGCCGGATTGATGATTCGGATATCACCTATTTCAACGGCGAAAAAATCGGACAGTCCGGTGATATACCGCCAAACTACATCTGCGCTTACGCTCAGGAACGTGAATATGCAGTTCCGATAGAAAAAGTGCTTTGGGACGAGCCGAACGTCATTGCGATCCGAGTATTCGACGGTGGTGGCGGCGGCGGCCTGTATACGATCCCGGCGCAGTTTTCAATCATCGGCTATGCCGATCAATTGCAAATCACGCTCGCCCTGGCGGAGAAAGATCATGTCCTGAAAAGCGCACCGGAGATCATTTTGCCATTTAAACTTGAGAACAACGGCAACGAGTTATTTGCGGGCCAGCTGAATGTTGAACTCAATTCGGATTTCGGAGAGAAGGTCATTAGTCAGTCTCAGCCGTTAAATATAACCGCCGGCGCGTGGCAAACCTGTTCATTTAAGCTGAATAATCTGAAACCGGGTTTTTATCTCGGCACTGTAACTTTTATTGGCGAAGGCTGGAGCAAATTGCACAAATTTGCCATTGCGATTGATCCCGAGAAAGTTATTTCGCCGGTTGACGCCCAGCCGGATTTCGACGCTTTCTGGAAAAAGGCGAAGGCCGAACTGGCTAAGGTCGATCCGCAGTTCAAACTGATCCGCAAGGATAGTCTCTGCACCGCCAAACGCGATTTCTATTTAGTCGAAATGCGCTCGCTGGGCAATGTTCTGATCCGTGGCTGGTATTCCGTTCCGAAAAAGCCCGGCAAATATCCGGCGTTTTTACATGTTCAGGGTTATGGTTCGGTCATGCAGCCGGCTTATATGGTGACCGATGACGATTTCGTGAGCTTCGGTCTGAATATCCGCGGACACGGCAACAGTTGCGATGACGTCAATCCCGGCTTCCCCGGCTATATCCTCAATCACCTTGAAGATAAGGAAAAGTACATTTACCGCGGCGCTTATATGGATTGCGTCCGTGCGGTGGATTTTCTGTGCTCGCGTCCGGAAGTCGACGCCAGCCGGATCGTGGTGGAAGGCCAGAGTCAGGGCGGAGCGTTGTCTTTCGTGACGGCGGCCTTGGACGCGGAGCGCATCAGGCTATGTGTGCCAGGGGTGCCATTTCTGTCGGATTTTCCGCATTATTTCAAAGTCGCATCCTGGCCGGGCAATGAATTCGTTCAATATGTCGCCGAACATCCGGAAACCAACTGGGAAGAAGTTTTTCGAACGCTGAGTTATTTTGATATTAAGAACCTGGCGCCGAAAATAAAAGCCCCGGTTCTGATGCTGATGGGATTGATGGATGACGTCTGTCCGCCGCATATCAATTTTGCGGCATATAATAACCTAAAATGTCCGAAATCTTACGTTGCTTACCCATATTCCGGTCACGGTCTGCCTTCTGAAAATTATACCGTGCGCATGAACTGGGTTCGAAAGCAGTTGAACCTTAAATAAATCCACGGGTGCTACAATGCCGAAGTTATTCATCGAAAGGCTTGTCAGAAGCTGTCTGCTGTTATTGCTCGGATTATGTAGTCTGAGCCAGGCTCAAAATAGACCTCCGAAAATCGTTTTACCGGACGGCTACGTCGACCGCTATTATAAAAACATGCGTTACGGTTTATTCGTCCCGCCATCCTATAATCCATTGAAAAAATATCCCTTAGTGATTTATCTGCACGGCAGCACCGATACGACTTCCTGGGATTTACAATGGTATCATGATCCCATTCAAGCTAATGATCCATGTTTCGTATTGACGCCCAAAAGTCTCGTGGCGCATAGCGGCTGGGGCACCAGCTGGCAGAAGAAACATTCCAGAGATATGCAGAAAACGCTGGCGGTAATCGCCTTGATTCGCAAGGAGTATAACATTGATTCCGACCGGATTTATATCAATGGCACTTCGATGGGCGGTTTCGGGACGATCAGCGCTTTGACCAAGGAACCGGATTTGTTTGCCGCCGGATTTTCGATTTGCGGCGGCGGCGATGACCAGAACATTGCCAATTTAGTCAACACTCCGCTCTGGCTTTTCCACGGCAGTGACGATCCGGTAGTGTCGGTGGATCTTTCGCGGAATATTTACAAAGCCGTCCAGGCCACCGGCGGGCAGATGATTCGCTATACTGAATATCCGGGCGTCGGACATGCCGCCTGGGAACCAGCCGGAAAAGAACCAACCCGCGACGCCTGGCTGCTGGCTCAGCGCAAAGGCGCCAGACATGGCAGGCCGGATAAAATCGAGAATCTGCAAGGGAAAGTGATCGGCGGCGGCAAAGTCAAATTGTCCTGGGAACTTCCCTCGGCGGAAAAGCAACCTGACAATCAGATTTGGTACTGCCGGATTTACCGGGACGAAGAACTGATTGCCGAGGTTGATAATGTTTATCTGACTTTCGTAGATTCGGTTGGGGTTGGAACTAAGCATGATTATTCTGTTGCGGCGGTGAATTACTTTTTTCAGGAGTCGCCGAAATCAGAACCTTTAACGATGACTTTGAAATGAATTCCATGAGGTGAAGTGCATGCAATACGGCCATTTTGACGATGAACGACGCGAATATATCATTACGACGCCGCAGACGCCTTATCCATGGATCAATTATCTCGGCAATTCGGATTTCTTTTCGCTTATTTCGCATACCGGCGGCGGCTATAGCTTCTTTCGCGATGCCCGTCTGCGCCGTCTGACCCGCTACCGTTATAACAATTCTACGCTGGACGATAACGGTAAATATTTCTATATCAATGACAATGGCGACGTCTGGAATCCGGGCTGGAAGCCGGTCAAGAAAGAACTCAATTTCTATGAATGTCGCCACGGTCTGGGTTATTCACGTATTACCGGTGAGCGGCGTAATTTGCGGGCGGAAGTCTTAGCCTTCGTACCATTGAATTTCACTGGTGAAGTTCAGCAGGTGACGATTAAAAATACCGGCAAGACTGTCAAAGAATGCAAACTGTTCTCCTATGTCGAATTCTGCCTGTGGAATGCCTGGGATGACATGACCAATTTTCAGCGCACCTTTTCAATCGGCCGGGCGGAACCGGTCGGCAGTACGATTCTGCACTTCACGGATTACAAAGACCGGCGCAATCACTTCGCTTTTTATGCGGTCAATGTCCCAATCGATGGCTTTGATTGTGATAAGGAAACTTTCATGGGACGCGACAACGGTCCGCATGAACCAATTGCCGTTCTGGAAGGCCGGACGCGTAATTCTGTGGCGTACGGTTGGTCGCCGGTTGCAGCCCATCAGATAAATATCAAACTGAATCCCGGCGAAGAGAAGACGTTGATTTTCATGCTGGGTTATGTCGAATATCCGGATAATGAAAAATTCACTCCTGACGGTAAAATGAACCTGAGTAAAGTTGCAGAAATGCAAACCCGTTTCGATTCGCCGCAGAAAGTCATCGCGGCTTTAAACGAATTGCGCGGCTTCTGGGACAAATTACTGGCGGTTTATCAGGTGAAAACCCACGACGCCCGCATTGACCGGATTGTCAATATTTGGAACCAGTATCAGTGTATGGTGACTTTCAATATGTCGCGCAGCGCCTCGTATTTCGAGTCGGGCATCGGGCGCGGCATGGGTTTCCGTGATTCCAGTCAGGATTTGCTGGGCTTTGTGCATCAGATTCCGGAACGAGCCCGCGAACGCCTGCTGGATATAGCCGCGACGCAATTTGCCGATGGCGGAGCCTATCACCAGTATCAGCCGCTCACCAAGCGCGGCAATTACGAAGTCGGCGGCAATTTCTATGATGATCCGCTCTGGCTGATCTGCGGCGTGGTAGCCTATTTAAAGGAAACCGGCGATTTCGCGATCCTGGATGAATCGGTGCCTTTCGATAACGACCTGAACAATCAGGCCAGTTTATTCGAGCATCTAAGGCGCTCTTTCTATCATGTGGTCAATCATCTCGGCCCGCATAAATTGCCGCTGATCGGCCGCGCGGACTGGAACGATTGCATGAATCTGAATATTTTCAACGCCGACCCGGATCAATCCTTCCAAACCGGTCCGCTGAAAACCGACATGCAGACCGCCGAATCGCTGATGATCGCCGGAGCGTTTGTGCTATACGGTCGGGAGTTTGCTGAGTTGTGTGAATTTCTCGGGAAAAATGCCGAAGCCGTCGAAGCCCGCCGGCATATTGACGAAATGGTTAAGGCTGTCGATCAGGCCGGCTGGGACGGCGAATGGTTCCTGCGGGCTTACGACGCCAACGGTCGGAAAGTCGGCAGTCGCGAGAATGAAGAAGGACGCATTTTCATCGAATCGCAGGGCTTCTGTGGTATGGCCGAAATCGGGAAAAGCGACGGCCGGATGCAAATAGCGCTCGATTCGGTAAAAAAACATCTCGATTGCGAATACGGAATTGTCCTGCAAAATCCGGCTTATACGAAGTATCATATCGAGCTGGGAGAAATTTCAACTTACATTCCGGGTTATAAGGAAAACGCCGGAATATTCTGCCATAACAATCCCTGGATCATGATCGCCGAAGCCAAACTGGGACGCGGCGAACTAGCGTTCGATTACTGGCGGAAAATCTGTCCGGCATTTCTTGAAGAAATCAGCGATTTGCATCGCACCGAGCCGTACGTCTATGCCCAGATGATCGCCGGGAAAGACGCTTACCGGCCGGGCGAGGCCAAGAACTCCTGGCTGACCGGCACCGCCGCCTGGAATTTTCTAGCAATTTCGCAATATATTCTCGGCATCCAACCACAATTCGGCGGTCTGCAGATTGATCCATGTATCCCGGCAGATTGGAAGGAATTTTCGGTTAAACGGATTTTTCGCGGCAAAGTCCTGAACATTACAGTGAAGAATCCGGCTGGAGTGCAGAAAGGCGTTCGTCGTTTAAGTGTGAATGGCCGACTGGTTTCCGGCAACCTGATTCCACTGGAACTGCTGGATAAAGTAAACACGGTTAGTGTAGAAATGGGATAATGTGAAAAAATAAAGTCTTTAAACAGAAGGGATAAAACGATGGCAAAATACCTGACTCTGCGTGAAAAAATCTCCTACGGATTTGGCGATCTGGCTTCGGTGCTTTACTGGCAGACGTTTATGCTCTATTTCACCTATTTTTATACGGATGTTTTCCTGATTCCGGCGGGCGTGGCGGCGACGATGTTCCTGATCAGCCGAGTCTGGGACGGCGTCAACGATCCGATGATGGGCATGATCGCCGACCGCACCAAGACGCGCTGGGGCAAATTCCGGCCGTATCTGCTATGGATGTGCGTGCCGTTCGCGATCGTCGGCGTGCTGACTTTTACGGTGCCGAATTTCGGCCTGACCGGTAAAATCATCTGGGCGTATGCGACCTTTATTCTGATTATGATGCTTTATACCGCAATCAATATCCCATATACGGCTCTACTGGGAGTCATTTCGCCGGATTCGGATGAACGCACCTCGGTTTCGTCGGTAAAATTTCTGTTCGCTTTTGCAGCCGGAATCATCGTTTCAGCGACGCTGTTGCCGATGGTCAAAGCCCTCGGCAAAGGTAACGACGCGCGCGGCTGGTCAATGTCTTTCGTCGTTTACGGCATCGCCGCGGTGATCTTTTTCCTGATCGCTTTCAAGGGCACCCGCGAGCGCGTTCAGCCGCCTAAAACGCAAAAATCGTCGGTTAAAAAAGACCTGTACGAATTGATAACGAACAAACCCTGGTTGATCCTGCTGGTCACCACGATCACCTTTATTCTGTTTGTCGCGACCAAGAGCAGCGTCACGGTTCATTATTTTAAATACATCGTCGGCGAAAAAAGTATCAGCCTGCCGTTCCTGGGCGAACGGACTTATGATTTCGCGGCTCTGACCTCGGCTTTCAACACGATCGGACAGATTTCATCCTTTATCGGGGTTTTATTAGTCAGCTGGTTTGCTAAAATTGTTGGTAAAAAGAAAGCCTTTATCAGTATTTTTATCGTTGCGGTATTCAGCACGGGAATTTATTATTTCCTCTCGCCGAACCAGATCGGGCTGATATTTCTTTTCCAGATTACCGGTTCGATGACCGGCGGCCCGCTGAGTGTGTTGATTTGGGCGATGTATGCCGATTCAGCCGATTATGCCGAGTGGAAAAACGGCCGGCGCGCGACCGGTTTGGTGTTTTCGGCGTCGACGATGTCGCAGAAAATCGGCTGGGCTTTCGGGGCCTTTGTGGCGTTGAGTTTAATGGCGCAGCTCGGTTTTGCGCCCAACCAGGCTCAATCGGCGGCGAGTCTGCGCGGATTGCTGTTGTTGTTCAGCCTGATCCCGGCCGCGTTTGGCGTTTTATCGATGGCAATTGTAATGTTTTATCCATTAAATAATCAGCAGATGGCGACAATCGGCGCTGAACTGAAAGAGCGGCGCCAGCAAAGCGGCGAAGAGATCGCCACTGCCTGAGTTTGACCTGAAATTGAAAGGAAAATTCTATGCATAGAATTATTAACGGTCAGGTAATTCCGAATTTACCCTGGGAAGAGCGACCGCAAGGTTGTTCTGATGTGGTCTGGCGTTACAGCCGGAATCCGTTGTTCGATTGGAATCCTATTCCGAAAGCCGCCCGCATTTTCAACAGCGCCGTTCTGCCGTACGATGGCGAATTCGCCGGAGTGTTCCGGGCCGATCAGAAGAACGGACGGGCGACCTTGTTCTTCGGGCGCAGTCAGGATGGTTTAAAATGGAAGATCGGTCCTGATCCGATTGATTGGGTTGACGAGAACGGTAATCCCAAACCGCTGAGTTACGGCTACGACCCGCGCTTCGTTAAAATAGACGATACCTATTACATCGTCTGGTGCGACGATTTACATGGGGCGTCCATCGGTCTTGGCCGGACGAAAGATTTCAAAACCTTTATCCGGATGCCGAACCCCCTGATGCCGTTCAATCGCAATGGGGTACTTTTTCCGCGCAAAGTCAATGGCAAATATTTGTTGCTGAGCCGCCCGAGCGACAGCGGGCATACGCCGTTCGGCGATATTTTCCTGAGCGAGAGTCCCGACCTGGTTTACTGGGGCAATCATAAATGGGTGATGGGCAAAGGCGGCAGCGGCTGGTGGCAGGGTATGAAGATTGGCGCTGGGCCGGTTCCGATTGAGACTACAGAGGGCTGGTTGCTTTTTTATCATGGAGTTTCGAATACCTGCAACGGCTATGTTTACAGCTTCGGCGCGGTGATTCTGGATATTGACGAACCGGCAAAAGTACTTTATCGCACCCGCGACTATTTGCTGACGCCCGAAAAAATCTACGAGACGGTCGGCTTTGTGCCGAACGTGGTTTTTCCGTGCGCCAACCTGTGCGATGCGGCGACCGGCCGAATTGCGATATATTACGGAGCGGCCGATACGCATACCGCCCTGGCATTCGCTCATCTTGACGAGTTGCTCGATTACATCAAGCATAATTCGGAAGTGTAACCAAAATTACCGGCAATGGACTTTACGAGGGGGAAAAATGACATCAGAAAATAATGTACAACCGCAGCGCGACCGTATCCCGGTTCTGACCAAAATCAGTTACGGTCTGGGCACCGGGCTGGATATGTGGGGCTTCTGGCTTTATCCGGGCGTGGCCTTTGCGGTTTTCAATATGTACCTGGGCGTCGACCCGATTCTGGTCGGCCTGGCGCTGACATTAATTCGTCTCTACGATGCTTTTACCGACCCGATTGCCGGCTGGATTTCCGATAATTTCCGTTCGAAATTCGGAAGGCGGCGGCCCTTTATTCTTGGCGCCGGCGTTATCAGCGGACTGGGACTGCCGACCTTATTTTTAGTTTCGCCCGGTTGGGTGGATATCAACATTTTGGGACTTTCGGCGGTATTCTGGTACATGCTGTTGTCCAACCTGCTGTTCATTCCGATTATCAGCACGTTTACGGTGCCATACAACAGTCTCGGCAATGAACTAACGCCCGATTACGAAGAGCGCACCTCGGTGATGACCTACCGCAGCGTGATGCAGAAGATTTTCGAGGTAGGCAATTTCTACGCCCTGCGTTTCACTAATCTGGCCTGGTTCCTGATTCCCGGCACGGGTAAAAAGAACACCTTGCTGGGTATGCAGGTTTATACCTCGATCATTGGCGTGCTGATGGCGATTTTCGCAGTTACGATATTTTTCCGGGTCAAGGAACGCTATTATGAGAGCGTGGTCGTCAAAACCAAAGAACGCATCAAACTATCGGCCTCTTTTTATGAAACCCTGAAATGCCAGCCGTTCCGGATGATGCTGCTGCTGGGCGGTTCTTTCACGCTGGGAACCAGCATGGTCGGAACGCTCGGCTATTATGCGACCGTGCATTACGTCTGCGGTGGCAATAATATCGCCGGCGACAACTGGAATTTCTGGATGGGCATTTCCTTCATGATCGGCGGACTGATCGGCGGGCCGGTGCTTAACCGCGTGGCTTACTGGTTGGAAAAGCGCAAAGCCGTGATCGTGGCGGCCGTTATTGGAATATTCGGCTACGGCGGTTCATGGTTTTTGTACACGCCTTTGATTCCCTGGCTGCAAACCGTCGCTTCAGGTTTAATGGGACTGTCAGCCGCGGGATTGTGGATGCTGCACAGTTCCATCGGCGCCGACATCATCGATTATGACGAGCTCAATACCGGCAAACGCCGCGAGGGTTCCTTTACCGGCTGTTCGTCGTATATACTTAAACTGGGCAACTCGCTGGGCGGTTTGCTGGCGGGTAGCGTGCTGAAATTCGCGCATTTCGATCATTCATTAGCTGTTCAAACCCCGCAGACGATTTTCTGGATCCGGGCGATGCTGGCCGGGATTCCGGTATTGGGATTGATTTTCGTGATTTTCTTCATTACCCGTGTGCATTTAACGAAGCAAAAATGTGCGGAAATCCGCTGTGCTCTCGAAGCCCGGCGCGGCGTGGTGTGAAATTTTTGAGGAGTCAGTATGCAGTTCGGTTATTTTGACGATGAGAACAAAGAATACATTATTGACCGGCCGGATACGCCGCGTCCCTGGAGCAATTACCTCGGCTCGACGGAATACGGCGCGATTATCACCAACAATGCCGGCGGCTACAGTTTTTATCATTCGGCGGCGCAGGGACGCTTTACGCGGCTGAGATTCAACGCCATTCCGATGGATCAACCGGGACGCTATTTCTATCTGCACGACCGCGACAGCCACGATTACTGGTCGGCGGCCTGGCAACCGGTCGGCAAACCGCTGGACGCTTATAAAACCATTTGCCGGCACGGCACGGCTTATACGATTATCGAATCGCAATATAATAAAATTGAAACGGAGACGACTTATTTCGTGCCGCTCGGCCGCCATTTCGAGTGCTGGTTGCTGAAAATTTCCAATCAGGATAATGTCAGACGGCGCCTGCGCATTTTTACGTTTATCGAATATGCCAACAACTGGCATGTCTGGCAAGATGCGGTCAATCTCCAGTACACGCAATTTATTCTGAAAATGGATATTATTGACAATATCATCGACCACGGTATCAATGTCAATCTGAAAGACGGAGCCGGCGATTTCTGGAATCATGACGGCAATAAACACACTTTTCTGGGAATCGTCGGGGCGGAAGTCAGCGGATTCGATACCGACCGCGAAGTTTTTCTGGGTAATTACCGCGGCTACCATAATCCGCTCGTGGTCGAGAATGGCGAATGTCTCAATTCCCTTGCTGTCGGCGATAATGGCGTGGGCGTTCTGCAGATCGACCTTGACCTTGAACCGGGCGCATCCCGCGAAATTGCCGTGCTGATGGGCATCGGCAAAGCCGCCGTGGAAGGGCGCAGGGTCATCAATGAATTCCGGGACGTTGCTAGACTTCATGATGAATTTGATAAATTGAAAAATTACTGGCATAATCGGTTGCAGGGATTGCATGTTGAGACCCCGGACAGCGAATTTAACAGCATGACCAACGTCTGGAGTCCGTTCAATTGCCTGATGACTTACGCCTGGTCGCGGGCGGCGAGTCTGGTGTACAGCGGTGAACGCGACGGGTTGGGATACCGCGACACGGTGCAGGATTTACTGGGCGTTTTGCCGACGATCCCAGACGAAGCCGGGCAACGCCTCGAACTGATGCTGACCGGACAGGTATCGACCGGTGGCGCAATGCCGGTCGTGAAACCGTTCGATCATCATCCCGGTCGGGAAATTGCGCCGAAAGAAGAAGAATATCGTTCGGACGATTGCCTCTGGTTGTTCAATACTGTACCGGCTTACGTGAAAGAGACCGGCGACCTGGCCTTTTTCGATAAAATCCTGCCGTTCGCCGATAAGGGCGCAGCCACCGTGCTGGGGCATTTACGCCGGGCGATTGAATTCAGCCTGGAGCGCAGCGGCGCTCACGGCTTGCCGTGCGGTTTATCTGCCGACTGGAACGATTGTCTGGAACTCGGCCAGCGCGGCGAGACGGTCTTTGTAGCCTTTCAATTGCGCTACGCCCTGAAAACTTACAGCGAAATCTGCGAACTGCTCAAACGGCCGGAAGAGAAGGCCTGGGCGCTGAAGCACCTGGAAATTCTCGATGAGAATTTGCAAAAATATGCCTGGGACGGCGAGTGGTTTTTGCGGGCGTATCACTATGACGGATTGAAATACGGTTCACATGAAAACGAGGAAGGTTCGCTCTGGCTCAATCCGCAATCCTGGGCGGTGCTCAGCGGATTCGCTTCCGCTGAACAGGCCGCTTCCGCCATGCAGGCGGTGAAGAACAGGCTGGCGACCGAACATGGGCTGGTCATCGTTGATCCACCCTATGAAAAAACCGATCACCGCATCGTCAAGGCTCCCTTATTCAACAAAGGTATGAAGGAGAATGGCTCGATTTTCTCACATACACAGGGCTGGGCGGTGATCGCCGAAACCATGCTCGGACACGGCGATCGGGCTTATCAATATTTGCGGGCGTATATGCCGGCGGCTTACAATACCAAAGCCGAAGTCCGCCAGATCGAACCGTATGTCTATTGTCAGTTCACCAACAGCAAATCCAGCCCGCGCTTCGGGGCTTCGCGCCTGCCCTGGCTGACCGGAACGGCCGCCTGGACCTACTTCGCCGCCACGCAGTATATTCTCGGAGTTCAGCCGGATTACTGCGGTTTGCGGATCAAACCCTGCCTTCCGGCGGACTGGAAAGAGGTGCAAGTCACCCGCCGCTTTCGGGATAAGATATTCAACATTATCATCCGTAATCCGAACGGCGTTCAGAAAGGCATCCTGACACTAACCGTAAACGGTCGGGAACTACCGGATAATCTGATTCCAATAAACGCCGTGCAGGCGACTAATGAGGTTGTGGCGGAAATGGGATGAGTGTCGGTCACGATTTCGGATTGCTTAACTGATAAAGTAAAAATATTTTTCCTGTTTTGGGTGAATGAACTATGTATTCCAATCCGGGACATATTTTACCACAACTTTTTCCCTGTGTGTTAAGAAATAAAACCAGTTCCAATTTCGGTTCCGGCGGTAGTTAAGCCCCCGAAGCCGGTTACCCCGATACCCGATAAAACGGAAAGAGAAAAGGAACAAAAACATGCACCAAACCGGCTAAATTAAAAACTCAGGAAGTCAAAAAGACCGAACCAAAGAAGATTATTATAACAGAAGTGAGAAAATCAGGCGAGACCAAAAAGGCGGCATCCGCTCCGGCTGCTAAATCTGAGGTCAAAGAAACCAAATCGTCAACAACCGAGACTAAGACCACCGAAACCATAAAAACCGAACCGGAAGTAAAATCAAAGGATCCGAAAATAAAAATTATCGAAGATTAGATAAATGAAATTGACCGGTACTAAACCGAAATTATTTCCGTATTGTTCTGTTATTTTTGGGGCATGAATAATTTGTCAACGTCTGTGCGTTAGTTTTTATCTTGCAAATCGTGCCCGATTAAATTAGTCCGGCAAAAACAAACAAATTTTGTGCGCTTGCCGGCGGGGTCGTATATTTGACCGACGATGAAAAAGCAGGTTGAATATGAGAAAAATTAAATATATCGGCTTGTGTTTGTTAGTCATACTCGGTTTTGAAACGGTTTTGGCTCAGTTTCGGTATCAGAAAACCATCCAACCGCAGAGTGTCAGGGATGGGGCGAAGTTCATTGCCATCGCCGTGTCGGAATATGGCGATATTTACCTGCTGGAAAGCCAGTTTAGCGAGATTTATCACCTCGATCAGGAGGGCATTATCCTGAACCGCAATGGCGGTTTCGGTTGGGGACTGGGACAGTTCGATCGACCTGCCGATATCGCCCTTTCCGGCTTGGACGTTCTGGTCGCCGATCGGAATAATCATCGGATCGTGCGCTATGACCGTAAACTGAATTACATCGCGACTCAGGATTTACGCAGCGAGACACACCCGCTGATCTATCCGGCAGCAATGGCTGCATCCCGAATAAATGAACTTTTTATTTTGTCAGTTGAAACTGCCGAAGTTTTACGACTTTACAGCGAAAAGAATGAGCAGATCTGGTTTGGCGGCATCGAATATGGCGCCTATGCGCTCAGCCAACCGGTTACTTTACGAATGAATGATCAAGGGATTTTAACCGTTCTCCAGCAGGATGGCGGCCTAATGCAGTTCGATCGTTACGGTGCGCCCCTGATGTTCATTCCTCCTCCACCAGGGGAAAAATGCGAGGCAATCGGATTGGTTGCTGTTGAGGATAATTGGTTGACGCTGACAGAAAATCCGGCAAATGTGTGCATATACGTTCCGGATGATAAAGTGTGGCTTCAGATAGACTTGTCTTGTATTCAGAAGCCGGCGGCGCTGGCGTCTGCCGCTTTTAAAAACGGGTGTCTGTACCTGTTGGCGAAGGATAGTGAGATTTTAGTGCTTGACTATGAAAATGTTATCCGGAAACCGTAGTCAGAGTCTGTCCGTTAAAACTCGAAATTGAAACAGAGAACGCCATTATATAAAAAAACAGATACTAGCGGCTGTCTTTTGCGCGCGATCCTGATATTGTCGCTTTCGCTAATGCCATTAATTGCCCAGGAGTGGCAAAGCGATACGATGTATGTCGCGCCGGGCGATACCGTTTTACAATTATCACGGCGGATGATTATACCGGAATCGGTGCAATCTGAAGGATTCGAAATCGGTCGAATCGAAGCGCTTACGGGGCGGATATTTTTTCAGAGAACCCGGACAGATTCCGGCAGATACGTGATTAAATACCAATATCTGCCTTATAGTCTGCCGGTAAATACCCTGATCAATCCGCCGCCGCGGCTATACACCGGAGAAAACTCTGTCAAGCCGGACAATGTGGGTTCCATTCCTCTCAGGGAATTTCAATACGCGGGAGAGGAAGCCGATTTTCTGAAGTCCGGCACTCTTTACCGGGGAGTGACTTTAGGCAGTCAGAGCGGATTGTCGCTCCAGTCCGGACTGAATCTGGAACTGCAGGGGAAAATCGCCGATGACATTACGGTTATTGGCACGATCACCGATCAGAACATTCCCATCGAGCCGGAAGGCAACACCCAAACTTTGGATGAACTCGATAAGGTCTTTATCAGGGTCGAACTGCCGCATGAACAAATTACTTTTGGCGATTTCGAAGTCGCTTTACAATCCGGCAGTTTGGGAAATTACAGCCGTAAGCTTCAGGGCATTGATGTCGTCAGCAAACGCCGCAACAAGCAGAACATGCTCGGTGGGGCTGTGACTAAAGGTCAATATTATAATAATTATTTTCTGGGCGAGGAGAGTAATCAGGGGCCGTATCGGCTCACTGGTAAGAATGGTGCCACAGGTATAATGGTCTTAGCCGGGACGGAAAAGGTTTGGCTCGACGGCCGCCTGCTGACGCGCGGGGAGAGCAATGATTATATTATTGATTATTCGACGGCCGAGATCACTTTCATGACGCGTCAGATCATTACCGCCGAATCGCGCATCAGCGTCGATTTTCAGTACTCGGATTTGATATATCAAAAAAATATTTATCTGGCCAGCAGTAGCGCAAGTTTGCTTAATGATAAATTTAAAATTGCGGCCGCGGTGGTGGCTGAGACCGATGATAAGGACAATCCGATAGAGCTGAATCTCAGCACGGCCGATAAGCAATTGCTCAAAGCGCTTGGCGACGACGCCTCAATCGCCTATCAAAGTACGCTCACCGAAGACTCTGCCGGAGCGTATATTCTGGATGATTCGGTTATGGTTTACGTCGGTTCCGGACTCGGCACGCACACGGCGACTTTTTACAATGTCGGTGAGAATGGCCGGTACAAGAAAGTTTATAGTGGAGATGTTACTTACTTTAAATACGTAGATAAGGACGACGAAACGACTTCCGACGAAGATATTGACGAAGCCCTTTATCTTCCGGCCAAACCTCTAAAATTTCCAACCAGCCATAAATTATTGCATTTCAATACGGAATGGCAGCCGATCCATAATTTCACCATCAAAGCTGAAATCGCTCACTCCGAGCTGGACAGGAATCTTTTTTCTGCTCTTGACGACGGCGATAATGGAGGCGATGCGGTCAATCTCGAATCCAGTCTGAATGTTCCTTTGGCGCATGCCGGCCAGATCATAATCAGCGGTCGCTATAAACAAGAAGCCTGGCGATTCGATCCGATTGACCGCAACCAGGAAGTCGAATACCGCCGCAAATGGGATTTGCCGTCCGATTCGACCAATGGCGAGCGCTATTATGAAGCCGAAGCGCAGTATCTGCTTAATACCTTTTTGAAAATCAGTGCGTCGGGCGGGGTATATCAGCGCGGCGATTTCAATTCTGACCGGATAGCTTCCGGCGTAACGTTTAATTATAAATTTTTAGAAAATCTTCAAATCAATCAGGAACTAATCCGGCGCGCCCAGCCCGGCGCGGAAGAGGTCGAGTGGACGCGGCGCATTATCAATCTGACGACCCGAATAGGCGGTATCCGGCCCTTCGCGAATCTGAATTATGAAATTAAAACTGGCGATACGACCCAGGCCAACAATTTTCGTTTCCACGAGCAAATATATGGAATCGGATCGGGAGCCGGGCAACGTCTGAACTGGCAGATTAAGACAACTCTGCGGAGCGATGATGTGCTTGGTTCGGTGCACGAAAATTCCTGGCAGAAGGGCACAAAAGCCTGGAACATCGGTCTGATCGGACAATTTTCCGATTGGCATTCACTCTCGGCGCAGTGGAATTATATCCACCGTATAAAGCAATTCTATAATCAGAATAGTTCGGATATAGTGGTTGATCTGATGGATATAGCCATTCGTCACGAGCCACGCAAACTTCCCTGGCGTCTGGAATCTACGTTAAAAATCGAGAGTCAGCAGACCGTGAAGAAAGAATGGCGTTATTATTATGTCGGTGAAGGTCTGGGTGATTATGTCTATGATTCGACTTATGCGGATTATGTGTCCGATGTGCAGGGTGATTATATTCTGCGCATCGTACCTTCTTCTATTAAACAGCCAGTCACCAGCATTGAAGATGGTTTCCGTTTTCAGTTTGATGGCGGCAATCTGAAACAACCGCTCTTGCGGAGTATTTTGAAGGACATTTCCGCGTTGACCGATTTTCGTCTTCAGCAGGAGATTTCCGAATTAGATGGGATTTTCGGTTATCTGAGCACCGCGCTTGACCGCGTGGATACCAATTGGGCAAATTATCACCGCACCTTTCAACAGGATTTGACTCTGCGGCTGACGGAAATCCGGAGCGATCTGCGTCTGCGTTATTATAATTCGGATCTGGTGTCAGGCATGGATGTACGCGGTCTGGAAGAAACCAATGCCGATGAATGGACATTGCGTTACCGCGGGCGTTTCTGGGGGCAGACCACCATTGAGTTCGAATCCGCCCTGAAAACTTACCGACGGGAATCGGAATTCAATGCTCTCCGGAATCGTGATATTTATACTCTGAAGGAGAATCTTAACCTGGCGCGCCTGTTCGAACGGGTTCACTTGCTCGGTTCAAAAATCACTC
The DNA here is from genome assembly GCA_964576275.1 of uncultured bacterium. Taxonomy (GTDB): domain Bacteria; phylum Fidelibacterota; class UBA2242; order UBA2242; family UBA2242; genus JAGNGI01. Next base: position 96,347 of record CAZNUN010000002.1, on the reverse strand, counting down.
TCATATCCGACCGCGAAAAAAGCGCCGATCCGATCCGGTCGCTTCTCATTGGGTTGAATCTGAATTATGAGCGAAAACTTATCGGCAAAGGGCGCTGGAAACTGTTCTGCGAATTTGATCACGTCAGCGTCACCCCAAAAGGAGAATCAATTCCATATGAAATGAGCCAGGGAAAGGATGAAGGACTGACCACTGGTTGGGGCGCGACCGTTGAATACCGTTTCGGTCAAAATGTCAGTATTCGTGGCAATTATGAAGGCTGGAATGAACCGCAACGCGAGGTTTACCATTTGGGCAGTTGTGAAGTGAGGGTTTCATTCTGATGATTTACCGTTGGCCAAAAGCGGAAGTCTGCCTGATCTGGATAGTGTCCGGTTTAATTTGCTTTGGGCAGATACTGGCTGACGACGGGAAAGCGGCGGTAAGCGTTCTCTTTGGGAGAATCGGGATCACTTCAACGGACAATTCGTCACTTGATTTGACGGCGATTAACGATTCCTTTGGCGGGGAAATTGTCACCGAAAAAACTTATCGGGATCTGACCGAAAAAATCCTGAATATTGTTCTGCGGGAAGGTTATCTCTATCCGGTTTTGTCGTTGACTGCAATCACTCCGGAAAGCGACAGCGTCGCAATCCGTCTGAATCCCGATTTTCGTCTGGAACGCGGCAAGAGAGTTGTAATTGACACTGTAATATACGAGGGAGCCGAACGCACTTCTCCGGAACTGCTGGCGCGTGAAGCCCGGTCAATAACCGGCCAGATTCCGTACTCTAAAAACATGGCGGCTTTTAGTGCGAACTTTAGAGATTATCCTTTTATAAAGATCAAAGCGGTGCCGGAGATTATTGCGACCCGTGAAGGAGGCTATGGATTGCTCGTTAAGGTGACTGAGCAATCCGCCAATAATTTCAGCGGAGTGGTTGGCTATGTGCCACCGACGACGATAACCAGCGGCTATGTAACCGGCGAGGTGACGATTAAATTGAACAATATCAGCGGGCGCGGACGTCGTCTGAATGTTTATTGGGCTAAGCCGGAGCGCAATTCACAGGAGATTGAGTTGAGTTACTATGAGCCCTGGATCGCGAACAGTAATTATTCTTTCCGCGGGAAATTCAGTCAGGTACTGCGCGATACGCTGCTGGTGGCACGTGAATTTGAGGCCGGTATAGGACGGCGGGCGTTCCGAAAGGGTTCGGTTGCCCTGAATTTTAACTATACGGCCACCATGCCGACGGTCAGCGGCCGGGAATTGCTGCGATTGACGGACGTCAGTACTGGAGGGATCGGTTTGAACGCTTCATTCGATTCACGGGACAACCAGATCAATCCGCGCCGGGGAATTCAGGCAAACGGCAGTGCCTATCTCAGCCGGCGCTCGGAAGACGGTCAAGGTCTCTGGCAATACCGGGTTGGATTTAATGGAGAAGTCGCTCTGCCCTTAAAGCCGCAGCTGATCGCCGCCTGCTTCTGGAATTATGAAGGTAAATGGCTGTCGGCGGGTGCGCCGGTGTATGGCGATTATTATTGGTTTGGCGGCGCCCGCAGTCTGCGGGGCTATGCCGATGATTTGTTTGGCGGTTCGGAAGTCGCCTGGTTGAATTCCGAATTGCGCTGGCTGATTGGGAGAAACGGGCGGATGCATCTCTTTTTCGATCAGGGATATTATCGTTTGCCAGCCAAAGGCGCCGACCGGCGCGTCTGTCCGCATTCTTACGGTGTCGGTTTACGACTCGATTCCCGCATGGGAATTATCGGGCTCGATTACGGATTTGGAGAAGGTGATACCTTTTCGACCGCTAAGATACACGTTTTTCTGGAGACAAATTTTTGATGGGGCGCCACAAGAGCAGACATCCGGAACGCAAACGTCTGATAATCCGTACAGACGAGGATCTGATCGCTGGAGCGATTCGGTTTTTACAAAGTAATAAAGGCATTCTTTTCAAACAGAAGAATATTTCGAAAGAGATTGGCGTGGCGTCCTCCCGGTATGTTCATTTCAAGCAGATGCTGAAAAATTTAGTAGAAGAGGGTAAAATTGAAAGTCCGCGTAACGGCTGGTTCCGTATTCCCGACGAAACTCGTCTCAGCGAAGGAATAATTTCGTTTTCCGGCCGCGGTTTCGCTTTTGTGAAGACCACTGCCAATGAGGAAATCTTCATCGGCGCGGGCAAAAGCGCCAACGCTCTGCATCTCGACCGGGTTCTGATCGAGCGTTTTAAACATTCAGGCGGATTGCGCCCGGAAGGACAGGTGTTGAAAGTTCTGACGCGCGGACAGAAGACGATGCTGGGAATCTTGAAGCGGCAGTCCGGCCGTTGGCTCGTGACGCCGGAATATCCGGCCGCCGTAACTGAAATCCAGCTGCGGGAAATAAAGAGCGGATTGCGCGAAGGGCAGCTGGTGGAGATAGAGAATATTGAATGGGAAAATGCGCGCCAGACGCCACAGGCCGATTTAAAACAGATCATTGGCTTTCCGGAAGCTCCCGAGGACGACATGAAGATCGTTATGAAAATGTATCGCCTGAGCGAACATTTTCCGCTTAAAGTTCTGAAGGAAGCCGATCAGATCGGCGCCGGCGGGCTTGAGTCCGGAGCGCGTCTGGATTTGCGCGATTGGGAAATATTTACGATTGATCCGCCGGATGCGAAGGACTTTGACGACGCGGTCTCGCTCGCGAAGCTTCCGGATGGCAACTGGCGGTTGGGAGTACATATCGCCGATGTCAGCCATTATGTGACTGCCGGGAGTGCGCTCGACCGCGAAGCCCGCCGACGCGGCACCAGCGTCTATCTGGGCGAAAGCGTCGTGCCGATGCTTCCGGAGCGCATTTCAAATGAACTCTGTAGCCTCAAGCCTGCTGAAGACCGTTTGACTTTCTCGGCGCTAATAACACTTGATCGGGACGGGCAGGTTGGGGAGTATTCCTTTTCACCCAGCATCATCCGCTCGGCTCGACGCTTCAGTTATGAGGAGGTTCAGACGATTCTTGACAGACGGAACGGAGCGCATCAGGTTACCCTGGAAAATATGCGCCAGTTGAGTCGCATCCTGCTGCGGCGACGTTACCGGGAAGGCAGCATTGATTTCGATATTCCCGAACCGGTTTTCAGGATGGGACCGGCCGGAGTACCTGTCGAAATCACACCGTCGGAGCGTCTCGACAGCCACCGTCTGATCGAAGAATTTATGCTGTGCGCCAACCGCACCGTTGCCGAATATATCGCCGTTAAGCAGAAAAAGGAAAAATTGCCGTTTATTTATCGCATCCACGCGCAACCTTCCGCCGAAGATGTAAACGATCTTTATCAGATTTTACGCGGTCTGCGTCTGGGTCTGCAACCGCCGTTAAAATTTCACCCGGCCGATTTACAGAAAATCCTGCGCGATCTGGAGGGTATGCCTTACAAGAATTTCGTTGAGCAGTTAGCCTTGCGGGCAATGGCCAAGGCCGCATATTCACACCTTCCGCTCGGACACTTCGGACTGGCTTTTCGTCACTACACTCATTTTACCTCACCGATCCGGCGTTATCCGGACTTGATCGTGCATCGTCTGCTGAAAAGATATCTGGCTGACTATACCCGGGACGAGCTGACCTTTTTTAAACGTTCCCTGCCACGGATCGCGACCCTGGCCAGCGAATGCGAAATTCTGGCCATGGAAGCTGAACGCGCTTATCGTAAAATCAAGCAGGTGCGCTTCCTAGTCGATAAAGTCGGAAAATGGTACCGGGGCGTCATCAGCGGGGTGCGTGAATTCGGATTTTTCGTGGAAATAACTCAGTTCCTGATCGAAGGTCTGGTGCATATCCGCACTCTGGCGGACGATTACTATGTTTATGATGAAAACAATCATCTATTGCGCGGCCGGCGTTCTCGCCGGACTTTCCGGCTCGGTGACGAAGTGATGGTTAGGGTGGCTGACGTCTCCATCCGGGAACGACGTATCGATCTGGAATGGGGCGAGTAGTCGCTCAGATGAACGGGCTATTGGAGCAATGCCGTCGAATGATTAATTTAATTCGGAAAGATAGATGGAGTCAGTAATGATAAAAAGAGTATTGGTGATTGGTCTGATGGCCCTGACATTTTTTATCAACTGTGAAAAACACCAAACCTCGATGGGCGGGGTGGACGATATTTATGTATTTGCAACCGATACGGCACGTGCCATCCTGGGACAAGCGATTGACACAACTTTTTCCTACGGTTTCCGTACCCCTGAATTTCAGCGCTTTTTCAATGTAAAATGGAAACCGCTGAATGATTTTCCGAATTTTACGAAATTCAAGAACATAATTTTAGTCGCCGATTTGGATCGCAAGGATCTGGCTGCGCAGATAACCCGTCGGCTCTTGCCGCAACAGAATTATTCCGAAGCCCAAAAGGATAGTATCCATATGTTCTCTATTCCGGATAACTGGGCGAATGGACAGATGTTCGTTCTGATTGCCGGCCGGGATATGAAACTCGTCGAGCGCAGTATCTTGGAACAAAAAGGCTGGCTCTATGGCAAATTCGAACGAAAATTCGAGGAAGGTCAGAGTGAATATATCTATGGACGACTGGAACAAACCAAACTGACCAATTATTTCTGGAATAAATATCGCTGGACGATCCGCGTACCGCGCGACTACCAGATTATCAAGGAAATACCCGAGGCAAATTTCGTCTGGTTGGGCCGGGGCATGCCATATCGCTGGCTTTCGATCTCCTGGGAAAATGGAATCCAGTCCGAATGGTTGACCACTAACGGTTTGTATAATAAACGTCTGAAGATTGGCGAATTATACGGCAGTAACATGACCGAAAAGCGTTTTCTCGGTTTCCAATTGCTGAAGTTCGGCGATTATGATGCGCTGAAAATGTACGGACTCTGGTATCATAACGAAGAGACGAAAGGCGGACCTTTTGAAACCTACGCTTTTTATGACTGGCGAACCGACCGTACCTTTGTCATCGATATGCTGATGTATGCGCCCGGCGAGAAAATGTCGGTTCTGTTCCGCGGAATTGAAATCGTCGCCAAAACTTTTACCACGGAATATCCCGGCTACCTGAAGAAAGGGCGAAAATAAATCGGCAATTTGGCAAATACTGGGTAGTCAATTAAATTACGGCGGAGTTAGTGGGTTTATGAAGAAAATAACATTAATCGTAGGTAGTACCTCGGACTTGGAAATAGTGGAAGCAGCCCGTAAGTACATAAATTATTTTGAACTCGATTGTGAGATCAAAGTCCTTTCGGCGCATCGTCAGCATGCCGAACTGGTTGATTATATCCATCATTTTGAAGAGGCGGGCGGCTGTCTGATTATTGCCTGCGCCGGGATGGCGGCTCATTTACCTGGGGTGATTGCCGCCCTGACCAATCTTCCGGTAATCGGCGTGCCGTTGAACGCCTCGGATTTAAACGGTGTCGACGCCCTTTATTCCATCGTTCAGATGCCCGGCGGAATCCCGGTCGGTACCATGGCGATCGGTAAATCCGGAGTTGTAAATGCCGTGATTTACGCTGCCCGGATTCTGGCGTTATCCGATCCAGAGACCAAATCTAAACTGACCGCATTCGCGGCGAAAGGTTTTAAACTCAATTAAAATGAAAATACTGGTAACCGGCGCTAACGGGATGTTAGGCGAAAAGTGCGTGCGATTACTGGCGCCCGGTCATGAGGTTTTAGCCACCGATCTTGGCGATAAATTGATTTATGATCAGAAGGCGGCTTATCACCGTTTGGATATATCCGATGCCGGAGCGGTTGATTTGCTGATTTCGGACTTTCAGCCCGAGGCTGTCATAAACTGCGCAGCGTATACGAATGTGGATGGTGCCGAAACCGAACGTGATTCCGCCTGGCGGATCAACGGCGAAAGCCCCGGACATATCGTCGCCGCCTGCCAAATATTTAACTCGCGGATCGTTCATATTTCGACCGACTATGTTTTTAACGGAATCAACGGGCCATACAGGGAAGATGATCCAGCTAAACCGATCAACTATTACGGCGAAACCAAATTGGCAGGAGAGAGGGCTATATTGGCGTCAGGCTTGCCTGTTACGGTTTTCCGCACCAATGTACTTTTTGGAAATTCGGTTAATCAGGATGCCAGCTTTGTTTACTGGGTCGTAAGAAAACTCAGCCGGCGCGAACCAATTAATGTTGTTAACGACCAGTTCGGCAACCCGACTTGGGCGGACGGTCTAGCCGAAGTAATCGAAATAGCTCTTCATCGCCGGATATGCGGATTGTATAATTACGGCGGAGCGGATTATATCAACCGGCTGGAATTTGCGTTGCAGATTGCGGCCGTCTATAACCTGGATCCGACTCTGATCCGGCCGGTTTCGACCAGTTCGCTGGGACAGAGAGCCGCCCGTCCTTTTCGGGCGGGATTGATCTGCGAGAAAGTGAAATCTGATTTCGGAATAAAGCTCTATACCCTGAAAGAGGCCTTGGAAACGATGAAAGGAATAACGGTTTGAAGTCTCTGATAATTATCCCGACCTATAATGAGAAAGAAAATATTCTGACGGTAATCGAACGTCTTCGGGCGTTACCGATTTCGGTTGATATTTTAATCATTGATGATAATAGCCCGGACGGTACCGCCGAACTCGTTCGGGGGCTTCAAACTACAGATCAGCACCTGTTCATGCTGAATCGCTCCGGTAAACTGGGACTTGGCACTGCCTACGTGACCGGTTTTCATTGGGCTTTAGCCCGCGATTATGAATATATACTCGAAATGGACGCCGATCTTTCGCATAATCCGGATGATGTTCCGAAATTGATTCAGGAATGTCAGAAAGGATATGATCTCGTGATCGGATCGCGCTATTGTAATGGAGTCAATGTCATCAACTGGCCGATTAAACGTCTGATTCTAAGCTATGGTGCCAATAAATACACCCGTATTGTAACCCGTATGCCGATCAAAGACGCGACGTCCGGATTCAAATGCTTCCGGCGGGAGGTGCTGGCAGCCATCGATTTGGATCGCGTGAAATCTTCCGGCTATTCATTCCAGATCGAAATGCATTTTCGAGCCTGGAGCAAAGGCTTCCAAATCAAGGAAATTCCGATCATCTTCATCGAACGCTCCGAAGGACGTTCTAAAATGTCCAAGAGTATCGTCTGGGAAGCCGTGTTTATGGTCTGGAAACTGAAATTATGGCGGATAATTAAAGTTCTGTAATTATGCGCGTTTCGGTTATCATTGTCAGTTATAACGTCAAGGAATTTCTCCAGCAGTGTATTCTTTCGCTGAAAACCGCCCTAGAAAAATACGAACACGAGCTCATCGTAATTGACAATGATTCGGTTGACGGCACGGTCAATATTATTCGCCAGAAGTTTACGGATGTTATCCTGATCGAGAATCGTACTAATGTCGGTTTCGCCGCCGCCTGCAATCAGGGACTGGCGATTTCGCGCGGCGATTTGATTCTGCTGCTTAATCCCGACACAATGATCCAGGAGGATACCATCCGGATAATGGCGGATTTCTTCGATAAACATCCTGAGGCGGGCGCCGCCGGGTGTAAAATCCTGAATGCCGACGGGTCTCTCCAGTTGGCCTGCCGCAGGACTTTTCCGACACCGGCGGTGGCTTTACCGAAACTGCTCGGTCTCAGCCGGCTTTTTCCGAAAGTCAGGGCTTTCTCGCGTTATAATATGACCTATCTTGATCCGAATATTTTAACGGAGGTGGACGCCGTCAGCGGTTCGTTTTTAATGTTCCGGAAGACCGTTTATGAACGCATTGGCGGACTGGACGAATCTTATTTTTTATATGGTGAGGATCTGGATTATTGTTATCGTATCAAGAAAGATGGCTGGAAAATCTATTATGTGCCCACCACCAAGATCATCCATTACAAGGGCGAGAGCACCAAACATGCCGCTTTTGACAATTTTATAGTTTTTTACCGGGCGATGGATATTTTTGCCAATAAACATTTTGGTAAGAGTTATTCACTTATCACCGATATAGTCTTTAAAAGTGGGATCTTTTTCCGTGGTCTGATTGCTTTTCTAGGTCGGGTTTTCCGGAAACGTATCGTCATGTTTGTTGATGGATTTGCTCTGAGCATTGCGATTCTGCTGGCCCACCAACTGCAACCGCGTCCGTTACCGAATTATTCTTCGTTGCTATCGATGTTGATATTTTATCTACTCCTCTGGCTCGGGACGGGTTACTCGATTGGATTATATGATCGTCGGGAACTTTCTTACTCGCGGGCGGTGGTTGCTTCACTTTTGAGTTTTATCGGTTCGCTGATTTTCAATCTGGCGTTCAAGCATTTCATCTATTCTCCGCATATGCTGGTGTGGAGTTTTATCATCGCGACAATAATTCTGCCCGGCTGGCGCGTAGCCCTGTTGTTTCTGCAAAGGCGGCGGATTATTCAACCGGCCTCGTCGTTGTCCAAAGCCTTATTGTCACGGCGCACGATCATCGCCGGCGCCGGAAAGGAGGGCGAGCGCATTGCCCGTAAACTGAAAACACATATCGAACACGGCTTTGAAATCCTGGGTTTCGTTGACAAAAACTACGGCCGGGAAGAGATCGCCGGATTTCCCTTTCTGGGATTGATCAGCGATTTGCCGGAGATTATCCGCATTAACCACGCCACCGAAATCATTTTTACAACTGATCGTTTTAACAACGATGACATTCTCGGGATTGTGGATAGTATCAAGCGCTATCGGACGAATATCAAAATCGTACCCCGTAACCTGGATTATATCCTGGGTAAATCCAGTGTCGAAAATATCGAAGACATACCCTTACTGGATGTTGATTACAATCTCTTCCATATGGGTAACAGGGTCATCAAGCGCATTTTTGATGTAACCCTATCTGTTCTGGCGGTGATTCTCAGCGGACCTATCGTTTTGCCGCTCGCCTACCTGATGGGTTATAAAATGCATCTGACCGAATTTGTTGGAGTGGACGGACGGCATATCAACGCTCTGACGATGATTAAAAGGAATGGCAACCATGTTCGTCAGTTTTTCAAACGTTACCCGTTGCTGTTTTCGATCATAAAGGGCGATATGAGTCTGGTCGGCAGCGAACTGATGGAGGTTGACCATACCAACCGGAATCTGCGTTTTAAGCCGGGACTGACCGGTTTATTCCGGTTGAGCAAGAATCATCGCGCCGACGATGCTGATCGCCAGAATTTCGAGCATTTTTATATGCAGAATCATTCCTTGTTTCTGGACGTGGAAATTATTTTAAAAACAATCCTGAAAATCTGAGAAAAAGATGGGTGATATAGTCCTCGATTTCGAAAAACCAATCATAGATATCGAAAAAAAAATAGAAGAACTGCGCGATCAAAGCGCGACCAGCGGAATCGATTTTACGCCGGAAATTGAAAAACTGAAGCTCAAACTCGAGCGCCTCATTCAGAAAACCTACTCCGGGCTGACACGTTGGCAGAGAGTGCAACTGGCTCGCCACCCCGACCGTCCTTACGCGCTGGATTATGTCGCGCGGATGTGTTCCGATTTTATTGAAATTCACGGCGACCGGCTTTTCGCGGATGACAAGGCTATCATCGCCGGTCTGGCGAATATTGACGACTACAAGGTTATTCTGATCGGTCAGCAAAAAGGGCGCTCGACCAAGGAAAATCTCTACCGGAATTTCGGCATGATGCATCCGGAAGGTTATCGCAAGGCTCTGCGGGTGATGAAACTCGCCGAGAAATTTCACCGGCCGGTCATTACTTTAATTGACACTCAGGGAGCGTTTCCGGGAGTGGGCGCCGAGGAGCGTGGTCAGGCGGAAGCGATCGCAAGAAACCTTTTTGAAATGGCGCGCCTGAAGACCCCGATTATCACAGTTGTGATCGGAGAAGGCGCCAGTGGCGGAGCGCTTGGTATCGGTGTCGGCGACCGCATTCTATTATTGGAAAATACCTGGTATTCGGTGATCACACCGGAAGGCTGCGCTTCGATACTTTACCGGGACAGTTCCAAGGCTCCTTTAGCCGCCGAGGCGATGAAAGTCACTGCCCGCGATCTTGAGGATATGAAAATTGCTGACGAGATTATCGCTGAGCCGATCGGCGGAGCACACCGCGATCCCGATGCGATGGCGCGAACCTTAAAAGAGGTGCTTCTAAAACACCTGAATGAATTGATCGGAATTCCCAGCGATGAATTGGTGCTTCGCCGAATCGAAAAATATTCCAAAATGGGGACCTGGAAATAAAACCATGCTCTTTCGTCTGACCAGTCGCCCAGTCCGGGGAAAAGATTATGTTCGAACATAGTCATCAGTTACGGGTCAGATACCGGGATGTAGACGCCATGGGGATCGTTTATTATTCGCATTACCTGGAATATTTTGAAGCTGCCCGCGATGAGATGATGCGGGATATCGGGCTGCCCTACGGCGAATTTGAGCGTCAGGGCTTTGCCATGCCGGTCGTGGAAGCTCATTGCACTTATCATCAGGGCGCGCGTTTCGATGATCTGCTGACGGTCGTCAGTCGGATTGTGGTCAAACCGCAGGCGCGGCTTAAAATCGAATATGAAATATTTCGACCGGAGAACGACAATCCGATCGTGTCCGGTTTCACCGTCCACGCTTTTACGAAAATAGAAACCGGCCGCCCGGTCAAACCGCCGCGGTTGTTTCTGGATTTACTCGACCGGAAAATGTCATAGGAATGGAATAATTGGAATCAATGCCAAACGGACTACTGATCACCTTTGAAGGTATCGACGGATCGGGTAAAACCACCCAGATCAGGAAATTTCTCGAAAAATTAAAACAGGCCAGACTGCCGCATATTCTCTTTCGGGAACCGGGAGGAACGCCGATCGGCGAAAAAATCCGGGAAATCCTTTTGGATAAGTCCAATACCGGAATGTGCGCCATTACGGAATTGCTCCTTTACTCGGCCAGCCGTCACCAACTTAGTCGCGAACTTATTCGCCCAGCCCTGGAGGCCGGCCAGGTGGTGATCTGCGACCGATTCTACGATTCGACCACGGTTTATCAGGGTTTCGGGCGCGGGATCGACCTGGATTTCATTCAGGCACTTAATCGGGTCGCCACTCAGAACATCGTGCCTGATCTGACCTTCGTCTTCGATATTCCGATTGAAGAGCGCCTGCGGCGGTTTGGCGCCCGCGATTTGGATCGGCTTGAGCGGGAGGAACAATCTTTTCAGGAAAAAGTCCGCCAGGGTTTTTTGAAACTTGCCGAGCTCGAACCGGAGCGTATCTGTCTGCTGGATGGAACCAAATCGGAAGAGTCGCTATCAAAGGCTGTGTGGCAGAAATTTGAAAATATATGGCAAAAGGACCGAAAATGAATTTCGCTCAAAAGAAACCAACCAGAATCTGGTTGGTGATTCTGGTCTCCGTATCGCTCGTAGTGGCTTTTTCGGCGACCGATATTTATCAGGAAATTTCGGATTCATATCAACTCTACAACTCCGTCTACCGACAGATAATTCTGAATTATGCCGATCGTCTGGATGCAAAGGCGCTGACCGAAAGCACGATTCGCAGCATGACCCGCGATCTTGATCCCTATACTGTTTTAATGACCGAAGAAGAGAAAGAGCCGCTTGACATTCTTACCAAAGGCGAATATGGCGGGGTTGGATTGCGAATCAGTATGCGCAACGATACCCTGACGGTTATTTCACCGATCGACGGCAGTCCCGGAAAAAGAGCAAATATTTTGCCCGGTGACCAGATTCTGAAAGTCGATACGACTTTCACCACCGGACTCGATCTGGATAAATCCACCCGTCTGATCCGTGGACCGGTTGGCACGAAAGTGAATCTGTTGATCCGCCGCCCCGGTATCGGCGAAGAAAAATTGTACACTCTCGAACGTTCCAAAATCCCCGTCAACGATGTTTATTTTACCGATTTTCTCCGCGAAGGGATCGGCTACATTAAACTGGCAGAATTTTCCAAAGACGCCAGCAGCGAAGTCCGACAAGCCATTGAAAACCTGAAAAGACGCGGAAACCTTACCGGGCTGATCTTAGATTTACGCGGCAATCCGGGCGGTCTGCTGGATGAAGCCTTGGCGGTGGCGGAACTTTTCACCGAACCGGGCGATACGCTGCTGCTAACCCGTGGCCGTAATCAACACTCCAACCATGTTTTTACCGCCAACCGGAAGCCCGTTTTGGATAAATCGGTGCGAATCGCCGTCCTAATCGATGGCGGCAGCGCTTCTGCCAGTGAGATAGTGTCCGGCATTGTGCAGGATTTGGACCGCGGAATCGTCGTCGGCACACCGAGTTTCGGTAAGGGTTTGGTTCAGACGGTCTTTCGGGTCAGTAAGCAACATTCCGTCAAGATCACGACGGCAAAATATTACATTCCAAGCGGCCGTCTTATCCAGAAACCAGGTTATATTAAAAATCCCAAGTTGATCGCCGACGAAGCTCCGCAGGATTCGATTTTCTTTTCCCGCAATCATCGCCTGATGAAAAGCAAAGGCGGCATCACTCCGGACATTTTGGTAAAAAATGCCGACCAGTCGGAATTCGTGACCGATCTGTGGCGTCAGAATCAGTTCTATACCTTTGCCGTTAAATATAAAACCGAAAATCGACGTATCCCGAACGAAATCGACGATGAAATCCTGGCTGTTTTCAGCAATTATATCACCCAATCGGGTTTTAAATTCGTCACAAAAAACGAACAGAAAATCCGGGAAATGGAAAAAACGATCGCGGCAGACGATCGCCTCAAAGCTGTGCCGCTGAATCTGCAGCCGGTCTATGCCGTATTCGATTCGCTCCGTAGCCTGGAATTCAATGCTAACCGCCAGCCAATCCGGCGTGCGATCGAGAGCCAATTCGCCATGCTGGAGGGCGGTATCGCCGGTCAGGTGAAAGCCGATCTGAAATATGACGAAGTCATTTCCACAGCGACGCAGTTATTGAGCGACGTGGCCGAATATCGCACGACATTGGGATATGCTAAATAATCACCGGAGGTATATTAAGTTGAAGTACCGGATAATTATTGCACTGAGTATCAGCCTATCGCTGGCAATGGCCACCGACACGACCATGGTTATTCCTAAAATCCTGGAAATCGGCGAGCAGGTGCGTCAGCAGTTTTGTCCCGATAGACGGGTCTCCGTCTGGTCATTCGAGGTCGTCAACGACGATAGTCTTTATGTAATCAAGGGCGAAACCGATCAGCGTGAAGCTGTCCCGGTGTTGAAGGCAAAATTGAGTGCAGCCCTGCCGGACGAAAAAATTGATTTGAAAATCTTAGTTCTTCCCGACGACACCATGAATGGGCAAGACTTCGGAATCATCATTAATTCAGTTGAGTCTCTGCGTAGCCGGCCCTCGGTATTCGCGGATTTACTCACTCAGACGCTCCGTGGTCTGACGGTCGAAATTCTGAAGTGGGACGATGACTGCTATTACGTACGGACGGATGATGGTTATCTGGGTTGGATCGATGACGACCGGGTCGTGGTCGGCGGTGATTCACTGAAAACCGTCTGGGCGCAGACCGAGAAAGTCGTCTTCGACGATATCGAGGGCGTTATTTATGCCAAAGCCACAAAAAAATCACTTCCGGTTGCCGATGTAGTGCTTGGCAATCGGCTGAAATCTGCTGGCAGAGGCGGGCGTTGGACGGCGGTGGAATTAGCCGACGGCCGCAAAGGCTTTATTCCAACCCGGCAATTGGTAACCGAAACCGAATATCTGGCGCGGAAACCTTCCGCCGAAAAAGTGATTGCAACGGCCAGGAGTTTGCTTGGCAGACCGTATATGTGGGGCGCCACTTCTCCCAAGGCGCTGGATTGCAGCGGATTGACCCAGACCGCCTATCGCCGGGATGGTCTCGTGCTGTTGCGGGACGCCAGCATGCAGGCTAATCAAGGCCAGCCGGTTGATCTGACGGATTTTCCCAATCATTTGCAACCGGGCGACCTGCTTTTCTTCGGCTCGAAACCGGAGCGCATCACGCACACTGGAATTTATATAGGCGATTGGCAATTCATTCATTGCTCCGGGCGGGTCAGGATCAACAGTTTCCGGGAAGGCGATGACAATTTCAGCGCTTATCTGCTGAAACGTCTTCAAAAAGTTCAGCGCGTCATTCCGGAATAAGGTGCCCTTCGTCCGTCCAAGAATCCCGATCCGGACGCGCTTTAAATTTTCTTCTTGAAACTTGCGATTTTATTAATTATAATTCGGCGGTTAATTGTGAGTTTTAAAATTTGAGTCCAAATAATACCTGTTTAAGACTGTAATAATCAAATCAGAAAAGGAGTCCGGCATGGAAAGAAACGAAGTTCAAACCAGAGTGAAAAAGGTCGTCGCCAACCTTCTCAAAATCAATCTGGCCGAAGTCACGGATAATGCCAATTTTATCTTTGATCTGGGCGCCGATTCGATGCAGAGCCTCGAGTTAGTGGCCGCTTTTGAGGAGGAATTCGGAATCGAACTGGATCAGGACAAAGCCTTAGCCGTTCAAACCGTTTCTGATGCTGTCGACTTCATTTTCGGTTATTTGGATTAATTCCGGGATTTCTCATGGAACGCAGTCAATTACACCAGAATAATCTGGAGAAGATTTTCTATCCGGATTCCGTAGCGATCGTCGGCGCTAATAAAGTCCAGGGAACTGTTCCCGGCGATCTGCTTCTGAACCTTACCAAAAGTGATTTCAACGGGATAATTTTCCCGGTCAGTCCGCGTGAGAAATTTATCGCCGGAATTAAGTCTTACAAGTATGTGCTCGACATTCCCGATCCGGTCGATCTGGCCATCATAGTTTTTCAGGCTTCGGTGGTAAATCTGGCGCTGGAACAGTGCGGACAGAAAGGCATCAAATCGGCCATTATCATCTCAGCCGGGTTCAAAGAGGTCGGCGGAGCGGGCGTTGAAATGGAGAACAATCTCAAAACGATCGCCCGTAAATATGACATGTCCTTTATCGGTCCAAACTGTCTGGGCGTCATTAATACCGACCCGCGCTCGAAACTGAATGCTTCCTTTGCACGCAACATGCCGGAAGAGGGCAGCATTGCCTTTCTGTCTCAGAGTGGTGCACTCTGTACGGCGGTGCTCGATTACGCCCGTGCCAAGGAGATTGGATTTTCGAAATTTATCAGTTTCGGCAATAAAGCCGATATCAGCGAAATTGACTTATTGTACTATTTGAAAGACGATCCCAAAACCAGGGTCATTCTCATCTATCTGGAAGAGGTAACCGACGGTGTGGGGCTGATGAAAGTCGCCAAAGAAATCATTCACGATACCGGTAAGCCGATCCTGATCATGAAATCCGGCCGTACTGGCGCCGGCGCCAAAGCCGCCGCCTCGCACACCGGCTCTCTGGCCGGCAGCGATGAGATTTGCGACGCTGCCTTTAAACAGGCTGGCATCATCCGTTGCGATAATATCGAGGAGATGTTCAATAAAGCCACGGCGTTCGCCTATCAACCGGCGCCGCAGGGCAAACGGGTAGCGATCGTGACCAACGCCGGCGGTCCGGGAGTACTGACTACCGACGCTACGATTCACGAAGGCCTGGAATTAGCGCAGTTCAGTGACGCCACCAAAGAAGAATTCCGTAAAAATCTGCCTAAAACGGCCAACATCAACAATCCGGTTGACGTAATCGGCGATGCCCGCGCCGATCGCTACAATATTGCGCTTTCAGGCGCTTTTGAAGATCCGGGCGTCGATGCGGTTTTTACGATTTTAACGCCGCAGTCGATGACGGACATCGATCTGATCGCTCGTGAGATCGCCAAGGTCAGCAGCCATTACGACAAGCCGGTTTACGCTTCGTTTATGGGCGAGGCGGACGTGGCCGTCGGCGTACATTCCCTACAACGCAATAAGATTCCGCATTATCTTCTGCCGGAATCTATGGCCAAATCGATGGCGACGGTCTATAAATTCACCCAACTGGTGAAAACCGATGGATCCAAGCCAGTGGCTTTCACGGATGTGAATAAAGACGCCGCCACAGCGATCTTGAACGCCGCTCGGAGCTCCGGTAAAAGCTATCTGACCGAGGAAGAAGCTATCCAGGTACTGGGCGCTTATAAACTACCGGTTCTGGACAGTAAATTGATAAATTCGGCGGAAGAAGCCGCTCGGGTCGCTGCTCAGATTGGCTTTCCAACCGTCATGAAAATTATCTCGGATGATATTATACATAAATTCGATGTCGGCGGAGTCGTCTTAGACGTTAAATCTGAACAGGAAGCCAAAGAGGCTTTTAAGCAGATTATGACTACGGTGAAGCAACGTCAGCCGGAAGCGCGTTTGAAAGGAATATTGGTACGCAAAATGATTCCGACTGGCGAGGAGGTCATCCTGGGTGTGAAACGCGATCCGGCCTTTGGGGCGGTGTTGATGTTCGGATTGGGAGGCATTTTTGTCGAGATCATGAAAGACGTTACTTTCCGGGTCGCGCCGTTGACCCGTCACGATGCTGAAACCATGGTCTCCGGCATCCGGGCTTTCCCGCTCTTAAACGGCGCCCGCGGACGTCAGGCGCGTGACATCGCGGCTGTCACGGAAGTAATACTACGGCTTGGCCAGCTGGCGACGGACTGCCCGCAAATCCGGGAGTTGGATATCAATCCGCTGATAACTTTAAACGCCGGCGAAGGTTGTTTTGTAGCCGATGTCAAGATCATGCTATAAGCTGCGCTGTTTGTTAAGCGAGCAAATATTTTGACGTTGATGAACTACTTAAAGGAGTCTTACTATGAGAATCATTATTCATGAGAACTACGAACGTTTGAGTGAATGGGTAGCCCATTATGTGGCCGCCAAGATTAATCACGCCAAACCAACTGCCGACAAACCGTATGTCCTGGGGCTACCGACCGGTTCGTCACCCATCGGCACCTACAAAGCCCTGGTCAGGTTGTACAAAGAAGGTAAGGTCTCTTTTAGGAATGTCGTTACTTTCAATATGGATGAATATGTCGGATTGCCCGAAGATCATCCGGAAAGTTATCACTATTTTATGTGGAGCAATCTCTTCAGCCACGTGGACATTCCCAAAGAAAATGTCAATATCCTGAATGGCAACGCTTTGGATCTTGAAATGGAATGCAGTCGGTATGAGGAAAAAATAAAAAATATAGGTGGCATCAACCTGTTTCTGGGCGGAATAGGGCCAGACGGACATATCGCCTTTAACGAACCCTGTTCGTCATTATCGTCTCGCACCCGGATCAAAACCCTGACCTATGACACTATCCTGGCCAACTCGCGCTTCTTCGATAACGACATCAATAAAGTCCCGAAAACGGCGCTGACGGTTGGAGTCGGCACGGTCATGGATGCCCAGGAAGTTCTGCTCATTATCAATGGCTATAAAAAAGCGCGCGCTCTGCAAAAAGTCGTGGAAGAGGGCGTCAATCACATGTGGACGGTCTCGATGCTGCAACTGCATCGTCACGGGATCATCGTCTGCGATGACGAGGCGACCCTCGAGATGAAAGTCGCCACCGTCAAATATTTCAAAGATATTGAAAAGGATGCCTTAGCGCATCTTCCCGCCTAAACCACCGGGGGAAAAATGGGGAATCGCAAACTAAGCCAAAACGAAATCGCCGTTTTAGTGTCGAACAGTTGTCGGGCCGAGAACTGGAATTGGGTCAAAGTCGGAGCCGGTTTTGTGCCTGAAAATGTGCATAATGTTTGCTTCGCTGGTGAAGTTGAGATCGGCGCCTGCGATGCGGCCCTGAAAATCAAACCCGGCTGCGTGAAAAAATGCGGCCTCTCCGACAGCTATATTTGCAATTGTAAGATCGGCGACAATGTCTACATTGCGAATGTTAAAAACTTAGTCAATTACGTTATTGAAAATGAGGTCGTCATCGAGAATGTCGCTGATTTGATTGTCACCGGCGAGACGACTTTTGGGAATGGCACCGAACTCGAAATCCTGAACGAGGGCGGCGGCAGGATTCTGACGATCTATGACCGGCTGACGGCTCAAATAGCATATCTGTCCGTGATTTATCGCCACGCTACGGAGATGCAGACCGCGCTTGGAAAATTAATCCATGAATACGTCGCAAGCCAGAAAGCGGACCGCGGCCGGATTGGTAAAGGCGCCCATATTTTCAACAGCGGTTTACTGCGGAATCTGCGGGTTGGCGAAAACGCGGTGATTTCGGGAGCGACACTGCTCGAGGACGGAACGATTGGCAGTTGTGCGGAAGACCCGGCCTATATCGGCGAAAGCGTTAACACCCGACATTTCATCATTTTATCCGGTTCGCGGGTGGAAGGCGGCGTCATGCTTGAGAAATGTTTCGTCGGACAGGGCGTGCGACTCGGCAAACAATTCTCGGCGGAGAATTCGGCCTTTTTTGCCAACTGTGAAGGATTTCACGGCGAGGCCGTCGCCGTTTTCGCCGGCCCATATACAGTCACGCATCACAAATCGACCCTGCTGATCGCCGGGATGTTCAGCTTTTTCAACGCCGGCAGCGGTACGAATATGAGCAATCATATGTATAAACTCGGGCCTTTGCATCAGGGTATCATGGAGCGCGGCGCAAAAACCGGCTCTTTCTCGTATCAGCTCTGGCCGGCGCGCATCGGTGCCTTTTCGGTCGTCACCGGTAAACATTACGGCAATGCCAACGTTTCCGATCTGCCGTTTTCGTATATTGTCGAAAAGGATGGCAAAAGCATCCTGACGCCCGGCATGAACCTCTTTACCGTTGGCACAAGACGTGACAGCGCCAAGTGGCCGGCGCGCGATCGCCGCAAGGATTCACATAAACTGGATTTGATCAATTTCGATTTTCTCAGTCCGTTCGTCATTGAAAAAGTCGTCAGGGCTCTCGATGTCCTGAAAAACCTGGAAATCACCTCGAAGAAGGATCAGGAATATATCAATTACCAGGGCGTTCTGATCAAACGTCTGATGCTGAAAGGCTGTAGCCGTTATTATGATATGGCTTTGAAGATTTTCCTGGGAAACGCCATTCTGAAAAAACTCGAACAATTAAAAACCATAACACCCGGTAGCTTAAAAAAAGTTCTCGATGGAAAATCATCTCCAGCCGACCGGTGGGTTGATATGGCCGGGATGCTGGCGCCCGGCGCTGAGGTCAGCGAACTCACCGCCCGGATCGCCAAAGGTCAGATTACCTCGGTTCTGGCGTTGGAAGGCGCTCTCCTGCACATCCACGCCAATTACCCTGAATTGGCTTGGCGGTATGCTAAAGCTTTGCTATCTGAGCGTTTGGGAAAAGAGATTCTCGAAGCCGCGGACGTCATTCAGATTATCAGCGAATGGCAGGATAACTACATCCGGCTGAATAATCTGATCCTCAAAGATGCGGAAAAAGAATTCGATAACCAAAGCCGGGTCGGATATGGTTTGGACGGCGACGAAGCCGTGCGCGACGCCGATTTCAGCGCCGTGCGCGGGACGTTGGCCGACAATAAATTCATTATCGAGCTGCAGAAAGAATCGGAACAGATAGCCAGACAAGCCGAACAGATCATTGCAGCGCTGAGTTAGTAGAAATATTTTAGATTGCCGGCCAAGAGCGGAAATATCGGTTGCAAATACGCGTAATTCTCTTATTTTATCATGTTGTTAAACGATAAGGTTTATGAAAGTGCGGCATCAAACGCCTTGGATAATTCAGGGCGGACATAAGGTGGAAAGAGTATGGAACTGATCGGCACGGTCGCATTAATTTCCGGGAAACAGCTCGTGATGATTCTCATAGGCGGAATCCTGATCTTTTTAGCCATTAAAAAGAATTACGAACCGACCCTCCTGCTACCGATCGGCTTCGGTGCGATTCTGGCGAATATCCCGTTTTCATCGGCGGTCGGCGAACATGGCATCATGACCTTTTTGTACAAGGTCGGGATCGCCAACGAAGCTTTTCCGCTGTTGATTTTTATCGCGATTGGTGCGATGATTGACTTCTCGCCCTTACTGAAGAATCCGGTCTTGTTGTTATTCGGGGCGGCTGCCCAATTCGGCATATTTTTCACGGTAATTGCCGCCGCGCTGATGGGATTCGATTTAAAGGAAGCCGCGTCGATTGGTATCATCGGCGCCGCCGACGGTCCGACTTCGATTTACGTTGCCAATAAATTCGCTCCGCACCTGCTCGGGCCGATTTCGGTAGCGGCCTATTCCTACATGGCGCTGGTTCCGATCATCCAGCCGCCGATCATCCGCCTGCTGACTTCGCATAAGGAACGCCGTATAAAAATGCACATCAAATCCAAAAGCGTCTCGAAAACGGCTCTGATTATGTTCCCGATAATTGTAACGATTTATGCCGGTATCGTAGCCCCGGCCAGTGTGGCGCTGATCGGTTTTCTGATGTTTGGCAATTTAATCCGCGAGTGTGGCGTGCTGAACAAACTCTCGCTGTCAGCCCAGAATGAACTCGCCAGTCTGGTGACATTGGTGCTGGGAATTGCAATCGCGACGACGATGACGGCCGATCGGTTTCTTACTAAAAGCACCATGTTTATCATTGCGCTGGGACTGACGGCCTTCATATTCGATACGGCCGGCGGGGTGCTGTTTGCGAAATTCATCAACCTGTTTTTAAAAAAGAAGATCAATCCGATGATCGGGGCCTGCGGAATTTCCGCCTTCCCGATGTCATCGCGTGTTATTCATAAAATGGGACTCGCTGAAGACAGCAGTAATTATTTATTGATGTACGCCGTCAGTACTAACGTCGGCGGCCAGATCGCTTCGGTGATCGCGGGCGGATTCATTCTGTCACTCGTACCATTGTTCGGATAGGGAGGAGCAGTAATGCACAGTGTATTTTATAATGCTGTTCAGGTCGCCATTCAGGGCATGGCGGGAATCTTCATCTCCATGGCGACACTCTATGGTCTGATCCTGATGATCGACAAACTATTTCCACAGAAAAAGGCGGAATAATCTCTCGTAAAGTCCGCGGAGATATTTTCCGGCAGGATTAACGCCAAGAGAATCTCTGGCGGAACAAGATATATTTCTATTAATATCCTTCTGATCCGTTAGTGGCTGGATGAAGAATCGGCTCAGCATCCATGTAATCATAAGCGTGACGGATTGCATCAACAGCGTTGATGCTTTCCCATTAAAACCAATTTCTCTCATAGAGAAGCCTATAGCCTCGTCCAAAATCAGAATTATATGGATTCGGTTTAACCATAAAAGTTTTAGTGTCTATTCGTGTTTTTCTTCGCGTTCATTCGTGGTTGGATTTAGGTGGTTATTCGTCCCGATGGATCGGGATTAGCGTTCATTCGCGGTTGGATTCAGATGACGGTTATCGCGTCCATGCGTGGTTGGAATTATTGAGCGCGACTCTTCCGGAAAACCGGCCTGCTAAAAAAACCTTGTAATTCAAAAATAACAGTAAACTATAGCCGTTCTTTTGTTGCTGAGTTGCCGGTTCCCCTGTATTGGGACAAGACCGGCGGGGTTTTAAGACACTTTAGCCGCCCGGTTATAGATGTCTTGGATTAGGGCTTGGCTTTTTGGCATTTCTTACTATTGATAAATTCGTGCATTGATCATTAATATAGATTAGGCTCTGAGATGAATCGATTAGTTATGTGCAACCCAATTAGCAAGTTCGCCTGGATTGGATTTGTTAGTAATGGCTGCCGGCAGCCTGTGAAATAATGTCTGTTAGAACTCAGGATAATCCCCTGCGGGGGATTGATATATCCCGAATGAAGAACATTTATACTCAGGAAGGCCGTATGCAACTGAAGTTTCCAATCAATACCCGCCTGATTCCGATTAATCGGCATCAGTCGGGCAGGCCTGAACCCGCACCGTAGGCACGGTCGGATTCAGGGTTAGTATCCCGATCCTATCGGGAACACAACTACGGTTGAAATTACGCCGAAATAAACGTACTTTCAACTGTGAAAAGCAAAATAAAGGAAAAACGATGCCTTCTGACAACAACCTGAAAGCCAAAACTACAATGACCGCCATCTTACTGATCGCCGCGCTGCTCTGCGCCATGTCCTGCCGGGAATGCCCGACCGAACCGGACTATTCCATATCCTTTTCGACTGATTTCGTCGGTGCTTCTGTGGTAAGATTCCAACTTTGCATCTCGGATTCCGGCGATGTCCGCGATTTCGGAATCAAACGTGACGGTATCCTCATTATCGAAGGACAACTCAGTGGTAAAGATACGTTAATCACAGATGCTACCGCCGAACCGGCGACTTCCTATCAATACCAGGGAGTGGTCTATCGCGATGGCAATGTGAGCGATTATTCTGAAAAAATCGATGTGACGACCTTGGATACGACCAGCCATGAAGTCGAATGGACTACCTACCGGTATGGCTACCTCGGCAGTTATCTGAGAGACGTGTGTATAATATCGGAAGACGACATCTGGGCGGTGGGAAATATCGAAACCTACAGCGGAACCTACAATGCCGTCCACTGGAATGGCGCCGAATGGGAATTGAAGAGGATAAATCCCATGTCTTTATCGGGACCTTATTCATCATGTATCACTGATATATGCGCAACTACAGCAAATGAGATTTGGGCTGTTTATGGTATTCCAATGTATGGTGATGGTAATAATTGGGTTGAATATCACTTATACAATATGGGATATAACTTGTCCGGTGTTTTGTTTCAGTGTTGGGGTCCCTCATCTGACAATATGTATTTCGCCGGACAAAACGGATGTTTAGTACACTATTGCGATAGTATCTGGACAGTTATTGAAACAAATACCAATAGAACGGTTTATGATATCTACGGTCTTTCAGCCGATTTGGTCTATATGGTTGGGAGCGATCAGGACGACTGGTCGAGTAACTTCATTATCTATGAAAATGGAGTGATAAACAACCTGGATTTCCCGGACACCTGTATGCAGGCGGTCTATGCCACGGCCTGGAATGATGTCTACCTGGCCGGGCAGGGTTTGCTCTATTACGATGGCAGGAAGATCAACGACTGGCCCTGGCCGGCCGGACTGCCGAAGAATCTGTTACAAGCTGTCAGAGGCAATGGCCCGAATGATATTTTTCTGGCCGGTCATTTTGGGACGGTTATTCACTATAATGGAAAAACCTGGAAATATTACAACATACTGAATAATGCGAACGTCTTATTAGGCGCGGTTGCGGTTAAAGATGATGTTATCATTGTTGTTGGCGATTACGGTCAGCAGGCCAATATTTATCATGGAGTAAGAAATTAAAGGAGAATTAATTATGAAAAACTTCCTTAGAATATTTGTCATAATGATGTTTTTTATCTCGCCGTTATTTTCGTTAACTGGAGAATATATATTCTACTTCCAATCAGTTCCAGATGATTCATTAGTTATCGGACTCAATGTATACGGAACGAATGTGTTTGATGCTGATATGATGCCAACAAATCAGTATGATTATTATTCGATCAATATGAACACTGATACAGTAGATGCAATAACAATAATTTTTGACTGGTTCAAAGATCCTAGTGGTTGGCCGGAACTTGCATATGGTTTGTATCGAATTTCAATTAATTATTATACCAAAAATGCTTATTTTTATTTTGATTTACGCGATTGCTATTACGGTACTCCGCATCCAATTGAGCCTCCAGATGGCAGTGATTATGTCTCCCCTCCGCTTGATATGTGTTTCAAATATGATTTTTCAACGGATAAATTTTATGGAGAAAGAAGAATTGTTCGGAATGATTCAATCGTAGTAGACTATATCGGTATTGATAATGGTGACACAATCGGCATTTGGTTTGTTAGACCTGATTTCCCAAATGGTGGAACCGCCTGCACGGAATGTTTTAATCCGAAAGTGTATCTAACGAATGAATATGGTTCATATACTAATTTCGGTCAGCTTGTGCTGGATGATTCCTTGTATGTCGATTCAGGCGACTCGGTTTTTATTCCGATCATACTGACCATTCGGTTATGTCCGTCCAGGATAAATATGCTGTAGCGGGAGACTCTGTTCAGCAGCACCATTGGAATTTGGTAGACGATGATATTGTGTATAAAAAAGATTTTTTAGTTTATTCATGGAAGATTACAGAAAAATCTAAATTTGAAAAACTAAATATCTGTACAATCCAGACTGACGGATCATCGGTGGATTCAATAGAGTTCAAAGATCCCTGGCTGGTAGAATCGGACGATACCCGGCCCAATGACTGGCATAGTTACGCTACTCCCTTTTCTCCGGGAAATGGATACGGAGTATTCCTGAACGAGAATGTTGAGTTTGATTCAATTTATCCTGTTTATTCTTTGAAAGCCCCGCACTATGCAGCCACGACGGACGGCATCTATGTCTTCACCTGCTGGACGGCCTCGCCCTCCGCCAATGCCAGTTTCGAGAGCGCTTCATCCACTGAGACGGCGGTGGTGTTCAAGAGTGCGGGAGTCACCGTGACCGCCAACTATGGTACTAAGGTCAGCAACCAGGCCAATTACACCGCCACGATTCCATCCGATGAGACACTCACCATTCCGGCCGGGGCGAGTATTCCCTTTGCCGGCGGATTCATATTTAATGTTCAGGGCAACCTGACCGTTGCCGGAACTGCAGATAATATGGTGACACTGTCAGCCTCGAATTCTTCCAATCCCTGGAAGGGTTTTGAAGTTACCCTCAACAGTACTGTAGCCGCGAATAATCACGTCTCGTTATCGAACTGCATCATAAAAAACGCGACGAATCTCATCAAGATTGTCACGTCGGATAATAAAAACGCTTTGATTGAAATGCAAAATTGTGTCATTACTCAGTTGTTATATTCCGAGCCGGAGATTGTTTTTGAGGATGATCTTGACGATGGTAATATCCTCCGCTATCGGAATATGCATGAATCGCTGGAAGATTTTGTGGAAATCAATATCGACCGGTGTACTTTCAATGGCGGAAAATACCTGACCTATGGTGTTGCGGAACTGGCCAGCACCAATATCACCAATACGATATTTAATGGAACCAGGATTAAAATCGCCATAGACGAATATGAAGACGTTACGCTTAACGGTAATGACTTTTACAGTTGCGTTTTTGGTTTATATACGAATGGCTGGTGGGATGTGGCCTATGAGAACGATTTGCCGGAGGGATATGTTAATATTACTTCAAACCCTCAATTTATAAATTCATCCGGCGGAGATTATCGCTTAAAATACACTTCTCCCTGTATTGACAAAGGAAGTATTGGTAGTACAAATGATCCGGATGGTACCAGAGCCGATATTGGTGCTTATTATTTCCCACAGATGACAGCCAGCGGGACGATTTCCTCCGACACGACCTGGTACGGTAAAGTGACCGTTACCGGCGACGTCACGGTAGCCTCCGGCGCAGAGTTGACCATTGACCCGGGTTCGGAGATCGCCTTCAATTCCGGCAAGAAGATCACCGTTAACGGCGACATTGATGTAAACGGCCTTGCCAATGCGCTTGTGATCTTTACACGCAGCGATACCGCCAGCACCAGTAGAACATATTGGTACGGAATTAAAATTTCCAGCACTGGCGGTTTCGACTTTGATTATTTTGAAATGTATGGGGCTTCATATGGTATTTACCCTTACTACGCCGTCGGATCGAATTCGGTCTCCTATGGTTATTTTTCAGAAAATTACCGGGGCATGTATCCGTATTATTGCGACTGTATCCAAATATCCAATTCCTCCTTTATTGGTAATTATTATGGTATCAATGCGCGCTATACGGATGTTGTGTATGTTAATCAATCGACATTTACCGGCAATACCTACGGGATCGTTGACTATAAGACTTATATCTCGTTGGGCAATAGCACCATCCAAACCAGTACGAGCGCCGGTATTCTGGTGTCAAATTATGCCAGTTTAAATATGAACACTTTACGTGAATCCGACCAGATTGAAAGGAACAATTTAATTGCCAACAATGCTCTTTATGGAGTCAATATTTCCAGCAACAGCAGCGCCAATCTCGGCGTCTATCTGGATCTTGATCCTGATATTGCCGGAGGCGAAGAATCGCCCGCCCTATTCTGTCATTCAGAGGGAAGCGTATCTTTCCCCGACTGAAGAATCGCTCAACTTTCGTAAGGCGTCAACCATGATGACGATTGCAAAGAGTGACAGATAACGGGTAATTACAAACTGGAAACCATAAATCCGCAACTCGTAACCCATTCCATCAGGAACTCCTGCCGGAACAACCCGCAACCCGCAACTAAAAATGTGTTCCGATTCACGGATATTCGCCAAAACTCTTGATTAAGTACATTTTTTTGGTGAACTTTAAGCCGAATTTATGTTATTAAATATTTTTACTGGATACGAAATTGATTATGACCGATAATATCCGTGTCCGATTTGCGCCCAGCCCGACCGGTTCATTGCATCTGGGGGGTGCGCGCACGGCGATTTACAATTGGCTGTTTGCCCGTTCAATGGGTGGCAAATTTCTGCTCAGGATCGAGGATACCGACGTTGAACGTTCGCGCCAAGAGCTAGTTGACCAGATTTACGATTCGTTGCGCTGGCTGGGACTTAACTGGGATGAGGAGCCGGTCTTTCAATCGCAGCGTCTGGCGCTTTATCAAGCTAAAGTTGCCGAGTTGTTGCGCAATGGTCACGCCTATCGCTGCTTCTGTACAGCGGAAGAATTGGAGGCCGAAAAGGCAGAGACGATCAAACAAAACAAAGCCTATCGCTACAGCGGTAAATGCCGGCATCTGACCGGACAGCAGGCGGATGAACTGGCTGCTGAGGGCAAACCTTATACCGTGCGGATCAAACTCGAAGCGGGCGTCATCGAGTGGAACGATCTGGTTTACGGACGCATCGCCGTCAATAACGACGAACTGGACGATTTTATCATTCAGCGATCGAGTGGCATTCCGGTTTACCAGATGGCAGTAGTCGTGGATGATATCGACCTGAAAATTACGCACATCATTCGAGGTGAAGACCATATTCCGAACACTCCCAAACAGATCAACCTCTTCAGGGCATTTGGCAAACCGATCCCGCAGTTCGCGCATCTGCCGCTCCTGCTTGGCACGGATAACAAACGTCTCAGCAAACGGCATGGGGCGACCGGCGTCGATGAATACCGCGCCCAGGGTTTCCCTGCCGAAGCCGTCCTGAATTATTTAGCTCTTTTAGGCTGGGCGCCGCAGAATGGTCAGGAAGTTCTCAGCGCCGACGAAATTATTCAGCAGTTTCAGCTGGCGGCCATTTCTCGCAAGGCGGCTGTCTTCGATACCAAGAAATTGGAATGGATCAGCGGCGAACACCTCAATCGTATGCCGGCGGCTGAAATCAAAACGGTTCTGGTTCCAAAACTAATTAACGCCGGATTGCTGGGCGAGAACGAAGTCCAAAGCCGCACTGAATATATCGACGCCGTGATTGGACTGTTACGCGGCCGGGTCCGAACCTACAATCAATATATCGAATGGGGCGGCTATTTCTTCCGCGATCCGCAGACTTATGATGAAAAAGCCGCCGCCAAATACTGGCAAAAGCCACTCACCAATGAACGGCTGACGGTGCTTAGCCGGGAATTGGCCGCGCTCGCCGACTTTTCCGCCATCGTGTTAGAAGAAAAATTACGTCAGACCGCCGAGAGCGCCGGACTCAAAGCTGCCGAGCTGATCCATCCATTGCGCTTAGCCCTGACCGGATTCGGGATCAGTCCGGGAGTTTTCCAGGTTGCGGAAATCCTGGGCAGGGAAACCGTTCTGCGACGTCTGCAAAAAGCAGTTGAACATTTTAAAAGCTGAGAGAACCGAATGAATCATCATTTCCGGATTGTCAGTCTGCTTGTTTTACTGGTCGGATTGGCCGGCGCTCAGACGCCGGTCGCGTCCAGTGTCAATTTATTCATCCTTTCTTTTGATAATTACCGTTCCGACCCGGAAGTCGATTGGCTGAAGGAGGGATTTGTCGATTTTCTGCTGGATTATTTCCGCACCAAACCCGGCGTTGCCGCTCAGCGCACAGCCCGTATGGAAGCCACGCTCGATAAAATTGACCGCGAACCGGAGCTGAAAAAGGGTCGAAATTATATCCTGACCGGTAATTTTCAGCGCCTTAATGATCAGTTTGAGGTTAACCTGCAGCTGACCGATATAACCACCTGGAAAACCAGCGAACAGCAAAAGGTGACCGTAAAAACTTCGGATCTGGCTAAGATCATCGAAGCCGTCAACCAGGCGGCTGCCGGTCTGATCGACCCGGCGCTCCGTCCGCCCGATTCGGAAACGGCGGCAACCGCGGCTCGAATCGAACGCGAGATGCAATCTTTTCGCGAAACCACCGCGGCGACCCGCAAAATCACTTTCGAAGTGGAAAAATTAACCGGACTTTACTCCGAAAAGGCGACCCTCAAACCCGGAACGGAAAAGCCAGTCGTTCACCGGAACGAAGGCGTCCTGGCAACCGAATTCAGCCGTAAACTGAGTGAATCTCTCAGCCGGTCGGCGACTTTCGAAGAAATATTGCGTCGTTTAGTGGATAATCCATATAAACTCGAGATCGGCGATCCGGAATTCCGGCGGGTGACCCTGAACGATAAGATGGTCAGAATGGCTTTTGGCGTGCGCTTTGCCCTAAACCGCGAACTGATTGATGAAATGCTGAGCACATTGGCTTACGACTCCCGCACAAGCCATGACAAATATACGGAATACCAGTTCAACGGCGATAAGTTTATCATCCAGGAAAACCTGCTGCGGGAAATTGCGCTGGGAGAATTCCGCACCTATCCGGTAGTCTCATTTATTAACAGCGACGGCACAGTCGCTTATTCATTGATCGATGTACCGGTGGTGTTCAGCCGTAATATTAAACCGCGCAGCGACGTGAAATTCGTCGCGTATTATCAGCCCCTATTCAATGTCACCGCTCACGTTACGAGCGTGAAAATCCAATTGAATAACGAAGATCGCGAGATTCGCTATGAAGTCGAATTGAGCCTGGAACAATTGAGCCGGATAGATCGGATCAATGTCACCTTTTTACCCGAAAGCGGCTTACTGGAATACCTGAATAATGCCGATTAAGTTTTATTTGAATATCAATGATTTCTTGGATATATTAATTCCGAATGAGAATGGAGATTATGCAGAATGTATCAGAAAACAATTTGAACCGGGACTCAAGGAATTTAACCGGCTCATTTTTACTAAAAAAAACCATCACTTTTCAGGTGAAAAATGAATAAGTATCGCATATTGATTGTTGATGACGAGCAAAACGTCTGTGATTTTCTGGAAGAATTTTTACAGTATAAGGGCTATGCTCCTCTGAAAGCCAGCTCCGGCAACGAAGCCCTGCAATCGCTGAGCAATAAGGAAGCCGACTTAGTTCTGCTTGATATCCTGATGCCGGGAATGAGCGGACTCGAGGTGCTTGAAAATGTTCGCAAACTGTATCCCGATCTGCCGGTCATCATTCTGACCGGTGTCAAGGATAAGCGCGTAGTGGACGACACTTTCAATATGGGGGCGGCCGATTTCATTCCCAAACCCATCGACTTAGATGTTTTAGAACAAAGTATTTCTAGTAATTTGCATAAGAAATAAGGAATCTGCCGGTGGAAACTGTAACCTGGTTTTTACCTAAACAAAAATTATCCGATAAGGCCATTGACCTGTTTGATAGCCTTCGGAGTCTTTTTAAAGACCTGCTGGATATGAAAATCGATTTTGAATATTTTGAAAACGGGAAGACTATTCAGGATCAGATTTCCGGGGAAAAGAGCGCTGCGATGTTCGCCTCGCTATATGAATCAATCTTTCTGGAGAAATTTGAAAACTTTATCCCGCTCTTTAAAATCAAGAGCAGCCCGCATGAAGGTCTGCTGGTTGTCCGGAAAGATGCGAACTTCACGAAATTAAGCGATCTGGTCGGGCGCAAAGTGGCTATTCCGAAAGGAGTGGATCTGGCCATTATCAATCCGATCATTTTATATTTGGTCAGAAACTGTCAGGTAATTTCCACTCCCAAATCTTTTCTGACTTACTGTAAGAGCAGTGATGATTTCGATCATTTACTGCAAAGCGGTGTGGATGCGATTTTGACCAACACTTTCGATTATGATATGTTGATTGAGAGCGACCGGAAAAAAATGCAAATCATCGGGAAATTCCCGGTTGACTCGGATTTCGTAGCAATCGGTTCTCCCCGATTTAAAATCGGCAAATTTCAGCGCGATTTTGGAATCTGGCTGAAAAAGCAAAAGACAGATTGTCTTAAAAATGGTTATATGTATGTCCCTATCGGTAAAACCGATAATGACCTGTTGATCGCGGCCATTGAAGGTCTGGGCTATAATCTGCGGAATTTCGTCGAGCAATATTCCGAACTGGTGATAAAAACCATCACCAACAGCCAGACAGAAGAAATCAAGATCCTGAACGAAAAATACAATGGTCTGCAGGTCTTCAATGAGAAACTGGTAAATATGTATAAGGAAGTTCGCGAAAGCCGTGATCGGCTATACAAAGAAATCGACGCCCCCTTCGATAATCAGGTGCTATTTCTGAAAGATGGCACGATTCTCGGCGTATCGCGTGGCTATCTGAACTGGATTCATTCAACGCGGCAGGACGTCATCGGTCGGAACATTGCCGATTTCATTATTCCGAACATGAATAAGAATTTTCGGGAATTGATACAGCAGATAGATTATGGATTGATAAAATCGTTCGGGGTGCGATTGTTGAAAGAGCACAACGAAGAAAATCTTGCCAAAATGGATTTCACTATGCTGGAATTACAGGATAGTAAAATTATTCTGGGTATTATTGGTAAAAAGAACAAATAAATCAAATAATTAGAGAGAGGAATAGCATGAAGAGAATAACAATAATTTTTATGTTACTGCTCAGCTTGGGAGGCAATCTGGCGCTTGCTCAGTCCCAATTTGCTACTGTTCTTAAAGTGACTGGCGACGTTAGTCTGCGCCCCAGTGGAGAAGGCGAATTTACCGAAGCGGTTAAAGTTGGCATGGGCATCAATATTGGCGATGCTCTGAAGACCGGAGTAGACGGCTTCATCGCGATCATATTTTCATCTGACAAGAGCCTGCTGAAAGTCCGCCAGGGAAGCGAAATTGAGATCAAAGACGAATATGGAACCCGGACGGCGAAAGTATCGCAGGGAAAA
Organism: uncultured bacterium; assembly: GCA_964576275.1. Classification (GTDB taxonomy): domain Bacteria; phylum Fidelibacterota; class UBA2242; order UBA2242; family UBA2242; genus JAGNGI01. Next base: position 65,157 of record CAZNUN010000002.1, on the reverse strand, counting down.
GTCCTGGCTGAAATCACTCCCGGAGTAAAGACCGCCTTCCGCGTAGAGACTCCGACCTCGGTGGCTTCGGTTAAAGGTACCAAGTTCTGGGTGATCAGTCAACCCGGATTCGGCGATAAATTTTACGGTATCGAAGGCTTGGTGAGCATCCTGAATCTGATAACCGGGATGGAGGCCAGCCTCGGCGCCGGACAAATGGTAGCTTCCACTGTCAACGGCGATTTATTCAACCTGCCGGTCGATCCGGATGAAATCCCACCGGATCCCGATCAACAGCCGCCTCTGCCCGAACAACGACCAGGGCAACCTTCAGTACCCGAAGAAACCGGATATGAAACCGAGATACCCGATATGGGACAGGTGCCTTCATCTGTTCAGCCCTCCGAGCAGCCGGTTGAAGAAGGTGCCGCCGAAGAAAAAGGCGGGAAGAGTTCCAAACCGTTTGGGATGGGACTCGGACTTGGTTCGGTCACAATCGACGGAAAAATCTATAATCAAATCGCCCTGCGCCCCGAAGTGAAATTCGGCAAACTGGCGATCTCGCTGGACGTGGCATTTTATTTGGATGAAAACGGCAATATCCGAAAAAATGAATGGGATGAGGTTTCGGATTATCTCGATAAAGTCTACTACATCCGCTGGGGACAACAGGGTGATCCGTTCTTTGCAAAAGTCGGAGCGTTGGATAATGTTTCCATGGGTTACGGAATCCTGCTGAACGGTTATTCCAACACTACTGAATATCCACAGGTTCGCAAGGTCGGCGTACATACCGGTATGCAGGGTAACAAGATCGGCTGGGAAGCCTTTATGGCTAATGTTAAGGAGATTACCGGTCCCGGATTGATGGCTGGCCGTTTTACTTATAAACCGATCGCGAACCTACCTTTGGTATTGGGAACGACGGTGGTCGCGGATGTATACCCATATAAAGGATTACCAGATGCTGATGAAGATGATGTGGCCGACGCACTCGATCTTTATCCGGATGCGGATGATAACAATGTTCTTGATTCACTGAAAAGCAATTTTACCCTGGATCAACGTGATTTCCTGCGAAACAACGGTTTTAACATCCCGACCGAAAGCATTGTTCAGAACGGAATCACCAAATTGTCCGACTACGACCGCATCCTGAACGGAGCCGTATCCGTGGATTTTGGAATTCCGGTAGTCAACAAGAAACTCTTCAACTTGGTGGTTTACGGACAGGCCGCTTCCTTTATTCCGGTCGAGGACTCCGCTCTGGTGTACGAGAATGGGATTTATTCGCGGGTACCATTCACTCCCGGCTTCGGGTTTGCGGTTCCCGGTGTGCGGATGGGACTCTTCAAAATCGCCAACCTGACTCTTGAATATCGCTATGCCGGCGAGAACTTCCTGTTCGGATATTGGGACAAAGTCTATGATTACGAACGGGTGCAGGTTCGTGATAATCAGATTTTCACCAAGCAGCAAATGGCTTTGATGACGAGTCAGATGCAAGGTGTCTATGGCGCTTTTGATGTCAACATTCTAAACTATCTGATCCTCGGCAGCTATTACCAGCATATGTTCACCGAAGGCACGGAAGTAAAGAGCTTCATGGCGACCGCATCTCTGCCCAAAGGAAAGATTCCGAAATTGGCGGATGCAATGGCTTTTTATCAGCGTAACAACGATGACAATCCGTTCGATTTCAGCAATCCTTCCGAAAACACGATTCTGGGTTACAAAGTCGGCTTCGAATTGGGCGGTGGTGCGGTTATTTATTATAAATATCAGCGAACCTACCGCGATTATGATGGCAACGGCAAGATCGATCCGGAGACAGAATCGATCAGCCTGACCACGATCGAAACCGGATTTAATTTTTAGAGCAGCTTTATCGCGTGAATAATCGGGAAATGATAACTGAAAAGCCCCGCATAACGCGGGGTTTTTCTCTTTTAAGGCGGGCAATGTCTCCGATTTTCAGTTTTTTACTGCTTGCCGCGATTCCCCAAACCACTGCCAGTCAGGAAATTCTTGTTCTTCATCCACATGTCGGAGCAACAATCGATCTGGAGGAGAAAATCCACTATAAACTTTTTACGGAAATCTACAACTTCGCCGATGCCCAGTTTTACCAGACTAAGCCGGATACGATCGTAGCTAAAATCAGATTATGGAGTTCTGCCGGTCCGGAATACAGGTCGTTTTCTTTGTCGCCTTATGAATTCTACATATTAGCGGCTGGAATTGATTCCAAACCATTGCTAACCGAAAAGGAGCGTCAGTCAATCCATAAACGTTTTCAACCCTTATACACCGATAAATACCTGTCCGAAATTCGCGAAAATACTTACTGCCGACTGAAACTCAAGGACAAACGCACTTTTGACGCCGTCTATTACCGTTTTAAAGGCGACAGCGTGTATTTCTGGATCGACCGCCAGGTGATCCCGATTGATAAAAATAATCTTGTACGTCTGAAATACTGGGACAAATACGAGCAGAAGAACTGGGTCAAGTGGGCTTGTATGGGCGGGGTGGCTCTGGGTGCATTTTATGGCTCCGGTTTACTCGCGAAGTGGATTGATCTCTCTACGGAGAACCGGATTTTGACGCAATACTCAGCAGCTTCAGTTGGAAGCATTGCCGGTTATCTGATCTCTCCGGTGGTGAACGATTATCTATTGTCAGCGACGATCATAGAATTTCGCACCAGCCGGATAAAAAGACTTGATACTATCGAAAAGACGTCATATACTTTGGGGAAAATAAAGGATAAAATATGGCAAATAATCGCGCAATAAACAGAAATCCGGCCGGTCGCAGAACGACTCCGGAACCTGAAACGCTGCCGCCACAACCGGCCGAGGTGAAAGTTGATTTTGGAGTAAGTGACGAACGCTATAACTACATTCGCAGCAAACTGGATGATATCATGCAGAACATCGGCCGGAGTTATAGTGATCGTTTGACGCAGGAACTTATCCGGCGTCTGGAGAAAACAATCACTGATTTTCATACCGAAGTCGTGACGATACTGGAGCGGTTGGAAAAATTGCAGGCCGAACGTGAAAAACCCGCCGAGCCGGAACCTGAAGTCGCGGCGCCAGCGGTAAGTGAACCGGACGATTCCGGTATGAGCGAGTGGGAAAAAAGGCTCGAAGAACGCGAGCGCTTAAAATCTACGGAAAGCAGTCAGCCTGGTTCAGAAGCTGGCCAAAAGACCGAATCCCGCAAGGGACTTTTCGGTCGAAAAAAATAGCGGCATAATTATCTTTTGAAAGATTGGTCGGATTTTCTTAATTTCTCTCCGCTTGTTCTTTGAAACGGGAAGGTATTGATAGCGTCTGAAATCAGCCAGGGGCAGAAGGATCGATGTCGCTATTCAAAGATAACGGGGCTGTAGCTCAGCTGGGAGAGCGCAGGGTTCGCATCTCTGAGGCCGTGGGTTCGATCCCCATCAGCTCCACTGTTATTTGATGCAACCAAAACGATTGGCTATGCTACATGGGGAGCCAGCGGTGCCCTGTAACCTGCAAACCGCTCTAGCAGGATGGATTGCCAGGCAAAGGGTTTGGTCGAGGTTAGTGGGTCAAATTAAAAGCGATGACGCTTTCTGTTCCGCGCAATGGGAAGATATCAAACTCCGTCAGGTCCGGAAGGAAGCAGCGGTAGATAAGCCTTTCTGTGTGCCGCGGAATTTCTGAAAGCCAGCCGATGATTTAATGCCATTTTCTTCAGACGGATTCGATGCCTGGTGCATAGCCAGAAAAAATATGAATTATCAGGTAATCTCACGCAAATACCGGCCGCAGAATTTCGATGAAATCATCGGCCAGGATCATATTCGCATCACCCTGCAAAACGCCCTGAAAAGTGGCCGGATAGCTCACGCTTATCTGTTCACCGGCTCGCGCGGTATCGGTAAAACCTCGACCGCCCGGATTCTGGCGAAAACCCTCAACTGTCTTGATCCACAAAGTTTAAATCCCTGCAACAAGTGCCAGAATTGTCTGGAGATCACTAACAGTCGCAGCCTGGACGTCATGGAGATCGATGGCGCTTCCAATCGCGGGATCGATCAGGTCCGCGAACTACGGGAAAACGTCAAGTATCCGCCGACTACTTCAAAGTACCGCATTTTCATCATTGATGAAGTCCACATGCTGACGCGCGAGGCTTTCAATGCTTTGCTGAAAACACTTGAAGAACCGCCGCCGCAGGTCGTGTTTATCTTTGCCACAACGGAACCGCTGAAAGTACCCGCCACAATCATCTCCCGTTGCCAGCGCTTTGATTTTCACCGGATTTCAGTCCAGCAGATCGTCGAACAGCTGGACATGATCGTCAAAACCGAAAATATTTCGATCAGTACTGAAATTCTGACCCTTTTAGCCAAGAAATCGGACGGCGCTATGCGCGATGCCGAGAGTCTCCTGGAACAGGTGATTTCGTTCTCCAGCGAAGCTGTCACTCTCGACCTGATTCAAAAATTACTCGGGTTGACCGACTACGAGTATTATTTCAATATAAGCAATCGGATTAATAATCACGATTTAAAGGCGCTGATCGAAGATGCCGAAGCAATTTTCAACAACGGACTGAATATCGGCGAGTTTCTGATCGGTCTGTCGGAACATTTCCGGAATCTTTTAGTCGCCGCCCTCACCAACTCGGCGAACGCCCTGGATTTGCCCGAGGCGCTTAAAAATCGTTATCTGGAAGAAGCCTCACAGTGGTCGGTCAACGACCTGATGCGTCTGGTGAAACTGATTGGAGATGCCCAGATTGGTCTGAAGACGACTTTGAACCAACGCACGCATCTGGAATTTACCCTGTTGCGCCTGGGTTCTATGGAAAAAACGGTGACGATTCAGTCAATTTTACAAAACCTCGAAAATCGTTCATCTACTGCTTATGCCGTGCCGAAACCTGCTCCGAAAAACAACGATCTGTTCTCGCCACGAGTGACTAAAAATCCCGATCCGATTCGACCCGCCGTCAATACCATCAAGGAAAATACGGAGGTTAATTACTCTACTTCCGACGCTCCGCCGGCGAATGCAGCCGAATCAAAACCGGCTCCCGAGGTTTCACTGGAAGCCATTTTGGAACAATGGCAAACCATCGTTTTAAAAGTCCAGGAAGGAAATCTTATGCTGGCTAATTATATACAATTCCTTACGCCCATGCAGCTGAATGGCAATGTCCTCGATCTCGGATTAACGGAGGAACAGGAAGCCTCGAAAAAGATCTGGTCCAGCCGCACTCATGTGATCGAGAAAGTCTTATCGGATATATTCCATAAACAGCTCAAGATTCGCTACGTGCGGATTGAGGGAGACAATCCAGCGATTCCGCCTAAAAAACCAATCGATGAAATGACCTCTACCGCCATGGAAATATTTGACGGTGAGATTATAATTACTTAAGGAGTGAAAATGATACCCAAGGGTGGTTTGAATAACCTGATGAAGCAGTTTGGTAAAGTCCAGGAGGAGATGGCCAGGATTCAAAAAGAACTCGCCAGCCTGACTGTGGAAGGCAGCGCCGGCGGCGGTATGGTCAGGGTCATCGCCAATGGCAAACAGGAAATCCAATCTATAAAAATAGACCCGGAAATATTAAAAGATGATGTGGAGATGGTCGAAGATATGGTCGTAGCCGCCGTTAATCAGGCTCTGACGAAATCTCAGGAACTGTCCCAGGAGAAAATGGCTGGCCTTACCGGCGGCATGATGGCCAATTTACCGGGAGGCATGAAGATACCCGGTCTATGAGCGCCTTGCCGGATTCACTGGAAAACCTGATCGAGCGTCTGGCGAAATTTCCCGGTATCGGCCGGAAATCCGCCCAACGGATGGCCTTTTTTCTGTTGAAAGCAGATAGGGAAGATGCGGTCGCGCTGGCAAAGGCCGTCGTCGACATCAAGGATCGGATTTTCCGGTGCTCCCAGTGTTTTAATATTTCCGAAACCGATCCGTGTAAAATCTGCACCGATCCGAAGCGCGACCACGGCACGATCTGCGTGGTACAGGAGCCGATGGATGTAATTTCAATCGAGAAGACCGGACATTACCACGGACTGTATCATGTTCTGGGGGGAGTGCTCTCGCCTCTGAATGGCATCGGACCGGACGATCTGAATATCCAGGGACTGCTTTACCGCTTGGAACAAATCCGTGAAGTGATTCTGGCCATAAATCCAACCCGTGACGGCGAAACAACGGCGCTCTATCTCTCCAAATTGCTCAAGATTAAAAATATTAAAGTGTCACGCATTGCCCAGGGACTTCCGTCCGGCATCGAACTGGAATATGCCGATGAAATTACTTTAACCCATGCACTCGAAGGCAGGACAAATTTATAATGAAAAGCGTTTTCAATTATCCCAATCTCTTGTCATTGTTCAGAATACTCCTCACGCCACTTTTTATCTATTTTCTGTTCACACGCTACCGCTTTTTTGAGATTTTCGCCCTGCTGATTTTTATCATTGCTTCCGTGACCGATGTTTACGACGGTTACCTGGCCCGTAAATATTCGGCCGTGACCAAGCTGGGTAAATTCCTCGATCCGCTCGCCGATAAAATCCTGATGTCGGCAGCGTTCATTTCCTTTGTCGTCATGGATTTGGTTCCGCTATGGATGGTGATATTGGTGATATTGCGGGATTTTATTGTAACCGGCATCCGCATTCTGATGAATTCACAAAATCAAACCATGGTGACCCGGAATACCGCCAAAGCCAAGACCGGCACGCAGGTTGGTGTAATCTGTTTTATTTTGGTCTATATAATCACCCAGCGCTGGGAGATTTTTCTGGGCATTTCGGATTATATCCGCTGGATCGCCGATTACCGGATTATTTATTACCTAATGTTACTCACGACGATTTTTACGGTTTGGACCGGCGCTGAATATTTGTACATAAACCGAAAATCCATTGCACAGGTTTTTAAAAAGTGAACGTGAAAAAACTTATCTACCGGATCGTGGCGACTTTCGGATTTATCGGCTACATCCCGTTTGCGCCTGGCACCTGGGGGACGGCGGCCGGCCTAGTAGTCTGGTTTTTGATTCCCTGGCATGCTTTCTGGTTGAATCTGGCGCTGGTGACATTTTTCTTTTTCCTGGGGATTTTTGCTTCCGAATATATCGAACAACGCATCGGTGAGATTGATCCGTCCTATGTCGTCATTGATGAGGTCGTCGGCATCTGGCTGACGATGACGATAATCCCGCCGCTGACGTATCCGAAAGACCTCGCTCTGATCGTCCTGTCTTTCCTTATTTTCCGTTTCTTCGATATAACTAAAATAAAACCGATCCGGCAGCTGGAATTAATCGGCGGCGGGTTTGGCATAATGGCCGACGATCTCCTGGCCGGCATATTCACCGGCATCGTGATAAATCTGGGGATCATAATCTTGTGAACAATGCCGCAATCCTCTCGATCGGCAATGAACTGATTGCGGGACACGTCACAAATTCCAATGCAACCTTCATTGCCCGGACCCTCAAAGGCTTGGGAATAAAAACCCAACTGATCGTAACGCTTGGCGACGATCCGGCTCAGATTGGCGCTGTTCTCGGAAGTCTTTCAACTGATATAAAACTAGTCTTGCTGACCGGCGGACTCGGCCCGACGCATGACGATCTGACCGTTGCGGCTCTGGCGGATTATTTTCACGTACCTCTGAAATTCGTGCATGAAATCGCCCAAAATATCGAAAACCGGTTTCGGAAACGCGGCTTGCCAATGCCGAAAACAAATCTGAAACAAGCCTACATTCCACAGAACGCTAAAATTCTTGAGAATCCGGTCGGTTCGGCGCCCGGACTGAAAATCGAACACGAAGGGCGGATTTACTATGTCATGCCGGGCGTTCCTGCGGAAATGAAAGCCATGCTGATCGAAGTGATCGTCCCGGATTTGTTGCTTCTCAACCGGCCGTGCATCGAAACAAAATTCATCCATGTCACCGGTTTGCCGGAATCGCAGATTTATACCCTGATGAAAGACTGGATTGAAGCCCACCCGCTGGTTGAAGTCGCTTTCCTGCCGCAGATTACCCATATTGATGTCGAATTGACCGCCGCTGACGATCGGGAAATCGCCCGGCTCGGCGAGCATGTCCGGTTTATCAGCGATTTACTTGGCAGGAATGTTTATGGCTATGGCGATGAAACGCTTGAATCGGTTGTCGCGGCCCTCCTGCTACAGAAAGGTCTGACTCTGGCGGTGGCGGAATCGTGCACGGGCGGGTTAATCGCCAGCCGGTTGACGGACATTCCGGGCAGCTCGGAATATTTTCTAAGCGGCGTCGTCGCTTACAGCAATGCCGCCAAGGTCAATGTGCTCGGAGTCGAGCCCGAACAGATCGTAAAATTCGGGGCTGTCAGCGCGGAAGTTGCCGGACAAATGGCACGCGGTGCACGCCTGATTGCCGGCTGTGACATTGGGTTGAGCACAACCGGAATCGCCGGCCCCTCCGGCGGTAGTCCTGAAAAGCCGGTTGGTTTAGTGTGGATTGGACTGGCGGATAAAAACGGTGTCGCGACTTACGCATTCAATTTCAGTGGTGACCGCCTGGCCAACAAATTACGCTTTTCGCAGGCGGCACTTAATCAGTTACGTCTTTTACTGATACAATCGAACTAAAATGAAAAGAACTTTTATTGCCATCCCGGTCAGCGACGCAACGCGCCGCCAGATCGCAGCGATTCGTCACACTATTCCGGAATTAAGCGAGAATGTTCGGCTTGTAACGCCCGAAAATATGCACCTGACGTTAAAATTCTTAGGCGACACCGAAGAAAAAATTATTCCCGAAATCAGTCGTAAACTGACCACCTGTCTGGCGAATATCGAACCATTCGAATTCGTTTGCGGAATGACCGGTTGTTTCCCGAATATTCACAAGCCGCGGGTGCTCTGGCTGGGAATCACGGATGGTGTGCGGCAGGTTCAGGCAATAGCCCGGCAGGTAGCAACGGCGTTGCAGGATTTCGGTTTTCAGCCGGAAGAGCGTGCCTTTTGCCCGCATCTGACGCTTGGCCGGGTTAAAAATCCGCGCCGCGCAATTCCCGGCCTGGAGAGATTTTTAAAATATGAAATAATTCCTACCATTAATCCGGTTGAAAATGTTATATTTTACGAGAGTAATTTAACATCCGGAGGAGCGATTTATACCCGATTGGCGGGATTTAATTTGAAATAAAAACAGGAGTGTAAAATGGCCGATAAAAATAATGATAAATTAAAAGCCCTTGATTTAGCGATGACCCAAATCGACCGTCAGTTCGGCAAAGGCTCGATCATGCGTCTCGGAGATGATTCTGTCAAAATCGCAGTGGATGTAATCCCGACCGGCTGTCTGTCATTGGATGCCTGTATCGGAGTTGGCGGAATTCCGCGCGGCCGCATCACTGAGGTTTTTGGTCCGGAGTCGTCCGGTAAAACCACCCTGGCACTGCATATCATCGCTCAGGCGCAAAAAGCCGGTGGATATGCCGCCTTCGTAGACGCCGAACATGCCCTGGATCCGTTATACGCCGCCAAACTCGGGGTCAACACCCATGATCTGCTGGTTTCGCAGCCGGATCATGGCGAGCAGGCGCTGGAAATCACCGAGACTCTCGTACGCAGTAACGCGATCGATGTAATCGTAATTGATTCGGTGGCGGCTCTGGTTCCGCGGGCCGAACTCGAGGGCGAGATGGGCGATTCACACGTCGGTTTACAGGCACGCCTGATGTCGCAGGCCTTGCGCAAACTGACCGGCTCAGTCAGCAAATCCAACACTGCCGTCATTTTCATTAACCAAATCCGCGAGAAAATCGGCGTCATGTTCGGGAATCCGGAGACGACCACCGGCGGACGGGCTTTGAAATTTTATACCTCTCTGCGCCTCGATATCCGCCGCATCGCCACCATTAAGGAGGGCAATGCCAACATCGGCAGCCGTACCCGCGTCAAAGTCGTAAAAAATAAAATGGCCCCGCCGTTCAAAGAAACCGAATTCGATCTGACCTTCGATCAGGGCATTTCCTACGTTGGCGACGTACTCGATACCGCCGTGGAAGCCGGATTCGTTCAAAAAAGCGGAGCCTGGTATTCTTATGGCGACGAGCGTATCGGACAAGGCCGCGAAAGCGCTAAAAATTATCTCACCGAGAATAAAGAACTCATGGGCAAGCTGGAGCAGCAGGTCAAAGTTCACCTTGGGCTCGTAAAAGAATAAATTCGGGAAAGACCAAGGAAACGACGTGAATCCAGACTCTGCGTCCGGTCTTAATACTTTAAGAACCGTTACGAAAATTGAATCCCAGAAAAAGAAAGCCGGGCGACTGAATATTTACCTCGATAATGAATTTGCATTTGGGATTTGCGCCGACACCTTCAGCCATTTTCAAATCAATGTCGGCCAGCAGCTGAATGACAAGCAGATTCAAATCATTCGGCAACATGAGCAATTCGAACAGGCCAGGGAAGCGGCTGTCAAATACTTGGCGCTCCGGATGCGGAGCCGGAAAGAGCTTCAACAGTATCTCCAGCGGCGTCAGAAATTTGACCGTCCGATCAGCGAAAGAGTAGTCCGGTACTGTTTGGAAAGAGGGTATCTAGACGATCGTGTTTTCTGCGAGACTTTCATTCACGATCAATTAAACCTGAGCAGCAACGGTTTGCAGAAAATCCGCCGGGCGCTGCTGATGAAGGGCATCGCCCGCGATCTGATCGAAACTGCCGTAAATCAATTGGTCAAGGAAGAAGATCAAATTCGTACCGCCCTGACTCTTGCCCGTAAGAAGGCCGCCGCTTTGGGAAACGATCCCAAACGCCGCGATAAAATTTATCGTTTTCTGATACAAAAAGGGTTTCAACCCGGTGTAGTCCTTAAAGCCCTGCAAAAAACCATCTGAAAGGTGTCAGAAAAGTCGAATATCTGCTTGATTATCTGCCCGATTCCGAATAACTTTCACTCTCATAGAAGGTGATTATGAATTTTAGTGGATTATATATTTTTTAACAGGGAGCCTAGTTGAAGACCGCCAGTGATATCCGCCGCGAATTTTTGGAATTTTTTTCAGTTAATGGCCATAAGATTGTGCGCAGTGCTCCGGTAATTCCTCAGAACGATCCGACGCTTTTATTCACCAACGCCGGCATGAATCAGTTCAAGGGAATTTTTCTCGGTCAGGAGAAAATCGAGCACCCGCGGATCGCCGACTCTCAGAAATGCATCCGCGTCAGCGGCAAACATAACGATCTTGAAGAGGTCGGCAAGGACACCTATCATCATACCTTTTTTGAAATGCTGGGCAACTGGTCATTTGGCGATTATTACAAGAGCGAAGCCATTCAAATGGCCTGGAAACTGTTTACCGAGGTCTGGAAATTCCCCAAGGAGCGTCTTTGGGCGACCGTCTATCGGGACGATGATGAAGCCTTCAAAGCCTGGCTCGAAAATACTGATATAGACTTTACCCGCATCCTCCGTTTTGGTGATAAAGAGAATTTTTGGGAGATGGGTGAAACCGGTCCATGCGGGCCTTGCTCGGAAATCCATTATTACACCGGCTCCCAGTTGGATAATCAACAGGCAAGAATGATCAACGCCGGCAGTCCAGAATATGTTGAACTCTGGAATCTGGTTTTCATTCAATATGAACGGGATAAATCCGGCAATCTCATCTCATTGCCGCTGAAACATGTTGATACCGGCGCCGGTCTGGAAAGGATTGTGGCGGCTGTACAGAACAAACATTCCAATTATGACACCGATTTATTTACCCCGATTATCGAACAGATCACCACGCTGACCGGCAAACCTTATAGGGAAACAACCGGCATGCCACATCGGGTGATCGCCGATCATATTCGTATGCTTTCCTTTGCGATCGCCGATGGCGGATTGCCTTCCAATGACGGGCGTGGATACGTGATTCGTCGTATTTTGCGCCGGGCTGCTCGCTTCGGACGGATGCTGGAAATGCATAAACCGTTTATTTATCAGTTGGTTGACAGTGTCATCCATGTTTTGGGTGATACCTATCCGGAAATCCGCGAACGCCGCGGACATATTCAGGATGTTATCAAGTCCGAGGAGAAATCCTTCGGAGCTACGCTCGATCGCGGTCTGGATGTTTTTGGGAAGATCAGGGACAATTTGCTAAAAATTGGTGAGAATACGATTCCCGGCGCCGACGTGTTTAAACTCTACGACACTTACGGATTTCCGGTCGATCTGACCCGCCTCTTGGCGGAGGAGGCCGGGCTTAGCGTGGATCAAAACGGCTTTGAAAGCGAAATGGCACAGCAGAAAGAGCGCGCCCGGGCTTCGGTTGCCTTTCAGGCGGATAATTTCCTTAAAGAGGGCAACTGGGTGACCCTGACGACTGGAGCGGATTCCGAATTCGTCGGTTATGAAAATCTGGAAACGCAATCTGTCATCCGCAAATATCGGATCGAGAATGAAAATGTCCATTTGATACTCGACAAAACGCCGTTTTACGCTGAGGCCGGCGGTGAAGTCGGCGATGTCGGGATCATTGAAGGCAGTGATTTCCGCTTAAAAATAGACGACGTCCGCAAAATCAATTCTTCGGTAATGCATACCGGTCGTTTCGAGACCGGAAGTGCCATCAATGCTGCGGAAGTCAGAGCTATGGTCGACGAAATCGCCAATCTGCAAATTCGCGCTAATCATACCTCGACGCATTTATTGCAGGCCGCTCTGCGTCAGGTTCTCGGAGATCACGTGCATCAATCCGGTTCATTGGTCACTCCGGAAAGACTACGCTTCGATTTTACCCATTTTACCAAGGTTACCAAAAAGGAGATCGAGGCCGTCGAAGATTTGGTTAATGCCCGTATCCGCGAGAATTTACCAGTTAGCGCCGAGCAAAAAGATTATCAGAGCGCCCGCGATTCCGGCGCCATGGCGCTCTTCGGTGAAAAATACGGCGATAGAGTGCGGGTGATCAGTGTGGGAGAATTCTCGAAGGAATTATGCGGCGGCAAGCACGTGCGCCGCACCGGTGACATCGGTTGTTTTAAAATCGTCACGGAATCGGCGGTGGCAGCCGGTGTCCGCCGCATCGAGGCTGTGACCGGCGCTGCCGTGCTCGATATTGCCCGCGAAAACGAGCATACCCTGGAAAAATTGACCGGATTGCTGGGAGTCAGCCCGGAACAACTCGCGAACCGGATCGAAAAATTAATCGGCGAGCATAAAAACTTAGAAAAGGAACTGCGGCAGAATAAAAAGTCGGGTTTCGAACAGGAAATCGAAAGCCTGCTGGCGAAAGCCGAGACGATCGGAAGTCTGAAAATCCTCACTTTTCAGGTACAGGTCGATAATCTCGATGAACTGAAAAAGATAGGCGATCTGGTGCGCAATAAAATCGGCGACGGCGTCGGAGTAATCGCCGGCATCATTAATGAAAAGCCCAATCTGGCTGTGGTCGTAGCTGATCGCTCGATACAGCAATTTGGTCTTAAGGCCGGGGAGATCGTGCGTGAACTCGGTAAAATCCTGGGCGGCGGCGGCGGTGGACAAGCCCACATGGCAACCGCTGGCGGACGTTTTAGTGAAAAAATTCCGGAAGCGCTCCAGGCCGTCGTACCATTAATTAAAGCCAAAATCAAATTGTAAATTAAGGAATCGGGAATGGAAAAATTAATTTTTGAATATTCTCAACCGGGCAAAGCGGGAGTCACTCTGCCGGACGGTGTGAAACCGACGCCGGAGCTGAACGAACTCATCCCGGCGAATCTGCTGCGGCAAACCGAACTGAAATTACCGGAAGTCAGCGAACCGGAAGTTGTGCGGCATTTCACGAATCTTTCGACCATGAATCATCATGTCGACAAAGATTTCTACCCACTCGGTTCCTGCACCATGAAATACAATCCCAAGATTAACGAGCACCTGGCCGGACTCTCCGGGTTGGCCAATATCCATCCGCTCCAGGATGAAAATCTGGCTCAGGGAGCTTTACAGATTCTTTACGAACTCGAACAGTATCTTTGCACAATAAGCGGCATGCAGGCCGCCACACTGCAGCCGGCCGCCGGGTCGCATGGAGAGCTGACCGGCGTGTTGCTGATGAAAAAATATTTTGAGAAAAAAGGTGCGCCCCGCCGCTTTATCCTGATTCCCGATTCGGCTCACGGTACCAATCCGTCCAGTGCCGCTTCGGCAAATTTTGAGACCGTTTCCCTGAAATCTAACGAGCGCGGTTGCATTGATCTGGAAGATTTACGGGCGAAAATGACCCCGGAAGTCGCCGGTCTGATGCTGACCAATCCCAATACGCTTGGCTTATTTGAGGAAAAAGTAGAAGAAATCGTCAGTATCGTTCACGCTCAGGATGGTCTGGTCTATATGGACGGTGCCAATCTGAATGCCTTGCTCGGCATCGTGCGGCCGGGCGATATGGGCTTTGACATTACGCATATCAATCTGCATAAGACCTTTTCGACTCCTCATGGCGGCGGCGGACCGGGCAGCGGCGGAATTGCCGTTAATGAAAAATTAGCCGGCTATCTGCCTTTGCCACGAATTATTAAAAACGGCGGACGCTACAACCTGGATGAAAATTATCCGGATTCGGTCGGTAAAGTGCTTGGATTTTACGGAAATTTTGGGATTATCGTGCGGGCTTACTGCTATATCCGCATGATGGGCAGAGCCGGATTGGAAGCGGTTTCCCGCAATGCCATTTTGAACGCCAACTACCTGCGTAAAAAGCTGGAGGGCATTTTCGATATACCTTACAACCTGATCTGTATGCATGAATTTGTGGCTTCCGGGGAACGCCAGCATCAACGCTCCGGGATCAAGACGCTCGACATTGCCAAGCGTCTGCTGGATTTCGGATTTCATGCCCCGACGGTTTATTTTCCGTTGATAGTGAAAGAGGCTTTGATGATTGAGCCGACCGAAACCGAAAGCCTGGAGACGATGGATCGTTTTGTCGAGACTCTGATCGGAATTGACCGGGAAAGTCAAGCCGAGCCGGAAAAATTGCATCAGGCGCCGTTTACGACCCCTGTCCGGCGATTGGATGAATTGAAAGCCAATAAGGAGTTGAACGTATGCTGGGGAAAGTAGATCGGAAAGTTATTGCCACGAAGGATGCACCGATTGCCAGCGGACCATACAGTCAGGCGATCGTTTCGGAAAACCTGGTTTTCACGGCCGGACAACTGCCTTTAGATCCGACGACTAATAAAATCGCGACCGAAGATTTTGAAGGCCAGGTACGCCAGGTGTTGCGCAACCTTGAGGCTGTCCTGCAGGCGGCCGGCAGCAGTCTCAGGAATGTCGTGAAATTCACTGTGTTTTTAAGCGATCTGAAAAATTTTTCCACTTTAAATACGGTTTTCAGCGAGTATTTTCCGGACGCAGCTCCGGCGCGTTCGGCATTTCAGGTGAGTCGTCTGCCGTTGGACGTGTTAGTCGAGATTGAAGCCGTCGCTGCCCGGGAGAGGGAGTAATTGGCCTACAGATTCGCCATCATCGTCAATCCTGCCGCCGGTAAAGGTCGGACGATAAAGCGTCTGCCATTGCTTAAAGAAATTACGGCAAAGAGCGGAGTCCGCTTTGACTATTACTTAACGGAAGCGCCTCTGCATGCCACTCGCATTGCCGATAAAATACACCGGGAATATGACGCGGTCGTAGCCTATGGCGGCGACGGAACCGCCAATGAAGTGATGAACGGTCTGGCCGGCACTCCGACCGCTTTCGGCGTAATTCCCGATGGAACGGGAAATGATTTCGCTCGTTGTATCAATATGCCGCGAACGATCGAAAAAGCCGTCCGGATTCTGACGGAATATAAAACCCGGTTTATGGATCTGGGAACCATCGGCAACCGTATTTTTATGAACGGAGTGGGAATCGGTTTCGACGCCTATGTCAATTTGAAGACCAAAAGTCTTAAGATATTAAAGGGCAGCCTGGCATATCTATATGCGGTCCTGTCGAGTCTGGCGTTCTGGAAATCTCTCCCGATGGAAATCGAAATAGATGGCTGTCCGATCAGCACCGATCGTTCGTTCCTGCTGGCAATCGGCAATGGTTGGGCGTGCGGCGGCGGTCTGAAGCTTAATCCGCAGGCCGATATTCATGACTCGTTATTCGATATTTGTCTGATACCGGAGCTGCCGCTCTGGAAGCTGGTTGTGAATCTGGGACGGTTGAAAAGCGGCACGATCGCCGAAGTACCCGAAGTCCTGACGATGCGCTGTCAATCGATCCGGATAAACAGCGAAAAACCCTTGCCGGTTCATTTTGACGGTGAAATATTCGATGCGGGTACAAACGAGCTGCGTATCGGAATCGTTCCGCAATCGGCGGTGGTGGTGGGAGCCTGGTAGAGCATGAGGAGCTGCTCCTGAAACGCATAATCGGTTTGGTCGGAATTGTATTATTGATGAATGTTAAGGGCGGGAGTATGGTTCCGGCCCAGTCCGACACGCTTCTGAAAATTTCACCGAAAGGCGCCTTGCTGCGCTCAGCCTTTATACCGGGTTGGGGCCAGGTTTATAATCGCAAGCCAATCAAAGGCCTGCTCTTTCTGGCGGCCGAGAGCTACTTTACGTACAATTTTATCCATTATAACAAACTTTACAGTTATGTAAAAACTACCAAAGAAACGCTGGGAGTCGACGCCTGGGTAGGTTTATCTGAAAGTCAGAAACAGGACAGTATCTTCTCAATTACCGGTAAACAACTCAGTTTAAATTCCTGGCGTCCGCGCGAAATCCGTAATAAATATGCCTGGTGGTGCGTTGGAAATTATATCATTTGTCTGATGGATGCGGTGGTCGACGCCCATTTAATAAATTTTCCGAAAGACGCCGTAGAACTGACCATGGACGGCATTACTTTGAAATACACCTTCAATCTCGGTAAGTAAAATGGCAGAATCACGCGAACAGTGGACTTCAAGACTTGGATTTATCCTGGCAGCCGCCGGTTCAGCTGTCGGTCTGGGGAATATCTGGAAGTTTCCTTACTTAGTCGGCGAACACGGCGGAGCAGTTTTCATTCTTATTTATTTGATTTGTGTCGCTATTATCGGATTGCCGGTCGTGATAGCTGAGATCGTCATGGGACGCAATGCCCAGCAAAATCCAGTCGGTAGTTTCCGACGGCTTTCCGGCGGCAAACCCTTTTGGATGGGGGTTGGTTTTCTGGGGATCGCGACCGGATTTATTATTTTATCGTATTATAATGTGATTGCCGGATGGTGTCTGGGATACATTGTCGAATCCATCCGGGATTCGTTCAGCGCAATGAGCAGCACGGGGCAGGCAGCTCAATTATTCCGTAATTTATCATGCAGCGGCAGCTGGAGCATACCCTATCAGACGATCTTCATGGCTTTAACGGTGGGAATAATTTATTTTGGAGTAACCAAGGGCATTGAAAAAGCCAGTAAGATTTTGATGCCCAGCCTGATATTAATCATTCTGGTTCTGGTTATCCGCGGAATTACTCTGGAAAATTCACGGGGCGGGATTGAGTATTTGCTGAAACCAAATCTGGAGTTTGTGACCATTCGGACGGTTCTGGTAGCGCTTGGCCAGGCCTTTTTCTCACTTAGTCTGGGCATGGGAGTTATGATTACCTATGGCAGTTATTTAGCGAAGAAGGATAACATCCCGACAGGTGCGACCAGCATCGTGGTGATCGACACTGGTATCGCTTTACTGGCGGGTTTTATGATTTTCCCGGCCATTTTCGCGCTGGGAATGCGGCCTGATCAAGGCCCCGGACTACTGTTCAATACTTCGCCGATCCTGTTTAATTTTATTCCGGGTGGTTACTGGTTCAGAATCCTGTTTTTCATTTTAATGGCTTTGGCAGCTTTGACTTCAACAATTTCGCTGCTGGAGGTCATCACGGCCTACTTTGTCGATGAATATAAGTTTAATCGCCGGAAAATGGCGGTGATCGGCGGTGCAGTCAGTCTGTTGCTGGGCGTTCCGAGCGCGCTTTCTTTCGGACGTTGGTCGCAGGTGCAGATTTTCAATCTGACGATCTTCAATTTTATGGATTATCTGGCATCCAACATCTGTCTGCCGGTTGGTGGGCTTTGCATTACGATTTTTGTCGGTTGGTTCTGGGGCCGGGAAAACGCATTGCCGGAGATCAAGCAGGGCGCGAGGGGTGTTCCCGGGTGGGTTTTTAGTAGTTGGCGCTTTCTGATTCGGTTTGTTGCGCCGATATTGATTAGTTTGGTATTGCTAAGTTCGATTGGTTTAATATGAAAGGTTTGCGCATATTGGTGGTGATCTTGGCTCTGATGACCGGACTTTCAGCCCAGTCGCCGCTGGCGCCAGTTGGCCCGCCGAAGCCAGCCGATAAGTGGCTGGCACTCGATAAACTCAAGCACTTCAGCACTTCATTTTACCTGACGACGACCGCTTTTTACGGACAAAACCGCATATTGGATGAAAAATCGGGAACAGCTCATTTCAAGTCGGCCACTCTGACGATTTCGCTGGGCATTTTGAAAGAAATCCGCGACTCCCGGCAGAAAGGGAATATTTTTAGTTGGCGAGATTTGGCGGCCGATGCCCTCGGGGCTGGCGCCGCATTATTGTTACTAGGCAGAATAGAATGAACGACTTAAAAGAATACATCGGATGTCTGCACGTTCATACGGTTTATTCGGATGGCAGCGGAACCTATCCGGAAATTATTAAGGCGGGTCAGGGGGCCGGTCTGGATTATATTCTGTTCAGCGACCACATGACTTTAAAAGGCCGGGATGAAGGCATTCCGGGTTGGTATGACGATTTATTTGTTACCGTCGGGTATGAAATCCAAGATGAAGAAGACCGGCATCATTACTTGGCCTTTGGAATAGACCAGATTTTACCGCCGGATCTTTCCCATCAGGAATATATCAAAGCGATAAAGGCGGGCGGTTTTCTGGGCATTGCCGCCCATCCTTTCGAACAGCGGCACGCCCGTTATTCACTGCCCGGATTTCCGGCAATCACCTGGAGCAGTCTGGATTATCCCGAAATTGAAGTGATTGAAATCTGGAATATGATGTCGCACTGGCTGGAAGCCACTACGATTCGCAATAAATACTGGAACGTTCTTCATCCGCGAAGTTTTTCCACCAGTCCGGCCAACAATTTACTGGCATGGTGGGATCAGGCCAACCTAACCCGGAAGGTCATCGGAGTCGGTTCGGTGGACGCGCATGCCACCAAGGTTAAAGCCCTGGGCATTTTCTCAAAAGCCATTTTCGACTATAAGATCATGTTTAAGTCCATTCGCACGCATATTCTCTGCGATGCCGAACTACCTAAAACGGATGTCCGGCAGACCGAAAGTGAAATTTTCAATATCATCCATTCCGGGCGTTGTTTTTTTTCTAATTATCGGCGCGGAGATGCCCGTGGATTCCGGTTCAGTATCCAAGCTGGGCGAACGACGTTACATATGGGAGAGACCGGCGCGTTCAGCAGCGGACTGCTGAAAGTCTCTCTGCCGCAAGTGGCCCTCTGCAAAGTCATCCGCGATGGCGAAATATATCATGAAGAATACACCAACAGCCTGGAATTAGAAGTCCCGGAAGGAATTTACCGGATCGAAGCCGAGCGCCATGAACGCGGCTGGATTTACTCCAATCATATTAAATTAATCAACGGTTAAAAATGTGTGGAATTGTAGGAATTTATAATCATAAAGAAGCGGCTAATCTAACTTATCTGGGGCTGTATGCTCTTCAGCATCGTGGACAGGAAGGAGTCGGGATCGCTTCTTTCGATGGTAATGCCAGTTATATTCAAAAAGGAAAAGGACTGGTCGCGGATGTATTCGCTAATCGCGAGAGTCTGAGCCGGCTGCCTGGGAAAACCGCCATCGGACATGTGCGATATTCGACTCACGGCGGCTGTCACAACGAGAATATCCAGCCGTTAACGTTTAAATATCAAGGCAGCCAGATCAGTATTGTCCACAACGGAAATCTGATTAATCTGGATGAACTCCACCGCGATCTCGAAGCCCACGGTACTTTGTTCCAGACGACCTCGGATACCGAATATATCATCCACCTTTTCGCGCATGCGGAAGGCGCGACCGTTGAGGAAAAATTATTGCAGGCGCTTCGCCGTCTAAAGGGCGCCTTTTCCGTGCTGATCCTGTTTGACGATAAAATGATTGTCGCCCGCGACAAACGGGGCTTTCGGCCGCTCTGTCTCGGATCGCTGAACGGATCCTATGTTTTCGCCTCGGAGACCTGCGCCTTCGATCTGATCGGCGCCGTCTATCAGCGGGACGTAAATCCCGGCGAGATGCTGGTGTTGGACGGCACGGAAATGAAAACCTATCAGATCGCGCCGCCGGAACCGAAGCATTGCATCTTTGAATACGTTTATTTTTCGCGTCCGGACAGCCGAATTTTCAGCGAATACGTGGATAAAATCCGCCGTAAACTGGGCAAGAATCTGGCGATTGAGAAACCAGTTCCGGAAGCTGAAATCGTCATTTCCGTGCCAGATTCCAGCAATACCACCGCGATCGGCTTTTCACAGCGTTCGACTGCGCGCTATGAAATCGGTTTGATTCGTAATCATTATATCGGGCGCACTTTCATCCATCCGACGCAGTCATTACGCGATTTCACCGCCAAGATCAAGTTCAATACTATCAGCGGCGTGCTGAAAGACCGCAAAGTGGTGATCGTAGACGATTCGATTGTTCGCGGAACGACCTTGCGCAAGTTGGTGCGGATGCTGCGGGAAGCCGGCGCGAAGGAGATTCATATCCGCATCGGCTCGCCGCCGGTGAAATATCCCTGTTACTTTGGCATGGATTTCCCGTCGCGACAGGAGTTGATTGCAAATCAGAAAACGATCGAAGAGATCCGAACTTATCTCGATGTTGATAGTCTGGAATATATCAGTCTGGAAGGTTTACTCAGTTCAATGACCTTGCCCGCAGATCACTTCTGCACCGCTTGTTTTAACGGGCAGTACTGCGAGCAAATCAAAAACGAAAAGGAGGGTTAATGTTAAAAGTTAGCTCGAAATCGGTCGCCTGGCTCGATTATCTGTTCATTTTCCGCCCGACGCTTTTCTTTGCGGTCTGGATCATCACCTTGGCAGGGTACAGCGCAAATTTCATCGTGAATTCTGATCCGGTCTGGTGGTCATTGAAATTCAACTGGCTGATTCTTTTGGAATTTGCCTTAATAACTCTGGCCACCGGAGCGACCTTTATCCTAAATCAGTTATGCGATATTGAAAGCGACAAGGAAAACAAGAAATTATTCCTGATCTCCGAAGAATATGTCCAGGCTGGCACGGCTTTAAAGATTGCCGTAGCGACGATCATAATAACGTTGCTGGTGGCCGCCCTGGTTGATCTGGAACTGTTTGGTATGCTGGCGATCTGTGTCTTTTTCTGGGGATATATTTACAATTTTAAGCCCTTTGAATGGAAAGATAAACCCTTGTTGGGAGTTTTGGTAAATTTTATCAGCGGTCTGTGCCTGTTTTTCTGCGGGTGGATCATGGCTGGCGAATGGCAGTGGCAAGCAATATTGTACGCCATGCCGTATTTGCTGGCCTGGACATCAGTAGCGATTCTGACGACCATTCCAGATAAAAAAGGCGACTTTAAAACCGGGAAGAAGACCATTTCGGTGCAATTGGAAAATAAACCAACCATTTGGGTGGCCTTTATCTGTTTGATATTGAGCTTTGCGCTCGGTCTGTATCATGGCGATCCGGTCATCAGTCTGTCCTGTCTGCTGGCTTCGCCGCTTTTTGTAATAATGCTTTTCAAACCGACGGAAGCCTGGGTGTTGCGCTCGATTCGCTATCCGATCATGTTCATTGCGCTGACCCTCTGCGTCGAATTTCCTCTCTTTTTTATTGTTGTTCTGATTAATTACTACCTCTGCCGTTTTTATTACATTTCACGGTTTAATCTGAACTATCCGACTTTCCAGGTCGAGGAATAATATGTTGCAAATCGATTTGGATCGTTGTGATTTATGCGGTACCTGCGTTTCGGTTTGTCCGGCGGACTGTCTGGAATTGAGCGAAACGAAACTGATCGTCGATAACAACAAATGCACCGGTTGCGAAATTTGCGTCCGGCTGTGTCCGTTCGAAGCTCTGGCAGTGATCGGATAAGGAGGAATTATGCGGACAGAATATGATGTAGTCGTCGTGGGCGGCGGCCCGGCAGGAAGCACGGCGGCACGGTTTGCTAAAACGGCAGGCAAGACGGTGGCATTGTTCGAGAAAGACCGGGAAATCGGCGTACCGGTGCGCTGCGCGGAGGCGACTTCTATACCCGGTCTGGAGAAATTTGTGTCAGTCAATCCGCAATGGGTTGCGACGATGATAAACAGAGCCCGGCTGATATCGCCTTCCGGGATGGAAGTAAGCCTCAATCTGCCGGCCTATGGGGCCGTACTAAACCGGCGGCTGTTTGATAACGGTCTGGCTGAAATCGCTGCCAATCAGGGGGTTGAAGTATTTACGAAAACCAATGTTTATAAAATCGAGCCGCAGGGAAATGAATGGAAAGTCTTTCTCAGACATATCAACCGGGATATATCGGTTAGTGCTAAAATCATCATCGCGGCCGACGGAGTGGAATCACGGATTGCCCGCTTTGCCGGGATCCGGACACAGACGGTTCCGAAGGATATCGAGTCTTGTGTACAATCCTTGCTGGGCAATATAGATGTTGCGGAAGACTGCATCGATTTCTATTTTTCCAGCAGACTGGCGCCGGGAGGATATGTCTGGGTTTTTCCAAAAGGCAATCGCACCGCCAATGTCGGACTGGGGATCAACGGGGGCAATTATGACGGTCGCAGTGCCGCCCGGCTGTTAGACAGTTTCATTGCTGAAAAATTTCCTCAGGCATCGCGCTTGACGACGACGGCGGGCGGCGTCCCGGTCGCGAAATCGCTGAAGAGGATTGCAGCCGACGGGTTGCTGGTCGTGGGAGATGCTGCTCGACAGGTTAATCCGGTCACCGGCGGCGGAATTCTGGCCGCCATTACTGCCGGAAAAATTGCCGGCAGCGTTGCCGCTCAAGCCCTCGACATAGGCGACTGGAGTCTCAAAAATCTCAGGGAATACCAGAGTGAGTGGGATAAGGGCGTCGGCAGGGATTATGCCCGTTTTTATAACATTAAGGAGTGGATTACCCAACTGACCGATGCGGAATTAGATGAGATCGCAGGCTTGCTCCGGAAAATTCCACCGACTGAAATCAACATCCTTTCAATATTCAAGGTTGCGTTGCGAAATAAACCTGCCCTGCTGCTGGATGCTATAAAACTATTCGCTCAAATGATCTGATGTCAGGATTTTTACAGAGAGCCGGATTAAACGAATTTATCGCCTTTGATGTCGAGACAACCGGATTGAATCCGCAACAGGATGCCATTATCGAATTCGCGGCGGTAAAATTCGCGGACGGCAAACCGGTCGGAACGCTGTCTTTCCTATGCAATCCCGGTTTTCCGCTACCACCGGAAATCGAACAACTAACCGGAATCAGTGATACATTGTTGAAAGGTCAGTTGCCATTTGAACAGCATCTCGACGAAGTCCTGGATTTTATCGGCGCAGCTCCATTGGTGGGACATAATATCGGTTTCGATCTGAGTTTTGTAAATGAATATTTGAAAAGCTTCAAGGGGTTTCGAAAAAAAAGCCTCCGTAATCCGATTTATGATACCCTGCTTCTGGCACAGGCCTTTCTGTTTTTTCTTTATAATCACCGGCTGACGACGATTGTCGAATTTTACGGATTGGATGGTAAGGGCGCTCACCGGGCGGAAACCGATGCCCGCCATACCGGACTGATTTTTCTGAAACTGATTGAAGAAGTCCGCGATTACGATCTGGAGACCATCCAAACCATCAATTTGGTTTTAAATGACACTGACGACCCGAACAAACTGCTGTATAAATATGCCGCCGAGGAATTGCTCTTACGTAAAACACTCGGAACGGAAAGCGCTCCGGAGATAGGCTGGAAACCGCCGGCGAACGTATTCGGTCAGGAGATCGAGAAAAATAAATCCAGACGGAAGATCCCGGGTATTGAAACCTATTTCGAAAAATCGGGATTGGTCGCTCGCCATTTAAGCGGATTTGAAATCCGTCCCCAACAGAAGGAAATGGCGGAAACGGTGCTGCAATGTCTGCAAAGCGAAAGTTCCGCCATTATTGAAGCCGGGACCGGGGTGGGAAAATCGCTGGCTTATCTGATACCGGCGGTGATCTGGCTGAATCAGCAATCGAAAGAAAAAAAGCGCGTACTGATCGCCAGCAACACCAAGACGTTGCAGGAACAAGTATTTTACAAAGAAATTCCCTTTGTTTCTGAGAAACTGGATTTGCCGTTCAAAGCCGTGCTTCTGAAAGGGCGCTCCAATTATATCTGTCTGACCCGCTGGCATCGTTATCTGAACGCTTTGCCGCAGCAATTGCATCTCGCGGCGCGATCAGCGCTCATTCCGATCATTATCTGGCTCAAACACACCCAAACCGGCGACATATCCGAGAACAACGGCTTCAAACTGAACAATTACCGTTACATCTGGAATGAAATCTGTTCGGAACCCGGCTATTGCACCACAAGCGTGTGCCAGAAATACGGGGGCTGCTTTTTAGGAAAAGTGCGTTACAATGCGCTCAACGCCGATGTGATTATAGCCAATCACTCGCTTCTGCTGGCGGATGCCGCTGCCGATAATCAGATTTTGCCGCAATGTGAGGCGCTGATCATTGACGAAGCTCATAACCTCGAGAAAAACGCCTATAATTATTTTGCCCAGCGGATCAATCTCCCGATGCTGACCTATTTTTTAACCGGACTTTTTAACGGTTCGGCTCCGGAACGTGGAATTATAGTCGATCTGGCGGAGTTTGCCCGACAGTTGAAGTTCGCCGATAAAATCGAGATACTGCGCGCGATGATTATAGAGAAAATCTCCGATGTGAAAATCGCCGCGGAGACCTTTTTTCATAAAATCGTTATCAGCAAGTTCGCGATCCTTTCAAACGGCCAAAAGGTGTTTGGCGTAAAAAAACGCTATAAAGATTTTACAGCTGAATTTCCCGATTTTATCCAGGAAACGAGCAGTTTTATTTATGAACTTAGCAGTCTCCGAACCCTGCTCATCGATCTGAATACCCGGATGGAAGAACTCTGTGCCGATTACGACGAGGAGTATGAAGAATTGCGCCTGAGGTTCCTGAACCAGAAATTACTGATCGAAATATACCTGGAGGCGTTAAAGACGATAACGACTGCGAACGACAAGACGCTGATCTTCTGGTATGAAATCGCGGGCAACGGCAAGGATAATAACGTGGAAATTGTCTGCACGCCGCAGGACATCGCCGGTAATATTTTCGAAAAAGTATATAAACCGCTTTCGTCTGTCGTGCTGACCTCGGCGACGTTGCGGGTGGCCGAATCATTTAATTACTTATTGAGTCGCAGCGGGCTCGGATTGATCAGTGAACATCCGGTAGTCAGTAAACCCCTCGGCTCGCCTTTTTTTTATAACGATCAGATGGCTTTTTATACATATCATTCCAATGAGCGTGATCTCAGCGAAGCCTTTGTGACCGCCCGTCTGATCAGGCGGCTGGTGAGTGAAACCGGCCGAGGTATGTTGGTATTGTTCACCTCGTATAATTTTCTGCGCGATGTTTATCAATTGTGTTTACCGGGCTTCGTGGAAATGGGCGTTACTCTGTTAGCTCAGGGACAAGGTGGTTCCCGATCCTCGATACTGGAGCAGTTTCGCTTGGAGCGTAACTCCGTTTTGTTTGGAACCGACAGTTTCTGGGAGGGAGTCGATATAATCGGTTCGGCACTGGAAATATTAGTGATCACAAAACTACCGTTTCCGGTACCTTCGGAGCCGATCATCGAAGCGAATGTTGAAAAACTCAAAGAGGCCGGGCAGGATCCCTTCAATGAATATTATGTACCGGAGTCGGTGCTGAAATTTCGTCAGGGAGTCGGGCGCCTGATTCGTTCGATCAACGATATCGGAGTCGTCATTAATCTGGATGGGCGGGTCGATAAAAAAGCATACGGACGGTTTTTCAAGCAATCGCTGCCGGTCGAACCGATTTCAGTTGTCGGCGAAGACGAATTATTGTTTGCCGTCAGAAAATTTTTCAGAATAGGGCAATGACATGAAATTTTTCCGGTCTGGTTGGATAGTGTTGACATTAGGTGTGGCGGGTTTATTCGCTCAGGAATCGCACCAGATAACCGTCCGCGAGATGATCACCGATCCGGGACTTAATTCGAGAGCGCACTTATCCCGGAAGTTTACCTGGTCAGCCGATGGAAAAACCGTCTATTATCTCGGAGGAAGTGCTTCCAAAAAAAGGTTGCTGAGTATTACAACCCAGTCGCTGCAGGTTGACACTGTCCTTAAATCGGAAGAGCTGGTTTGGTCGGATAGCGAACAATCGGTCAGACTCGATATTTCAGAATTTATCGAGTCACCCAGCGGGGGCCAATTTCTGCTGACCGGCAATAACGATTTGTTTTTATACACTATCAATGATAGTTCTGTCATACGGTTAACCACGGACGGCGATGAAAAAGACGATTTTAAATTTGCACCCAATGGCAAATGGATCAGCTATATCCGGGAGCACAACCTGTGGATCGTGAATTGTGCGACTGCGAACAATATGCAATTGACCACCGATGGACAGGAAACTCTATTAAATGGTGAGCCGGATTGGATGTACTCGGAAGAATTCGATCTGGAAAGCGGATATTGCTGGTCGCCGGACAGCCGGATGATCGCCTATATACAATTGAACGAAAAAGGAGTGTCCCGACATCCGCTTGTGGATTATTCACCGATCAATCCGACGGTCGAATGGCAGTTTTATCCTGTGGCCGGCGAATCAATTCCGGAAGCGAAGGTGATTGTCGTTAATATTGCCAGCAAGAACAATGTCTGGTTGACCTGTCCGCCACCTAAAAGTGAATATATAGCACGGATAGATTGGCTTACTGATACTAGTTTAGTCGTCATCCAATCGATCAACCGTCTTCAAAATCATAAAAAAATATTGTATGGGAATCCATTTACCGGTGAAACCAAGGTGATTTTAGAGAAAAAAGATCCGTACTGGTCGAATGTCACCAATTCATATCGCTTTCTGAAAAAAACACGTGACTTTATTTATTACTCGGAACTGGAAGGCTACCTGCACCTCTATTTGCACAAATTTACAGGTGAAATCATCAAACCGATTACGAGCGGCAACTGGATGGTGACCGAATTAAACGGGGTTGACGAAGATAATCAGCGCCTATATTTTACATCGACACGAGAATCGGTACTCGAGCGTCATATTTACTGCGCCGACCTGAATACCGGTAATATAATCCGGATTGACAGTACGGAAGGCGAACATTCGGTTTGCTTTAATAAAGATTTTACTTATTATCTTGATTTTTACTCGAAAATAAATTCACCGGTCAACGTAAATCTTCATAAGATTAATGGGCAGAAGGTGGTGACCTTATACCGAAATAAGGAATTTTCCGTCAGTAAATATAATTTTGGGAGTACAAAATTTATTAAAATTGCATCGGTGGATGGTGACTCATTAAATGCAAGTTTGCTTTTTCCATCAAATTTTGATCCTCAGAAGAAATATCCGGTAATGGTCTATATTTATGGTGGTCCGGGTGTCCAGATCGTTCAGAACCGTTATTCGGGCGTATGGCATCAAATCCTGGCTCAGCAGGGGTATCTGGTTTTCAGTCTGGACAACCGTGGTTCTTATGGTCGCGGGCGCAACTGGGAGCGAAGGATTTATCAGCAGCTCGGCAAACTGGAACTGCAGGATCAACTCGACGGAATAAAATATCTGAAAAGCCTGGCATACGTTGATCCCAACCGAATTGGAATCTGGGGAACCAGTTACGGTGGATATATGACTCTGTATGCCCTTAGCAGGGCACCGGAGATTTTCAAGACCGGTGTAGCGGTGGCTCCCGTTACTAACTGGAAATATTACGATGCGATTTACACCGAGCGTTATATGGGTTTGCCAAAAGACCATCAAATGGAATACCGGAACAGTTCGCCGATTAATTATGTCGATCAGATCAAAGTAAATTTTTTACTGATACACGGCACTTACGATGATAATGTACATCTGCAGCAGAGTCTGGCTTTTATTAATGAAATGATTAAAAAAAGTAAACATTTTGAGATGCTTTTTTATCCCGGCCGACGGCATGGAATCAGCGATCAGGAAGGTCAAATTCACATGTATGAGGATATTCTGAACTTCATCAAACGCAATCTTTAATTAAGTAATGACGGTCCGTAAAATCCTACAATCTTTAAGCCTTTGGCTGAAGGCATCCCGAGTACCATTTGTCACTGCAAGCATTGCTCCGGTAATTCTGGGAACAGCGATCGCCTGGTACGAAACGCACCGATTTGATTTTATTATCGGGTTATTGGCGTTGTTTGGTACCATTTTCGGTCATCTGGGGGCAAATATTTTCAATGATTATTATGATCATATCAGTGGAAATGACGACGATAATCCGGACTTTACTCCATATTCGGGCGGCAGCCGGATTATCCAAAACGGTTTAATGACTCCGCGACAGGTTTATATAGGTGGGGTTGCAGCATTCCTGATGACCTTGATAATCGGACTGGCGCTGGTGCTATATTCCGGGCAAACCGCCCTGATTCTTTTCGGATTGCTCGGTATTGGATTGGGATTCGCTTACACGGCGCTTCCGATTCAACTGGTTTACCGGGGAATAGGTGAAGCGGCAGTGTTTTTAACCTTTGGACCGATAATCGTTACCGGAGCGTTTTTCGCCCAGACCGGCAGTATCTCGTATCTGGTACTTTTCGCTTCGATCCCGGCTGGTCTACTGGTGGCTTTGATATTGTATACCAACGAAATGCCGGATGAAGGTGCTGACCGGCGCGCTCGAAAAAATACATTGGTCGTTAAAATTTCCAATCCCCGCGTTGCTCAATGCTGGTTCAGGCTAATACTGCATCTGGTCGTTGGGTGGATTTTGATTTTCAGTGTATTGGAGTTTTTTTCGTATTGGACGATGTTATTGGTGCTTATCTTGCCGCAATATATGCGTTTAATACATCTCTCAAAAAAGTCGTCTCATGCCATTGCGGAGATGATTCGATTAAGCGCTGGGACGATCCGCTTCCAATTCCTAACCACAATGCTGTGGGCTGCTATTTTTATTATTGATGGGCTTTTTAATTGATTTATTTGCTCTTTTTGGTATTGCAGGTGTAAATTAGCCCGCTTTTTTACAATTGGGAAGTCGTCCAACGGCAGGACATCAGACTCTGGATCTGAGTATCGGGGTTCGAATCCCTGCTTCCCAGCGAGCGCCGGCTCCGTCGGCAAATTTGAAATGGCGCATTCGTCTAGTGGCCCAGGACGCTGGCCTCTCACGTCGGTAACAGGGGTTCGAATCCCCTATGCGCTACAAAATCCATGTGGTCAGTATACGTAATAAGGAGCCAGAAAGATGACCGTTATTACGTTGGTATGTCTGAGAACGTTGGAGAACGTTTGAAGACTCACAATTCCGGTAGAGTGACGTCGACAAAATCCAGGCGCCCATTTGAACTGGTATATACAGTTCAATGTGAAGATGTAATATCCGCCCGGAAGAAAGAAAAATACCTGAAAACTGCGGCTGGTAAGCGATGGTTGCAGAAGCACGTCGGTAACAGGGGTTCCCTGCCCGCGTGACAGCGTCAGCGGTCAGGCGGGGAATCCCCTATGCGCTACAAAATCCATGTGGTCAGTATACGTAATAAGGAGCCAG
>CAZNUN010000002.1:0-35175 GCA_964576275.1 uncultured bacterium | reverse complement strand
CTGGTAAGCGATGGTTGCAGAAGCACGTCGGTAACAGGGGTTCCCTGCCCGCGTGGCTGTGTTAAGGGCCGGTAGAGATCTAGACTATGCGACCGGGATCAATTCATTATCTAACGTTACAATTACCACAACAATTTTTCTTTTTATATTTGGATGTTCCAGTAAATTATCAGAGAAATGAAAAAAGGATAGAAAGACTTTATTATGAAAAATTGTTTCAACGTATTAATAATCGTAACTACATCAATAATGACGTTATTTGCTTCGGATGAGATTAACTTGATCCGGGATGCCATTCAAAAATCAGGAGCAAAATGGCAGGCGGCTGAAAACTGGGTGACAAAACTATCCATTCAGGAGCGCCGCCAAATGCTTGGTCAGATTCCCGGTCATATTAATTATCCTGATGCTAAAATGATAAAATTACCGGCGGTTGAAAACATACCAGTCCAGTTTGATTGGAGAAATAATAACGGAAATTGGGTTACTCCGGTCAGGAATCAGGGCGATTGCGGCAGCTGCTGGGATTTTTCGGCTGTCGCTCAGATTGAAGCCTGGTGGAAAATCCATAATAATTCATCGGAAATGCCGGATCTGTCCGAACAGATCGTCCTGTCCTGTGGCGAGAACGGTGGCTGTGAGGGTGATGCGATCGAGACCGCTCTGGATTTCGCGATCTCTACCGGAATTCCGCCCGAATCCTATCTTACATATCAGGAATCCGATGATGTTCCTTGCAGTAATGCCGTAACTGGTTGGCAGTCCGAAGTGACCACTATTCCGGGGTGGGGATATATCACAATGGATGAAGAGAATGTTGATAATATCAAAAACGCGGTGTATTATCATCCGGTCTCAGCTGCATTCGAGGTGTATTCAGACTTTTACGCTTACGATAGCGGAGTTTATGAATATACCAGCGGAACGTATGAGGGCGGACATGCCATTTTAATTGTTGGTTGGGATGACGAAGCAGAATGCTGGATATGCAAGAATAGCTGGGGAGAAGATTGGGGTGAGAGTGGCTTTTTCAGAATAAAATGGGGCGAATGCAATATGGGCACTTACTCGCCCTTTATATATGATGAAATAATTACCACGCCATCATTGACATTTTCTCCCGATAATTATGATATTACGCTCACTTCCGGTGATTCGGCGGCGTTAGCATTCGTCGTGAAAAATTCCGGAACCAGCAATCTGGTTTGCTCGGCGGTCGACTACGCTTCGACCATCGCTTTTCATATTGACGATTATGGCTCCTTCGATGGTAGTTCATGGTGGTGTGGCGATACCATGATAGGCGGCTATGATGATCACTGGTTGCAGTATTTGGAAACACCTATGCTTGATTTGTCGACCACGACTGCTCCCGTTTTAACTTGGAAAGGGAAGTGGGCGCTTGAAGATGCGGTCGGGGCAATTTCGCCTTATGATGGCTGGGATGGCTGTAACGTCTGGATATCGACGGATGGAGGGCGGAATTTTTCGGTGATTTCTCCGAACACACCGGCCTATAATTGTACGAATTTGTACAGTTTTGCCGATTCGGATGAGGGCTGGGATCTTGGTAGTCCAATTCCAGGATGGGGCGGAACGAGCGGCGGATGGGTTGATGTGCAATTCGATCTGTCAGCCTTCCGGGATGATAGTGTTGTCATCCGCTGGGCATTGGCTTCTGATCTGGCTTACAGTACGTCAAACGATGCAGCTCTGACCGGATTTTTCGTTGACAATATCAGCGTTTCCGAAGGCAGTAATCTTATTTTTCAAAATAATGGCAGCCAGGTCGAAGATATGCTTCCTTTTGGACTCGGTGGCAGTACTGTCGAATGGGCTACAATCGCCAGCGATGGCTTCTCAATATCACCGGATGATAGCATCATAATTGAGGTGCAAATTTCTACGCGCGGATTGAATCCGGGCGATTATAGCCTGACGATTATGTTTATATCCAACGATATTACCAAAAAATACAACTATTCCACGATTCACCTGAAAATTCTCACTCCGGAACATGACCTGGCAATTGCCGATTTGTGGCTTCCATCTGAGGAATTTCCAATCATGGTATCTAACCCGATCGGTTTAAAAATAATCAACCGCGGCACAAGCGACGAAACTAACTTTAAAGCTGCATGTACTTTATCGCAAGGCTCTGATATTAAGATCAGCGATACGGTGGAAGTGGATTATTTAAGCGCCGGCGCAGCCCAAATTATCCAATTCACTCCTCTGGTGCTGCAGGATACGGGGTTTTATAATTTTAAGACTCAATTATTGGATTGCTCGGCGGATATCTATTTATATAATAACAGTTATCAATCGACTTTTAAAGCCTCAAATTTTATTGACGGCTTTGAAAATGACAATGGATTCTGGGATTACCAGGGCGGTTGGGGACCGACTACTCAGATAGATAAACATTCCGGCAACATGGCGGCGCATGTCAATAGTGGCGTAAAATATTTGAACAATATGGACGCATCGCTCCAATTCATTCCCGGTATAATTATTAAAAACTGTGAATATGCAACTCTGAAATTTTGGTCTATTTTCCAAATTGAAGAGAATAAAGACTTTTGCTATGTGGAACTGAGCAGTGACACTGTCAACTGGACAAAAGCCATGACGTTGACGGGCTTCCAACAAAAATGGAAACAATTTCAGGTCAGCTTAAATGACTTCATCGCTGTTGGTGATTCCTCAGTTTGGGTAAGATTTCATTTCGTTTCCAATGAATCCGGAAATGGGGTTGGTATTCTGATAGATGACGTGACAATCTATCCGGAAAATATCACGGCGATTATGGCGGATAATCAGATCGATCAGTTGCCATCCAGATTTCATCTCAGGCAAAATTTTCCGAATCCGTTTAATCCGGTAACTAAGTTTACTTATGAGCTGCCACGGGAATCGATAGTAGAACTAAGCGTATATAATTTTCGAGGCCAGCTGATCGAGGAATTGGTTTCTGTGAAGCAACCAGCCGGCGTTTATTCAGTTACCTGGAATGCCGACCATCTGCCGTCAGGTATTTATTTCTATCGGCTGTCTGCCAACGGATATTCGCAGACTAAAAAGTGTGTTTTGCTGAAGTAATTCAAAACCGGACTTTATTGCGTCCTGAGGTCTTGGCATCGTAGAGCTTTTCGTCGACGGATTTCAGGAACTCGTCCTTCGATAAAAGGTGATTTGTATCGATGGCTGCTACTCCGGCGCTGATCGTAATTCTCATAAAATCTTCACCATAAGTAAATAAATGTGCTTCGCATCTACGCCTGAGACGTTCGGCAAATACGATAGCGCCTTCGAGACCGGTGGATGGCAGAATGATGATGAATTCTTCGCCGCCGAAACGACAGGGGATGTCAAGATCCTTACGTATTGCGGTGCGGATCAATTGAGCTAGTTCCTGCAGAATGACATCACCCTGCTGATGGCCGTACGTATCGTTGACATTTTTAAAATGGTCAATGTCAGTCATGACCAATGCCAGACTACTTTCGGTACGATTCAGGCGGGTGATTTCTTCCTGTAAACGAATATCCAGATAACGACGGACATATAACCCGGTGAGTCCATCGATAGTCGCCAGTTGAAAAAGGGCGACATTCTCAATCGTGGTAGCGATCATAGTTGTCAGCACGCCCAGGATTTCTTCCTGGATAGTGTTCAGCGGAGTGGCTGTGTTAACCAACAATACGATAAAACCGCTGACCTTGTTTTTGGTACCGATCAGAGGCAAACAATAGAGAATTGACTCATTAATAACCTGTTCAATATCCGTAAGGAGGTGCTGTTCACTGCTCCCGGCTTTTCTTTGGCAGGCTTTTTTCGATTCAAAAACATTTTTCAGATAATCGGTCCAGGGTAATTTGGTGTTGGGTGCCGAAAAGGACCCATCCTTGAGATTGGCGGCGAGCCTGATATCGTTGCCTGGCTCGTTGATAAGAATTAATGCAAGATTGTTACTATGGCTGAAATCAGCAACCATTTCAAGAGAATGGTAAGCCAATAATTCCGGATCGAGTTCAGATACAATCTGCCGGGCAGCATAACGCAGGGTCTGGAACATGATTTCAAAATCCAAAGATACGTTTTGATTCATATTTGCACACTCCACTTGAATATCAATTCGCAAAATCAATTATAAGCATTTTTCTTTAATGGGACAATTGGAATGAACATTCTCCGGCAAAATGCTTTTTTTCTTGGGAAGAATAATTAACATTCTTTAGATTCGCCCGATGAATAAAGTGATACATTACTGAGGTAACCGGAATGGAAGAAAAAATTAATACCCAAAATCCGCTGCGTGAGATCATTGATCCTTTTGTCAATTTAATAAAAGCTCCACGGGCGTTATGGGGCGTAAATCTTTCATATTTATTTGAAGGTATAACCTATTTTGGCGTCTTGGGATTATTGGCCATGTATTTCAACGGATTAGGGCTGGACGATATCGATGCCGGACGTATGGTTGGCATTCAAACCGCCGGTATAACGCTGGCAATGCTTTTACTGGGCGCGACAGTCGATTGGATCGGGGTGCGCAAAGCTCTGTTGATTTCGCTTTCAGCGATGTTGGTAGGGCGGATATTTTTAACCATTGCTCCGCAAGCCGGAGCTCCCGGACTCTGGCAAAAAGCCCACCTTACCGCCATGTTCGGCATTCTGGGGATCATTTTAGGATATGGTATTTATCAGCCTGCCTGTTACGCGGCTGTAAAACAGTTCACTACCAAAAAGACCAGCGCGATGGGATATGCGATGCTCTATGCGATTATGAATTTGGGCGGTTTCTTACCCGGGTTGATTTCGCCGCCGGTCCGGAAAAATTATGGCATCAGTGGAGTCTATTGGGTTTACGTTGCGCTAACGGTTGCTGGAATCCTGGTTGTGGCTTTTATTTTATCCAAAAAGACAATTGCAATGGCAATTGCCAACGCCCAAAAGGACCAACCACAGGCCAGTTCTGAACCAGAATCAGGCGAAGAGCAGACCGTGAAGGAAAAAATTGTTTACTACCTGAAAAATTTTCCAATCAGAGACGGTCGTTTCATGTTTTTCATATTTATTTTAATACCGGTTCAGACACTCTTTGCGCACAACTGGCTCACTCTGCCAATGTATTTTGAAAGGGCATTTACTGGATTGGTCTCCAGCAATTTTGAATTTTTCGTGAATTTCAATCCGATCCTGATATTTATCCTGGCGCCGATGGTGGCCGCATTAACCGCGAAAAAGGATACATATAAAATGATGATTCTGGGCACTGCGGTAATGGCTTCACCGACATTTTTATTAGCGATCGGACCGAATATCTATGCCGTGTTTGGCTATCTGATAATAATGACTATCGGAGAAGCTATGTGGCAACCCCGATTTCTGCAATGGGTGGCCGAGATTGCACCTAAGAATATGACCGGAATTTATATGGGCATCGGGCAATTTCCCTGGTTTCTGACAAAAGTTATCACCTCACTATATTCAGGTTGGTTTCTGACGAAATATTGTCCGGCGGGCGTCACTCCTGCACAAACCAATACTGAAACGATGTGGCTGATATACGGCCTGATCGCAGTGGTCAGCCCGATATCTCTGTTAATAGCAAAAAAGTGGATGGGCAAAGGGCTTGACAGAAAAAGAGATTGATCCCCAAAATTGACAAAGGAGCAGTATGAAACCCAAACTATTGATTGTCGACGATGATCCTTTGATATGTGATTTGTATGGAGATTTTTTTGAACAAAATGGTTTCGAGGTTTTTACCAGCTTAAACGTTGAATCGGCATTGCAACTAATCGAAAAAAAAGAACCTGATTTGATTCTCTCCGATGTTATGATGCCATACAAGAATGGTTTTGAACTTTACGATGAGGTGCACATGTTTCATCCGGATATTCCTTTTGTGTTTATGACCGGTTATGAAAATGATGTCAAAATCATCGATCGCCTCGAGAAATACGGAAAAAAATGGTTCGCTAAACCAATCGAATTAGAAGAAATGCTGGAAATCGTGCGAAGCGAATTGCCCGCCCGGTCTGACAATTAGCTGCGCCGGACGTGTTTTTTAATGAATTTTATTGCAATTGGTAATTTATTTTCTTTGACTAATTTCTTAACAACCTTGTAATTGTCCTTGGTTCTGACGATAATGGACGCCTCGAAGCGGGAGATGGCGTTGTTTTGACACTCCGTGAGGGAATGAAGACGATCAAGGAAAGATTCATCCAGGATTGACTGCGTTGTTTCAAAATTAAAACAACGCAACTTGCCCGGTTTTTCAATGATCATATCCGGGATATATCCCTTCCACTGAGGGGGATGCGGCGAGTAATTGTCCAATAATTTAGAATATACTTCATAATCACGTTTCGAGTACGTCCTGAGAAGATTCGCCAGCAAATTAAATTGGTCGTGTTTCAGACGGGTTGGCAGGAGAGAGCGACGCAGAGAATTTTGCACCCGGGCATAAAGAATGTTCAGATCAAAAGGTTTGGTAACATAATCATCGGCGCCGGAAACAAGACCGCTGACCTGAGATTCAGGTGATGTTTGCCCAGTAAGCATAACCACCGGAATAAAGGCAGTGATCGGTCTGGTCTTAAGATTTTTTAATACGGACAGACCGTCAACATCAGGTAAGTTAATATCGAGAATAATCAGATCTGGCTCTTCACTGATGGCTAAATCTGTAACCCGTGCTCCCTCAGTACAGGTGATCACCATCAAATCTCGCATGGAAAAGTATTCTGTAATTAACTCCAGTATACTTGGATCATCATCGACTGCTAATATTTTCTTCATAGATACCAAAATTTCGTATCAATAATAGTAACGTAAATATAAAAATTCTTCAGTAAAATGAGAATAAATATTTGGGAAAAAACAAAATTTCCCGAAATGTCATGTAAGCATGATTTGTTATTGTAACCAAATAAAAATACTTGTGTCCAAATGACAGTAAATATTCTTTGACAATTGGCATAAAATTTGTAAAATTGACTACGTTTTTTGATAATGATAAAAAAATCGAGAGATGAAAATAGATTTCCCCTCCCCCTCCCCGAATGTGCCGTAATATCCCTCAAAATCCCCCTCTTTTACGTTCGGGGAGGGTAACCTCAAAAGAAAAAATAAATATAAGCCGCTCCTAAAAGCGGCTTTTGTATTTTTTTGAGAAATACCAGATGGTTGGTGGGCGGATGCCTATTTTAATCCTGGAAAAATATTGATGAGAAAACTCACGAAATAAAAAAACGTATTGACTTAAATCTTTTAATATTTTATATTCAAGTGTTAGTAACTCAGATTTGAACAACAATTGAAAAGCGTAACAGAAAATCGACTTCCGAAAGGCAGAATTTCACTGGTCGTCGGACTATTTGTTGCCATAACTGCGTTACGGCCGAGCCTGGCTGCTATCCCGGAGATACAACCGAGTTGGATTAATAATGCGATCTGGTATCAGATATTTCCTGAGAGATTTAGAAATGGAGATCCGTCGAATGATCCAACAATTGAAACTCTACAGGGAACCTGGCCTTATGATATTCAGACGAAATGGCAGATCATGCCCTGGACAGCCGATTGGTATAAACTCCAACCATGGGAATTGTCCAATAAGCGTGATTTTTATTACAATGCACAATTGCGCCGCTATGGTGGCGATTTACAGGGAATTCTTGATAAACTCGACTATCTGAGTGAATTGGGAGTCAGTGCGATTTATCTGAATCCGGTATTCGAGTCAGCCTCATCTCATAAATATGGGGCGACGATGTATCATCATATCGACAATAATTTCGGACCAGATCCGAGAAGCGATATGTTAATATGGGAGAGGGAAGAACCAGGAGATCCGGCAACCTGGCAATGGACATCCGCTGATAAATTATTTCTGAAACTCATTCAGGAAGTTCATGCCCGCAAAATGAAGATAATCATCGATGGAGTGTTCAATCACGTTGGTATTCCGTTTTGGGCATTTCAGGATGTTAAAAAGAATGGCAAGAACAGTGAGTACGCTGATTGGTTTGTGATAAAGTCTTTTAACGATCCGAACACAGTTAAAGACGAATTTGAATATCAGGGATGGTATGGCGTTACGGATTTACCTGAAGTTTGGGAAGATACCAACGGTCCTGTACAGGGCTTTCGGGATCACATTCGGGCTGTTGTCAGTAGATGGGGCGATCCAAATGGCGATGGCGATCCATCCGACGGTATTGACGGCTGGCGGTTGGATGTGGCTGAAATGGTTAGTAAAAATTTTTGGCGTGACTTCCGTAAATGGGTTAAGACGGTCAATCCGGACGCTTACCTGACCGGAGAGATCTGGTGGGAGGATTTTCCCAATAATAAGATGTTTGACGCTTCACCGTGGCTGCAAGGTGATATATTTGACGGCGTGATGAATTATCGCTTCGGTGATGCGATGATAAAGGGATTCATCAATAAAAAACAGCAGATCAAACCCTCAGAACTTGATCATCTGTTAGGCGAAATGCGAAATAGATATCCGCTTCCCGCTCAGTATCAGTTACAAAATATTATGGGCAGTCATGACAATGAACGGTTTGCGAGTATGTTGATTAATCCTGATCGCTGGATAGATCATGGTGGAAATCTAGTATATAATAAGGATTTTAAAGTTAACCGGCCGTCCGAAAGCGATCGCCAAATCCAAAAAGCGATCCTGGTTTTTCAGTTTACCTATGTCGGCGCTCCCTATATTTACTATGGCGACGAGGTCGGAATGTGGGGCGCGGACGATCCGGATAACCGCAAACCGATGGTCTGGGCTGATATGGAATATGAACCGGAAGTGGCGCATCCGCTGGGAATGAATAAACCTGTAGATTCAGTAGTCGTTGATCAGGAGTTATTGAAATTTTACAAAGCTATGGTAAAGCTCCGCAAAGATCATTCCTGTTTAAGGCAGGGTAATTACAAGACTATTTTTTTGGATGATAAAAAAGGCATTTTTGTATTTGAAAGATATGATGAAGATGAGCAGATACGTGTGATATTTAATCTTTCCAACAAGCCGCAGTCAGTCGCAACCAGTCAGTGCCTTGGTGATGAAAACTGGAATTTACTGTCTGGAGATTTGAGAAATTTTAAAATTATTCCACCGAAATCATCAGGTATATACATAAGAAAATGACCGGGTCATACGTTAAGTTTGGCTTATTACTGTTATCCGTTTATTTTGGATTTGTTCAAATATCCAGACCTGACGATTTGCTGGCTCAGGTTGAAAACCGGCAAATCTCGGTTGATGATTATATTTATCGCTACCGAGATTATTTAAGAAAAACTGGTTTGACTGATAATCTTAAACTGAGGCATGAATATTTTAATTATTTAATTGATGAATCCGCAATTCTTGAACACGTTTATAAATCCGCCATTATCAACGAAAGTTCACTACAGTCAATAATTAATAATAAGAAAGAACAGCTGTATATTGATTATTTTTATGAAAAATATCTTTATTCTCAATTGAATGTTACGGAACCGGAATTACGCGAAGCGTTTCGCCGGTCAAATATAAAAATCCATGCCCGGCATTTATTTGCGCGGACATTAGAAGAGGCTTATCAGATTAAAAGGAAATTGGACGAAGGAAATACATTTGAAGCTTTGGCGGCCGAAATATTCAAAGATCCGACCCTGGCGATGAACGGCGGCGACCTTGGCTGGTTCAGTTATGACGAGATGGATCCGAATTTTGAAGATGCTGTATATACCATGCAGGTCGGCGAAATATCCGAACCGGTTAAAACAAACGACGGATACAGTATTATTGAAGTTCTTGATATAGCAATAAACCCCATCATTACAGAAGATTTGTATAATACACATAAAAAGTGGTTAGAACTTCAGGTGAAGCGTCGGAAACATACTCGTTTCGTTGAAATGAAAACTGATGAAATCCTGGCGGGTCTGAGACTGCGCTTCAATGAAAAAGGCATGGACTTGTTATTCGAGCAATTCCCGAAAATCCGTCAGTATCTTTTTAGCAGATCAGACTTGACAGAAATCAACATCAAGCCACTAAATGCAGAAGTATTGCGTACCAAAAACGGGAAATGGACGCTAAGATATACAATTGGTAAACTGAATGAGTTAAATAAATCGCAATGGGATCGAATTCGCGATCGGAAAGATTTAGAAGATGCTATCACTGGGCTTGTTATTCGCGAAGAAATCGAACGCCAGATCGCCGAAAAGGGACTCATTAGCAACCCGGAAGTGAGAGAACTGGAAAAGCGGAAACAGGATGATATTATTCTGAAATATATCGTTGAAAAAATATCGGACACTCTGACAATTGATGAAAAAACGCTATGCGATTATTACGAGGCGCATCGAGATCAATTTATGGCGCCTGCAGAATTTGAGATAGCCGAGATAGTGTTAAAGGACACTGTGATTGCCGGAGCAGTATTTGATCGTTTGTTAGCCGGGGAAGATTTTGCCGAACTGGCAAAAACTTATTCGCAGAACGAACGCAGTTCAGGCAATGGTGGCTATCTCGGCTGGGCTAAAGAAGAAGAATTAGGGATATTATCCCCGTACATAGTCGGAGCTCAAAAAGACGATCTACTTGGACCGCTGCGATATTATGATAAGTATATTATATTGAAAGTATTGGATATAAAACAACCAGAGCGATTGAGCTATCAACAGGCGAAAGAGCAAATAATTCAAGAACTCAAACCGCAGGCATTTCTGGGAGCGTATAGACAGTTTATAGACACTGCCAGAGCGAATCTGAAAATAGTCACAAATATAAACCGAGTCGATAATCTAAACATTGATATTTAACGGGGAAAATTATGACTTATGGGAAGATAGGCCGAACAACCATTTTTTTAATTGCGCTAGCTGTTACCTGTTTTAGCGGGACTAGTGGTAAAATCACCGGTCTGGTTACCGACAGAAACACCGGAGAACCGTT
Organism: uncultured bacterium; assembly: GCA_964576275.1. Classification (GTDB taxonomy): domain Bacteria; phylum Fidelibacterota; class UBA2242; order UBA2242; family UBA2242; genus JAGNGI01. The sequence goes on along the minus strand of CAZNUN010000002.1, from coordinate 24,200 downwards.
AATTGGTGCGAATGTTATTATAAAAGGTACCACAATGGGAGCCGCCACGAATCTGGAAGGCGAATTTCTGATATTGAATGTCACTCCGGGAAATTATGACCTGGAAGTGTCTATGATCGGTTATCAAAAGCAGATATTAACCGATGTAAAAGTTCAGATAGATCTTACCAGCCGGGTGAATATTGAATTATCCTCCACTGTTTTGGAAGCGGGGGAAGCGGTTACCGTGATCGCGGAGCGGCCGGTAATCCAAAAAGACAAGACCTCTTCCGAAGCGCGGGTCAGCTCGGAAGAAATCGAAGCTCTGCCTGTGACTGAAATGCGGGACTTGCTGGAAATGCAGAGCGGCGTAACGGTTGATGCGGGCGGTGGAATTCATATACGCGGTGGACGATCATCGGAAGTGGCGTATTGGGTGGACGGCGTGCCGGTCACCGATGCTTTTGACGGCAGTCAATCGGTTACGGTGGAAAACGACGCCATTCAGGAATTGCAAGTAATCAGCGGAACATACAACGCCGAATATGGCAATGCAATGTCTGGAATAGTGAATATTGTCACGAAAGAAGGTACCCCGGAATACAAGGGATCCTTTTCGGCTTATCTCGGCGATTACATATCCAATGATAAAAAGTTATATCGCAATATCGAAGATCTAAATCCTTTTCACGAGAGAAACATCCAACTCAATCTTGAAGGACCATTTCCAATTTTTAAAGACCAGTTGAGTTTCTACGCGTCAGTCCGAAAGACTTATACCGACGGATGGCTATATGGGATCAGCTATTTCAATATATACGGAGACACTCTTGCTAATGTAAAAAATGTGCCTATGAATTGGCGGGATCGTCTGACGACCAATTTTAAAATTACCTTCAAGCCGGTTACAAAAATAAAAATCCGACTGTCTTATATGACCAGTGATGAGACCTATGAAAATTTCAGTCATGATCTACAGTATGTCCCGGAATCCAATGTGGAAAATTACGATGTCGGGCGTAATCTGACCCTGGGAATCACCCATACCCTTTCTCAAAGATCTTTTTATGAATTGAAGGTTAGCTCATTTTACAGTTACTATCAATCTTGGATGTTTGAGGATGAGAATGATTCGAGATATATTGATCCCTATTATTGGGAACATTTGGAACGGGTGAATCCTTATTACTGGTTTACTGATTATTACATTAATACTAATCGCTATAAACAGTTTACTAACACTAATATCATCAAGTTTGATTTTACCTCGCAAATCAACGATCTGAACCTGATAAAATTCGGCTTTGAAGCCAAGCATTTAACCGGTGGCATTGACAGTTATGCCATTACTGATGATCCGGCAGTAACTGACTCGGTGTTTACTCCCTTCATTCCGCAAAAAGATGTGGAAGGTAAAAAATTCGGTGATTTTTACCGATTCAGTTTTTCGGCCAAACCGCGGGAGTATTCGGTATATTTTCAGGATAAACTCGAATTTCAGAGTGTGATTATCAATCTTGGGCTGAGGTGGGATTATTTTGATGCGAACGGTTACCTCCCGGCCAACCCCGCCGAACCATATATTGATAATCCGCGTGATCCGGCTTTGGATTCGCTGACTTTAGCTGAGAAGGAAAAAATATGGTGGAAGAAGACTACTCCCAAACAACAACTTAGTCCCCGACTTGGAATTGCTTATCCGATCACTGACAGGGGAGTGATCCATTTTTCTTTCGGACATTTCTTTCAAATTCCATCCTATAATTTGTTATTTGCGAATCCCGGTTACAAGATTCCGGAAACAAGCGGAACCTATGGAATTTATGGAAATCCTGATATGAAACCTCAGAAAACGGTCATGTACGAACTGGGCGTCAACCAGGAACTGATGCATGATTTAACAATTGATATGACCGGGTTTTACCGGGATGTCAGGGATTGGGTATCGACCGGAGTGGCCATTGATATGGGCGGTGGTACACAATATATCACCTATGAAAATAAAGATTACTCCAATGTCAGGGGAGTGGTTATCTCGATTAATAAGAAACAGAGTCATAACTATTGGTTTAATCTGTCATATACTTACCAGGTTGCCGAGGGTTCTAATTCCGATCCGGGGGATGCCTTCGGAGCGCTGGAAGCCAATCGGGAACCACGCAAATATATCATTCCGTTGGCCTGGGATCAGCGCCATACTCTCAACAGCGCAATTGGTTACAATATCGGTAAATGGGGAGCTACTTTAAACGGAAGGATTGGTTCTGGATATCCCTATACACCTACAGTTACTTCGGCGTCGCGGCAAGGCGCCAACGTTTCCGTTCAGCCGGAGACCAATAGCCGTCGGGTTTCGCCGACTTATGAGATAGATTTGAAACTTCAGTATATCCTGAAGTTTTTCGGAACTGATTTCATTGTTTATATGGATATTTATAATCTGTTTGATACCCGTAATGAGATTTATGTCTGGAGCAGTACCGGACGGGCTGATTCCAGTATCGAAGAGTTACAGGCCGATGAAACCAGTCGTGCGTATCTTGCGAATCAAAGAATTAATACCGTTGAGGAATATTTTCAGCATCCCGAATGGTATTATGCTCCCCGCAAGGTCAATATCGGTGTAAAAATTTCTTTCTGACAGAGGTGCCAATGCGAGTACTCAGGCTTATTCCATTTCTGATAATAGCTGCAACCTTAACCGCCCAACATGTGCCCAGCAAGGAGCGTGGTGATGCGAATTACCGTCGGCAAACCAATATTGATGGCAATAAAGTCCGTACATCTATTTTTAATTACGGAGTCACCGGGCGACCGACCTCAGGCGCTCAGTATGTACCGTATGAATGGCCGAAAAACTCAGGTCAGCATTATATCGCAATGACCCAGATATGGGTGGGAGCAGAAATCACTCTGGACGATGGCACAATCTCCAAATTGGTTGATGTGGCCAATGGTCGTACGAATTCTGCCGGCGAGAGTCTGAATTTTGAGCCAGTCCCTGGTTACCTGAATCCAGAATCCGACCTGATTGCCAAGAGCGACGAGCCCGATTCCTGGCCCAGTTCCTGGCCGGATAAAACGGAAGACGAATCCGATCCGGGCTGGACAGGTTCCTGGAACGGTTATTTCGGAAAAGATCAGTTTAATGCCGATCAGGAGATCTATTTTAAAATTTCCGACGATCGCTATAAAAAAAGCTCGGTGAATTATTATCCGGACACTACCGATTTGACCAGAGCCGGATTAGGTATATTAGCCGGAGTTAGAGTGTTGGAGTGGTCGCAGGTTTTGGTGGAAGACGTTGTGTTCATTCTCTATGAAATTCAGAATGATGGTTCCAAGGATCTCGATAAAGTCGCTTTCAGTCTCTGGCTGGCCGATCTGGTAGGTGGCGACGGAGATACTGATGATGATTCTCCCGACTTTGACCTTCAATATAACATCGCCTGGTGTAAAGACAGCGACGGCATCGGCAACGTCGAGGCTTTTGGTTCCGATCCAGTAGGGGTAGCCGCGGTGTCGTATCTCGAAACGCCGGGGAATTCCAAAGATCGGATTGACAACGATGGCGATGGAGAGTCCAACAGTCCTAAGGTCACAGCCGCTATGCTGATTAATGAGGAACATAATCGCATCGACGACAACGGCAACGGTCTGGTGGATGAAGACAGCACTTATATCGCTTTCGGAACCTATTCAACTGGTGTCGGATTTGCAGACCGGATCGATAATGATTACAACGGCGAAACCAACAGTCCTGTGATTACCCAATCCATGATTGATGAGGCGGTATCGGATAAATGGAATCGCTGGCCGTCCTCTCCGGAAACTGATACCTTTGCCCCAAATGTAATCCATCTGATCGATCTGAAAACGGAAGATATTGGCTGTAAGTTCAGAGATCTTATCGATAATAACGGTGATGCCGAGGATGGCAGTCCGGTCGTTACGAATGCTATGATTACCGCCGCCGCTCTTGATTCTCCCTATTACAGATATAAAGTCCCTAATACATTCCTCATATTGTACAATCTAAAATCCGAAGACTTAGGAAAGCCCTACGCAGACGGAATTGACAATGACGGCGATGGCGCCATTGATGAAGGAATTGATGAAAACATTGATGAAATGGTTGATGAATCCCGCGATGATTATGTTGATAATGACAATGATTGGGATATCTACTATGACGACGTGGGTTATGACGGAGCAGATCTGACGGGCGATAATGGCGAAAAAGACGGTGTTCCGACTTCGGGTGCCGGTACGAATTTGCCTGGCGAGCCGAACATTGATAAGACCGATGTTTCTGAATCCGACCAGATGGGTCTTACTTCAGTCGCCTACGACCGGGCGGGATCGATTAACCTTGACTCCGATAATAATTTGTGGAGATTATATTTCACTCCCGGAAAATTCTGGCAGCCGCCCGCCGGAGGAATATCCGGCGACTACGATCTGTTCGTATCTTCAGGTTATTTTCCGCTGAAATCCGGTCAAACCGAGCGCATCTCAATGGCAGTCTGTCTCGGCGCCGATGAAGACGATGCGATTCGTAACATGCAGGTTGCCCAGCGGACTTATGATGAGGATTATCAGTTTGCTAAACAGCCCATTCCGCCGAACGTCACCGCGGTAGCCGGTGATGGCAAGGTGACTCTGTACTGGGATGATGTTGCTGAGAGCTCATTCGATTCCTATATGTTTGGAATCGGATCACCCGGATACGATTTCGAAGGCTATAAAATATTCAAGGCTACCGATACCGGTTTTAAAGATGCCCTTAAAATTACAGATGCCAGCGGTAATCTTACGTTTCTAAAGCCGATTTATCAATGTGATCTGGTGGACGGCCGGTCCGGCTATCACGATATAGATATTAACGGGGTGAGATACAATCTCGGTTCGGATACGGGCATTTTACACAGCTTTACGGATACCGATGTCCAGAACGGTCAGACCTATTACTACGCGGTAGTATCCTACGACTTCGGCGGCGATGCAGCTAACAATATTCCACCTACGGAATGCAATATAAAATTAACGATCGACGCTACCACGGGAGAAGTGGAGCAGAAGGGACCTAATGTTGTTATCGTTACCCCGGAAGCTCCAGCCGCCGGTTATGTGGAGGCCGATATAATTGATATTGATCTTGTTAAAGGCATGACGACGAGTACGATCGGATACCGAATCGTCGATCCCTCCCAGGTTCTGGACGAACATACCTACCGGATCACTTTTGAAGATACCTTAAAAGTAAAACAAGGCACTGGTTTAGGTTACGATACTTTAATTACCAAGACCTACACGCTGGAGGATGTCACCGACCGCGATAATCCTGATACTTTAGTATTGAAGAGTCGGGAATTTTTCCCTGAAGACGAGCAACCGATTATTGACGGTTGGCAGCTGACCTTCAATAACCAGGAACTAATTGATTTTAATTCAAGTGAGTCACATTGGAGCTCCGACAGTCTGTGGCGGTTTGTGGCGACGGTATTTTCACAGTCTCTGACCATTGGAAGACCGATCGCAGCTGATTATCGTATCGAAATAGGTGCGCCGGATATGGATACATCGACTGCCTATACCGGGTATTTACCATTTTTAGTCAAATATGATGCGAAATCCGTCAACTTTACCGTCAAGAAACATGTGGCCTTGACTGGCAATGATGCGGTTGATTGGCAGACTATCCCCTTTGCATTCGGAGATTTTTCGCCGCGTAATAATCCGAATGGTATTCTGGATGCAGATTCGGTAGAAGGCGACTGGATAATATTTCTGGATGATACTTCTACAACAGGAGCGTTGAAACCGACCTGGCGCTTCTCTCTGGATGCGCCCCGCCCTTCGGAAACCTATCATATTTATCAGCCGGGTGCTGGCGATACGGCTTTTATAGTGATTAATAAGCCGTTCTTTTCGTCGGATGTCTTTGAGTTCACCACTATCGCGTCCTACATTGACAAGAAAGCCGCAAAATCGGATTTGAAGAATATTAAAGTAGTGCCGAATCCCTATATTGCGGCGGCGACCTGGGAATCCAAGAATCCCTTTGTAAGCGGACGTGGACCGCGATCAATTCATTTCAATCATCTACCGGCTAAATGTACACTCCGTATCTATACCGTTTCAGGAGAGTTGGTGAAAATTATTGATCATGACACGGTGCTAAATGATGGATCCGAAGAATGGGATTTGTTGACAAGGGATAATTTGTCTGCCTCCTATGGAATTTACATTTACCATGTCGATGCTCCCGGAATCGGCGAACATATCGGTAAGTTTGCCATCATAAAGTAGGTGCGATATGAATAAAATAATCGGAAAACTCACTCTTTTAATTTTTGTGATATGCGCGGCTTCTGTAACTGCCAAAACGGTTACCAAAACCGGAACCACCGCCGCCAAGTTTTTGACGATTGGGGTCGGGTCACGGGCTAATGGCATGGGCGATGCCTTTACCGCTCTGGCGAATGACGGAACTGCCATGTACTGGAATCCGGCGGGAATTGCCAATCTGGAACGCATGGAGATAGTCAGTAATTATTGTCAGTGGATTGCCGATATCAATATCATGTACTTTGGACTGGTATTGCCCTTCAACCAATATGGCACTTTTGGAATAAACGCCACTCACTTGTCCGCCGGAGAAATGGAAGTGACCACGGAGGCTAATCCGGAAGGCACCGGCGAATTTTTCAACTCCGGCAGTTATGCGATCGGTCTGACATATGCCAAAACGCTGACTGACCGGTTTTTAATCGGCGGTAATCTGAAATATATCAATGAATATATCCTGAATTCTTCCGCCGGGTCGGTGGCAATTGATATTGGTACCCTATTTAAATCGCCGTTTTGGGGCATTCGCTTCGGCGCCAGTATTTCGAATTTCGGCGGCAAGATGCAGATTACCGGCGAAGATTTGACCGTTACCAAAGATATAGACGAAACCATCTCAGGCAATAATGAGAGCGTCAATGCCTATTTAGCAACCGATAAATTCGACCTGCCTCTAATGTTACGTGTAGGATTGTCAGGTGATATTGGAAAATCAAAGATGATACGAACGACCTGGGCAGTGGATGCCATTCATCCCAACGACAACTCTGAATATATCAATTTGGGATTGGAAATGGGCTTGCTTAATGATCTGATTATCCTTCGTGCCGGCGCTAAGGCGCTTTATATGAAATATCGTGATGAAAACCTATCTCTGGGCGGCGGTTTGAATATCCCGCTGGCTAATAGTATCAAATTCCACGTGGATTATGCTTACCAGTCATATCATAATCTCGGACAGGTGCATAAATACACGTTGAGGATAATATTCTGAAAACAAGAAGTGTTTAACAAAACCAAAGGAGAAACAAGATGAAGAAAATTGCAACAATGTTCCTGCTTGTATTGCTCGTGAGTCTGACATTTGCCCAGGTAAATGTCACTTTCAGAGTCAATACGAGTACGATGCTGGAAGGAGTGACTGACTCAACCGGCATCATGCACATTCGTGGTAGCATGAATAGTTGGGGTGACGGTAATCCCATGACCAACGTCGGCGGCGATTACTGGGAGACCACTATTCCTCTGACAGCTGGAAATTACAATTTTAAGTTCACTTACACAGACAAAGTGACGAACAATCTTAAATGGGAATCGGTCAGCGACCGGGCTCTGACAGTCGGCACCGAAGCGATGGTATTCGAAGCCTATTTCGATGACATTGCTCCTTACACTCCAACCGATAGCATTGACGTCTGGTTTAGAGTGAACATGGCCGGAGTACTGGATTATGACGGCACGAGTCCGGTTGGTGTTCGTGGTTCGATCCCGCTGGATCCAACTTGGGAACATGCTGTAGAACTGACCAAAGAGGGCGATACAGATTTTTATTCCGGACTAATATCATTTCCAAATACTGATGCTGGTGATACGATTCAGTATAAATTCGTTTGGGGACCACTTGCCGGCTGGGACAATGTCCACTGGGAATCACCTAAAAATGATTTATTAGGTGGTAATCGTTATTTTTATCTCGGACCGGACACTACTCTGGCCTTCAAATATTTCAGTGATACGCCGCCGGCTTCTTCGATTGACACCTTTAAGGTTACGATTGTAATGAACACCAGCACGATGGACAATATCACCGATTCGACGGCGCTGTTCTTCGTAACCGGAAGCTACGACGGATGGGCGCATAACGACGATACATTGAAAATCGTTGGTGACTATGCTTCGAAGACCTTCAATTTTGTCGGTCCATCCGATGGAATCGATCTTGAATTTACCTTCTTTTATCGCATGCTGGCGACGATTGATCAGCAGAACTGGGAAGGCATTGCCAATCATAAACCGAGTGTCAATTCCGATACGACTCTGATCTATTACTGGAAACAGAATGAAAATCCGCCTTATACTCCGACTGACAGCGTCGACGTCTGGTTTAGAGTGAATATGGCTGGTGTACCTGATTACGACGGAACGAGTCCGGTTGGCGTGCGTGGTTCCATTCCTCTGGATCCGTCCTGGGCGACCGCTTTTGTACTGGCTCAGGAAGGCGCTACCGATTATTACTCCGGTCACATGAAATTCCCGGTAACTGATATTGGCGATACGATTCAGTACAAATTCGTTTGGGGCCCAACAACCGGATGGGATAATGTTCATTGGGAGCAACCCAAATACGATACGTGGCTAACTTCAGGCAACCGCTATTTCTTCGTGAAAAAAGATACTACCCTGGCGTTTAAATATTTCAGCGACGAACCTCCGACGGGAGTCGAGCCGCAGACCGCTTATGTAGTATTTACGGTTGATATGGCGGCCTATATCGAATTGGGAATTTTCAGTGAAGCCCGCAAAGACTCAATGCAAGTCCGTGGAGGTTTTAACGGCTGGAATGATGGAAATCCGCTGAAATGCAAGATGACCAAACAGCCGGGAACTTCTCTGTATATGCTAATGACCGAAATTACGGACTTCCCCGGCAAAGAGATCGAATACAAGTATTATATGAAAATGTCAGATGAATCCATTACTTACTGGAAGAATAACGGCATTCCTGACATCGTCGGAGATTGGGGCTATGAAGTACCGCCGACCCGCGGCGGTGGTAACCGTAAACTCGTATTTGCAGGCGATCCGTCTAATTATCAGGTGCTTGATGTCGAAATGTTTAACGGCTTACCTATTCAGGGTATCATTCCTCAGGGACAGACTGTCTCAGTTACTTTCAGCGTTGATATGAATAATGCGCCCCTGTTCAATGCCGCAACCGATTCGGTATTGTTTAACTTCAAGGATGAATGGCAATCCAATACTTTAGGTCTGCGCGGTGAAACGCTGAAATATACGGATGCCAACAGTGACGGTGTTTATGAAATCACGATTGATTTCGTTGGACCAACAGCTTATACCTTGATCTATACGGTCAGTTACGTTGGCCCCGAGAATTCCCTGGAAGAAGGCGGCGGTTTTGAATATGGTCGTTTCCGTTGTCGTTATATCCAGCCGACGACGACCGATCCGGTTTCTTGGCCGACTACGTACAGTACGCCGACTGATATTTTTACCGAGGATCCGCCTCTGGATGTGGAAGTCCCGCCATTGGGTTATGTAAAGATTGCCGATGATAAAGTCGTCGCTCCGGAAAAATTCTCGCTCTCGCAGAATTTCCCGAATCCGTTCAACCCGACCACGGAAATTCGTTTCGCGATTCCAGAGAAGAGTGATGTAACCCTGACGATTTACAATCTTCTTGGCAAGGTTGTAAACAAGGTTACTTATAATAACCTGAGCGTTGGCAATTACAGCTACGTCTGGAACAGTAAAGACCTGCATGGCAACAATGTTGCCTCCGGTATTTACTTCTATGAATTGCGGGCTGGCAATAAATATCATGCTTTGAAAAAGATGGTATTAGTGAAGTAATATGTTATCAACAGGGGAAGGCGGGAGGATCCGTCTTCCCCTGTTTTATTTTTTAACCGGGGAGTAACTGATGCAGATTGCGGACTATATGATCGTTGGGATATATTTGGTAGGAATGGTAATCGTTGGATTATGGTTCCAGCGTAAGGCCGCCGAGGGAATCAATTCGTACTTTCTGGGAAATCGTTCCATACCCTGGTGGGTTTTGGGATCTTCAGGTATGGCTTCCAATCTTGATATCAGCGGCACTATGATAATAGTTGCCCTCGTATATGCCTTGGGAGTTCGCGGTCTGTATATAGAATTTCGGGGTGGTGTCACTCTGATCATGGCATTTTTGATGATTTTCATGGGGAAGTGGAACCGCCGGTCAAAAGTCATGACTCTGGCGGAATGGATGGAATTTCGTTTTGGCAATAATCGAGAAGGGCGTTTAGCCCGTCTGATTACGGCGATAACTTCAATTATCGTGACGATCGCAATGATCACGTATTTTGCAGTGGGCGGAGGTAAGTTTTTAGATAAATTTTTAGGCATTCCGGATTTTCTGGGATTATCCTCTCAATTTTGGGCGGCGGCGGTATTGATAGCCATCGCCATGATATATACCGTGGCATCGGGACTGTACGGAGTAGTGTGGACAGATTTCTTTCAGGGATCACTGATATTAATAATGATTATTTATGTGGTCATTCGCGTTTTCAATTTCGATCTGCCCGCTGAATTCGCGGTGATGATGCCACTGAAGGATGCAGCCGGTGGCGGTTTTAAAGCATTCAGTATGACCTATAAGGAATGGACGGATATTTTACCAAAATTTAAATTGGCGATTGACTCGACCAGCGTATATAGTATGTATAATCTTTTCGGCGTCGCCGTACTTTTCTATTTAGTAAAAGTGGTTATTGAGGGAAGTGGCGGCACCGGCAGTTATATGATCCAGCGCTATTATGCCGCCAAGAGCGACCGCGAGGCCGGATTGCTCTCTCTCTTCTGGACTTTTCTACTTTCGTTTCGCTGGTTTTTCGTGGGCGCTATGGCAGTCTGGGGCATTTATTTAGGAACAAAAATCAGCGATCCGGAAATGGTTTTGCCGATCGTCGTCCAGACTTTGCCAGTCGGCATAAAGGGCTTTCTGGTGGCGGGTATGATGGCGGCGGCGATGTCAACTTTCGATTCCACCGTCAATGCCGGGGCGGCCTATTGGGTCAAAGATATTTATCTTGAATATGTCAATAAGAATGCTACAGATCGCCAGCAAATGCGTCAGAGTTACTGGGCTTCGATAATCATCGTCGTTTTAGGTCTGGCCTTGATGCTCATTATCAAGAACATCAACGAAATCTGGGGCTGGATCACGATGAGTATTGGCGCCGGTTTAATCGTTCCGCAACTGATCCGTTGGTATTGGTGGCGTTTAAATGGATACGGCTATGCAATCGGTATGGCGGCCGGCATGCTGGCTTCGATTATCTGGAAAATATTTGCCCCGGAGGCTACCGCCGAATACTGGTCGTTTCTGTTTGCCGCCGGGTTTAGCACCATTGCCACCATAATCGGGACTATTATAACAGAGCCGACTAGCGAGAAGGTTCTCGATAATTTTTACCGGGTGACCCGGCCGTTTGGGATTTGGGGACCGATCAGAGCGAAATTGCCGGAAAATATCCGCCGTCAAATCAATCGGGAAAACCGACGCGACATTCTTTCTATTTTCTTCGCGGTGCCGTGGCAGGTATGTCTGTTTATGATGTGGATGGTACTGGTGATGAAGCGCTTTGATACTTTTCTGAACTTATTACTGATTGTAATCGTATTATCGGTGGTTTTGTATTTCACCTGGTTTCGCCATTTATCTACCGAGGTTGACATTGAGGCTTCCCAATCGTCGGAGTAAAATCGATATTATTTAAAATAAGAAAGTACCAATGACCGCTACCCATGATAATATACTTAATAAGATGATGAAGCTGGGTTTCACCAATTACGAAGCCCGCGCTTACCTTGGACTGTTAAAATTGAATCCCGCCACCGGTTATGAGATCAGCCAGCTGGCGCACGTACCGCGCTCTGTGATTTACACCATCCTCAAGCGGCTGGAATCACAAGGAATCGTGATTTCCATTCACGACAAACCCCGGCGCTATATTCCGCTGGCTCCCGGCGAGATGCTCAAATGGATGGAAACCGACTACAACAGCCGGGTCATGAGCCTGAAAGACGAACTCGCCGAGTACGGGAATAAATCCGATACGGAAGGATTTTGGAATCTGCGCGGGTATCAATCGCTGATGCAAACCTGTGAAATGCTGATCCGCGAAGCGCATAAATCCATCTATGTTTCCGGCTGGCGACGCGAGATCATGCTGTTAAAAGATCATTTGATGAATGCCAGCCGCCGCAATGTCACAGTCGTATTATTTTCCTTCAACGATATTGATATGCCAGCCGGCGAGATCCTGTGTTATGGGATCCCGGAAGAAAAACTCGAGCAGTACTGGGATCGCAAACTCATTCTCGTCACCGATGCCAAAAACTTAGTCATGGGACCGGCTAACCAGCGAGATGACGAGCAGACTATCTGGACGCAGAACCGGGCGGCTCTGACAATCGCCACCAACTATATTATTCTGGATATTACTCTGTACGGTCAAAGGGTTAACCAGGATTTTTCCTCCATTATTTCCGGAATGCTCAGCGACGAGTTCGAGAAGGTTGATCATCTGATACAGGACGCCATCAGTAAAAAACGTCAGGCCGATTAAGACCTACAGGATTCATAACGAATATCCGGAATGAAATCGGTCCTCAAAATAATAATCATCGCAGGAATTATGGTATTAAGCAATTGTGAAATAGATCGAAACGTTCAAAGTCTGAGCGGAAAATGGCAATTCAAATATGACCGCGAGACATTGGGCGATTCGGCTGGTTATTCCAAAGCGGATTATGATCGTCGCGACTGGATAAACCTGAACATTCCGGCTTTCTGGGACGATCCGCATTATGACGGTGTCGGCTGGTATGCCGTTACTTTCAACGTCCGGCGGTCCCTAAATCCGGGCCGGATGGCTATAGTTTTTGAATCCGTGGACGATGATGCTATCGTATATTTAAACGGAGAAAAGGTTGGTGAACACTACGGACATGCGGTGCGTTTTTATTTTGATGTTTCTAAAGTAATCAGACCTGATCAGCCCAATACTCTTGTCGTCAGAATAAACGACACCGGCGGAGCGGGAGGAATTACCGGGAATGTTTTACTGATAAGTTATTCAGATGAACGTGAACTGCTCAGAACCGCCTATTCAGAGGAAAAAGCAATCCCGGTTCCGGACTGGCTTAGAACCGCCTGCCTTTACGAAGTGTTTGTACGAGCCTATAGTCCGGAAGGCGATTTCCAGGCTCTCACCGCCGATCTGCCGCGCCTGAAGTCCCTGGGCTTTAATTGTCTTTGGCTGATGCCAATTTACCCCATCGGCGAAATACACCGCAAGGGGACTATGGGAAGTCCATATTCGATCCGGGATTTCCGGGTGATAAATCCGGATCTTGGCACCGCGCAGGATTTGAAAAACCTGGTTGAAAGCGCCCATAAGACCGGGATCAGAATTATTTTGGATATCGCCTGTAATCACAGTTCGTGGGATAATCCACTCATAGAACAGCATCCAGATTGGTACACTCGGGATTCTCTCGGGCAGATTATTCCGCCCAATGAAGACTGGAGCGACGTGGCCGATTTCAATTATAATTCCGCTGGTTTGCGCGAGTACATGTGGAACTCGCTGGAATATTGGGTGAGAGAATTTGATATAGATGGTTACCGGCTGGATGTGGCGGAATTAGTTCCGGACGATTTCTGGCAGGAAGTGCTGAAACGGTTGCAAAAGATCAAGCCGCAGGTGCTTATGCTGGCCGAGGGCGATCATCCGCGCCTGTATGTGAATGGTTTCCATCTGTCGTATGGCTGGAACACCCGCCGCGCTTACTTCCAAATTATCAAAAATGATCTTCCGGCTACCCATCTCGGCGAGACCTTGACCAAAGAATATCACCGCTATCCGCGCGGAGCGCTCAAAATGCGCTTTACGGAAAATCACGATGAAGAACGCACGGCGTCTCTTTACACGACCGACCAGGCGCGCTTGCTGACATTTTTAACGTTTACCTTGCCGGGCGTGCCGATGATTTACGCCGGACAGGAAGTGGCGGCGTCCGAGAAACCTTCCTTATTCGAAAAAAGCCAAATTAACTGGCGGCAGTTCGACGACGGCATAAGTGATTTGATCTGTCGCTTGAATACTTTAAGACGCGAAAACAATCCTTTAACGAGCGGCGCTTTTCAATTGCTTCAATCGCCTTTGCCGGCCAGTCTTGTAATTTTTATCCGCAGTGATCACAAGGAAATCGCCCTGATTATTGCCAATCTGAAAAATACTACCGAAACCGTTACGCTAGACCTGAAAGAAATAAAGCCGCGCGCTGTTAATAGCGAACCGGTTTTGCTGATTGGCAGCGGAACCTATTTATATGAAGATCAGAAAATAATCATACCCTGCAACGGCTATGACTATTATTTATTTAAAATGAAAAAATAAAAATGTCTGAGGCGCAGATGCGGCGTATTATATCATTATTGAGTATAATTTTAATTATTAACCAATTCCTAATGGCGCAAGCCGTGTGGACCGAACCGGAATATGCGACTCAAAATGATTCTATAATAGTCTATTTTGACGCAACCAAAGCCCAGAGAACTGAATTGGTCGGTTATACCGGTGACCTTTACGTCCACACCGGCGTCAATACCAGCGCCGGCATCTGGCAACATGTGATCGGAACCTGGGGCGTCAATAGCACTCAGCCCAAATTAACCCGCATTTCTAACAATATTTATAAATTGGTTATTGGCTATCCCCGGAAATTCTATTCTGTCACCTCAACCGGTGAAACCATTTATTCGCTCTGTTTTGTTTTCCGGGATTCTAAATCCAGTGGAAATCTTCAGACAGAAGATATTTTCTATGAATTATTTGAGCCTGGTTTGACGGTGGTCGTTTCTAAGCCGTCGGTAAATTTGAGTTTTACCGATCCGCGCCGCTCGCCGGTTTTCATCGAGCAGGGCGATACCGTGGCGATCGAGATCAGAGCCGCCGCACTCGGCACTCATTGCGATACTTTAAAATTATTGGTCAATAATGAACTGATCGTTCAGGTCGCCGATACCATTTTACAATATGATTTCATTACCGCCGATCATAATGCCGGTATGAATAACATGATGGCAATCGGAGAAGACACCACCGGATTGAGCGACACGACCAGTTTCGCTATCATGATTAATCCGCCGGTCGTTTATCAATCCCGGCCGGAAGGGATTATTGACGGCTTGAATATTACCCAATCCGGCGAAGCTGTGTTCTCATTGCAGGCGCCCTATAAGGAATTCGTGTATCTGATCGGCGATTTTAATGATTGGCTGGTGGATTCAACCTTCTTTTTGAGATGTGAGGACAACGGCGGGGACGAGGTGCATTGGTGGCTGGCGGTAGATAATCTCGATCCGCAAATCGAATATGCCTATCAGTATTTTGTTGATGGCGAAATCCGCATCGCCGATCCGTACGCTGAGAAAATCCTCGATCCCTGGAACGATCAAGACATTCCCGCAAGTGTTTACCCGAATTTGAAAGCCTATCCAAACGGTAAAACGGAGAATATCGTCAGCACTTTCCAGATCGGAGCGGAGCCTTATACATGGCAGACGGAAAATTACACTCGTCCCGTTAAAACCGACCTGATTATTTATGAAATGCTGATCCGTGATTTTTTAGACAATCATACTTATTTGACTCTGATTGACACTCTCGATTATTTGCAGAATCTCGGAATAAACGCAATCGAGTTGATGCCGATCAACGAGTTTGAAGGCAATTCATCTTGGGGCTACAACCCGTCGTTTTATTTTGCAGTTGATAAATATTACGGGCCGGCGAATGATTTTAAATGCTTCGTTGATGAATGTCATGCACGCGGGATCGCTGTCATTCAGGACATTGTGCTGAACCATTCCTATGAATCGTCGCCGCTGGTGCGTCTTTACGATTATGGAGATCATACCACATCTCCGGAAAATCCATGGTATAATGAGCAACATAATTTCACCAATCCAGACGCTCAGTGGGGTTATGATTTTGACCATGAAAGTCCTTCAACCCAGGCTTTTGTCGATCGGGTGACGAGATACTGGGTGACGGAGTATAAAATTGATGGCTATCGTTTTGATTTTTCCAAAGGAATCGGAAATAATATTAAATCATCGAACGATTCATGGGGAAGTAATTATGATTCTGACCGGATTCGGCTCTTAAAACGCATGGCCGATGCCCTTTGGGAAGTTGACAGCACGGCTTATGTCATTCTGGAACATCTTGCAGAAAATTCAGAAGAGAAAGTTTTAGCGGATTACGGCATGCTCTTATGGGGTAATTCCAATTGGAATTATGCCCAGTCGGCTATGGGTTACACCAGCGATTCCGATTTTTCCTGGGGCTTTTACAAAAGTCGCGGCTGGAGTAACCCCGGTCTGGTGACTTATATGGAAAGCCACGATGAAGAACGTCTGATGTACAAGAATCTGACTTACGGCAACTCCTCCGGTTCATATAATGTCAAGACACTTTCCACGGCTCTGGAACGCATGAAAATGGCCATGGCTTTCTTTCTGACCTTGCCCGGTCCGAAAATGATCTGGCAGTTTGGCGAGCTGGGATATGATATTTCGATTGATAATGGCGGTCGTCTTAGTGAAAAACCAATCCGTTGGAACTATTTACAGGATCCTGACCGATTGAGATTATACAAAACTTATCAGGCGTTGATCAAACTCCGTGGGGAAAATGACGTTTTCACCAGTGCCGGAACTACGCCTGTAATGTCATTGGGTGGCAATCTTAAAACTATCACCATGAGCGGCAGTCCGAATGTCGTCATCGTTGGAAATTATGGCGTCACCTCCACTACCGCCAATCTCACTTTCCAGCACGGCGGATTGTGGTACGATTATTTTTCGGGGCAGGAATTCACTGTTTCAGGATCATATTCGATAACCTTGAATCCGGGCGAATTTCATATTTACACCGATGCACCGTTGGAAACCCCCGAATCCGGTCTGGTTGGGATTGATAAAAGTCTGCCCAATTCGGTTCCGAAGCGATTCAAACTATATCTAAATTATCCCAATCCCTTCAATTCGGCGACGACCTTCACATACGATTTGGAAAAAACGTCTGATGTCAACCTGAAAATATTCGATCTTCTCGGTCGGGAAATTTACTCCGCAAGGTTTGGCAGGCAGACACCCGGAAATTACCGCTTTGTCTGGGACGGCCGTGTTCAAAATGGCGGCGAAGCAATGTCGGGAATTTATTTCCTGGTTCTGGAACGCGGCGCCGACCGCCAAATCCTCAAGACGACCCTGCTAAAATGACCGTCAACCTGGAACCCGTAAGGCGTAAGGCGTTATGAGTCATTTATTGTCATTTGCCGCTGGCGCGGCGTCATTCGTGGTCATTGATGGTCAATAAGGCATTAAGACATTAGGTCATTCAATTGTTGAGCGTAGCGAAATCCGTATGAGCAAAGCGAAGTCCCGACTTGTCGGGATCATACAATGGTCATTCATCGTATAAGAGTATGGTGTAACAAACTGTGAACTGCTCCGCGCAGGAGCCCCTTCGGGGCAAACTGGAAAACTCGCAACTCGCAACTCGTAACTCGCAACTCGTAACTTTCGTTGGTAGTGCGAGTTTAAAATTGTAAATTCCGTTCGTTAAAATTATGAAAGAGAAGATGAAAGATAAAAAAGAGAGCGAGAGCAAATTTTGGCAGGAAGTCAAATCCTGGGGCGTCGTGCTTCTGATTGCTCTGGGACTTAAAGCAACCATCATAGAAGCCTATCAAATCCCGACCGGCTCAATGGAGAGCACCATTCTGATCGGAGATTTTATTTTAGGGAAAAAGTTTGTATATGGCGTCCGTACGCCGGATTGGATTGGCATTCCCTGGACGAAGATCGGTTTTCATATCCCATATTTTCGGCTACCGGCTTTCAAGAAACCTCAGCAGGGTGAAGTCGTGATATTCAAATATCCGGTTGATCCAGTGCTGAATTATGTCAAGCGCTGTGTCGCCGGTCCCGGTCAGACGGTGGAAATCCATAACAAAGTTTTATACGTAGATGGCCAACTTTTTCCGAATCCCAAACATTCGCAATTTATTTCTCCGTACACGCTTCCGCCAGCCTGGAACGATCCCGAGACATTCCCCGATGGGAATGGCAATAAGGATAATTACGGCCCGGTTTACGTGCCGGCCAAGGGCGATACCCTTCGTTTCGGCCAGATCCAAACCGGTATTATCAAGAATGTCGTGGAATTGAAGAAGCACATTTTCCGGGTTGCGAATGGAAAGATGTATATTGACGGCCGACCGGCAGATTATTACGTTGTCGAACAGGATCATTATTTTATGATGGGCGACAATCGCGACAATAGCTGGGACAGCCGCTATTGGGGATATGTACCGTATGATAACATCATGGGTCAAGGACTGATAACCTATATGTCGTGGGACAAGGAACGTCCGCTTTATCAGATTACCAAAAAAATCCGCTGGTGGAGAATCGGACGCATCGTAGTCTGATTTAAAAAAGTTCGGTTAATGTTGAAAAATGTACTGCTGATCGGAACCGGTGGATTTATTGGCAGTGTTGCGCGTTATTATCTTTCAAAACTCAATGTGAGTATTAATTTTCTGTCCATCCCGGTGGGCACGCTCTGCGTCAATGTGCTGGGTAGTTTTGCGATCGGATTCCTGACGGGCATTTCTGAAAAAAGTGTGATTATGACGGTTGAGATGAGAATGTTGCTGATGGTGGGGCTCTGCGGTGGATTTACGACTTTTTCGTCGTTTACCAGCGAAAACCTGATGCTGATTCACAGTGGACAATATTTTTCCATGATTCTATACACGGTTTTCAGCCTCATACTGAGTTTTAGCGCCGTCTATCTGGGTTACGCTTCAACCACTTTACTTTAAATATGAAAACGGATAATTACAGCATTTTAAAAATTTACGCCAGCACGACGGATAAGATCGGAACGGAATTGCTATATGAACATATTGTTCATTTGGCTAAGGGAAACGGTCTGTCCGGAGTGACGGTTTATCGCGGTATCATGGGGTATGGTGCGAGCAGTAAACATATCAGTTCTTCGAGATTTTGGGAACTAACCGAAAAATTGCCGGTGGTAATTGAAATCATTGACCAAACCTTAACAATCAATAAATTTTACGATGTAATCAAACCGCTGCTTGAGAATATGCCCAAGGGTTGTCTGGTTATGATTGAGCCGGTCGAAATATTACTGTCTAAAGCCGGTACGAAGCCGTAAATCACGATAGTATCTCAAGTTCATCGATCCGCGATTCCATTCAAGACGATATTTTATCGCGCTTAAATCAGTTTTGGAAAGATTGAAGGTTTGCGTTATTTTCTGATTGGATTTTGAAGTATGAACGCCTTACCGAAGAATACGAGATTGAATTCCGCTGAAAGCCTGGAAAAAGCCAGCCTCTATATTCATTTTCCGTTTTGTGCGCGGAAATGCGCCTATTGTGATTTTGTATCCGAAGACCGGCGTCTGGAGAGGATCCCGGCTTATGCGGATGCTCTGATCAGGGAAATTGAAATTTACGGTGCGGCGCGGGGTCAAAAGACTGAATTGAAAACGCTCTATTTTGGTGGCGGCACTCCGAATTTGTTTGGGGTTGATAATTTCCGGAAAGTGATGCGAGCGATCCGCGGGAATTTTTATGTTGAGCACCTTGAAGAGATCACAGTTGAAATAAATCCCGGCATTAGCGTTCCGGATTTCCTGAAAATACTGAAAGAAGAGGGCGTAAACCGCGTTAGTGTTGGCTGTCAGTCGTTCAACTCGGATGAGCTTAAAACTCTGGAGCGCATTCACTCCATAGCGGAGATTACAAGCACGCTGGTGGAACTGGAACGGACCGGGTTTACCGATTTCAGTTTGGACTTTATTTATGGAATTCCCGGACAGACTCTGGCAAGTTGGCGAAACACACTGGAGCAAGCCACACAAACGAAGGCTACGCATCTTTCGCTGTACTGTTTGGGTTATGAGAGCGGCACGCCGTTATTCGAGGCCAGGGAGAGCGGTAAAGTCCAGCCCTTGGAGGATGAACTCGAATGGCAAATGTATGCCCTGGCGCATCAGATATTGGAACAGGCTGGATTCGTACACTACGAAATATCCAACTGGGCAAAACCCGGCTTTATGGCCAAACATAATTCGGTTTACTGGAAAGGCGGAGCCTATTTCGGACTCGGACCGGCAGCGCATTCCTTCGACGGAATTCAACGTTGGTGGAATAAGTCCTCAATTGATGAATACATCGCCGATCTGCGGGTGAATCAGTTGCCAGTGGAAAACCGGGAAGCATTGAATCAGAAAGATAAAATAACAGAAGCGCTTTTTCTGGGACTGAGAACTATGGAAGGGTTGGAGATAGGGGCTTTTGAGCGGTTGAGCGGCTTGAATTTTGGAGAAATCTGGAGCGGGCTGCAGGTAAAATTGCCTTCCGATAAAACGAAGTTGGTTTTTATCCATGATGGATATTTGAGATTGACGCCGCGCGGCTGGTTTATCTGCGATACGATTATTGAAAATATTTTAACCATAATTGAGGAGTAAAAAGATGGTAATCAAAAAAGTTAATGATGTTCCGGCTGAGCCGGTTACCGAGCCGGGTGCGAAAGATGTTACACGCAGAATTTTACTGTCATCAGCTGAAGGCGCGCCAAATTTTACCATGCGGCGCTTCGAGGTTGCGCCCGGCGGATTTACGATGCGGCACAAGCATAATTACGAGCATGAGATCTACATTCTGTCAGGCCGGGGGGACGCCTGGAAGGTTAATGGTCAGGTCAAGATTGGGCCGGAGAACGTCATTTTAGTTTTGCCTGACGAAGAGCATCAGTTGCTCAATACCGGCGACGAGCCATTGATATTTCTCTGTCTGATACCGAATATGAAATAAAAAAAAAGGGCTGATGATTCAGCCCTTTTTTATTTTCCGCGTTTATTTTCAAGGAATGACGACTTTAAATTCGTTCTTTAGTTTGATTTGATCCAGGAGATGGGTAAGCAAATCGTTCTGCCGGTTGGCTTTGATTTCCTGTTCGATCTCTGTGCGGACGGTGTCAAACGGCCGGGTTTCTTTTTTTCTTTCAATTACTTTGATTATGTGGAATCCGTAGGGGGTTTCCACGATATCGCTGATACTGCCGATTGGCAAGCTGAAGGAGGCATTTTCAAAGGATTCGATCATGTCGCCGCGGCCGAAATCTTTGTATAATCCGCCGTTGTCTTTTGAACCGGGATCTTCGGAGTATTTCTTCACCAGAGTTTCAAAATTTTCACCGTTTTGAGCTTTTACCAGGACTTCTTGCATTTTTTGGTAGATAACGGCTTTTTCTTCCGGTGATTTGCCCTGCGTCAGCATGAGAATATGTCTGACTGTGGCGGTTTTGTCAACCTCATTATAATAATTCTGAATATCGCTATCGCTGACCGTTATGACGGAATCCTTCATTACTTTGTCGATATAATTGTTGATGATCAGACTCTCGCGGACGTCTTCGCGTAGGGCTTTGAAGTTGATATTGTTGTTGTTGAGATAGTTCAGGAATTTTTCTTTGCCGCCGATTTGGGCATATTGCAATTCGAGAATGCTGTCAACTTTAGCGTCGCTGACGTTGATTTTAGCTTTTTTGGCGGAATGGAGGAGTAATTTTTTTTCAGCCAGAGCCGTAGCGTTGTCTTTAAATATTTGAGTTAATTGGACGGCGTCGATGTTTTTTAATTGCTGGACGCCTTGTTCGCCGTACATGAGTTGAAAGGTGGCGAACACGTCGCCGACGGTGATATCGCAGATTTTGGTGGTGACGATAGCAGTGTTCTTCTCGGGATCGAGCATCGGGACTTTCTGGGACAGTTCCTGGGCTAATTGATAGAGCGCGGATTCTTTTTCCAGCTTAACGCTTTTAATTGGTTTACCGCAGGAGGCGATCAACATTGCAATCAACAAAATGGGTATAATTTTTTTCATTTAAAATTCTCCTTTGTTTCGGTATAATCTAAAAACAGACGAAATTAGGAAAGAAATTGTTTAATTCATAGGTCTTTATCCGAGAATATTGTTGAGATTTTGCGCGGTTGAATGTAAGTTTAGGCGCTTTTTGATGCCCCCATAGCTCAGATGGATAGAGCACCGGCCTCCGGAGCCGGGAGCACAGGTTCGAGTCCTGTTGGGGGTACAAATAAATAAAGGATAAGACCTTAACAACTGCATTTCGAAGCGTTTTTTATTAGAAAATCAACGAGGTTTTTCGGATGTAAAATGGTCTTGCAGGTAATTATTTTACTTATTAGATTCCACTCAAATGGATGTTACGTTTCAGGAAGGAATATTTTTTAAAATATACAAAGATTTTGTCTACTGATCCGGACGGTTTGTCTGGGGTTGAAATAGTATATTTCTCGTCGCTGTATGTAGCTGACGAGGCTGTGCTATAGGAAATGTGTAACAGGCTGGCGATAGGGCAAAGGTTGCAACTATTATAGTGTTGTTAATAGTTGAAAGTATTGATGGAAAATAGTCTTGATAAATTGGCGGAGTTGATGGATCTACTGAGGAATACAATCCGGTTGCGGCATTACAGTTATCGGACTGAAAAGTCATATTTACAATGGGTAAAACGGTTCCTGTTGTTCAATAATAACCGGCCTCCAGCCGAATTGGGGGTAGAAGAAGTTACGCAGTATATAACACATCTTGCGGTGAAGTATAATGTTTCTTCTGCAACTCAGAACCAGGCTTTATGCGCGATAATATTTCTGTATAAAAACGTTTTAAAGAAGGATCTTGGTGAATTTAATATTCAGTGGGCGAAGCGGCCGAAACGTATCCCGGTTGTTTTTACAAAAAAAGAGGTAAGCCGGATATTAAACGAGATGTCTGGAGAATACAAACTGATGGTGATGCTTTTATACGGTGCCGGTTTGCGGCTGAATGAATGTCTTGAGCTCAGGGTAAAAGATATCGATTTCGAGAACCGGATAATTACTATCAGAGGTGGGAAAGGTGATAAAGACCGGGTGACTATACTACCTGAATCGGTGTTTGAATCGTTAAAACAGCATATTGATACGGTTGTTCAAATACATCAGAGAGACATTCAAAGTGGATATGATTCCGTGTATTTGCCCAATGCCCTTGAAAGGAAGTATCCCAATGCCGGCAAGCAGATCGGCTGGCATTATTTATTTCCGGCGCGGGAATATTCAACTGATCCGCGAACGGGAATTGTTCGGCGGCACCATCTTCATGAGATTGCGTTACAGCGGGCGGTAAAAACCGCTATAATGAAAGCTGGGATCCGCAAGCCGGGTGGTTGTCATACTTTTCGGCACAGTTTTGCTACGCATTTACTGGAAGATGGAGTCAATATCCGGACTGTCCAGGAATTACTGGGGCACACGAATGTTGAGACGACGATGATTTACACGCATGTAATGGATAAGAGAAAAGTTGGGATTAAAAGCCCGGCGGATAATCTTTAGGTTTGAATGTTTAACCGAAAACTCCGGCCTGGACAGCAAGGCACCAAAAAATTGGTGGAGCAGTATGGTGACAGGCTGTTGAATGTGCGGTATATTTACGATTCAGAGAAGCAGGTCAGGCTGAAAACGGCAGAGATTTTGGTTGAGGAAAAGCCCTGGCGGAAGAAGGGCGGTAAGATTCCTTACAATAAGATCATGCATTTGAGGATCGAATATGGGGAAGTGGCAATAGGGCATTTGGTAAAGTCGGCGGGTGGGCGTTGGAATAAAGAGGGAAGATATTGGGAATTGCCGTATCGTGAGGTTGTATCATTGGGTCTTGACAAAAGGATAATAAATAGTTAAAATATATCCGATATGAAAAAATACAGGTAACGGGGGAAAATGTTTGTCTATAGAGAAACCTAAAAGTTTCTTGATTAAGAAACCTTCCAGAAAAAGTTTCTTCATTAAGAAACTAGTTTCTTAATAGAGAAACTTATTTGAAACGATGAGGTGATGGTTAAACATATGTTATATCCTAAAAGATATTTCTATTTAGAGGCGAGTAAATCGAGAGGAAAAAGT
>CAZNUN010000001.1:0-310305 GCA_964576275.1 uncultured bacterium | reverse complement strand
CGAAATGAAATCCCGCCTGACCGAAAAGGAATAATCTTAATCCCCGCCCGGAATTTCCCCCGGAAAAAAACCAGAGGAGAAACAGTTGAAAATAATCGTTCCTATTAAGCAAGTCCCGGAAACCAGCAACGTCAAGATGGACCCGGTGACCGGCACCATGGTGCGCGAAGGCGTCGAGCCGATCATCAATCCGCTCGACCTGTATGCCATTGAAGCCGGAGTGCAGTTAAAAGAAAAATTCGGCGGCAAAGTCATCGCCGTCAGCATGGGTCCGGCTAAAGCCGAATTAGCCATCAGGGAAGCCGTCGCCATGGGATGTGATGACGGCGTGCTTTTGAGCCACAAAGCCTTTGCAGGCGCCGACACCTGGGCAACTTCCTATGTTCTCTCGCAAGCCGTTAAAAAGCTCGAACCTTTCGACTTGATTCTGTGCGGCGAACGCGCCACTGACGGCGATACCGGCCAGGTTGGACCGGGCATCGCGGCCTGGCTCGATCTGCCATTCGCCACCTATATCAGCGCCATTCGCGAAGTCGGCGCCAAAGAATTAGTCGTGGAGCGAATAGTCGAAACCGGTTATGAAAAACTCGCCATCGAATTACCCTGCCTGCTGACGGTCGTCAAGGAACTGAACTATCCGCGCCTGCCGACCCTGAAAGGCAAAATCACAGCCCGCAATATGACTTTGCCGGTCTGGGGCCCGGACGATATCGCGGCCGTGCCGGAAAATCTCGGACTGAAGGGTTCGCCAACGCGCGTCGTCAAAATCGCCACGCCGCAGGTAGCCCGCTTTGGCGAAATTGTCAAACCGAAAGATGAGCACGAACTGGAAAAGGCCATCGACGGTCTTCTGGATTACATGGAAAAACAAGCTATTATCTGACGAGGAATATATTATGTCATATAAAAATGTCTGGATATTGGGCGAGCAGGAAGACGGCCGCGTCAAATTAGTCACTCACGAATTACTGAAACGAGGGCGCGCCTTAGCCGACAAACGCCAGGCGGAATTGGTCGCCGTCATGCTCGGCGAAAAAATCGACCGCGACGACCTGCAGAAACTGTTTCACTACGGCGCTGATAAAATCATTTTAGTTGAAAATCCCACCCTGCAGCATTTCCTGCCCGAACCGTATGTGAACACGATCTATCATTTGATCAGGAAATACGCCCCGGAAATCATGATCGCCAGCGCCACGACCACCGGACGCACGGTCATGCCGGCCGTAGCTACCAAATGTCCGACCGGTCTGACGGCCGACTGCACCGAGCTGGACATTGACGCGGAAACCGGCAATCTTATTCAGACCCGTCCGGCGATCGGCGGCAATATTCTGGCCACGATTAAAACCCCGGCGCATCGCCCGCAGATAGCCACCGTCCGTCCGCATTCCAACAAACCGCTCGAACCCGATCCTTCACGCAGTGGTGATATTATTTACGAAACCGTGGATGATTCATTGCTGAAAAGCCGTATCCGTCGCCTGGAATTCCGCAAAAATACCGAAGAGGGCGTCAATATCCAGGACGCCGAGATCATCATTGCCGGCGGCAAAGGTTTTAAGAAAATTGAAAATTTCCAGATGGTGTACGAAATTGCTAATCTGCTGAAAGGCGCAGTCGGCGCCTCGCGCGACGCCGTCGACCTGGGTTGGGCTACTTATCCCCAGCAAATTGGCTTGAGCGGTAAAACCGTCAGCCCGAAATTTTACCTCGCGGTCGCCATTTCTGGCTCCGTCCAGCACCTGGCAGGCATTAAAACGGCCGAGAATATCGTGGCCATCAACAGCGATCCGGACGCCCAGATTTTTCAGGTTGCCAATTACGGCATCGTGGCCGATTTGTTCGAGGCCATGCCACTCCTGATCGAAAAACTTAAAAACCGTCTGAAATCATAAGCGGAGGCCTGGTATGTATCAGCAAATTACTCCTTCTGTAATTGATGAATTGAAACAAATTTGCGGAGCGCGTTATGTCATCTGTGACGATCCCGAAAAAATGGAACCATATTCACACGATGAAGTCGCCGACAAGCATTATGCTCATATGCCGGAGGTCGTCGTCAAACCGCGTACGGCTCAGGAAATCGCCGCGATCATGAAACTGGCTAACCGCGAAAACATCCCGGTCACTCCGCGCGGCGCCGGCAGTGGCCTTTCGGGCGGAGCGGTTCCGCTGCATGGCGGCATTTTGCTCTCGACCGAGCGCATGAACGAAATCCTGGAAATCGACAAGGAAAATCTGGTCGTCGTCACCGAACCAGGGGTTGTCACCAACGAAGTCAACAATCGCCTGAAAGATCTCGGTCTGTGGTTTGCCGGATATCCGATGAGTGTCGAAAGCTGTTTCGTCGGTGGCAATGTCGCCGAAGATGCCGGGGGCGGCAAGGCTGTCAAATACGGGGTCACCGGACGTTACATTCTCGGTCTGGAAGTCGTCACGCCGGAAGGCGAGATTATCACGCTGGGCGGTAAAATGGTCAAAAACGTCGTCGGTTATGACCTGCTTAAGCTGATGGTCGGCTCGGAAGGCACGCTGGGCATTTTCACAAAAATAATTATCAAATTACTGCCGATTCCGACTCAGAAAGTTGATTTGCTGGTTTTCTTCCCGGACGTTGAGACAGCAATAAAAATGGTGCCGGTAATCATGACTTCCGGTCGGATAATTCCAACCGCAGTTGAATTCGTCGACCGGCTTTCGTTTCAAACAGCCTACAAATATCTCAACGAGCACCTGCCGCACGAAGAGGCTGGGGCTATGCTTCTGATCGAACTCGACGGCAACAGCCTCGAACAACTTGAAAAAGAGTACGAAAAGATCGGCGAGCTCTGCATTGAAAACAATGCCATTGACGTGTTTGTGGCGGATAATTACACGACGCAGGAACGCATCTGGAGCATTCGCCGCAACATCGCCGAAGCCTTTAAGGTTTACTCGCCCGTCCAAAGCCTCGAGGACATCGTCGTGCCGCTGGCCAATATCCCGAAAATTCTGACCGAAATCGAAAAAATCGCCTCCCAATACGATGTGCTGATTCCCTGCTATGGACACGCCGGCGATGGCAACCTGCACGCCACTCCCGTTAAAAAACCGGAAATGAGCCAGGAAGACTGGGAAGCCGCCCTGCCAAAAATCCTGACCGATCTCTACGACAGCACCGTCAAATTAGGCGGGACGATCAGCGGTGAACATGGCATCGGGCACAAGCGCAAAGCCTTTATTAATCAGGCCCTTGAACCGGCGACAATTGAGCTGATGAAGCGCATTAAAAAAGCGTTCGATCCAAAGAATATTCTGAACCCCGGCAAAATCTTCGATCTGGATTAACCGCCAGCTGGCATCCAACCGATTCATTCACCGCAGTGGAAAATTATAGCCGCGGATTAACGTGGATATTCGCAGATGTCTCCTAAATCAATTTGAAATGATATATCTGCAATTTGAATTTTGAATTGTATTTCTCAACGGTCTCTGCTCCGCAGTAGAGCAACCGGCTTGTTATCCGGAGTTGAGATTATTTACCGCGAATAAACACGAATAGAAAATTGTAGATTGCTCCGCAAGTCACGAAGGTCACTTAGGAGCCTCCACCTGGAGTTCATTTGGACCAGTGGAGACTCCCACGGAGAGCCCCTTCGGGGTAGATTGAATATTGGAGATATTTAATTTAAATTGAAAATATTAAATAGATTGATACAATATCAGCGAATATTTGCGTTAATCCGCGGCCAAAACTTTCCGCAGCGAATCGGTCTCGGTTTTGTTAATCACGCCGATGAGTTCGCCCAGAATTGCCACGGCGATCTCGGCTGGTGTCCGAGCCCCGATATTCAGACCAATCGGCGAATAAAAATTATCCGGAACGGGGATGTTCTCCTCCGCCAACCGGGCGCGGGTTTCTTCTACTTTATGAACCGAACCGATCAAGCCGATATATTCGAACGGTTTTCCGCAGGTCAGCAACTGGCGCAGGACGGTATAGTCGAATTGGTGGTTGTAGGTCATGATCGCGGCATAACAATTGGCATCGGGGAACGTTTCCATCGGCAATTTTTCCAGATCGCAGATTGTCAACTCCGCATCGGAAAATTGCGGGCGTAATTCCGAGCGGTTATCGAAAATCCGGACGCGAAAGCCAATCTGCGGCGCCATTTTGGAGAGCGCCTGTCCGCAATGGCCGCCGCCAAAAATCAGTAATGTGCGCGCCGCCGGAAAATAGTCGAAGAAAAGTGTTGAACTGCCGCCACAGGACATCCCCAACGAATCCAGGTCATAATGCTTCAGCGCCGACTGTTGCGAATGGAAAATCTGTCCGGCATCGCGAATCGCCGCGGCCTCAAGACTGCCGCCGCCGACCGTTCCATAAGTTTTACCATCCGGCATGACCAGCATCTTGAAAGATACTTTTCCCGGCGCGGCCCCGGCATTTTCTACGACGGTTACCAGGACCCCGGCCTGACCCGAAGCGGTCAGTTGTTCAATTTTACTTAAAACCTCATTCATCTGTCACCGTATTATTGCTGTTAAAAATCACAGGGCATTTTACAAAGATAACCGTCGCGAATCAAGAGCGAATTCCTCTGTGAAAAATATTCTTTTGACCGGTCGCACACTTCAACGTGAAAATCCTGTTGCAGGTAAAGACAATATTCTCTATTATATCATACGTTATTAGCGCGGCTTCTATTGTTTTGTTGAGTCAATTTTAGAGATGAAATGGATGATTCGGAATGCTTAAAAGTTGCAAATCTACCGACGCGAAATGTTTACCAGATATTAGGAACAACTGATTTGTTTTCACTGTTCGATGTTTTGACCATCGTCTTCTCTATCCTTTTCCTGGTGCTCTTCCTTTTTCTGTTTCAGATCGAACGTTTCCGGACCAAGCCGCGTCTGTATTTGAAATTGGGCTTGCTGGCTATCATGTTCGTACTGATTGTCGATGATTTACTGATTAATAATAACAATCTGTCTTTGATGTTAACAAATATTTATATCGTTGTTATTGGCATTAAAGACTTTTTTAATTATTATAAATCCTGATACAAACCACATTTTCCATAAAAAAAATATTTCAAAATTATTTATTGTTACGGATATTAATATCAAAGAAATGAATACGGATTGGTTTTCGAAAGAAAATATGAAAGTACCTAATAGCGGGCTCTGTCTATCCGACAATTGAATAAATATTTTGAACATTTTTAGGGAAGATTATTTGTGAATAAGCTACTACTGTTGATGTGTACAATCTTAATAATTTCAAACCTGGCATTTGGACAAATAGCCCTCGCCCCGGAAGAGGGAGACGGTTCCGCCGATAATCCTTATAAAATATCTTGCGTTGAAAATTTATACTGGATTGCATGCGAGGATGTAACGGACCCAACTTTAATTAACCGTTTATCCGCCAAATACATTCAAACGGCAGATATAGATTTTAACGAGGCCGAACCGGATATTGATACCTGGAATGACGATACTGGCTGGATGCCAATAGGAAGTTTGGAAAACAAATTTATAGGCACCTATAATGGTAATGGACACACGATTTCTAACCTGTTTATTGATCGTGGTACTATCAGCTATCAGGGCCTTTTTGGGTATGTTTCCGATTCAACCGCCACTATTCAAAACTTAGGCGTTATTAACCAAAATATTAATGGTTGTGACGAGGTTGGGGGTATCGTGGGTAATCTTGGTAATTCCGCTACACTACACAATTGTTTCAGTACCGGAAGTGTGACTGGCTCACGATGGATCGGAGGTCTTGTGGGATATGCCGAAGCAACTACCATAACTGCGTGTTATAGTACCGCAACAGTTATAGGAATCAGATACGTCGGAGGTTTTGTTGGTGAAAATGGCGCAACGATCAGCGATTGTTACAGCAAAGGAAATGTGTCCCGTGCAAGCGGTTCTTATGTTTCACTAGGTGGTTTTGTGGGATTCAACTGGGGACCGACTACAAAATGCTATAGTATTGGTTGGATAAAAGATAGCGGAACCGGGGCAAACATCGGCGGAGGCTTTTGCGGAGAATACAAAGAAGGTGATATGTCAGGCAATTTCTGGGATCATCAAACCTCAGGTACGACCACAACCGCCGGGACGGCCACCTATAAAACCACTTCCGAGATGCAGACCCAATCTACCTTTACAAATGCGGGTTGGGATTTTGACGATGCTTGGGCAATCACATCATCAGTTAATGATGGTTATCCTTACCTGCAATGGGCATTGGAAGCGGACCAGTCTCTGTCGGTTGAATTGACTGTTTTCAAGGTTGAATACCAAAATGGAAAAGTTTACTTAAAATGGTCAACCGAATCCGAAACCGAAAACCTTGGTTTCATCGTCGAAAGACAGTTGCGGGTTGCGAGTTCCGAGTTTCGAGTTGCTGAATGGGAAGAGATTGCGAGTTATGTCAGTAATAACTCTCTCGCCGGACACGGCTCGACTTCTGAAGCTCACGATTACGCCTACACCGACGCCGCGGTTGTTCCGGGCGCGACCTATCTCTATCGCCTCGGCGATGTGGATTACGGCGGCGCGGTAACCTGGCATAAGGAGGTCGAGGTCAGAGTCGAGGTTCAGGATGAACAGATGCCGGTGGTTTTTGGCTTGATGCCGGCTTATCCGAATCCCTTCAATCCGAGCGTGACGATCCCGTATGGTTTGACCGAAGACGGCAATTTTGCCCTAAAAGTTTACAACCTGCGCGGCGAATTAGTAAAAGTACTTATTAGCACTTATGCTCTTAAAGGCACGTATTCTTACAACTGGAGTCCGCAAAATCTGAGCGCCGGAATGTACATTATCCGTATGCAAGCCGGCAATCAGTCGTCTATGCAGAAAGTGGTATTCGTGAAATAATTGCGTAAAAACCTTTTTGGCTCGGAGTTCCATAGAGAATATTCACGGCGAACACGGAGAAATTTTGGATCTGGGTGTTCTGCGGCGTTTCCTGTTCTCAATCCTGAATAATTGCGGATGCCTTCTTATTTATACCGATCATTCTCCTGCAGGAGCACAGATTTCTGAGTTTCCACCCTCCGATTACTGAATCGGGGCGCTTTGGGTAACTATCTCAGGAAGACTACCTTAATATGGGTTGAAAAGCCCCGCGCGGTCAGGCGGCAAATATAGACTCCGTTGGCAACCAGCGATCCACTCTGATCGGTGCCGTTCCAGAAAATCTGGTGACTGCCCGCGCTGTGATTGCCGTTGACCAGGGTGACGATCTTCATTCCGATCAAATCGTAAATGGTGATATCGACTGGACCGTAGACCGGTACATCATAGCGGATCAGTGTCTCGGAGTTAAACGGGTTGGGATAATTTTGATGAAGGGCGAAATTTTCAATATCGGAAACCGGGGCATGCCGCAACCCGATAGTATTGAAAACGAACGGCCGGGAATCGGTTCCGGACGCCCATTTTTGATTACCGGCCTCGTCGGTGGCCACCACTTTCCAGAAATAACGGGTGGCGTAACTTAACTGTTCGGGCGGAAAGTAACTCATGATCGTATCTGTCGCCGGCTGTTCAAACACGATTTCCCGGTTATTGAGATAAAACAGGCTATCAGTGGCGTAATGCAATGTATAAATCAACCGGCTTCCGGGATCTTTATCGTAAGTTGTCTTCCAGAAAAAACCGGCGTTCATCGCAACGGAATCTTGTCCGAAATAGGGCGCCAATAGCTGAAAATACAACGGAGGTTGATTGTATGCATTGACTCCGAAACAAATTGTCTGGCTCCACTCACTGCTTTTACCGTCAGGATCAATTGCCGCAATCTGATAATAATAATATTGATCCTCTTTCAATTCCGGAAGATGGACGCTGGTGACCCCAACCTTGGTTGCCAGTTGACTGATTTTCTTTTTATTGTCGGCTATGTAATAATAACGGATCCGGTAGAACAGATCGCGTTCATTCTGATCCGGGTCGGGGTCTTCGGCTGGTAGCCAGCTGATCAATGGTTCGGTCGTCTCGACCACCATCGAATCCTTTGGCAGAAATCCGGCTGTGACTGGATAAGGGGCTTCGTTGGCGGCATTCGTAATAAAGGAATTGATCGGCGACCAGAGCGAGTAGCTGCCGTGCTGATCGCGCGCCCGCACGCGGTAGAAAAAGCGCTCGTTTTCGGCTAAATTGTGAGGAATAGTCAGCGCCGTCTGTCCGGCAGATGTTTCAAATACCTCAGTCTCATTTTCAATAAACTGAGAATTAGCGCTGAGCTCTATCTGGTAAGTGAGCTGCGGCTGATAATCGCCAAAATCGGGATCGCGGCTGGCATCCCAGCGGATTTCCGGACGCAGGGTTTTGACAATCACACCGTTCGTCGGAATAAAACCACCGGCCACCGCATGGGGCGGATCGTTCTTTAAATTGAAAGCAACCCTAATCGGTTGGCTGGCCGATATTCCAATCAATCCGGCCCGATCAACAGCCAGGACCCGGCAGTAATACAGGGCGTTGTCCTTTAAAAGACCGATTTGCGGAATGGCATAAAGATTTATTCCTAAGGCATCTGGTCTTATGCTTGGTTGAGTGTCGGCCTGCCGGGAGCTCAGCGGTTGCGGAATCCGATAGGTCAACACGGGATTAATAAAAATCGGGGTTGTGCTGAATTCGATCTGATAAGTCAATTGATCGCAGGGATCGGGATCGTTGGCGGGTAGCCACCAGACGACTGTTTGCGGGGTTAATTCTTCCAGATTCTGCGGACTGACGATCTGCACCGGACGATCGGGGGCTTCGTTGATGCTATTGACCCAAAATGAACAGGTCTTTGACCAGGCCGATTTAGTATCGGATAGATCGATTGAACGCACCCGCCAGAAGTATTGGCGGTTTTCCAGCAGGGGTGTCCTGATCTTCACTGCAGAACGATTGTAGGCACTCTCTTCGGAAATATAAGTTCTTCCGCCGAATCCGCTCTCACGGCTCAGGACGATTTCATAGCGCAACCGGTCGGCGATATCGGGATCAACTGCCGCCTCCCATTTCAGCTCCGGCGTGTGTGTATTGACAATTTCTTTATCAGGAGAAAAGCCTCTTACCGGCGGCAGCGGCGGCTGGTTGATGCCGTCATCAAAGCGAAAAGCGGACTCCGTCCAATTGGATTCTGCCGATCCTCCCCAGCCATCGGTGACCCGCACCTGCCATTCGTAGACGCGATCGTCTGATAAAAATTTTGAGTTCGCGATTCGGTTCAAACACCAGCGCACCCGGCCGTCATAACCGCGACTCAACCCGGCAATTGCTCCGGCCTGAGCTTGCTTCAGCAGCGTGTCCGGGAGAATAATTGTGAATAATTTCTCTGGGTTCAATTTATCGCGTATGACGATCTCACAACTGAAATCCCGGTCCGAGTCCGGATCTTCACCCAAGGTCCATTCCAGGTAATCGGTTGGCCGAACGATTTTTTCGCGCACCGGAGCAGGCGAGTATGGCGCAGCCGGCGGCCGATTACCCAGATCGGTCACGAAATTGTAAACCCGATCGCAAATAGTCTCCAGGCCAGCCATATCGCGGGCGGTCACCCGCCAGAAATACCGGACGTGGTTGTTGCATTCGCGGAAATCCCATTCCGCGAGGTTCTTCGGCAGGGAGCGCGAAATTTTAATATTCCTGAAATACGGATCAGTAGCAATCTCCAGAACGTATTCATTCAAACCGGTGCCAAAACCGTCATCTGGATCGTCAGTAGTTTCCCATGACAAAAGCGGTGTCAATCTCACGGTCGTTCCGTCTGCCGGTGCTTTCAGCCTGAAACGGCGCGGAGGCTCATTGATACGGTTAGCGATAAATCCGGCAGGCGCTGACCAGGCGGAATATTCTACGCCGTCGTAAGCCCGGGTCGTTAAAAAATAGCGGCGGTTGTCAGCCAGTTTCAGGTCGGTTGTAAAACCGCTGGGTTCCATTAAAGACCGGAATGTAGTGTCAAGCTCGATTTGCCGCCCATCAGGATCTCGTATGATCCGCACCTGATATAATAGACTATTCGCTGCAATCTGTGCGTCTTCCGCCGGCGCAATCGGAAATTGCATGATCTTTTCCAGGAAAACGGTATCGGTTCTGAAAACCGCCCGGGGTGCAATCGGAGGCGTATTAATGGTGAATTCAATCCGGGCCGAATCCGACCAGCCGAGTTCTGGATGTTTAGCAGCTGCATAAAACCGATAACTGCGGCCTTTTTCGAAGACCCCCAGACCCGAGAACTGAAAACTACTGTCCGTCGTTGTCATAAT
This sequence comes from uncultured bacterium, assembly GCA_964576275.1. Taxonomy (GTDB): domain Bacteria; phylum Fidelibacterota; class UBA2242; order UBA2242; family UBA2242; genus JAGNGI01. The sequence goes on along the minus strand of CAZNUN010000001.1, from coordinate 300,040 downwards.
TCCGGATTCCCAGATCAGTGAATCAGCGGGCTCTCCGACACAGAAAAGCCTTAACTTTAGCAAATAATCTTCCGCCGGGCGGGAATATTCCCAGCGAAAAACCGGAGCAAAATTTGTCAATTGACCGGGGTCGCTCTCCCCGGCAATCGAGAGATTACGCAAGATAAAATCAGTCTCGGCAGCCATTGTAAGCGCCGCCCAGCCGATCGGGCTTATCAGCAAAAATCTGCAAATTTTTCGGAAGATCGTCATAACCGTAAAAATTTAATCAAATAAGCCGTGTTCGCCATAATAATAGTTGCGGTGCGCCCGCCCGGTCTTTGTAAAAGTAATTCACCCGGCCCAACCCACCCGCCGTTCTGCTATGGCCCAAAACCCGGGCAAGCAACCAGTAACTCGCAACCGGTGACTTGTTAGAAGCCGGTCGCTTGTTACTAAATCAGGTAGTCAGCCGATCGTAGAGTTCTTCAATGGCGATCTTGAGTTGTTCGTCGGTACCGTTATTCTCGATGACGAATTCCGCCAGTTCACGTTTGTCCTCTTCGGGCATCTGTAGGTCAATGCGCCGCAGGATTTCCTCACGCGACAGATTGCCGCGCCGGATAGCCCGTTCGAGGCGAATTTTATATTTGGTATAGATTAATAAAGTATGGTCGAGTCGGCTATCAAAACCCGACTCAAAGATCAGCGGTGCGTCCATGACGACCAGGTCATACTGGTCGCGCAGCTTTGCGGATTCCTGTTGAAAATATTCGACCACGCGGGGATGAACGATATCGTTAAGGGTACGCTGGTCGGATTCGGAAGCGAAGGCGCGCTGGGCAAGTTTCTGGGTATCCAGTTTGCCGTCTTTGTAAATATCATTGCCGAAAGCTTCCGTAATCTCCGCGCGGATGTCGGGATCGCTTTCCATCAACAGTTTGGCGATGCGGTCAGCGTCGAAAATGAAGGCGCCTTTTTCAGCCAGAAATTTGCAGGCGGTTGATTTACCGGAGCCGAGTCCGCCGGTAACACCTAAGGTAACCACAGTCTTTTATCCTCCTAATGCTGCGTTAATGCGTTGAAATACTTCGGCGGGAGTGCCATCGGCCGCTACCCTTTTTAATTGTCGGCGTCTGCGATAATAAGCGGCCAGTGGTTCGGTCTGTTTGGTATAAACTTCGAGACGTCGGGTAATGGTTTCGATGCGATCGTCTTCACGCTGATAGAGTTCACCGCCACAGGCGTCGCACTTCTGCGGATCCCGGGGCGGATTGGTCAACAGATTGTAGACAGTACTGCACTGGCGGCAGGTGCGTCGGGAGGAGAGTCGTTTCACGATGGCGTTCGGGTCGGCATCTAAAAGCAAGACAGCATCTAGGTGGACACCGTGCAGAGCGAACAATTTATCCAGACCTTCGGCCTGCGGAATGGTGCGTGGAAAGCCGTCCAGAATATAATCCTGCGGAGCGTTCGCGCCGAATAATGTCTCGGCAATCAGGCCGAGCATCAATTCATCGGGCACCAGCTCACCGCGCTTCAGAAACCCGTCGGCTTTCAGGCCGAGCGCGGTCTGGTTCTTAATGGCCTGTCGCAGAATGTCGCCGGTCGAAATCTGGCGCAGTCCACGTTCCTGCTGGAGTTTCTGGGCCTGGGTGCCCTTGCCGACTCCGGGAGGTCCTAACAAAATCACTTTCATTTAATGTCCTTTGTTCATTGACGATATATTTTAAAAATTTTTAAGAAACATGTCAACTAGAGTAATAATCCGGCAATAACAGCCGTCAGCCAGGAGGCCAACGCGCCGCCAAACATGGCTTTCAGGGCGACTTTCGAAAGATCCGAACGACGACCGGGCGCCAGGGCGCTGATACCGCCAATCTGGATGCCGATCGACGAGAAATTGGCAAATCCGCACAACGCATAGGTGGAAATCACGATGGCTTTCTGGTCGAGCGCACCCTTGTGAATCAGTTCGGAAAGCGTCGAATAAGCCACGAATTCGTTCAACGACAGTTTGATACCCAGCAGGTTGCCGACCTCGCCGGCGTACTGCCAGGAGACGCCCATCAGCCAGGCCAACGGCCGCAGCACAGACGAGAACAATGTCTTCAGACTGCCGGGGAAGATGCCGCTGAATTCGCCTTTGGCCGGGGAAAAACCGGAAGCGCTGGAATAAGCGGTATAGGCGCCTTTCAGCAGGTTACCGTCAATCAGGCGGTCGAGCAAGCCGAGAATCGTATCCACCAATCCGATCAGGGCGATGAAAGCGATCAGCATCGCTCCGACATTGGCGGCTAACTTCAAACCGTCGGTTACACCGCTGGCGGCGGCATCCAGCAGGTTGGTCGACTTCACGGTATCCGCCGGCAGTTCGACATTTCCGGAGGTTTTCGAAAGCTGCGTCTCTGGAAAAATGATTTTTGCCACGACCAAAGCCGCCGGAGCCGACATAACGCTGGCAGCGATCAAATGCCCGGCCGGAACGCCCATCTTGATATAACCGGCCAATACACCGCCGGCAATCGTGGCAAAACCGCCGACCATGATAGTCAGCAATTCCGAAAGCGTCATCGTGTCGATAAAAGGCCGGATTAGCAAGGGCGCTTCGGTCTGGCCGACGAAAATGTTGGCTGTGCAGGAAAGCGTTTCCGCGCCGCTGGTGCCCATCGTCCATTGCATGAAGCGCGCCATGACCTTGATAATAGCCTGCATGACGCCGAGATGATAAAGAATAGCCATAAACGAGGCAAAGAAAATGATCACCGGCAGAACCGAAAAAGCAAACTGCATTCCGAATCCCGGCCAGGTGGAAGAGTTCGGGAAAAAGTATTTGTCCAGAGCGAGGTTGCCGAACAAGAACTCCGAGCCGAGGGTCGCCAGTCCGAGGAATCTCTCGACCTTATGCGAAATCCAGGCGAATACTTCCTGGCCGGTAAATCCGTGTACGATTAACCAGGCGAATCCGGAGGCCAGCAGACTCGCGATCAGCTCTTTCTGGGCAATCTGAATCTTAAAGACGGCTTTAATGACGATTACCAGTATGATCAATCCGATCAATTCCGCCAGCCAGCCGGTCTGTCCGAACCAGTAAAGCGCAAAGATAGCGGCGATGGTCAGAATTGCGATGATAGCCGCCGGAAATCCTTGCAGACGGGGCCGCCCGGCGGCGGTGAGCCGGTCTTTGTACATGTATAAAACGATTAGCAACAGGAATAAAAAAATGGCGGCATAGGACGTCCACATTTTGCCCAGGATTATCCCGGCGAAAAGTAATTGCAGGAGTAATCCCCAAATAACGGCGCGAATCGGAATTTTCCGCCGGTTGTTCGACATCAGGAAGGCTACGCCTAATAAAGCCAGCAATCCCAGAATACCTATAAAACGCATGATGCACCTGTGATTTTAGGAGTGAAAAATATAATTATAACGACGACCAGACCCATTTTATTCTTCAGTCGGCGGTTCAAAGCAAGCCCGGCAACGGGCTTCGTAAATATCCGTCGCGCCCAGCAACACCCGCTCGCTTGATTCGGTAATGCGCTGGGTGTAATTGGCCGGATTCCCGCATTTCATACAAATGGCCAGGGTTTTAGTAATGAATTCGGCCTCGCAAAGCAATTGCGGAATCGGCTCGAACGGCTCGCCGCGGTAATCCTTGTCGAGACCGGCCACGATAACCCGCCGGCCGGAATCGGCCAGAGTCCGGCAAACCGCTACCAGTGAATTGTCGAAGAATTGAGCCTCGTCAATTCCCAACACCTGGGCGTCACCGGCTTTCTCCAGGATTTCCTGCGGCGTGCGCACCGGAATGGATGGAATTCTTTGCTGATTGTGCGAGACGATATGGTCTTCGCTGTAGCGCACATCGATTACCGGTTTAAAAATAGCCACGCGCTGGCGGGCAATCTGCGCCCGGCGCAGGCGGCGGATCAATTCTTCGGTCTTGCCGGAAAACATACTGCCGCAGATCACCTCGATCCAACCGGATCCTTTTTCATTAATCGCCACAACTTCTTCAATGCCCATGGGAACTCGGCTTACACTTGTTCTGCTCATTTGGATTCCTTTGTTTGCGGAGTGGTTAAATGTCTCAGGAGACTGCGGACTTTGGTTTTAAAAAGATCAATCGCTACGGTATTGTGTCCGCCTTCCGGAATGATGATGTCGGCATAATGCTTGGTCGGTTCGATGAATTGCTCGTGCATCGGCCGCACGGTATTGATGTATTGTTCGATAACGGAATCGACCGTCCGTCCGCGCTGGTGAATATCGCGTTTCAGGCGGCGGATGAAGCGAATATCGGGCGCCGTTTCGATATAGACCTTGATGTCCATCATATCACGCAATTCCGGATCGTATAAGACCATGATGCCTTCCAGCACGACGATTTTTTGGCTGTTGACGGTCAGGAATTCGGTCGTACTGCGAGTGTGGGTTTTGTAATCATAGACGGGAATTTTCACTTCCTGTCCGTCTAACAAAGCCCGCATGTCAGCCCGCAGTTGCGGGAAGTCATAGGCATCCGGATGGTCAAAATTGTGATGACCACGCGATTCGAGCGGGATATCGCTGAGGTCGTAATAATATGAATCCTGCTCGATAATCACGACTTCTTTCGGGTCGGAATCGTGCACGATGTTTTTGGCCATGGAGGTTTTTCCCGAACCGGTTCCGCCGGCCACTCCGATTAAAATAGCTTTCTTCATTGGCGATATAAATCCTTCATTTTTTTTCCATCGAATGGTAGTGGCAGCAGATCGGCGCTGCGCAAATGTTGAAAGTTATCGGAATTGTCAAAAAGATAAATATCAATATCCCCGCAGATGTCCCAAATAACCTGGCGGCAGGCGCCGCAGGGCGAGGCGCTGTTCAACGAATAGATACCCAGCGCGCTGAATTTCTTTTCCCCGGCGACGATGGCCGCGGCAATGGCATTGCGCTCGGCGCAGACTGTCAGGCCATACGAGCTGGCCTCCACATTGCAGCCTTTAAAAATTTTACCATTCTCGGTCAATAGTGCAGCTCCGACGGGATAATGCGAAAAAGGCGCGTGTGCATTTTTAGCTGCTTCCCGGGCGGCTTCTTTTAATAATTCCGGTTTAATTGTTTCCATATACGTTTCCTTTCATAAGGCTCTAGGAATAACAGTAATATGATTCCGGCGATAAAACCGCCGATATGCGCAAACCAGGCCACACCGCCCTGAGATTGGAATCCCAGCGAGCCGAGACCGTTGCTTATTTGAATGAGAAACCAGATGCCCAGCAGATAACCGGCGGGAACCCAGAAATGACGTGCGATTACAAAAAACCAGAAAAATATTTTAACCCGCGCCCGTGGATAGCGAATCAGATAGGCTCCTAGAATTCCAGAAATTGCGCCGCTGGCGCCCACCATCGGTATAGCCGACTCCGGCTCGATCAACACCTGGGTCAGACCTGCCAATAGTCCGCCGGAGAGATAGAATAACAGGAATTTAGCATGACCCAGAGTGGCTTCAATATTATCACCGAAAATCCACAGGTAAAGCATATTCCCGACCAGATGTAATAAGCCGCCGTGCAGAAATAAGGTGGTGATGAAAGTGAACCAGGCGCCCGGCTCGCCGCTGAATAAACGGTTCGGAACCAAGCCATAGGATTTGAACCACCCGGTAACCATATCAGCCGGGAGAGTCGTCTGGTAAATAAAAATGACACAGTTAATCACGATCAGACTGACGGTAATAATCGGCGGAGAAAGGCGAAGGGTCGAGTCACGGGTCGGGATGAACATTAATTTTATCCTGGCAGAATTGTAAAAACGCTGGTGGCCGTGGTGACGTTGCCGGCCCGGTCGGTGGCGGTGATTTTTAAAATGTGCTGGCCGCCGGTCAACCTCCCGGACAGAGTGTGTTTGATGTAATGTTTGGGGCCGTGATATTCGGCGATTACCGGATAGCCATCGAGAGTTGTAACGATGGCGAGATCATCGCGAATCCCGGAAAGATCATCCCGCACGGTGGCCTTGAGGATATGAACATCGGAAGCCCGAAAACGCCCGCCGTTTCCAGGATAAATACCACGGATGACCGGAGGAGTAGTATCCCGGATAAGAGCAAAATCGCCTAATCGCCGGGTAATGGCTGTGATCTGATTGTTGAAGGAGTCGAGCTGGTTGCTAAGAAAGCGCCATTTTTCCTCTTCACGCAGGTAAACCCCGACCTGCCGGATTTCCTGATCGTAGACCGGGAAATCGAAATATATCCGGATCGAATCGTGTAACGGCTGATTAGTGGGATAGAGTGAATAGATAGCAGATACCATTTTCCCGCCGGCTACGGTTTCGGTTTTCCCGACATTCAACCAGATTAACAGCGAATCATAGACGGCGTCGGACGGAAATATAGCCGTTAAAATTGAATCATGGCTAACGATAGTTTTTTCCGATTGCGGATCGACGCAAAATAATTCGATATGAATCCGGCTGACGGTCTGCGGCCGGCTACCAAGGCGGATTTCCGCCGCGAAGGACTCCTGCCAGAGTGCGAACGGGGCTGGAGCGGTCAGGTATTCAGTCGGTGAAATCCGGATCAATTCGACCTGATGCAGTCCGAAACTAGTTTGCAGATAGAAGGTTGGGTTGTCGTCGGGCACCACATTGAGGGTCAGATGCATTCCAAAGGTTTTGGGATTATGCAGGAATCGGTAGTTCAAATTAATAACGGCCGGATTTTCCGATTGATCGAGACGGGTAAAGAGCGGCGTAATATGGTAACCCGCCTGACTTTCCGCCTCGATTTTCAGGTACTCGTTATAGGCTGGCCGATCACTTAGCCTCAGATCGTAGTACGATTCGGTGGTGTCGACCCCGCTCAGGTTGGCCGGTCGTATATAGTCGCCCTGCCTGGTCACCCAGTTCGTTTTGAATTTGCGTAGAGTATCACCCACCGGGCGGGTCAGGGAAATCCGGTAGTCGTTTTCAATTTCCCGGACATCTTTGACAATTACCGGCGCGGTGCTGACGGAAATGAGTGTAAAATCCACTGTGGCCGTGTTTTGATTTTTATCGTAAGCCAGAATGTGAACGGAATGCTCGCCCTCATCCAGATTAAACACTCCGTCCGCCTCCGGCAGAATATTCATTGGCATCGTCTTTTGCGGGGCCAGGGCCCACAGGCGATTGAAGACTTCTCCCAGATCGCGATCCAGCTGATAATTACGGTCGATTTCGGCGTAACGGGTCTGCTCGTAACTGAATTTATCGTACTGGACCTGAAAGCGTAAACTGTCGTCAATAAATAATTTTATTCCGTAAGGCGGGAAAACATTCGGAATCCCTTTGACCGTGTCATGGGATTTGATCTCGATGCCGATTTCGCCCGTGACCCGGATCGGCGGGTTGACAATATAGTGGTTGCCCTGCTGGCGGCGCGCCGAAAAGGTCTGAGTGGTTGGCAGACCGTTCACCCGCGCCGAGCGGCTGACGGGCGTAATGGCAACCGCTCCGATGGTTGGGGCGGTTTTATCATAGACCGTCAGGTTTGTGTTGAGAGGATTAAAGGGCTGTTCCAGGCTGTCGCGCAATTCAAAGTGCAGATGTGGAAAAAGCGAACCGGTGTCGCCGGTGTACCCGATGATTTCGCCCCTGGTGAAACGCACCTCATTGGGCGCCGGCTTGACTTCGACGCGGTAGCGCTGTTGACGCTCCTGCTCGGCCTGGATCAGATTGCGGAGCGGCGTGGAAAAGTCATCGAGGTGCCCATAAACGGCAATATTACCGTCGTCAAGCTGCTGATAAATTACTTTCCCGTAGCCGTTATAGGAAGCCCGGATGATCTGGAGATATCCATCGCCGACGGCATAGACCGGATAACCGGTGCGTCCGTTGGTTTTTATATCGATGCCGGCATGCAGATGGTTGATCCGATATTCTCCGAATGTGGAGCTGAGTAAGTGGCTGGAATTAGTAGGCCACAGATAATCCCAGGCGAGGATGGTTGAGAAAGTTAGGGCAATACTCAGAGCGGTTGCGAAAAATCTCATGGAATCAAATCGTATTTCATACCGGGGCGAATATACGTATAATCAGCGCCAATATTCAAATTTTTTTATCCCTGGTATGATCGGAAAAATAGTCAGTATCTATTCCCGGAATATTACCGATTTATTACGCCCACCGCGTTTGGCTTCATAAAGAGCCTTGTCGGCGGCTTCAACTAATTTGTTGTCTTCCGGCATTGTGGCGAGATTGAACTGCGCCAGGCCAGCCGAGATTGTCACCTGACAGGAGATCATCTCGAAGGTAACGGTCTTGTTTGCGACCAGGCGACGGATTTTTTCAGCTACGATCAGAGCTTCCTCGACGGTCGTTTCGGGCAGCAGTACTACAAATTCCTCGCCGCCGTAGCGGGCGCAGATATCGTTACTGCGCAGACTCTGCTTCAAAATTTGTCCAATGGCTTTAAGCACTTCGTCACCAAAAAGATGGCCATGGGTGTCATTGACGACTTTAAAAAGATCTATGTCGAGCATAATTAGACTCAACGGCGATTTGTAGCGATTGCTACGCCGGATTTCCCGGCTTAATTCCTTGTCGAAATTGCGACGATTGTTGATGCCGGTCAGGGCGTCGGTGGTTGAGAGTGATTCCAGCCGGCGGTTTGCCTCTTCCAGGGCGCGGGTGCGTTCGCGGACGCGGGTATCGAGTAAATTATTCAATTCCTGTAATTCCGAACGGGCGGACTTGAGCTCTTCGATGGCCAGTTTTAAATGGACTTCGCGGGTTTCGAAGCGCCGGAAAAGACTATCGAGCAGTGTCGCCAATTGTCGCAGGGAATTGGGAGTGCCGACGCGCATAAATTTCTTGAAAGATTCGACGCTGTATTCGACCCGTGAGACAACCTCAATCTGATCGACAAATTCTTCAAAGAGAGCCTGATTCCATTCTTTCATTTATGTTTATCCTTGTTTGGCGGATGGTTGATTATTATCACCGGTGCCCCAGATCAGCGGCACGAATCTGACCGGCAGAATTTTCTGACTTTTCAGTCCGACCGGAGTTTTTTCGATCAGGGTCAGTTCCTGGCCGCCGTGAGTCGGTCCGAGCGGAATGAGTAGTTTGCCGCCCAGTGCGATCTGCTCGATGAGCGCCGGCGGAATCTCGGGGCTCGCGGCGGTGACGATGATGTGGCTGAAAGGAGCTTTTTCCGGCCAGCCAAGACAGCCATTCCCAATCCGGAATTCGATATTGGTGTAAGAGAGTTTTTTCAGCGTATTCTGGGCGTGTTGCGAGAGTTCTCCGATCCGTTCAATGCTGAAAACATTCCCGGCTAAGCTGGCCAGGATCGCCGTTTCGTAACCCGAACCGGTACCGACTTCCAGCACCCAAGCGGATTGGTCGATCTGCAATGCCGCCACCATGAAAGCTACAATGAACGGCTGGGAGATCGTCTGCCCGAAACCGATCGGCAGCGGTTGGTCGCTGTACGCCAGTCTTTGCTGGCTGGGATCGACAAAAAGATGGCGCGGAACCTGCCGGAAAGCAGTCAGTACCCGCGGATCGTGAACCCCGCGGGAATAGATTTGTTCGGCAACCATCTCTTCGGCTGTACGAAAATCATCTGGAGCAAAAATGGTCATCAGACAGATTTACGGGTGATGGCTTCCAACAGGTGTTTGATATCCCGCAAGTTTTCAATAGTTACGTCTTTGAGATAATTGAGATGGATCGTTTTAAAGGTCGAAGTGACGGAGACTCCTTTTAAGAACCGATTCAGAGAAAGAGGAATATGCATGGTTTTAACGATAAGACAATTCAGTAAATAATCCGGATCGTCGGCTGGTAATTGCGCCAGCGTATTCCCGGCTTTATGCAAGGTCTTGCGCCGCTGTTCGATTGCGGCGGGGTTTTCATATTTCAGGCAATAAGGAGTCGTCGGCCGCAGCTGAGCAATCAGCCAATCCAACCCGGCCTGGAAGCAGGCGTTAAAATACTCCTGATAGCGTTGAGCCCCGACGTTGTTTTGTAAATAGTTCACCAGATTCTGGTGAAATTGAGTCCGAAAATTATCCCAGTGTTGAAAATGGGTACGAAACAGAAAATAACCGTCAGGTGTCCTGATACTGTTCTGGGCGTTGAAGAAGGATTTGACTTCGTAGCGAAAACGCTGAATGCGGCGGTGCAGGTCGCCGGGGAACAGATAGAAGACCGGCGATTCCGCCAATGCATCTTTGGCGAGCATCTGGGCGGGAATCTGCAACTCGCTCATTCGCAGGGAATATGATTTTTCCAAACCATGAAAATTCAGGTCAATTAATGCTCCGAAATCAGCAATTTTGATAAAATTTTCCATCGCGCGGTTGAAATCCGGCTCGGCGGTGATCGGCGGTAAATACAGGTCTTCAAACAGATCTGGAAAAAGCGGCACCTGATAGGGATTGTAATTCCTGGTCATCACAGCTTCCCTTTAGATAGTCGTTCCCTCCGGGATGACACTGTTTTTAGGAATGACCACAATACCTTCCCGGATCGTATATTGAGAGCAGTCGAATTCGGTATGATTGTCTTGATTGATGATCTTAACATTGTCGCAGATGCGGGCGTTTTTATCGATGATCGCATTTTTTATGATGCAATTACGCCCCACCCCAATGGGTGGCAAACCGTCCAGTGGTGTCTGTTCAAAGTAGTCAGCCCCCATAATGACGCAATTGGTTATATCGGCGCCTTGACGGATAATAGTACGGATTCCAACCACCGTATTGTTGATGCGGCTTTCGGCGATGTAACAGCCGTCGGCCAGCAGGGTTTGACTAAGGCGGCAATCTTTCAAGCGCGAAGCTGGTAACGATCGCGCCCGGGTGTAAATTGGCGCTTCTTCAAGGAACATTGGAAACGGCGGATGCAGACGTACCAGTTCCAGATTGGCTTTGAAAAAAGATTCGATCGTGCCGATGTCGCGCCAATAGCCGTCGAAACGGTAAGCGCATATCTTAAAATCATCTATCGCAGCTGGGATTATATGTTTGCCAAAATCGTCGCTCGGGTTTTTCTCAAGGATTTTAAGCAGAATGTCGGTCGCGAAAATATAGATACCCATTGAAGCCAGGAAGGGCGTTTCATCCGGCATTCCGGGTGATCTCAGGGCTTCCAGCTGATCGGCGGCGGGTTTTTCGACGAATCTGGATATCCGGCAGTGCTGGTCAGTCTGGAGAATTCCGAATTCACCGGCTTCCTTCCGGCCTACCGGTTTAACGGCGATGGTGATATCGGCTTTGTTCCGGATATGGTGTTCCAGGTATTTACGATAGTCCATCCGGTAAAGATGATCTCCGGAGAGGATTATGGTATATTCAGATTCTATCTCCGTAATGAACGACAGGTTTTTCCGGACGGCGTCGGCCGTTCCCTGATACCAATCGGCGTTTTCCTTGGTCTGCTGAGCTGCCAGAATATCAACGAATCCGTCGGTAAAGGGGCTCAGCCGGTAGGTGCCGTAAATATGCCGGTGCAACGAGTGGGTGTTAAACTGAGTCAGGATATAAATTTTATTGATTCCGCTGTTGAGACAATTACTGATTGGTACGTCGATGATCCTGAATTTGCCTCCAAAAGGTACGGCCGGCTTAGCCCGGTATTGGGTCAGGGGGTAGAGCCGCGTTCCTTTGCCGCCCCCGAGAACGATCGCCAAAATATCATTCTTTTTCATAAGATGATTCCGAGTTGGATTAAAGTTAATACAAATCCCAGTAGAAAACCTATGCCGGCCTGGGCGGGAGTATGCGCCTTTAGCCTGACCCGCGAGTAGATCATGAACGGCGCCGCCAGGATCAACCAGTAGAATTGCGGCGCCACCAACCGACCAAGCGCTGCAATCGGACCGCCTAAAGCCATACCATGCACGCTGATCTTCCAGAAATGAGTAATGACGGTAGCGATCGCCGTGTTTAGTGTGTAGATCAGCATCAAGGCGCTGATTGCAACCGGCGCGCCTACTATTTTAAGCGCCAGCCAGACCAACAGATAACCGACGACGCTGACTACAAACGGATTGATACGCATCGCCCTTTCGGGAACGTCTAAGCTGGTGGTCTGTCCGCGTTTTTTCAGGCGCACTACCGATAGCAAAGGCACAATTACAATCGCCAGCAGAATCAGTCCAAACAGCATTATCGACCGGGAGCGGCTGAGATTATCGTATTGTCCGAGAAGGATGATAAAGGTCACCGGAGCAACGATCAACGGGTGCAAAATGACAGAGATCAGCCAGGCGGTCAATGGGTAACGATTTGTTAGTTCGGCAGACACGATTTTCCCTTCGACCGCGATCTGATGTGGATAAATGCGAGCAGTAATCTCATTTCTTCAAAATAATACATCCTTTTTTTATTATTTTCAACAGATAATTCTTGGGGCCTGATTGTTTCTTCAAAATCAGTTGAAAATCTGGTTGTTTAATACGTAAAGAGGGAAATTTTATGACGAATTTTTAACCAACCAGCCACTCAGCCGGTCCGGGAACGACGGTTAAACTATTTTGAAGTCTGATATTCTGACCGCTCAGCCTGATCTTTGGACGGTCTGGCGATCGTGTCGGGAAATAAAAATTGCCGGAAGGGAAACGATTTTCTTGAGAGGAGGGTGTAGCGCTACGGAGAATTGAACTCCGGTTACCACATTGAAAGCGTGATGTCCTAACCACTAGACGATAGCGCCATCTATAAGAACGGGTGAGTGACGGGACTTGAACCCGCGGCCAACAGGGCCACAACCTGTCGCTCTGCCAAACTGAGCTACACTCACCATCTATAATACTCCCGCAGGAGGTTAGTAGCCGCGGTGCGGGTCCTGATCGTTTATCAAAAAAGCCGTCAAATTTAAATCATTTGCAGCCAGATTGTCAATATTTCAACCCAACTGGAACTGAAAATTTTTCAAGGAATAGCCCAAATAATGGTTCCTATTGATTCATCGACTTCAAGAATTCGCGGTTGCTCTTGGAACGGTTCATGCGGTCGGTCAGAAACTCCATCGCCTCGATCGGGGTCATCTCACTCAATAATTTGCGCAGAATCCAGACCCGGGCCAATTCCGCCGCGGACAATAAGAGTTCCTCTTTGCGCGTTCCCGAGCGATTAACGTCAATAGATGGAAAAATGCGGCGGTCACTCAGGCGGCGATCCAGGACTAATTCCATATTGCCGGTGCCCTTGAATTCCTCAAAAATGACGTCATCCATACGCGAGCCGGTGTCAATCAGGGCGGTCGCGATGATCGTCAAACTGCCGCCGCCTTCAATATTGCGCGCCGAGCCGAAGAATCGTTTGGGACGATGCAATGCATTGGCGTCGATACCGCCTGAAAGGATTTTACCGCTGTGCGGAATTACGGCATTATGGGCCCGGCCGAGACGAGTGATGCTGTCGAGCAGGATCACGACGTGATAGCCGAGCTCAACCATACGCTTGGCTTTTTCCAGGACCATGTCGGCGACCTGAACATGGCGCTCCGGTGGTTCATCGAAGGTAGAGCTAATGACCTCGGCTTTGACGGAACGCTCCATATCGGTCACCTCTTCCGGGCGCTCATCGATCAGCAATACCATTAGGGTAATCTCGGGATGATTGGTGGTAATGCTATTGGCAATTTGCTGAAGGAGAGTGGTCTTGCCGGTTTTGGGTTGCGCGACGATTAAGCCTCTTTGTCCCTTGCCGATCGGGCAGAGTAAATCCATGATGCGCATGGAAATGTTTTTGTAGTCGGTTTCCAGCTGAATGCGGCTTTGAGGATAGAGCGGGGTCAGAGAGTCAAAAACCTTACGGGCCTTGACTTCTTCAGGCTCCATCATATTAACCGCGTCCACCCGCAACAGGGCGAAAAAACGCTCGTTGTCTTTAGGCGGGCGAATCTGTCCGGAGACGACGTGTCCGGTGCGCAGGCCAAAGCGCTTGATCTGGGACGGTGAAATATAAACGTCATCGGGGCCGGGCAGGTAGCTCATCTCTTCCGAACGCAGGAAACCGAAGCCCTCGTCCATTACCTGTAAAACGCCGCGCGCAAAGATTTTACCCTCTTTTTGGGCGCTGGTTTCGAGTATTTTATGAATCAGATCAAGTTTTTTCAACCCGGTGGTTTCGGGGATTTCCAGCTTGATTGCTAAATCGGTTAACTCTTTGATTTTCATGGCTTGCAGATTTGCAATAGTCCATTCGTTTTCCATATTTTTTCCTTTATTAAGGGGTTTGCACGATCGTATGTTTAATTAAGGCAGGTCGGTAAAAGCAGATTTATCGGTAATTAATGACGTTAATTTAATTAGACCCTGCCGAATGTCAAATATTAATTTTTTGGAATGTGGGCGCCCGCAAAGAATGGCAGAACTGTCGGCGCCAGGTAATGACTGCCGATTATCAGTAAAATCTCCTCGGGCCCCAGGTGATTTGTCAGGCTGGCAAGGATTTTCTGAAGATTTTTATCGGCGGTGATACGGGATGGTTCGATGACGGTTTGCAGGGTGCTTGATAATTTTTCGCACGGGATGGAAGGATGGCCGGGAATTTCGGAAAGCGATATATTTCCCCCCAGAGATTGGATGATCGAGCCGATGCGTCCGTATTTTTTCTGGTCTCCCAGGGCGAACAGTAGGTGGATCTTGCTATCGGGGAATAAATTTACCAGAGTTCGGACGGCCTGACGAATGCCGTGCTGATTGTGTCCGACATCGTAATAGACTAATGGCTTGTTTTGCAGGATTTGCAGGCGTCCCGGCCACCGGACGGCTGCTATTCCGTCTCTGAAAATCTTTTCTGACATCGATAATCCGGGCAGGTGCGCAAATGCCGTAACGGAGCTCTGCAGGTTTGTCAATTGATGGGTTCCAATCAATGGAAAACGCAGGTTTTTTAGAGTCAGACCACTGACAGCAAGGGTTGTGGTTTGATGATCCGGGAACTGCCGGGAGTCTTTCAGGCGACAGTATTCGACGGCGGGGATCGGTTGTCCACCCCGGATCAGGATTTCTTTTATCAGGGCGTTTTTAACCGGCGTGATTTGGCGGGCAACGATACAGGGGACCCCAGGTTTGGCAATACCGGCTTTTTCAAAGGCGATCTGCGCCAGGCGGCGCCCCAGAAATTCATGATGATCGCCGGCGACCGGTGTAATGACGGTGACTTCCGGCCGCACGACGTTGGTCGCGTCAAAGCGACCGCCCATACCGGTTTCCAGTACAACGTAATCGACCTGCATCTTGTGGAAATATTCGAAAGCCATTGCAGTCGTGGCTTCGAAAAATGAGCATTCTTGCTGTTCAATGGCCGGTCGCCAGAGGCGGATAAAGGCGCTAATTTCGGCGTCGCTGATTTCGGCGTCGTCAATCCGGATGCGTTCGTTGAAGCGCAGCAGATGCGGCGAAGTGTACAGCCCGACGCGCCAGCCGGCGGCGCGCAGCAGACTGGCAATGATCGCACAGGTCGAGCCTTTGCCGTTGGTTCCGGCGACATGGATGATTTTCAGGTGTTCGTGAGGATTGCCAATCTCGGTTAAGAGTTTGTGAATACGCTCCAGTCCGGGCTTGATCCCGCGTCCACCCAACGCATAAAGATAGTCTAAGTCGGGTTGGATATCGACGGCCGGTGTTTTCATCTGAGGTTATCTTCGAGATTGACGCGCTCGACGTTGACAATCGGCTCACCGAGAAAGCGCTCGGCAATTTCTTCGAATTTCTGCGGCAGATCGCTTACGTAAAATCTGTGGTTCGGTCTGTCAGAGCGAGCACGCAGTAAATTTTTTTGGGTCAGGATCTGGCGCACCTGATTGGCGGTCTCAATGGCAGTATCGATAATGCGAATGTCATTGTCGACCACTTTTTGAATGACTTCTTTAATGATCGGGTAATGGGTACAGCCCAGGATGAGGCTGTCGATTTTCCGGCTGGTCAGAGCCCCTAGATATTCGCGCGCGATCATTTCTGTGACCGGCGAATCAGACCAGCCCTCTTCGACCAGTGGTACGAACAGCGGACAAGCCTGTGAAAAAACCTGTACCGAACTGTCCTGGGCGGTCAATACCTGTACGTATTTACCGGAATTGATTGTCCCGGTTGTACCGATCACCCCGATTATTTTTCCGGGTGAAACCGCCAGAGCGGAACGCGCTCCCGGTTCGATCACCCCAATGACCGGTAAATCGAAGTGCTCCTGGAGTAAATCCAGCGCCACGCTGGAAGCCGTATTACAGGCCACCACGATCATTTTCACACCGCGCTCTGCCAGAAAAGAAGCGATCTGCAGAGCAAAGCGCCGAACCGTTTCGACGCTCTTACTGCCGTACGGTACGCGAGCCGTATCACCGAAATAAATGATATTTTCATGAGGAAGTTGGCGGAAAAGCTGCTTGACGACCGTCAACCCCCCCAGACCGGAATCGAACACGCCGATCGGCAGATTCCGCTTGTCAGTTGTTTTGAGCCACTGATCTGTCACAATACTCCTTGAATTCAAGAATGCTTTTATAGAGCGCTTGGGCAATTTTCTGGCGGTGAGCTGGGTCATTCAGTTTACGGGCATCAGCCCGGTTGTCATTGTACCCGAATTCACATAGCAGATTCGGCATGGAGGCGCCTACCAGAACGAACAAATTGGCCTGCTTAACGCCCCGGTTTTTCTGGGGAACGGTGGCCGAAATTTGGCGTGAAAGTATTTCGGCAAATTTTTCGCTGTCATGCAGGTAGGTATTAAAGACGAGATTGGCCAATATATGGGAAGGATTGTCATAGTCCTTGTACTTGGCTTTATCCTCGCCGGTTTCCATCTGAATGACTTCATTTTCGAGACGGGCGACTTCAATGGATTCCTGGGAACGCATGGTTGGATTCTGCAGATAGAGTTCAATTCCTTCGGCATTGCCGGCGTTGCTTTTGGGAAGCGCGTTAACATGCAGACTGATAAACAATTTTCCACCGGCATCGTTCGCAATCCGGGTGCGTTTCCAGAGAGGAATGAATTCGTCGGTTTTTCGGGTATAAACGACCTTGATATCCCGTCGTTTTTCGAGTAATTTCCCGAGCCGCAGGGTAATATCCAGCACAATGTCTTTCTCATGCTGGTAACCCCAGTGACCGGGAGTTCCGCCGTCTTTACCGCCATGTCCGGCATCCAAAACGATGGTGTCCATGATCCAGGTATTTTTAACACTCTCTATTTTTTTTAAGGTGGCGGTGTTTAACGGCAGGTTGAGCGAAACGAGAATCTTGCCAACCCGTTCGTCGTAGTGAGCACTAGCCCGTTCGTATTTTTGATTTAATCTCAGGGCAATCTGCACCGAATTGCCGAGTGGAATCGCTTCAACCCAGGCTACGGTGCGGGATGGATTGGGACGCGACAGCGCGGCCGAATCACAGGTTGCCCCCAGGATGGTCAGATAGAACCAGTCTTCTCCCCGGAAGAATGAAGATATGTCTTGGTCCTTGAATGCCGCTCCGCTCGCGATTTTCAGGGTTAGTCCATTGCCGCGTTCCTCAAATTGTATATCGGTAATCTCCGCCTGACTGACCGATGGCAATGAGCCCGCCCCCGAAGTTGTTCCATCGGTAGTAATGGTGGGCGCGGCGACAACTGCAAACTGACGTTCATCAGCCACGATACGAAAACGTAAGTCGGGTAAAATATTTTTTTGCATGAGGCCCAGGAACGAATGGGCTGGTACAAAAATATCATTGCCGCTCAGTAAAAGCGCCTCGTGGGTCATCTGGGTCATGTGGGTGTCGAACATCAGGAAGGCACTGTGCGCCGAAACCTTGACCGTTTTTCCCGCCAGGAACAGCACGATTTTGCCCGTTTCCCGGCTTTGGTAGGTTCTCAATTGCAGAGAGCGGGCCAGGTCACCGATCGACAGGAATTGGCAGCCGTCTACTGGGACGACTTTTACATAAACACCGGATTGACTTGCCGGCGATTCGATGATTAGCTGTTCGGAATACAGAATTCGGCCGGCAAGCAGGGTGAGCAGGATAGAAATGTAGAATTTATAAGTCTTCAAAATCGGCGGGAAATTACAAACATCTACGTCACAAATCAAAGGTCAAATACAGTTTTGCTCTATGAACCCTTTACCAGCCGAAAACCAAAGGTAGCGGTGCTTTCATTCGGCATATGCAGGCTGTAATAAGTTGTCCGCATAAAAGCGCTGTCATTATTCCACGAGCCACCCCGAATCGGTTTATATTCGGACGATCCGGCGTAATCTTCAATCCATTCCCAGACATTACCGATCAAATCGTAAGAGCCGAAAGGTCCCGGACTGTCCACCGTCACAAAGCCGGAATGTTTCTTGCCGTTATAAAAACTCACTGGAGTGGTCCCGTTGTCATAAGGATCACCGCTGTTAATATAGTTGGCGCGTCGTCCATCCAGGTCGTTGCCCCACGGAAAAGCACAAATATTTGTGTCACGGGCTGCCTTTTCCCATTCTTCATTGGTTGGCAAACGCATGCAATAGTACTCTGCCAGAGCGTGAGCCCCGAACCAGGTTACCTCGACTACGGGGTGGTTTAAATAACCGGAAGTCACTCTGAATTGGTTGTCGGTGTATTGAATCCGGCATTGCTCGGCATTTAGATCGAGGAATTCATATTCACCGGCAGCCCAGAGTTCATCGCCTTCGTATTGTCCGGTGATGCTGGGGTCGCTGATATCAATCAGACCGTTTTCCTGAGCCTGATTTAAAAATTCAGAGTATTGTTCGTTGGTGACTTCATAACGTTGAATCAGAAAAGTATAGTCGATTGTTTTCACCTGATTGTAATTTCCCCAAATGTATCTTCCGGCAGCCACGGTGTCAAAAGGAGTTTCCAAAACAGACAGATAGCTATCGTCCTCTTCGCAACTCATCATACTGCTGACGGCCATTGAAATCAGTACTAACCCGACAACAGTTGAGGGATTTTTTACATTGCGTGAAACGATTGATGGCATGATAAACTTAACCAGCCCCTGTGATTATGTCGGAAGGAAATTAACATTTAAAATTTCACAAGTCAATCGTCATCTGTAGATCGAATGACCAATCGGTCAGATTCTCCGGGTCGATTATCGAACCGGCCTGGCGCCAACGCAGGGCTCCGGCAATTTCGCAGGCAACTCCAATCGGGCGGTTAATAATCAGGAAATAGCGCTGGCCGTGGCCGGATAAATTGTTCAGATTAAATTGCGACGGCAAGCCGGGTTCATAGAAATAGATACTAAAATCACTGCGAGACACGAAATAATGGGTAGTCCCGACCTGGATTTTAAATCGTTGTGGTAGGACAAATCGCCCGACGATGCCAAACGCCTGACCGCCATCCGCGATGCGGACTGAATTATTCCAGCGGACTGTCGTTCGGATTTCGCTCATAAAATTTTTAGTAAATGATTTTCGGAGGTGTAATTTTATTTGACATTCGGTCGGTGTATCTGATGACTGATAATATCGTGTGGTTTTAAACCAGGCTTCCAGGGCGCCTTCCGTTCCGGATATATGATTGATGCCAACCAATGCTTCCCGACCGTTCGTCTTTTCTGCGCCGGTCTGTGTACTTTCTAACTGGCGGAAGAAATCCAGAGATCCGGAACACCACCAGCGCTTACCTATTTTGATTTTCAATCCGGAATAAAAACCGCTTTCATTGGCCGGTTGACCGCCGAATTTACGAAAGGGACTGCCTAGCGGCGCGAAGAAATCCGGCGAAAAATAACGCCAGCCCAAACTCAGCAAAAAGGGATGCAGATTTATTCCAAAATTTTCAATCAGCGCTGTCCCGCCGGTGGTCAGGGAGGAAAATTCGCCGCTGAGAGACCAGGACTCATATTCATGATGATGGGCAAAGGAAAAACCGGCGTTTTGAGACCGCCCTTCAAGAGCGTTTAAAGCATGCGAATACCTGACCCGGAAAAGCAGCAGTCCCAGATTGCCGTTGTTCCCGTTGCTCGATAGGCTCACGCCGGCCAGACTCTCAGTTAAAGCATCTTTGGCTTGGAGCTGGGACGAACTGATATGTAAACCATCTGAGCGCAGGGTTATAACGGTGCCGGAATCACTTAGAGTTGCATCTAATCTGTGACTCGAACCGAAAGCTGAAAGGCTAAAGTTCTTTATTTTAAGATTGGCAGCTCCGCCGAAGAGAAAACGGTTTTCATCTGCTCCCAGATAGCTTTTGAAACCACCGCGCGCCGGTCTCAGATTGGCGTCTATGGCGGCGCTGCGACCATTCATCAAATTGGCGGCGAACAGCACTTCCTGTCCCCACTGCAGACGATAAGCGCCGCCCCAAAATTCCAACCGGTCGTGAAATATAGGCGATCGCAGACTAAAATTGCCATAATCTCCCAGGCGTGGTTCATCATGATCGTTTTCGAGAACGGCACCCACGAACCAGCCATCATCAGTCTGAAAACGCGCCCGCTGCAACGATTTTTGTAAATTAGCCGCTCCGCTTTGGCGTCTTATGGCTATGTAATTTATAAAGCTGCCGGATTGACGCCGCACCGGCGCGATTGTGATAAAGTGACGGACGGCTTCGATTTCCGCGGAATTCAGCCCGGTTGATTTTGCCAAAGAGTGCCAGTCCGCGATTTTGGCGGAACGACGCTTCGTTTCGATCAGCGAATTTTTTATATGATTGTTGAGTGGCAGCGAACGGAGATCAGCAATGTGACATGTTTCCCAAATCAGAGGGTTGTCGCGGTAGGAATCGATCAGTTCCTGCAATTCGTCACTGTCCAGGGCTTCTTGTGTAAAGTAACTGTCAGATATGTCCGCCGGAAGGCTGCTTTGGGCTAATAAACCGGAGCTGCCTGACAAAAACAGCGACAGGGCGATTGGGCAAATACTCAGAGATTGAATCCGCATCCGTAGTAAAAAGTTAATGGTAGGGTTGGATGATGTTGAACGGTGAAAGCCATTTCGATCCGGCGCCAGGTTAACTCGAATCCGCCGGACAACCGGTCGGGGTTGAGTTGCACGCCTAAGAGCAGAGCCCAGCCCGGCCCTACTTCAACCCGTAATCCGCTGCGGAAAACGAACGGCCGGCGGGTGTCCTTGCATATTTCGCCGGACAACTCGCCGCGTCTGACTGGGCGCCATTGCCAGCCAAAGGCAAATATCTGGGGCAAATCTTCCCGCCCGGAGCAGATTTTGGGGACATTAATGTTTTTCATTAAAAGCGTAAAGGCGAGCGCAGTGTCCGGGAAAAATTTCATACCGCAATCCAGACCAACTACCCCGGTCTGAAGATGGTTTGGAATAATCAGGTCGTAATAATTAATGGTTGCGCCGCAGGCGACGATCTGTGTCATCCGCCGGCCATACGCAAGAGACAGGGTTCTCTCCTGATAGACAGAATTGCCGAGCGCCATCAGTCGCAGTCGCAGACCATTTTGGGAACGGACTTTGATCTGTAAGTCGGCATCCCAGGCTTCGAGATTCTTTATGCCGTAGAGTTTGGAATAATTCAGGGCGCTCCGGATTTTTCCGGTTTCCGGAAAAGCGGCCGGATTAGAACCGTTAGCCGTAATGGAAATACTTCCCCCGGGGGCGATAACAGACGGCGCTATGCTTATGATTTCAAAAGCCGCCTGCAACGCATAAAACCATAACAACCAGACAATGCAAACACGCCTTGCCACATACCCTCCTTCATTAAAGGCAACGGCTGCCAATAGGCAACCGGCATGTTGAAAATCCGCCGGCTGGTCAGCTACTTCTTGGCCGGCTGTTTCAGTTTTGCTTCTTCCTTACGTTCTTTTAGCGGTACGAAGGTGTTCAGTTTTTCGCGGACGACTAAAGGATGATCCCGGTTGTGGAGGCAGAGGATACCTTCGATCATGATTTCCTTGAGCATAATTTCTTCCTCCGAGCGGCGCTTCAGTTTTCCACCCAGAGGGATAAATAACAGATTGGCGAGCAATAAGCCGTAAAAGGTTGTCAGCAGAGCCAGACCCATGCCGCCTAACAGCGTCTTGAACTGGGAAGCGATATCGAACTGAAAGGCGCCAGCCATGGCGCTAAGCGAACCGCCCGAGCCCTGCATGGTAAAATTCTTCATCATGATAATTAAACCGACGATCGTGCCGACCATTCCGAAAGCCGGAGCGTAGGTTCCCATATAAAAAAATATCTCCTGGCCGATGATATGGCGTTTCTGGATGTTCGATATTTCAAGTTTCAGGTAATTGCGCAAACGCTCCTGGTCTTTTTCATTGATTGCCAACTCAATTCCCTTACGCATAAAATTATCCGTGATTTTGGCCAGTTCGGGTTCAAGAGCGATCAGACCGGACTTGCGACCTTTATTGGCCAGCTCCGCAAACTGGTCAATGATATTTTGATAGCTGTAATCGCTGCGTTTAAAGGCGTTCTTGACGACTTTAAAAACACTCCAGAGGTTTTTCATGGGATAATTGACGAATGTGGCGGCGATAGTCCCACCCAGGACCAGCAATAAAGAGGAAAAATCCCAGAAATAAGCCGCCTCGCCTTCTTTGCCGGCAATGGAGTAAACGACCAGTGCAATTCCTGAAATCAACCCAAAGAGAGTGGCAATATCCATAAAACCTCATCAGCAAGGCGTTCAAACGCCGTTGTCACCAGAGCCAGCATTGCGCTCTGATAATTTATCCGTCAGTTCGTTTTTTCGATAACGCGAAAGACCTTTTCGCCCTTTTTAGCCATGCGATATTTTTCACGAGCCAGTTTTTCGATGTACTGGAGATCGTTTTCCAGGCGGGCTTTTTCATTCAGCAGGCTGTCCTGTTCGACTTTTAATTCGACCAGATGATTTTCAATTGTATTTTTCTGTTTATTCAGGCGGTAGATCTGATACAGCCCGTAATCTCCAATCACAAAGATAATAATGAACAGGGAAATGCCAGCGAGCGCTCCGAGAATCCAGTAAAGATTTCGCAGGTTTCCGGATCTACCTTTCTTGAGCGGGGCTGTTGCCGGTCGGCGTTTTCTCATTTAAATATGCGTGTACCTCCGAAAATCGCATCGTCAGCCAGTTCTTCTTCGATGCGCAGGAGTTGGTTGTATTTGCAAATGCGATCGGTGCGGCAGGCTGAGCCGGTTTTTATCTGCCCGGCATTGACCGCTACAGCCAGGTCGGCAATGGTGGTGTCTTCCGTCTCGCCACTGCGGTGTGAAATCACGGTCGTAAAACCACTGCGATGCGCCAACTCAATGGCATTCAGAGTTTCGGTCAGAGTGCCGATCTGGTTGAGTTTGATCAGAATGGAATTGATGGCTTTTTCCTTGATGGCGCGGGACAGGCGTTCGACATTGGTGACGGTCAGATCATCGCCGACTATCTGGATTTTCGAACCGAGTTTTTTCACCATTAGTTTCCAGCCAGCCCAGTCGTCTTCCGCCATCCCGTCTTCGATCGAAATAATCGGGTATTTCTCCACCAGGTTTTTATAATAATCGACCATTTCTTCGGATGTAAGGGCGCGGTTTTCGGATTTTAATTCATATTTTTTGATTTTGGTGTTGTAGAAAGAGGACGAAGCCGGGTCGAGGGCGATGAATAATTCCTTGCCGACTTTGTAACCGGTTTTACCGGCGGCTTCCAGAATAACTTCGACGGCTTCTTCATTGGAACGCAGATTGGGGGCGAATCCGCCTTCATCGCCGACCGAGGTGTTTAAGCCTTTTTTCTTAAGAACGCCTTTCAGTTGATGGAAAGTTTCCACGCCCATGCGCAGAGCGTCGGCAAAGCATTTGGCGCCGACCGGGAAAATCATAAATTCCTGCAGGTCAACATTGTTGTCGGCGTGCTTGCCGCCGTTCAGGATGTTCATCATCGGCACCGGCAGCACGCGGGCATTGACGCCGCCGATATATTTGTAGAACGGCTGTCCGACGAAATTAGCCGCGGCGCGGGCAACTGCCAGGGAAACGCCGAGCGTGGCATTAGCACCGAGTTTGGCTTTGTTCGGAGTGCCGTCGAGCTCGATCATCAGGTTGTCAATGTAAGTTTGGTTCAGAACATCCTCGCCAATGATTTCCGGAGCGATGATTTCATTGACATTCTGGACGGCTTTCAAGGTGCCTTTGCCCATGTAGCGAGCTTTGTCGCCGTCGCGCAGTTCGACGGCTTCATGTTCGCCGGTGGAAGCGCCGGACGGAACCGCCGCCGAGCCATAGTAACCGCTTTCGGTTAAAACTTCCACTTCAATAGTCGGATTGCCGCGCGAATCCAAAATTTCACGGGCATTTACTTCAATAATTGCACTCATCAATAACTCCTTGTTGATATTTTTAAAATTGGTTGACGACTTCCATAATACGATGTCAATTTAATCAGCACCCGGCTATTTGTCAATAAAAGCCCGGCTGTTTTCTTTGTGGATTTGATTACGCCGCTAAATTCTACGTTGCAGGAACATTCTGGCGTGTGCGAATTAAATTTGATTTACCCGGCGGGACAAATTAAATTCACAAACGCTTTTTAGGAGAATAATGTCAACGATTGTCTGTAACCGGAATGATTTGTCGAGCGACACCTGGGATAATTTTGTCGGCGAGAGTGTCAATGGGACGATTTTTCACACCCGACGTTTTTTATCATACCATCCGGAGGAGCGCTTCCGGGATGAGTCACTGGTTTTCCGGCGCGCGGCGGAAATCTTTGCGTTGTTGCCGGCGGCGCGCGGAACCTGGGACGGCCGGGACACGCTTTGGTCGCATCGCGGAGCAAGCTATGGCGGATTTGTCTATCGTGAAGGTCTGGGCATTAACAATGCCTATGAACTAGTCGAGCAGCTTATTGAACATGCCCGCCGGCAAAAAATCCAGCGCATCGTTTTGACCTTGCCACCAATCATTTACAACCGGCGCCTTTCGAATTACATTGATTTTGCCTTGATAAAGTACGGCTTTCAATATCTAAAGCGTGAAGTTTCGAGCATCGTTTCGTTGGAAGATAATATTGAGCTGAATGTTGCCAAATTCAAGCCAGCCAACAGAACGGCCTTCCGTCGGGCGCAAAAACTGGGCGTGGTCGTGCGCGAATCACAGGATTACGCGGCTTTTTATGAAATTTTGAAAAAGAACCTGAAAATCCGGCACGGCGTTCAGCCGACGCATACTTTGGATGAATTGCTAAAGCTGAGAGACCTATTTCCGGACAAGATTTTCCTGTTCGGGGCGTTCGTCGGTGAAGAGATGGTGGCCGGAGTCGTGATGTTCGACTGCAATCCGCAGGTGTCGCTGGCGTTTTACATCAGTCACAATGAGGAGCGTCAGGAATTTCGCGGCGTCAATCTTTTGTTCTACGAGATAATCCAGCGTTGTATTGCAAAAGGATTCAAGTTTCTCGATTTTGGCATTTTTACTGTCAATATGGAGCCGAACTTTGGTCTGGCGCGTTTCAAGGAAGGCTTCGGTTCGAGCGGCATTTTGCGGGATAGCTTATATCTTGATATATAGAACAATCGTTTATATTTTACATTTAAATTCGTTATAAAGGTAATATGACCGCCAGCATTCGCAGTCTTACAAAACAAACTTTAGTCTACGGCGTCGGAACGATTCTGGCGCGATTCGTGACCTTTTTACTCTTGCCACTATACACAAATATACTACCGGCGGCGGATTACGGTCTGGCGGCGCTGGTGTTCGCTTTTATTGGTTTCCTGATAATCATTTTTAATTACGGTCTGGATTCGGCGGTGATGCGCTTCTACGGCGAGAGCGGCGCTTCCGCATATAAGACCAGGATATTTTCGACTGCGGTTTGGCTGACTCTATGGTCGAGTCTGGCGCTGGGAACGGTTATATATAGTCTTGATGGATTTTTGGGGCGTGTTTTATTAAATGATCTGAAACACGCCCATCTGATCCGTTTAAGCGCCGGGATATTATTTTTCGATGCAATTTGTCATGTCCCGTTCGCCTTGCTGAGACTCGAAGACAAGCCTTTCCATTTTATTGGTATAAGAATTATTAACGTGCTGGTGGTTTTCACTCTGAACTTTTACCTGGTGGGTAAACTGAACCGTGGCGTTAACGGAATCTTTGAAAGTAATTTAATTACCTCTGCCCTGACGGCTTTTCTCCTTTATGCCATTACTGTCAAAAGGATTAGGTTTAAGTTTTCCGGAGCGACGGCTAAAGACCTGGCGCTTTTCGGTTTGCCATTCATTCCGGCTGGCCTGGCATCGGTCTGTATGGAGATGCTTAATCGTTATATTCTCGAAGATCTCATGGGTTTGGCGGCCGTCGGCATCTTCAGCGCCGGCTTCAAACTCGGAATATTTATGCTTTTGCTGACGACGGCTTTTTATTATGCCTGGCAACCTTTTTTTATGAAAGCCGGGCCGCAGGATTCTTCGCGTCCGCTATTTGCACGTATTTTTACCTATTTCGTACTGGTGGAACTGACATTTTGGTTAATTCTGACCGCTCTGATGCCGGAAATCGTCCGTTTTCATATCGGTCGGGTGTATTTGATCGGTAAGGAATATCAGTCGTGTGAACCGATGGTGCCGATAATTTTATTGGGATATGTATTTTATGGCATCAATCAGGTGTTTTTGCCGGGGATTTATTTTGAGAAGAAGACCCGCTATCTGGCTTATCTGACTTTTCTGGCGGCGGCTGTCAACGTCGGCGTAAATTTTATATTGGTGCCCAGTCTTGGAATCGTCGGTTCGGCGTATTCGTCACTGATCGGGTACATAACGCTGGCGGCCAGCGGATATTTCGTCTCTCAGCGTTTATTCCGTGTGCCGTATGAGATGCGGCGGGTAGCGCTTTTATTTCTATTGGCTCTGGGCGGCGGAATTCCGATTATGTTTCTCAAACCGTCACTGCCGCTTCGTTTGGGTATGGTGGCGGCCTATCCGATTTTTCTCTGGCTGACCGGTTTTTTTAGAAAGTCGGAAATCATGGTCGTTAGACAACTGTTTAACCGCCCGACTCCCGGTCGGAAAGGTTAAACTTGGCAACTTCTTTCGGTAAGTTTTTCCGGGAATCGGCTCTATATCTGATCGGGCTGATGCTGACCCGCTTAGTCAGTTTTCTTCTTTTACCGGTTTATACGAATGTCTTCGACCAAACTCAAAACGGCATCATCACCCTTGCGTATGCTTTGATTGGTTTCCTGACGATTATTTTGCCGTATGGCACCGATGCGGCGCTCCTGAATTTTTACCTGAAAGATGAACAGGAGCGAAAAAACTATTTCACAAACGCCTATTTTATGGTGCTGTGTTCGAACCTCATCATTCTGGGATTGGTTTTTCTGGCGAAAAATAATCTGACGCCGGTTGTTCTGCGTATCAGTAATACGCACGTATTAATCTGGTGCCTTGCCATTTTGTTTCTGGACACTCTGAATGCCATGCCCATGATGATTCTGCGCGCGGAAGGACGGCCATTCACGTACATCGCGTTTAGCCTGTTGAATGTTGGGCTGATGATGGGCCTCAACATTTTGCTGGTGGTGCATTTCCGAATGGGGCTCGCCGGGATATTTTACAGCAATATAATCACTTCGGCCGTGCTATGGGTTGGACTTCTACCGCTGGTTCTGCGGCGAATCAACCTGCAGGCTCTTTCCGGGAAATATATGCGAAGGCTGTTACGATTCGGGCTGCCGTTTTTACCTTCCGGAATTTTCGCCATGACATTGGATCTGGCTGACCGCTGGCTGCTGGAATATTATACGGACATCGAATCGGTCGGGCTATACGGAGTCGGCTATAAATTAGCCGCGATAATGTTGATTTTCGTGCTGGCTTTCAACGCGGCCTGGCAGCCGTTCTTTCTGCAACATCGCCGCGAATCCAACGCTCCGGCCATTTTTGCGAAAGTAACGGTCTGGGCGGTTGGCGGGTTGGCGTTTTGCTGGCTGTTTTTCAGCCTGTGGATGAATCAAATCGTGCGAATTCAAATTGCCGGCCGTCATTTGATCGGGCCGCAATTCTGGGACGGAACCGGGATCACGCCGCTCATTATGCTGGCTTATTTTTTCCAGGCGCTGTACCTGTTGCAATTACCCGGTGTGTTTATCCTGGAGAAAACCAAATGGGAGCCGGCTTTCCGGGGATTTGGCGCCGGTACCAATATTATACTGAATATTCTGCTGATACCGCGTTTTGGCTTAACCGGGGCGGCTGTCGCGACCGTTCTGGCCTATTTTATCATGGTTCTGGCAATCTGGATATATAACCGAAAATACTATCCGATACGATATAACTGGGGAAAAATTGGAGCCGTAGTCGGGCTGACCGCATTAGCCTACCTGAGTACGCTTTGGAATGACAGCGGACTTTATCGGATTGTGGCGACGCTTATCGGTTTTGCCGGCATCGGCGGAATCATTATCTGGCCGTTGCACAGAACGGCAAACCATTCGATAAAAAAATAACGGCGGCGGAACTCACTCAGGTATTCTTGCTGTTCATTATTTCATTATATAGGTCATGAATGGCCTGCCGATAACGCTGGCTGCTGTATTTTTCTACAGCCATCTGCCGGATATTTTGGGGGTTAAACCGGTGATTTTCCGTAATCATCTGTTGCATGGTACCCGCCAATGCCTCGACATCGTTGACCGGAATCAGAAAACCGGATTCCGGGGTGACAATGTCTTCGGGTCCGCCGCAGCGGGTCGCGATCACCGGCAGGCCACTGGCTAAAGCCTCAATCAAAACGACCCCGAAAGTCTCAAATTCACTGGCCAAAACCAGCGCTTGGGATTTTTGCATACAGGTGGCTATTTCGGCCTGGGGCAGATAGCCGGTGAGCACGACGGCGTCGGTCAAATTCAATTCGGCAATCAAACATTTGATTCTGCGAAACTCCGGGCCATCGCCGACCATTGTCAGTCGCACTTCCGGGTGCCTTTGACGAACTTGGGCAAATGCCCGGAGCAGAATGTCATGGCGTTTTTCCGGACGAAATAAAGCGACCGATAAGAACTCAAACGCCCCATCGGCCTTTTGCCAGGGTGCAATATTGAAAGCGGAGATGTCGACCGGATTTGGGATAGTCGCGATTTTGGACGCCGCCTCGGGAAATAGGTTGACAATCGCGGTGCGCAGCGGTGAACTGATAGCCACGATCCGGTCGGCGTAATGATAAGCTTCCCGGATACAATCTTTATAAAAACCGGTCAGTAAATCCGGTTTTAAAAAATGCATGAGGTGTTCAAAAATAATTACCGGAATACTCCGTGCCTGCAGCCAGCGACTAAGCGCGGCTCCTGCGAAAAGTGATGAATGGGCAATAACCAGGTCCGGGCTACCCTGGTCGGCAATTGCCATTTTGAACAACCGGATTAATTGTTGCTGCTGATACCGGTAGGTTTTCTGCGGACGTTTCGGAAACCAATTCAGGGCTTCGTGGCGGTAGGTAATTGTTTGACCGAATTCGGTGAAGATACCGCGTTGAATTTTTAATAATTTATTGGGCATAAATATTTTTTTAAATGAATGGGTCAGACTGGCGATGACGACTATATTATCACCGGCGTCCTGTAAAATGCGGATATGTTCATGAAAAAAAATCCCGGATTTTGGATTGAGACGCGAAGGATACCAGGATGGAACGACAAACAGTTTCATTGAATCTCTTATAAAAACTGAATTACATTGCGCCGAAAATTACGTGAAAAAGTAATTGAATTCAACAGCGCAGGTGATATTTAATCTTTCTCATTGAGGAAAATATTTCTAACTTTCGCTCGTTAATAGCAACAAAATCAGTGAAGATATTACACGAGCTGGCAAAGGAAACGATAGCATGAAGAAGGTGTTTACTATTCTGAAAGTATTTTTTTCAGTGACGTGCTGGCGGCAGTTAAATCGCCGGATTAAGGATTTTCTCTTCACGAATGTTCTCGCAATACTGAATCTAAAACATCTGGGAATCCAGACCAGTATTGACCCGACTGCCAAATTTGCTTATCCCGAGAACATCAGCATCGGCAATTATTCGGGCATTGGTTGTTATGTACACATTTATGCCGGAGCCCGATCTGGCATAAGCATTGGAGACAACACTCTCATCGGCCCTTTTGCGTTTATTACTTCGGACAGTTTCAGTAAATCGAAGTTTGAAATGACCGAACCTCATTCTGGGCACCAGGCCAGCATTTTCATTGGAAATAATGTTCGGATCGGAGCGCACGCCATTATTTTACCAGGTGTCAGTATAAACGATAATGCTTCCATCGGAGCCGGGGCGGTCGTGACAAAAGATGTGGCGGCTGGGAAAATGGTAGGTGGCAATCCGGCCAAAGAACTTTAGTATGACTTTTCCCGGTCTTAGGAAAATACCGTATCCATATAAAGCTGCCCTGGCTTTGGCGAATGATATCGACAATACTCCTTCGCTTACGGTATTTCTTGAAATGTTGAAATTTCTGAACGCCACAACACAAACGGTCTTCGGAACCGGTCTGGGGCTGGAAATCGGCAGCAGTTTCTGGTTTTTCAACGCGACTCAAAGTAACCAACTGAGCTATTTTAAAAACCTGACACGTGAAGAAACTATATTTGCTCCGGTTTGCCGCGAGCTATGGAACTCCGGGCATCTCGATTGTCTGCATACGTATGGTAACTTTGATGAGGGTGGATTTGAACGAAAGTTCGCCGAAATGGCGATTGACGAATTGACCAAACACTCTGCAGAAATTCAAACCTGGATCAATCACGGGAATTCCAATAATTTTCAGAATCTGGGCGTTCCGGGCACTTGTTATGGCGATCAACCGGGACATCCGGCCTATCATTTTGATTTGCTGAATCATTTGAAGATGCGGTTTGTTTGGACCGGTAAAATGACGCATGTCCTTGGACAGAATGCGGCGAACACGGTTAATGTCAGGCTGAAGATTCTGTTACAAAAAATGCTAGCCGATTCAAAATATCGATCTCTGAAGAGTAAACCTTTTTTCTTAGAAAATGACCTTATTCAGACTATGCAGATGAGAGACGGCCATCTAGTTTGGGAATTTCAGCGATTTGTCAATAATTGGGGGCGTCAAACAGTTCTGGACAGTAACGACCTGGCAATTCAGCTGAAGCCGGCTAATATCTGGCAACTGATAGCCAACGAGGGGATATCAATAGTATATACTCATATGTGTGAAGGTTTGAGTATTGACAATCCCTTGCCAGCCAAATTGTATAGGGCGTTGCAATTTATAGCCGAAAAGAATCAGGGCGATGAATTACTGGTTACGACGACTTCCCGCTTGTTGAAATATACCGAACTTGTGCATACTTTGAAGTGGACGTGTAGTAAAAAGGATAATTATCTTCAAATCAGCATTGACCCGGAATTATCTAATTTGGACAATCGTAATATTTTAACCGGGAACGATTTACAGGGATTGACTTTTTATTGCGACAGACCTGAAAATGTACAGATTTTCCTGGGCGATCAGGCACTTCATACCGCGGTAAATGGTCGCGATTATACCGGTCGTTATTCGGTTTCGGTGCCCTGGCAAAAACTGGAATTTCCAGATATTTAAGAAGTGACATAAAAAATGTTGAAGATTCTCTATATCTCGCCAGAAAACACCGTCGGTACGCTTTCTTACTGGAAACGGGCTCATGAATTAAACGGCCATTATTGCCGCTATGTGACCTGGTATCGCAGTTCGGGCGGGTTTCCGGAAGATATTTGCCTGGATTTGCCGCTCATTGCATCGAAGCCGTGGTTTCTCAAGTCGCGGGTAGCATTTATCCGGCATGTGGACCGGCGCGATCCATATGCCGAATTGCCCGGCTATCCGCCGCTCTGGAATCCACCGGGCTGGCAGAAAACCTTGTTTCGCTTACGCGAAAAACTTTGGAAGCCATTCATCAACCGGGCTATTCGGAAATACGACCTGGAAAAATTCGATGTCTATCATTTTGAATGGGGAACGGATTTCTACCGCGATGCCCGTTTTGCAAATAAAATGAAAGCCGCCGGGAAGAAGATCGTCTGTGCCTATCACGGGCAAGATGTGCGCAATCGTGGTGTCATTCCGGAGATGGATAAAATCAGCGACCTGAACGTTACCAGCGAACTTGACCTGACTTTCCGGCATCCGAACCTGCGATACCTTTTCCTGCCTTATGACGTTCAGGCTTTTCAACCGAAATTAAAGCCCGGAAAACCGCTCACAATTTGCCACGCCACCACCAATCGCCGGATTAAAGGTTCAAATGAAATCATTCGGATTTGTAGCGATCTTGAGAAAAGCCACGGCATCCGGTTTGTTTTCATCGAGAATCGCCCGCACGCCGAAGTGATTGAGCTGAAGAAGCAGGCCGATATTTATATAGATCAAATTACCGATCACGCCTGGGGCTATGGTATGAATTCGCTGGAAGCTTTGTCGCTCGGATTAGTATGCGTTACCTATCTGAATCCAACCTATGAAAAATTCATTCCGGATCATCCGTTCGTGAATGCCGGCGTCGCCAACTTGAGGGAGAAATTGCTGGGGTTGATCGAAAATCTGTCCGATCTGCCGGCTCGTATGACGGCCAGCCGGGAATGGGTTGAGAGACGGCACGATTTCCGGAATGTCGTGCGGGAATTGTACCGCTATTATGAATCCATCGGAGTCCGGTTTTAAAATGAAAATTACCTTTATCTTGCCAGGATTTATTAAAACCCCGATGGGCGGAGTCAAGGTTGTGAACGAATATGCGAACCGGCTGGCTGAACGCGGTCATAAGGTTACTCTTGTTTATCCGCTGGAAATCAGAACCGGCAATCCGTTTTATGCATTGCGTAAGCAAATCTCGTCGCTACTCGACCGCCTTCAAAATGTTACCAATAGACTCTATTATATTCCGAATCCGAGCGTTAATGTCCTGGTCGTGAAAAACATAATATCAAAATATGTTCCGTTCGGCGATGCCATTGTCGCGGTCGGCTGGCAGACGGCGGAAGCCGTCGCTGAATTACCGCCGGAGCATGGTCGGAAATTCTATTTGTTGCAGAGTTTCGAGACCTATTTCTCGCAGAAAAAGCGCATCCTGTCAACTTATCATCTGCCTTTAGTAAAAATCGCAGTGTCGCGCTGGATCATGGAAGAGCTGCAAAAGATTGGCGAAAAATGTCTCGGCCCGCTTGGCAATGCGGTTCATCCGGCAGAATTTTTTTTAGAGGATCCGCCACCTGAACGCCCGAACGATGTGCTGATGATTTATCATCCGCACAGAATAAAAGGTGCCAAAGATGGAATCGCAGTTCTGAAAATGCTGAAGAGCGGGGTTCCGGAACTCAAGGCTGTGATCGTCGCGTCGCGCCGCCCGGTGCATCGAATACCGAACTGGATCAAAGTCGTTATTCGCCCGCCAGTTGATGAATTGCGGCATCTGTATAACACAACCAAAGTGTTTTTACATACAAGTTACTGGGAAGGCTGGCCGCTGCCGCCCATGGAAGCCATGGCTTGCGGTTGCGCGGTAGTGGCTTTTGCCAACCGGGGTGCGCGGGAATATATACACGAGCAGGAAAACGCCCTGCTGTGCCAAATCGGCGACGTCGCCGGGCTAGTGCAAAAAGTTTTTTCAATACTCGAATCTGATCGAAGTCAAATACAATTAGTCCAAAGCGGGCTTGAGACTATTCAACGTTTTAACTGGATGAATTGTACTCGTAAATTCGAACAATATTTAATGGAAATAACAGCCTGAATACCCATCTGCCAACTGTTTCGGTTATAGTCCCGGCATACAACGCCGCCGGCACCTTGCGGATTTGTCTGAATTCACTGTTAAAACAAGTTTATCCGCCTGAAGACTTTCAGGTTATCGTTGTAAACGACGGATCGACCGACGCCACCGCTGAAATTTTTTACCAAATGCATTTGCCGCAAAATTTCATGCTGGTTGAGCATTCTGTAAATCGTGGTCTGGCGACCGCCCGCAATACGGGTATTCGAAATGCAACCGGTGAAATAATCATATTTCTGGATTCGGATATGGAAGTCGCCCAAGATTTTATCAGTCGTCATGTCGCCTGGTACAGCCGACCAGAAGTCGTTGGCGTCGTGAGCGAACTGCGTCCGGCGCCGAAAAATCCTTACGACAAGTACCAGCGCTATCTCTACGAAAGCCGTCGTGGGGCACGTGTAATTGGCGCAAAACGACCATTGCCATTTCAGTATTTTATTTTCGGACTGACGTCACTACGAAGATCATCTGTGGCGACGATTGATTTTTTCGATGACCATATTCGCCACTATGGCGGCGAAGACACCGAGATGGCATTCCGGCTCTGGCAGAAATATCCGCGTGGTTTGTATTTCGATCCGGAAATCAAGGTTATTCATCACCATTACCGGCCGTTTCCGCAGGTTCTGAAAATCGTTGGCGAATTTGGTCGGAACGTAGTCCCTTATTTAGTAAACAGTCATCCGGAAATGGGCCGGTTATACGGAGATAAGTTTTATAAGCCCGGAAACGGCGGGCGTTGCCAGATCAACTTATGGTTTGGGCGGGCGTTGCGAACCGATTTTATGTTTAAGAGTATTTGGTTTCTGTTTGAAATCGCACCTTATCCGCTTTCCAATTATTTTATCCGCGGCCTGCTGGCCTCGGCGCTCTTGCGCGGCCGGGCGTCAGAAAAATGACGCACGCCTGGAATGTCTATTTCAAAAAATCTTTTTATTGACTAACTTCGGCACGCTTTTATGATAGGTTATATTTACGAGAATAGAAAATTCCGGAAGTTGACAATGCCCCGCAAAATAAAGATTGTACTAATATTAATCGGCTTGCCGCTGATGCTTTTAGCCGAGAATTTTTTCACCAATGTAATTAATGTTTCCGCCGATTCGATGGGCTATACTTTCATTGTAGACAAACGCCATCAAAAAATGTTTCTGGTAAAAAGTCCCGCGCCGGCCGCTTTAAAAATCATTAATGAGTACAAAATTACCACCGGCCGGAAAAACGGCGACAAGGAGCGCGAAGGCGACCTGAAAACTCCAGAAGGAGTTTACTATATCAGCGGGCGTGTACCGGAGAGCAAACTGACCCCTAAATTCGGGCCGATCGCTTTTACCCTGGATTACCCTAATTTTGTTGACCGTCTGCAGAAACGCAACGGCTCGAATATCTGGATTCATGGCCGCGACGAAGCCATCAAGGATTTTCTTACCGAGGGTTGTATTTCATTGGAAAACGGTCAGGTTCTAAGTCTGAAAAAGTATATCGTTCTCACCCAAACCCCGATAGTAATTCTGGATGATCTGTCTGACTATACAACCGAAGCGGCTGGTTATCAGACGGCGGTCGAAAACTGGTCGGCTTTTACTAATGGTTGGGCCGAGAGCTGGGATTCAGGCGCAATCCCGGAGTATTGTGATTATTATGCGCCGGGTTACAGGGACGAAGGTGGTCGGAATCTGAGGCAATTCAGGGCTTATAAAACCGAACTTGAAAACAGATATAAGTGGAAAAAAGTTGCTGTTGACCGGATCAGCGTTCTGGTTTCAGACCATGAAGCTCATGTCAGTTTACGTCAGCGCTATCTAAGCCCGACGTTTTACAGCGAAGGGGAAAAGCGGCTGGTATTAGTGCCGGTTAAATCAGAATGGAAAATTATCAAAGAGACCTTCAAGCCGTATTCACCGCGCATTTCAACCGAGGAAATAATCGCCCGCTTTCTGGAAAAATGGGAACAGGCCTGGGAAGCGCAGGACATTGAAGCATATATGCAGTTTTACGCGCCGAACTTCACCAGTGGCGACCACAACCTGGACAGCTGGCGAAAATATAAGACGGAATTGTTCCAAACGGCAACCAGGATAAAAGTAGAATGTAGTCAACTGAAAGTTCAGACGACTCAAAAACAGACCTGGAACATCACATTCAGACAGGTCTATGAGGCGGATGAATATCGGGATGTCGGCTGGAAAACCATGACGATCGTAGGTTTCCCAGGCGAATTAAAAATCCTTAAAGAAGAATGGAGTGAGAGTCATTAAAATTTCACGCATATTTTTAATCCTGAGCGCGGCTCTGGTTTTATTTACATCAGGCCGGGCGGCCGAGGTCAAACGGCCATCCCGTGAGTATAAGGTATATTTCGAAAATACGCCCAACGAGCTGGGCGTTTACAGATTATACGGACGTTTCGATGGTAAAACCATCTTTATCCTGGGCGGTATTCAGGGCGATGAACCGGGTGGTTATCTGTCAGCCGATTTGTATCCCGATCTGGTGCTGGAGAAGGGAAATCTGATAGTCGTCCCGCGCGCCAATTTCCGCTCGATCATCCTTAATAACCGGGGCGTGAATGGCGATATGAACCGGCGCTTCGACCAGCAGGCGCCCGCTGACATCGAAGACCAGATCGTGACAATTATCAAGCAATTGATGTCGGAAAGCGACCTTTTTCTGAACCTGCATGACGGCAGCGGTTTTTACCGGGATACCTATGTTGACGAAGACCACAATCCCAGAAAATACGGCCAGTCCATCATCGCCGACGCCAGTCTTCTGATATATGGTCAGGACACTCTTAAATTGGAAGAAATGGCACGTAAGGTCATCGCCCGCGTCAATGAGCGGATCGAGATTCAGGAACATAAATTTCACTTTATGAATACCAATACGCTCGATAAAAACACCCAGCACGCGGAGCAACGCAAATCGGCGACCTACTATGCCGTTACCAATCTGCACATTCCGGCTTTCGGGATCGAGTCTTCGAAAAGTCTGAACAGTCTGGAATTGAAAATTCGGTATCACAACTATGCCATTAACGAATTTTTTAAATTGATGGGAATCGAGCCGGAACACCCGGCCGTTTTGTTAGAACCGCCCAAGCTGATTTACGTTCTGGTTTCCATTAACGGTAGCGAATCAAAGATTGTCGAAAACGAACACACCCTGGAATTGAAAGCCGGTGATGTATTGCGCGTCAACCATATCGAAGCTAATTATAACCGTGGGATTTCCTGCGATATTGTCGGCCTCGGCACGGAACAGGATTTTCAGAAACCGGTCGCGATTATCAGACCGACCACGATCGTAGTCAGGCGAGACAATCAGGTCATTGGAAAAATCAAGATCGAAACCCTTGGAGAGCCGCCAACCGCCATCACCTATCTGATCGAGGTAAACAATACACCCCAGAAGATTGGCAATGAAGAGACACTGAACGTCCGGCGTGGTGATAAAATCAGGATCGTGGACGTCTATGTTCCTGGAACCGATGCCGCCCAGCTGGAAGTTAATCTGAAGGGCTATGCTCCGCTCCGCAGTTATAACAACGGCGAAGATCGCGACTGTCTGATAGACACCCAACACTTGAACTGGAAGAAATATTCGGTTGATGGCAAGGGAAAAAAATATCCGATCGTCGTTAGTCTGGGAGCGCAGGAACTTACCCGGGCATACGTCAATATTCAGGATTGAAGAATTCCGGGTTGGTAATGGTTTGTTTGGCTTTTTAATTGACATTGAATGACCGGCACAGTTAAATTCACACGCTTTTTTATCATTTAATTGCGAAGATACATTTTGAGGTGATTTTGCATGTTTAAAAAGAATGTTGTCCGATTTATCATAATCGGCCTGACCCTTGTCCTGGCAGGCTACTCATTATACTGGACGATTGCCTATCATTCCTTTTCCGATGAAAAAATCGAGGCGCTGCGAAGCAAGGGCGAGCTGGAGAAATATGAAAGCCGTATCATCCGGCTGGGGCTGGATTTGCAGGGCGGTATGCACATCGTCATGGAGCTCGACTTGCCCAAATTAGTGGAAACCATGGCCACCAATAAAACCCCGCAGTTCATGGCCTTGCTAAACGCGGCGGCGGCGGAGGCCGCAACTAGCGAGGATGATTTCTTCGACGTTTTTCGTCGCAAAGTTGACGCTTCTGACATCAGGCTGGTCCGTCATTTCAATTTTGATGATCGGAATTTCAAGAATGCCGATATTATCAATAATATTGAAGAAGAGGCCAAGGATGCCGTCAACCGGGCGATGGAAGTCATCCGCAACCGCGTCGACCAGTTCGGCGTTTCCGAGCCATCCATCCAGAAAGCCGGAAAATATCGCATAATCGTCGAGTTAGCCGGCATCAAAGACATTGACCGCGCCCGCGATCTGATCCAGAATACCGCCCTGTTGGAATTCATTTTACTTAAAGACCCGGCCGTCACTCAGCAATTCATTACCGCCGTCGATAATTTTTTAAAGACCGGCCAGCACAGTGCGCTTACGACCGAAGCGAAAAATATTACTGAAGATTCGACGGTAGCCCTAAAGGAATCCAAGGATAAAGCAGTCAGTGTAAGCGAACTGCTGGGCACTACCGCCATGGAAGAAAGCCCGGCCGACACCGGCGTCATCGTGGATTCGGAGATTTATAAAGAACGACCTTTTTCCTCTTTATTACGCAATGTCCATAATCAGATCGGAGTCCCGGAGCGCAATCTCTACGCCGTTAAGAAAATTCTGAACGACCCGGAAATTAAAAGATTGATACCGTTTGATTCCAAGTTCCTGTGGTCGGCCAAGGCCGAGCAGGTTACCATGCAGGACGGCACCACGGACAATTATTATATATTATATCATGTCAACAATGAACCAGGCCTGCTGGGGAAATATGTCACCAAGGCTTCGGCTTCACTGGGCGGAGCCGGTACCCAGAGCAGCGGGCAGCCGATCGTTAATATGAGCATGAACGGTGAAGGGGCCCGGATTTTCGCCAAACTAACCGGCGCCAACATCGGCAAGCAGCTGGCCGTCGTACTGGACGATAAAGTCTGGACGGCTCCTTTTATTAAAGTAAAGATTCCGGATGGTTCAGCCTATATCGAAGGAATGGGCGACATGGAAGAGGCTAAGGACATCGCCATAGTGCTGAAAGCCGGTGCTCTGCCTGCTCCGGTTAAGACCATCGAAGAACGCACCGTCGGGCCATCTCTGGGACGCGACTCCATTAATACCGGTATCCGGCTGGGCGCGATAGCATTCCTGTTGGTGATAATATTTATGGCCATTTATTATAAATATTCCGGATTACTGGCCGACCTGGCTTTGATCCTGAATGTAATCTTCGTTTTAGCAATCCTGTCGGTTTTACAAGCTACCCTGACCCTGCCCGGTATTGCGGGATTGATCCTGACAGTCGGCATGGCGGTTGACGCCAATGTTCTGATCTTTGAGCGTATCCGCGAGGAAATCGAGAAGGGTAAAACCGTACGAGCGGCCATTGATACCGGTTACGGGCGGGCGATGATCACGATTTTCGATGCCAATCTTACGACCCTTTTTTCGGCCATTATTCTGATGCAGTTCGGCACCGGCCCGGTCCGGGGATTTGCCGTGACGCTGTTCTGGGGTATTATCTCCAGTTTCTTTACGGCTATTTTTGTAACCCGCACCTTATTCAACTGGGCGACCGAAAAATGGTCGGTGAAAAAACTAAGCATATAAATTTCGGGAATACCAATGAAACTTATTAAACAAACACATATTGAATTTGTCAAACATTATAAAACGTTCCTGACAATATCGGGCATCTGTCTGGCCGTTAGTCTGGTCTCGATTTTTTTCGTCCGTGGGCTGAATTACGGATTGGATTTTACCGGAGGCACGATGCTGCAGGTCAAATTCGACAACCCGATCACAACGGCGGAAGTGCGCCAGGCTCTCGCGACAAACAACCTGGAAAACAGTAATATTCAAATGACCGGGCAAGCGAACGAATTTATCCTTCGGACACCTTTACAAACCAGTACCGACAGCACGATGGTTGTTATGGCAAAAGCCCTGGAATCTATTCCGAATAATTCATTTGTCATCAACAAAGCCGAATCGGTCGGGCCGAAAATCGGCAAGGAATTGCGCTCCTCGGCCTATATGGCTATTTTCTGGGCGATTGTGGTGATTTTGGTATATATCTCATTCCGTTTTCAGTTCAAATTTGCCGTGGGGGCCGTCGTGGCTCTGGTGCACGATGTACTATTTACGCTGGGCATATTTTCGCTGTTCCAGTTGGAAATCTCACTCTCCACGATTGCAGCTTTTCTGACGATTGTGGGTTATTCTCTGAACGATACTATCGTCATTTTCGATCGGGTGCGCGAGAATATGAAAACCAAACGTATCGGCACGGTCGAGCAGCTTTTTGATATCAGTATCAATGAAACTCTGAGCCGGACGATCATTACCAGTGGCACGACCCTGATCGTGGTACTCGTCCTGGCTTTTGCGCATGGCGAAGTGAAAATTTTTTCCACCGCCATGATAATCGGCGTGCTGGTTGGAACGTACTCTTCCTTGTACATTGCCTCGCCGATCGTGATCATGTTTCAGAAGAAGCCGGATGCGCGCAGAAAATAGTATAATAGTTGGGTTATTTTTCAAAGAATGCTCCCGATGGGAGCATTTTATTTTTAGGAGAACGGTATGTCATTGACGGCAGTAATTGGCGCTCAATGGGGCGATGAAGGCAAGGGTAAAATAGTTGACACACTGAGCGAGTCGGCCGATCTGGTCGCGCGCTTTCAGGGCGGCGCCAATGCCGGACACACTATCCAGATTGGCGCCAAAGAGACCATTCTTCATCAAATTCCCAGCGGGATATTGCGTCCTCGGACGCACTGTTTGCTGGGTAATGGCATGGCTTTCGACCCGGTTGGACTGCAGAAAGAGATAGATGAACTTACCCGGGAAGGCATTGACGTCCGCGGTCGTCTGCACATCTCTCCCCTTGCGCATGTCGTAACGCCGCTACACAAAATTCTGGACGCCCACCAGGAACAGGCCAGCGGCGCCAGGGCTATTGGTACCACCAAACGTGGTATCGGCCCCTGTTACGCTGAGAAAGTCGGCCGGGCAGGCATACGGGTGCGGGATCTGTCTGATATTGAAAATTTGCGCGCCATTATAACCGCGAAACTGAATGCATTGCATCAAATCATACCCGCGGGTGAATTGGAGGAAACGCAGTTAAATCAGGATTTGGAAGGTTTTTATCAGGCGGTCGAATTCATCCTTCCGTTTGTAGACGATACGATTTTCCGAATTCATACTTACCTGCAGGAGGGGCGCAATGTCCTGGCGGAGGGCGCCCAGGGCGTGCTTTTGGATGTTGATTTCGGCTCCTATCCTTTCGTGACGGCTTCCAATACGACTACCGGCAATATCGCCACCGGTCTGGGAATCAGCCCGCGCAACATCGATTGGATCATCGGAGTGTTTAAAAGCTATACAACCCGAGTCGGCGCCGGTCCGTTTCCAACTGAACTGGAGGATGCCACCGGTGATTTTCTGCAATCACGCGGTCACGAATTCGGGGCTACAACCCGCCGTAGAAGACGCTGCGGTTGGTTTGACGCCGCTCTCGGTAAATATTCCATGCTGATCAATGGCTTTACTTCGATTGCGCTGACCAAACTGGATGTGCTGGACGAATTACCGGAAATAAAAATCTGTACTCATTATGCCAACGGCGAATTCCCGTTGCTGAATCTGAAAGACGCAATTCCGGTTTACCGGACCCTGCCGGGTTGGCAGGCTTCCACCGCCAGTGCCCGCCGCCTGACCGATCTACCTCGAGCCGCCCGGAAATATTTGGAGATTCTCGAAGAGTTGCTGACGGTTAAAATTTCACATATTTCGGTCGGCAAAGAGCGTAATCAAATCATTACTCTTTAGAAATACATCTTGGATAATGAACCGGAAAGTCCGAGATAAGCATTGACTTACCGTCTATTTTTTCGTAAATTAGGCGGAATTTTTTGGTAGTGATTTGATACGGAATATCGAGTGTTTTATAGCATTAGAGCCAGCGGCGGAACAACCTTAAAAGGCTATTTCATTCAGGTCCATCCGCCT
The DNA here is from genome assembly GCA_964576275.1 of uncultured bacterium. GTDB lineage: Bacteria > Fidelibacterota > UBA2242 > UBA2242 > UBA2242 > JAGNGI01. Next base: position 258,218 of record CAZNUN010000001.1, on the reverse strand, counting down.
CTTTTTACGATAATTATTTAATCTAAGCAAGGAACTTAGACAGGTATAATAGTGCGTTCCGAATTGACCGATCCCTCGAAACTGGTTGAAGATCTCGAATATGAGAAGACCCTGCGGCCTTCGGCTTTCGGAGAATTCATCGGCCAGAAGGCAGTGGTCGAGAACCTGAAGCTGTATATCTCGGCGGCTTTGGAACGCGGTGAGGCTCTGGATCATGTGTTGCTCTTCGGGCCGCCCGGTTTGGGTAAAACCACCCTGGCGTATATTGTCGCCAAAGAACTGGGAGTGAACATACGCACCAGTTCGGGGCCGGTGGTCGAGAGAGCCGGCGATCTGGCGGGAATGCTGACCAATCTGGCGCCACGCGACGTGTTTTTTATTGATGAAATCCATCGCCTGAACAGTGTCGTGGAAGAATACCTATACTCGGCCATGGAAGATTATCACATCGATATTATGATTGATAAAGGACCGAGCGCCCGCAGTATCCAGCTCAATCTGGAAAAATTCACTTTGATCGGAGCGACAACCCGCCTGGGACACCTGACTTCACCCCTGAGAGACCGCTTCGGCGTCATCCTGCGAATGGATTATTACACCGCCGACGATCTCTTTCAGATTCTGATGCGCACAGCAAAAATCCTGAACATGGATTTGCGCCCGGATGGCGCCGCCGAGATCGCCAAACGCAGTCGCGGCACTCCCCGGGTTGCCAACCGGATCCTGCGCCGCACCCGCGACTACGCCCAGGTCAAAGCCGCTGGTGTAATTGACAAGCTGGTCGCCGACCAGTCCCTGAAAATGCTGGATATTGATGAAAAGGGACTGGATAACATGGATCGCCAGATATTATTGACTATCATAGAAAAATTCAATGGCGGGCCGGTCGGATTAAACAACCTCTCGGTGGCTGTCAGTGAAGAGGCCGATACCATTGAAGATGTCTATGAGCCGTTTCTTATTCAGCAGGGATTAATCCAGCGCACCGCCCGTGGCCGTCAGGCAACTCCGGCTACTTATGCTTATTTCAGAAAAAATACAGACAGCATCCAACAAAAGCTGTTCACTTAGGAGGTTTATCCAATGCGTCTTTCAGATTTTGATTATAACGTTCCTGAAGAGCTGATCGCCCAATATCCAATCAAACAGCGCGATCACTCCAAACTAATGGTCGTTGATCGCAAGCAGCAGACCATCACTCATAAGAAATTCTACGATATTGTCGATTACCTGAATCCCGGCGACCTGATGGTAGTTAACGAGACCAAAGTATATCCAGCCCGCCTCTGGGCGGTTAAAGATCGCACCGAGGCCAAGGTGGAAGTGTTTCTGTTACGTGAGCTGGAGAACAGCCTTTGGGAGGTCATGGTAAAACCAGCCCGCAAGGTCAGGATCGGTAATAAGCTGACTATCTCCGACGGCGTTCAGTGCGACGTGATTGACAACACCGTTTCCGGCGGACGGGTCGTGCGCTTCAACAATATACCCAAAGAAGTGCTTTATAAGCTGATCGATGAGGTTGGCCAGTCGCCTCTTCCTCCTTATATCGATCGCGAACCTACCGAAGAAGACAAGGAAAAATATCAGACCGTTTACGCCAAAAAAAGAGGCGCGGTAGCCGCTCCGACTGCCGGGCTGCACTTCACCCAGGAACTGATGAAGAAGATTACCGATAAGGGTATCAAAATTTATCCAATCGTTCTCCATATCGGGCTGGGGACTTTCCGACCGGTGACCGTAGAAGATCTGTCCCGGCACCGCATGGACTCTGAATATTTTGAGGTTTCCGCCGAGACCGCTCTGGCGATCAACGAAGCCCGGGCTAAAGGCAAGCGGATTGTCGCGGTGGGAACTTCGGTCGTCCGCACGCTCGAGACCGTCACCGTTTCCGGCTTCCAGATCACGCCGCGGCGTGGTTGGACCGATAAGTTCATTCATCCGCCTTACGAATTTAAAATGGTTGACGTCCTGGTCACCAATTTTCACCAGCCCAAATCCACCCTCATTATGCAGGTATCGGCCTTTACCGGACATGAATTGATCATGAGGGCTTATCAGGAAGCTCTTAAAAAGAAATACCGCTTTTTCAGTTACGGCGACGCCATGATAATTATTTAGGTAAAGTTTGGTCGCTCATCCCTTTATCAGCGCCATTGTCGTAGCTGCCGGTAGCGGACGCCGTATGGAGACGGTCCTTCCCAAGCAATTTCTGGAGTTGAATGGCCGGCCGCTGTTAGCCTGGACGCTCGCCAATTTGCTGAAAGTCGGCTTGCTGAATGAACTGATTGTCGTAGTCGCCCCCGAAATGCTGAATTCCAGCACGCTGCAAAAATGTTTACCCGAAACTGCGGTGAGCATAAAAGTCGTCACGGGCGGCACACACCGTCAGGACTCGGTTTTCAACGGTCTGAAGGCTCTTACTCCGCAGGCGGAAATTGTGTTGGTTCACGATGGAGTGCGTCCTTTCGCGGATCCCCGGCTGATTGAGGAAACGATCCGTCTCTGCGATCAATTTGACGGCGCCGCGCTGGCGGTTCCGGCCGTTGACACCCTGAAAGAAGTCGTGAATGATACCATCGTTCGGACGATTGATCGCACCTATGTCTGGCAGATGCAGACTCCGCAAACCTTTCGCCGGAAGATTCTGGAGCAGGCCTATCTCAACGCCTTCAGTAAGTCGTTGATTGCGACTGACGACTCTTTTTTGGTAGAGATGGTGGGCGGGAAAGTGGCCGTCGTGGCGAGCACTCCGTCCAATTTTAAAATTACTTGCCAAAATGATCTGAAACTGGCAAAATTTATGCTTGAATGTGATGAATGAAGATATACAAAAATATCGTTTTGGGAATGGGTTTGACGCTCATCGCTTAGTCGCTGGCCGACCGCTGATTCTGGGAGGCGTTCAGATTCCGTTTTCACAGGGACTGCTGGGGCATTCCGATGCGGATGTGCTGGCGCATGCCATCATCGACGCACTGCTGGGTGCCGCCGCCCTGGACGATATCGGAACTCATTTCCCTGATACCGATCCGCGCTATAAGGGCATTTCCAGCCTCCTGCTGCTCGAAAAAACCCTGGAATTGATAAATAAAGCCGGTTTTCAGGTCGGCCAGATTGACACTACGGTCGTCGCCCAGGCTCCCAAACTCCGTCCGTTTATACCGGCGATCCGTAAGAGTCTGGCCGATTGCCTGCGGCTGCCATTTGAGAATGTCTCGGTGAAAGCTACGACCACCGAAGGGATGGGTTTTGCCGGCCGGGGTGAGGGAATTCTGGCGATTGCGACCGCAACTTTGGTAAGAGTATGAACGCTGTCATGCACTTTCTGACGAGTGAATCCGGCTGGCTATTGTACGCCGCCCTGTTTTGTTTGATTGTGCTGGAAAATATCATTCCGGTCCTGCCGGGAGACGCAATTCTGGTTTTCTCGGCCTATCTGGTGGGAATCGGCCTGCTGCGTCCGTATTTTACCTATTTTCTGACCGTGGTGGCGGCGATATCCGGATTTTTCATTGTTTATTACGCAGCGCACTTTTGGGGGCGGACATTTGTGGACAAACGCCGGATCAAAGCCTTGTCGCCGCACAGGATGGCGAAGATAGATCGCCATTTTCACCGCCATGGCTACTGGGTATTGTCGATTGGCCGCTTCATTCCCGGAACGCGACTGGCGATAGCGTTCATGGCCGGGTTTACCCGTATAAAAGCACTGCCCGCCGTTCTCTATACTACGGTCAGCATCATCGGCTGGAATTTTCTGATCTTTACTCTTGGGAAGCTGGCGGGCGAGAACCGGCATGTAATCGCCGCTTTTCTTGCCGAATATAATCATATCGCCATCCTGGTAGCCGTCGTAATATTAGTCGCCGTGATCGCCTGGCGCGTGACCGTTAAATCTAAAAAAGTGGAAAATCAGATCAGTGGTTAGAACCCGTTTTGCGCCCAGTCCGACCGGTTTTTTGCATGTGGGCGGCCTGCGCACCGCGCTTTATAATTATCTTTTTGCCCGGCAGAATCAGGGGCGTTTCGTGTTGCGTATCGAAGACACCGATCAGCGGCGTAAAGTCACTGGCGCCGTGGATAACCTGATCGCCACGCTGGACTGGGCCGGCGTTAAACCGGACGAGGGTCCCCAGATTGGTGGCGAATTCGGACCATACGTGCAGTCCGAGCGACTCGAACTATACCGTCAACATGCCCTGGAACTGGTGGCAAAAGGCCAGGCCTATTATTGTTTTTGCACGGCGGAGCGTTTGCGGCAGCTGAAAGAATGGCAAACCGCTCAAAAGATACCGCCGCGTTACGATAACCACTGTCGCAATCTTACAGCGGAAGAGGTTGGACGCCGCCTGGCAGCCGGAGAAGAGCATGTCATTCGCCTGAAAGTTCCGACAGAAGGCGTCATTGAGGTGGAAGATTTAGTGCGCGGCCGGGTGACTTTTCCGGTCGGACAGATTGACGACCAGGTCCTGATCAAATCGGATGGATTCCCGACCTATCATCTGGCCAATGTTATCGATGACCATCTGATGCAGATCAGTCATGTCATCCGTGGCGAGGAGTGGTTGCCGAGTACGCCGAAGCACATCCTCTTGTACAGATATTTCGGCTGGGATCTGCCGCAGTTCGCGCATCTCTCGCTGCTGCTCAATCCCGATAAAAGCAAACTTTCCAAGCGTCAGGGCGACGTCGCCGCTGAAGATTACCGTAAAAAAGGTTATTTGCCGGAAGCTTTGATCAACTTCTTAGCCCTGCTGGGCTGGAATCCGGGCGATGATCGCGAGATTTTCTCTATGGATGAATTGATCAAAGAGTTTTCACTGGGAAGAGTCAGTAAAAGCGGGGCGATCTTCAATCTTGAAAAATTACAATGGATGAACGGTCTGTATATCCGCAATCTTGAATCCGCACAATTGTTGGCAGCTGCGGCTCCGTATCTGCCCGAACTCGCGGATTGGAGCGCAGAAAAGCGTTTGGCGATTATCAACAGTGTTAGAGATAATCTCACCACCTTGGCCGACGTATCGTCGAAGACAGCCTTTTATTATCGGCCGGTTGAGTATGATAAACCTGAAATTCAGGAATATCTGGTCACCCGTGAAGCGAAGGATGTCCTGGCGACCCTTATTAGCCTTCTAAAAAATGAAACTGATATGAACGCTGATACTTTTGTGGCTTTGATTAAAAACGTTCAGAAAGAAACCGGTGTTAAAGGCAAACCGCTCTGGATGGCGGTGCGCGCGGCTTTGACTGGCGCTGCCTATGGTCCGGAAATTCATCAGATCGCCGGAATCATTTCCCGTGAAACCTGTCTTTCACGCCTCGAGGCGGCGCTGGCCTATGCCAAAAAGCATCTCGCTTAAAATCCGTTCCAACGCTAAAATTAACCTGGCGCTGCGGATTACCGCCCGGCGTCCGGATGGCTATCACGATCTCAGCACGGTTTTTCAGGAAATCGATTTTTATGATACGCTGGAATTTACTCCGGCCAATCGATTTTCGTTTGGTACATTGAATCCAGATTTGCCGGTCAATGAAGATAATCTGTGCACGCGGGCTTACCGGCTGATGGAGAGTCTGGCGCCCAACGGTCAACCTTATCAGATTTTCTTGACGAAGCAAATCCCGATCGGAGCCGGCCTGGGCGGCGGCAGTTCCAATGCGGCGGCCGTGCTGAAATTCTTAAACCAATCCTGGCAGCTCAACCTGGCCGAGTCCGAATTGATCCGCCTGGCCCGACGCCTTGGCGCCGATGTGCCCTTTTACATTCACGGTGGGACTCAGGCCGCGACCGGGGTGGGCGAGGTTCTGACGCCGCTGGAATTGCCGGAAAAATTCACAGTCCTTCTGGTTTTACCGGATATCAATATTTCCACGGCTTGGGCTTACCGGCAGTTCGAGCCGGCTGACTGCAAACCACCTTATGATTTGAACGCGATTGCTGACAATGGCCGGATTCACTGGGAGCTTTTTGAGAACCAGTTTGAAGCGGTTGTTTTCCCGGTTTATCCGCAGCTGGCGCGGCTGAAACGGCAGATCCAGGATGCCGGGGCAAACTATGCCGGACTTTCGGGCAGTGGTTCGGCCATGTTTGGTATATTTTGCGACCGGCGACGAGCCCGCGCGGCAGCCGATCGCCTGACCGGCTGGCCTTGCCGGGTCGTCGATCCGGTACGCTGAACCTTCCGGGCGGATAAATTTCTTGTTAAAAACCGCTTGCCGGCTTAAATTTATCCGCTTTTCAGAGTTGATGTTGGCTGTTTGAAATTAACTGAGAATCTGTTGTTTTCCAGCATATCCGTGAGCCGCATTAGGCCGGCTTGTCGGGAACGCTCGACTGTGTTTGGAATCCTTCGCCAGCAGAAAGATGGCGGCCGTTTAAGACGGCCGATAGCCGGACACAGATCGTCTTTGCCTCCCATTCGCAGAAAACAACCCAAAATATTCGGGGATCGTCCAACGGCAGGACCACGGCCTTTGGAGTCGTTAATCTAGGTTCGAATCCTGGTCCCCGAGCCAGTTTATTGGAAAGTGTGAAAATGAACGACAAAGCCATTGTTTTTTCCGGACGTTCCAATCCCACATTGGGACGCAAAATTAATGAGATTCTCGGTATGGAACCCGGAGCGATCACGATTGGCAATTTCAGCGACGGCGAGATCACTGTCAAGCTGGAGGATAATATCCGCGGTGAGGACGTTTTCATTATCCAGTCCACCAATCCGCCGGCTGAGAACCTGCTGGAACTGCTGCTGATCATCGACGCCGCCCGCCGTGCCTCTGCCCGCCGGATAACGGCTGTGATCCCGTACTACGGCTATGCCCGGCAGGATCGGAAAGATCAACCGCGGGTGCCGATTTCAGCCCGCCTGGTAATGGATACAATCGTGACCGCCGGAGTAGACCGCATCGTAGCGATGGATCTGCATTCGACCCAGATTCAAGGGTTTGTCAACATACCCTTCGATCATCTCTACGCCAAATCCATTTTTGTCGATCCGCTCAAGGAACTGGTTAAAAAGCGTGATTTTGCGATCGTTACCCCGGATGTCGGCGGTATCAAAATTGCCCGTTCCTATGCCAAGATTCTGGGCTTGCCCCTGACCATTATCGATAAACGCCGGCCAAAGCCCAACAAATCGGAAGTCATGAACGTAATCGGCAGCGCCGACATGCAGCACGCTTTAATCATCGATGATATGATCGATACCGGCGGCAGCATTACCGAGGCAGCGGCTCTCTTGAAAAAACACGGCGCGGAAACCATTACCGCCGCAGTGACCCACGGTCTGTTTTCCGGCAATTGCGTTCAACGGCTGATGGATTCGCCCATCGATCAGGTTTACACGACCGACTCGATTGCGATTCCGGAAGAAAAACGTTTTCCAAAGTTGAAAATTTTCTCTGCGGCGCCGCTTCTTGCGGAAGCCATCAAGAGAATTCATAATGAAGAATCGATTAGTTCCCTGTTTGAATTTTAATTAAAGGAGTAATGGGATGGTTGAGTACAAATTGAATGCGGAGCTGCGCACAAATTTTCAGAAAGGCGCCACTAAACGCATGCGTCGGGCCGGCCAAATTCCGGCCGTTTATTACCATCATAAAGAAAAACCGGTGGCCTTGTCGCTGAATTTAAAGGAGCTGCAGATGGCGCTGCATTCCAGTGCCCACATATATGATCTTAATATCAGCAAGAAAAGCCACAAGAGCATTATCCGCGGATTGCAGTACGATCCGGTCAGCGAAGAGATCATTCATGCCGACTTTATGGGGGTCAGTCTGGAAGAAAAAGTGACCGTCAGTATTCCGATCCGCATTACCGGGACGGCGGTTGGCGTGAAAACTTTTGGCGGACTGCTCGAGCAGCATCTCTGGGAACTGACCGTCAAATGTCAGGCCTCCAAAATTCCGGATGGCGTTACGCTGGACGTGACCAATCTCAATCTGGGCGATTCCATCAATGCCAGCAATATCCAGATCGAAGATGTCGAGATCCTAACCCCGTCAACCGCTTCGATCGTATCGGTTGTCAAGCCGAGCGCCGCTAAAGCCGAGGAAGAAGTTGCCAAAGCCGAAGAAGAAGGCGCGGAAGCAGCCGAGACCGAAGAATCCAAAAAGGCCAAGGAAACCAAAGGCAAAGCCGAGAAATAATAACCATGCAAGTAATCGTGTGTCAATGATCCGAGCAGTTCTGGGCCTGGGAAATCCCGGCCGGCAATATCAACGTAATCGCCACAACTTCGGCCACCTGTTCATAGAACGGACGGCCGAGCGCTTACAGCTGCAATTGAAACCAGCCAAAGGCGCTTACAGCTTTACGGAAGCACGTTTGTTGGACCAAACTGTTGTTTTGTGCAAGAACAGCACGTTTATGAACAATAGCGGCGTGGCTGCTCGCCAGATTCTGGAATGCTTCGGCTGTCAACCCGCAGCAATGCTGGTTGTTTACGACGACATTGACCTCCCGCTCGGTAAAATTCGCCTGCGTGAAAAAGGATCCGCCGGCGGGCATCGCGGGCTGCAGTCGGTTATCGAACATCTGGCCACCAATGCGGTTCCCCGCCTCAGGCTGGGAATCGGTCCGCAGGACGAAGGAGTTCCTTCGGAAGACTTCGTATTGGACAATTTTCGTCCGGCTGAGCAAGAATTGGTGAACGCGGTGCTCGATCAGAGTTACGAATGTCTGTTGACGATTTTACGGAGCGATCTCCGACCGGCCATGGAGCATTTCAATCGCAGTCACCGGCTTGCCGCAACGGATAAGCAACTCAACACGGTTCAAAAATCAATCATATTAACATAAGGAGTTCCGAATTGAGGTACTATGAAAATCTGTTTATCGTGAATCCCAATATTGAGCAGGAAAAATTCATGATGTTGGTGCAGGCCGTCAAGGCCGAGATCGGCCGCCTGAACGGCAACATCCTGAACCTGGAAGATTGGGGCAAAAGACGTCTGGCTTACCCGATCAAGAAACACCGTTACGGTTCCTACGTTTTGATCCAGTTCGAGTCTGAGAATAGCAAAATCGTCAGGGAACTGGAAGCCTGGATGCGCCTGAATCAGGGCATTTTGGCCTTCATCAGTGTCGCACTTGATGAAAAGCCGTCCACTCAGCCGGTCGTAAGCGAAGAAACCGCCGAGTGACTTTCACTTTCCGTATGATTTTAAAAGAAAGGACATAAAATGGTATTATTAAGCAAACGGAAAATTTGCAAATTTTGCGAAAATCCGGCCGAAAAAGTCGACTACAAGAATTATAAAGTATTAAGAAGATTCGTGACCGAACAGGGCAAAATCATTCCGAGCCGGATTACCGGTACCTGCGCCCGGCATCAGCGCGAGCTGACCAAAGCCATTAAACGCGCGCGCAACATCGCCTTACTGCCATACAGTTACGATGTAACCCAGAGTTATAAATAAGGAGGTCACCGTGCGTGTTATTCTGATTAAAGATTTCGAAAACCTGGGTAAAACCGGCGAAACTATCGATGTGAAAAGCGGCTACGCCCGCAATTACCTCATTCCTCAGGGCATCGCGTTGATCGCCAACAGCGCCGGCCTGAAAAAAATTCAGGAGCAGGTTCGTTTGAAAGAACTCCGTAATAAAAAAGCCTTGCAGAAGGCTCAGGAACTTGCCGATAAACTCAGCTCGCTATCCCTGACGATTCCGGTGCAGGTTGGCGAAGAAGATCGGGTGTTCGGAGCGGTTACCTCCCAGATGATTGCCGATCAGCTGCACGAAAAAGGATATGAGATCGACAAACGGCATATTTTGCTGGATGAACCGATTAAGGCCCTCGGCATTTTTGAAATTCCGGTGAAACTTCTCCCGGACGTGACCGCTACGGTCAAGCTCTGGGTGATCAAAGCCTAAATATCTTTTTTTTCGAAATATATTTTTTAAAAGACGAAACAGTCACTGTTTCGTCTTGTCTTTTATAAATCTTTTAAATAATCTTAAGGTTTAAAGATATGTCTAAGGCGCCCAAATATGTCGATGTTATTTTTCCAGCCACCCTGCGGCGCAGTTTTACTTATCAGGTTCCGGATGATTATGAAGGTGCTCTGCAGCCCGGCCAGCGGGTGGTCGCTCCGCTCAAATCCGGCGCGGCAATTGGCTTCATCGTTAAAACCGATCCGGAGATTCCCGCCGGACTGAAAATCCGCCAGCTCTTAGAAATCATCGATCCGCAGCCGGTTTTCCCGGCCGAGTTGTTAGTTTTTTTACAACGCCTGGCGGATTATTATCTGACGCCGTTCGGCAAAGTGCTGGCCGCGGCTATTCCGCCGGAATACAGATTAACTAAAACCCGTAAAATTTTAGCGAGCCGCCCTTCGGATGAAACACCGGCCCGGTACGCCGATTTATTCTTGGCCGTAGCAATCGACCAGGTGAATACTTACGCCCGCCTGAAACGCAAGTTTGAAACCGATTATCTGCAAAAAGGACTGATGTTTCTGAAAAAGGAGGGTTTTTTCGTCGAGCCGCCGGAATTCCACCCGTTGAAATTCAAGGGCCGGATCGAAAGAACCGTCGCTTTGGTCACTGCCGGAGCCGGACAAACGCCGGAAACAGCCCGCCGCAAAGCCCCGCGACAGACGGAAATCATTACTGCTTTGGAAACCGCTGGCGGAAAATTGCTGGAAGCCGACCTCAAGCGCTTTTCACCGGCCGCCCTGAAATCTTTGACCCAGAAGGGTATAATATCAATTGAAACCACAGATTATACTTTATCCGATCTGTGGCGGGAATTCGGAGAACGTCGCAAAAATGTGTCCCTGACTGCAGATCAGGAACAGGTCACCCAGCAGATCGTTGCCTCGCTGAAAAGGGGCGTGTTCGGTGGCTTTTTACTGGAGGGTGTAACCGGCAGTGGTAAGACCGAAATTTATTTGGAAGCGATCCGACAGGTCATAGCCCTGGGGCGCACAGCCCTTGTGTTAGTGCCGGAAATTACCCTGACAACCCATCTGGCCGCCCGTTTCCGGGGAGAATTTCCGAACCAGATCGCCATTTGGCATAGTCGTTTGACCCAAAACCAACGCAGTGTCATCTGGGGGGCGGTCCTGCGCGGCGATTTCCCGGTGGTGATCGGAGCGCGCAGCGCAATCCTGATGCCGTTGCCAAGGCTGGGACTGATTGTGGTTGATGAAGAGCAGGATCATTCCTATAAACAGAAAACCCCCGAACCGCGTTATCATGCCCGCGACGCCGCTCTTCTGCGCGGTGTGGAAAGCGGGGCGACGGTTATTCTTGGTTCGGCGACGCCCAGCCTGGAAAGCCAGTATAACGCTATTATTGGCAAACTAAGGAAACTGACTCTCCCGCGACGTTATTCCAAGGCTCCGACCGCCATGATTCAGGTGGTGGATATGAAAGCCGAACTGCAGGAAACCGGCGATCCGCAGAATCCGTTTTCCCGTCTGCTGACGGAGAAAATCAGGGATCGGGTGGCAAAGGGTCAGCAAGTACTCCTGTTGCAAAACCGGCGTGGTTATTCACCGGTTCTGTTGTGTCCCGACTGCGGGTGGGTGCCCGAGTGCCGCAACTGCGACATTGCCCTGACTTATCATAAAAAGGTCAACGTCTTGCGTTGTCATTACTGTAATCTGTACGAAACCCCGCCGGCGGTCTGTCCCAAGTGCGGCGGCACCAATTTCCTTTATCCGGGGGCGGGAACGCAAAAGGTCGAGCATTATTTGCAGATGACTTTTCCGGGGTACAAGTATGAACGACTGGACCTTGATTCGACCCGGAATAAGGATCAGGCGCCGCGCATACTCAGGCAGTTCGAGGAGAATAAAATTCAAATTTTACTCGGTACGCAAATGATCGCCAAGGGGCTGGATTTTCCGAATGTCACTCTCGTAGGCGTCATCAACGCCGACCTCGGTCTTTATATGCCGGATTTTCGCGCGCGGGAGCGGGTTTTTCAATTGCTTTACCAGGTTTCCGGAAGAGCCGGCCGCGGTGATGTCCAGGGTGAGATCATAATTCAGACTTATGATCCCCAGGATTTCACAATCCGTTGCGCCCTTCAACAAAATCTGACTGCTTTTTCTAATTATGAATTAAATGAGCGCAATCCAATTCATTATCCGCCTTTCAGCCGGATGGCGCTGATCCGGATTTCCGATCTGAATGAACAACGGGCGCATCAGGCGGCCGGAGAAGTGGCCGAATATCTCGAACCGAGACGCAAAAGAATTGATCTGCTCGGCCCGGCGGTCGCCCCATTTGCCCGCCTGTTAAACCGCTATCGTTTCCAGATTTTGCTAAAATCCCGCCGCGATCAGGACGCCAATGGAACCAATTTGCGCCGTTTGCTGGGAGATTTTCTGAATTCCAAAGAATATCAATCCATCAGCCGTAAGGCCCGGATCAACATTGAAGTAGATCCACTCGACTTATTGTAATTTTCCGGGAGCGGAGATTATGTCAAGGGCGGGAATCTGGCGAGTAAATGTTCGTATGCAAAAATGCCGGCGACGGTTGCTTGCATCGGTTCTTTTACCGGTAACGATGCTGGCGTCCGCGCTGCAGATCGTCGTTGAACATCAGCCGGATGATCGGCGTTTGGCGGAATTCACCCGCGCAACTATACTCGCAGAAATGAAAGCAATGCCTGATTTTCTAAAGGCCGCGCGGGATACGATCCGCTTCCGGATTGTCTCGACCCAGCGCGAGTTCCTTTTGACGACTGGCGCCGATTTGCCCTATTGGGTGGAAGCCGTGACCCTTTTCCCGCAGGATCTGGTGGTCATCAGGAGTCCGGATTTAACTCATGCAACTCTGCGCGAATATCGGAAGACCATTGCGCATGAACTCGTGCATTTATTGCAGGGACAAGTTGTACCGCTTAACCTCACCCCGGTTTGGTTTAATGAAGGCCTAGCGGTGTACTGCTCCGGTGGTTTTGATTTTCCACAGCGGGTAATAGTTTCGAAAGCCCTTTTCCGGAAAAAACTTATCCCCCTGGAGGCCGTCAGGCGAATAATGCGCTTCGGACATCCGTTGGCCGAACTGGCGTATGCCGAGAGCGCCTCGGCGGTTGAATTTCTCGCCGTGGTTTACGGAAATCAAACCTTCGCAGAAATTTTCGGTCGGATGCAGGCCGGAATGGCTTTCGAGAAAGCGGTTGCGCAGGCGACCGCCAGCGACTATGCCGACCTGCTGGATCAGTGGCAGAATTATCTTCGTCTGCGCTACGAGTGGATATTTCTTCTGGACATTCAGAATATTTTGTGGTTAATTATACCGTTTCTGGCGGTTGTGGCTTATGTGGGCGTCCGCCGGCGGAACAAAGCGACGCTCCGGCAGTGGAAAGTTGAAGATGCGAAAGAAAACATTCAGACAGAAAATATTTAGTGTCTCCTTAGTCGGAGCTTTACTTACGGTTTCAACATATTCTCAGGCCTTGTTTCAGGGCTTGAACCAGCCGATTGATGCGCGCGGCTGGGCCATGGGCGCGGCGCTGGTCGCCCAGACCCGAAACTCTTCCGGAGTGGTATATAATCCGGCGATTCTCTCCCAGATACCGAGGAAATGGCAGGTGAATTACACTCGCTACGTCTTAGATATCCAGGCGACGAATGCGCTGGTGGTGTTGCCGGCGCCTTGGCGGGGCAACCTGGGAGCGATGATTGGCTACCTCGATTATGGCAATTTTACGGAAACCGACGCGGCGGGCAACGAGCTGGGCGGATTTGATGTCAGTGATCTGGCTTTGCGGCTGGGCTATGGTCTGCCGGTGACGACCAAACTCAGCGCCGGGTTGACCGCCACGTTCGTAAATTCTAATCTGGCCGACTACCGGTCTCAAGCCCTGTTGGGTTCAGTTGGGTTGTTGTATTACGATCAAATCTCAACATTCTCGGTTGGACTGGCTTATACCAATTTTGGTGAATTACTCGGCGGATATATTAATGATACTGAGATAATTCAACCGGCTCTGATGGCGGGCATTTCCAAGAAGCTGGCTCATCTGCCGATGGTGATTGCCGCTGACCTGATGCATTACCGAGCGGGCGAGAACATCGTGAAAGTCGGTGGCGAATTTCTGCTTAGTCAGAATTTATTTCTGCGCTGGGGAACATCGAGCCGCCGCTTTAATATCGGTACCCAGCAGACCCTGAAGAATTTCTTTAATTCTTCTTCGATTGGCGGCGGCCTGGCGCTCAGACGCCTGCAGATTGACCTGAGCTGGTTGAGTCTCGGACACGCCGGAGGCGTTTTTGCTCTGAGCCTTGCCCAAAACCTATGAAAGAGGAGAAATCCATGCGAAAATTTATCTCTTTAACCTTGCTGGCCGTCTTATTCCTCGCGGCGGGAATTTGGCTGATTAACTGTGAAACGAAGGAAGTTATTGACGTCAGCTATGCAATCGATATCGATCCGATTTTCGGGAGCGCCCGCTATAATTGTAAGGGCTGCCATACAAGCGCCAGTGTCTCGCACCTTGATCTGACCACTTATGACGGTTTAATGAGCGGTGAAAGCGATCACAGCCCGGTCGTGATTGTCGGCGATGCCGACAACAGCTTGTTATATTTAAAAGTCGCCATGAACGAACCGCTGATCGGCGATCGCATGCCTCCCCCCGGTCCTTATTTGACCTCGACCGAAATCAGATTGATACGCGACTGGATTGATCAGGGAGCCCGGGACAACTGATCTCCGCCGGCTTTCGGCTAAAATAACTAAATTCAAACCAGGGATTTGTTAGATTACGATCGGCGTATTATCATTTTGATAATTGAATATTGGAATTGTACTGGCCGCAGGTTATATTCAGTTCCGAATGTGATTGATAAGATAATGTCAGACCAGCGGCGGATGGAATGCTAGCTATAGGAGGATCGGTGATTGAATTGGAAGAATCTGAAAAATAAGTACGGGCTGCTTTTCACGTTATTTATTTTTTCGCTGGTTCTGCTACTGATATACAATTTATTTTCCCTGAACCGCGACCGGCTGGACCAGCGCGAAGCGGTGAAGATTTATTTTGCCGACAATATGTCGAAGGCTCATTTGACACTGATAGATCGGTTTAATCGCCTACACAAGGATGAAATTGAAATTGTGCCGATTGATTTGCCATTCAGTAAGTTCACGACCAATGAGCGTAAGGAGCTGATTGCCCGCTCCCTGCGCGACAAGGACAGCCGGATTGACATATTCGCGGTTGATAAAATCTGGGTGCCGCGCTTTGCCAAATGGGCGGAACCGCTTGCGAAGTACTTTACCCAAAAAGAACTCGCGACCATCGTTCCGCAAGCCCTGGCGACCTGTTATTATAATCAGGTGTTGGTCGGAATTCCGCTATATATAGACGAGGGAGTGCTTTATTACCGGATCGATTTGTTGGCCGGTATTTCATCTGATCCGAATTTGCCGGCGCGTCTCCAGAGCTCGATCAGCTGGGAAGAGTTGATCCGCTTAGGCCAGAAATCCGGCAACGATCAGATGTTTTATCTTTTCCAAGGCGATAATTATGAGGGGTTGATATGCAATTATTTCGAGATTTTTTTTGGGCTGGGTGGCGAGGTGTTTCAGGATGGGAAGATCAGGTTTAACACTCCGGTTGGGCGGCAGAGTATCGAATTTTTAACCGATTTGATTCATAAATACCGGCTCAGCCCCAGGGAAGTCGTCGGATATAACGAACAGGAATCTTACTTGTGCGCGCTAAGGAACAACGCGCCCTTTTTCCGCGGCTGGTCGAGTTTCCTGAAGGATGTCACTATTCCACCGTCCGATTCAGCCAAGTTGGCTTTATTACGGATGACCTCCTTGCCACATTTTAAAGGTCATCCGGAAAAATCAGTTTTCGGTGGCTGGGACCTGATGATTTCTAAAAATTCATCGAATAAGATGGAAGCCGTAAAATTTCTGGAATTCATCATGTCGGTAGAATCTCAAAAAGTGTTGTTCCTGGTATCCGGTTATCCTCCGATTCGCCGGGAAGTATATTCCGATCCCGAAATCCTGGCGCGATTCCCTTATCTGAAGGAAATAGAAGCGCGAATTCAAAAAGGGGTTCATCGACCGGTGCTGATCGACTACACCAAAATTTCGGATATTCTCTCACTATATCTGAATAAAGTCTTGATTAATGAAATGACTCCGGATCAAGCCTTGCAAAAAGTTGATGAGACTATCGCAAACAACCGCTACTTTATCAAGTGAGTCGATGAAATCCTTCCTGACCCATCTGAAGCGTTACCGCTTTGAAATCCAGCACTTTATAGTCCTTTTTATTATCCTGGCGACTTTTCAGCTCTTTTTGTCCTATTTGCATAAAGTCTCCAGCCGCAATCTAATTACCCAGAGCATGAATCTGTATCGCAAAGATTCGGCCGTACGCCTGGCGAACCTGACCACAACATCTCTGGAATTGTTGCTGGAGCAAACGCCGGTTAACCTGG
Source organism: uncultured bacterium (assembly GCA_964576275.1). Classification (GTDB taxonomy): domain Bacteria; phylum Fidelibacterota; class UBA2242; order UBA2242; family UBA2242; genus JAGNGI01. The sequence continues at coordinate 241,787 of CAZNUN010000001.1, read as the reverse complement.
GACAAAGCGATCTGGTTCGCAAACGGACGGTTCAGGCTTTTAATATCATCCTGAATCAGCAAACCTTGCAACAGAATGTCGATCAGCTGTGCCTTATAGTCGATCTGGGTGGGCAGATTGCGACGATTGACGATGGCGAGGAGCTCTTTCAGTTAGTATCCAGAGGCGGGTTGGCGGTCAATTTGGTACGGGATGAATATAAGGACGCTGTACGGCGTTACCTGGCAATTCGTCAGGAAATTAAAAATACCGAGCAGATCAATTGCACCTGGGATAATATTCAGTCTTTTCATGTCATGGTACCGTTTGTGCCAAAAGGCGAATACGAAGGCGTCGTCTATATGCGCATTTCTCCGGATGTCAGTAACATAATGCGCGAGATTTCGACGGTTTATGATGAGACCAGCCTTATTTTCACCGCCCTGATTTTGTTCGGGTTGCTGGCTATGTTCTACATTACATCATATACTGTCAGGGAACGGGACCAGGCTCAGGAACAGCTATTTCGCGAACGTGAAAACCAGTTGAAAATCGAGATTGCGCATCAGAAAGAGACTCTATTTACGAAGCGCATCTACCATGCTCACCACAAAGCCGAAAAGATCATGGGTTTTATCAAAGGCGAAATCCGGGATTTGTCGGCTGACAACATTGCTGATTTCAAATACGTCGCCACCAAGTATTCGAATTTCATTTCGCGGGTTATTTACGATATGAAGTGGTACGATCAACCCCTGCATGCTATACGGAATCCGCTCTTTCAGACCGATATAAACCAGGTGTTTCGGTTTTTAATCAAATACGTATTCGAGAGAGTATACCAGAAGAACAGCGCATTCAGTTTCGAATTACAGCTCGATCCCAATCTACCGCTCGTTCATATTAACGAGTACGTCATCTGGGAAATTTTCGAGCCCCTGATCCAAAATTGTATCGACCATAATCAGGGACAAGTTCTGATAATAACCATCCGAACGGAATTTGATCCGGAGACCAATCTGACGACAGTCACGATCAGCGACAACGGCAAGGGAATCGATCCGGCCTTGCTGCTGGTGAATGAAGAGGGAATACAGAATATTTTTTTGGAACACAGTTCGACACGTGTCAACCCGATGAACGCCGGCTATGGTTGTTATATTGCGTATGAACTGGGGGTGCGGCGTTGCGGGTGGATGATGGCGGCCAATAATGGTGACTCCGGTGCTCGTATTATCTGCCGCATTCCCAATGCCAGGTAGCGCATAAATGTTTTTATTTGTGGAGACTGAATGATCAAGAATCCAATCCGCCTGCTGGTTATCGAGGATGAAGAATTCGACGTGCGTCGGATTCGAAATACGGTCTGTTTTCAGGAGAGAATTGTCATTGCGGATATTGTGTCGAACGGTCGCGATGCGATACAGAAAGTCACCCAGAACGACTATGACGTGGTCGTAATGGATTTTCAGATCGCCGGCGGTTTAATGGGTGAAGAGTTGATCCATGCTCTGAAACAGATCAAGAGCACCCTGCAGATTATTGTCATTACCAAGATGACCATTCATCAAACTGATTTCGAGTTCGCCAACCGCCTGATAAAAGCCGGGGCTTTTTGGTTCTGTACCAAATATCCGGGCGATATCGAAAATTATATCTACCAGCCGACCGATTTTATTCTTGGAATTGTTAATGCTTACGAAAAAAGACATCTGGAAATCGATAAGGAGCGTTCCAAAAGTAAACTAAATCGCACCGTACAAGCCATCCTAGCCCGCAAGCAGATAATCGGAGTTTCCCGGGCTATTGAGGACCTGAAAACGCAAATAAAAAAAATTGCGCTGACGAATGCCAATGTAGTCATTTATGGCAAATCGGGCACCGGTAAGGAACTAGTGGCTACCAACATCCATTTTCTGAGCAGTCGTGGCCTGGAAAATTTCGTTCCGGTCAATTGCGGTAGCATTCCGGGCGAACTGATCGAGAGTGAATTATTTGGTTTTGAAAAGGGCTCGTTTACCGGCGCCCAGGAAAACCGTCCCGGGTTGTTCGAGCAAGCCAATGGTGGGACGATTTTCTTAGATGAAATCAGCGAGTTTCCGTATCCTGCCCAGGCGAAGCTACTGCGAGTCTTGCAGGATGGACAGATCGACAAGATTGGGCGGAAGCAACCCTATGAAGTAGATGTGCGGGTTATTTCTGCCACGAACAAGGACCTGGAAAAGATGGTCAGTGATAAGGAATTTCGTGAGGACCTTTTTTACCGGCTGAATGTGTTACAGATAAATGTACCGGAATTAAAAGAGCGCCCGGAGGATATTCCGGTGCTGGTGGAGTATTATCTCCAACGCTACGGTTCCGAAATGGGGTGTACCGTCCCGGAGGTGACAGCCGAGGCCATGGACACTATGCTTGAATTCAACTGGCCGGGTAATGTCCGACAGCTTCAGAATGTTTTACAACGTATGATTTTCCTGAGCAGAGGCACCATTACGCGGGAAACCGTCCTGGAATCGCTTGGCCCGCATGCCACGCTTGGCGACTCGGGCGGGCTTTCCCGTTTTGATAAGAATCAGATAGTTCCGTTGATGGAGATCGAAAAGCAGTTACGAAAAAAATATATTCTGTTCGTGCGTTCTCAATCCAATACAGACGCGGAAGCTGCCCGTAAATTAGGCCTGGCGCCACCGAATTATTATCGCATTTGTAAAGAGCTTGGCCTTAAATGAAGTCTATTTTAGACCGCTTGAAAAGGCAATCTGAAGTGTTATCGATTTAATAACCCAGGCGGCTCCAAACCGACCGGTTTTGAAGAAACGTCTGACGAGTGCTTTGGATGGCTCAATTCTTGCTTTCGTTTATCCAGAGTGAAAAGTAAAAACATGAGACGGGTATTTTGTTGCGTTATCTGACCAATCTGGATGTTTTAGTATTGTTTCTGTACTTCGCTGTTACGATGGTGATCGGGCTTTATTTCGCCCGGCGCGAGCAGACCGGTGCGGATTATTTTCTGGCTGGTCGTAATATTGGGTGGATAGCTATCGGCTGTTCACTGTTTGCCACTAATATCTCCAGCGAACATTTTATCGGTCTGGCTGGAACGGGCGCCAGCAGCGGCCTGGCCGTCGGGCATATTGAGTGGATGGCCGGATTCAGTTTATTATTGCTGGGATGGTTTATGGCCCCGCTTTATTTGAAAGCTGGTGTCTATACCATGCCGGAATTTTTGGAGAAGCGTTATAATCATTCCTGTGGGATTTATCTGACGACCATTTCCATAATTGCGTATATAATGACCAAAATCTCGGTCACTTTATATGCCGGTGGCCTGCTGTTGAATTTGATTCTGGGCTGGGATATGCTGACCTCGGCTTGCGTGATGGTGATTCTGGCCGGAATCTATACCATAGCCGGCGGGCTGAAAGCCGTCATCTACACCGAAATTATACAGACAGTGATGCTGATCGCCGGCGCCTCACTGCTGACCTTACTGGGATTGAGAGAGGTCGGTGGTTTTAGCGGTTTGAGAGCCGCATTGCCCGCCGATTATTTTCATATGTTCAAGCCGGCCAGCGATCCGGATTTTCCCTGGACGGGCATATTTTTCGGGGCACCGATCCTGGCAGTTTGGTACTGGTGTACCGATCAGGTGATAGTCCAGCGGGTTCTCGCCGCCCACAATATCCAGCAGGCGCGCCGCGGATCGATCCTGGCAGGTTTCCTCAAGATTTTACCGGTTTTTATCCTGATATTGCCGGGAATGATCGCCCTGGCTCTGTTTCCCGGGACGAAGGGCGATGAAGCCTATCCGACCATGGTGATCAGTTACCTTTTACCATCCGGAGTGCGCGGAATCGTCGTGGCTGGAATGCTGGCAGCTATGATGTCGTCCTTGGCGAGCGTGTTCAACAGTAGTTCGACCATGTTGACGATGGATGTGTACAAACATTACCGACCGGACGCCAGTGATCACGAATTGGTTCTGATCGGCCGTCTGACAACGACTTTTATGGTGGTGATCGGTATTCTCTGGATTCCATTGATCCGCAGTATCAGTTCTCATCTTTTCATATATTTGCAAAGTCTCCAGGCCTACATCAGTCCACCAATTGCCGCCGTTTTTTTATTGGGAATTTTTTCAGCCCGGGTCAATGGTAAAGGGGCTGTCGTGACATTAATCGTAGGAGGGATGTTGGGAGCCTTGCGTCTTGTGCTGGAAATTTTAAGCAAGAAGAATCTACTGGCGTTGGGCGGTCTGCAGTGGTATGCCCGGATGAACTATCTGCACTTTGCGGTATTTTTGTTTGTGATTTCCGGAGTGATGCTGTATGTGGTGAGCTATCTGACCGGCGGTCCGGAGATCGGACGCCTCGGAAATACCGTCCTGGCCGCCAGCCGCCCAGGGAATTCGCTATCTAAGCAGATCGGATTTAACAATGATCGGGCGGAAAAACGTAATTTTATCTTTTCTATGATATTAATTTTGACGATTTTTAGCTTGTGGTGGATATTTTTTTAAAGATTGATTTTTTATACTGATTGTGATAAATCCAGTAATTTTGAGGGTCCGACTGAATTATCTTCATTACCGGCCGATGAATCTTGCGGTTGCCGTATTGATTATGATGATTTTTATGGTCAGCGAAATCGCGGCAGAATCGTCTCTGTTGATTAATGAAATAATGGCCGCCAACGCTTCCACGCTGGCCGATGAAGATGGCGATTATTCGGACTGGCTCGAATTATATAATGCCGGGCAGACGATTCTGGATTTAGGTCAGTACGCTTTAAGTGACGAAGCAGATGAGCGGTTAAAGTGGAAATTGCCACCCATCCTGCTCGCGCCCCAGAATTTACTGTTGGTCTTTGCTTCCGATAAAGATCGTCATGAATGTATTCCCTACTGGCAGGCTTTGATTAAGGTCGGGGATGTCTGGCGTTACCGGACTGGAACCAGTGAACCGGGCGTCGGCTGGCACCGAACCGATTTTGACGATTCCGCCTGGCCGAGCGGCCCCAGCGGTTTCGGATACGGCGATGATGATGACAATACGGTTTTACCGAATGGGACGCTTTCAGTTTATATCCGGCATACCTTTTCGGTCGAAGATCTTGAATTGGTCAGGGCCTTGCGTCTGCACGTGGATTATGATGACGGTTTTATTGCATATCTGAACGGGGTGGAGGTCGCCCGTAGCAATCTAAGTGGTGAATTTCCGCCTTATAATCAGAGTTCCGATACTTATACCGAACCTAAAATTTGTTACGGCGGTCAGCCGGCAGTTTTCGGGCTGGACTCACTGGTTTATCTTCTCAGGGAAGATGCGAATGTGCTTGCCATTCAGGTTCATAATTCCGGCGGTGGTTCTTCCGATCTGACCGTTATTCCATTTTTATCGGCAGGATTGATTGGGCGGCCAGCCAGTCATGTATCACCCGATGCGATATTAAACCTGAATCCGGTTTACCCGCATACCAATTTCAAGATCAAGGCCGATGGCGAAACGATATTTCTATCCAATCGCCAGGGGCAATCTTTAGATTCGGTGAACGCGGGTGGTTTATTACCGGATATGTCTCGGGGACGCTTTCCGGATGGCACTTCCGATTGGCTTTATTATACCGAAGCTTCCCCGAATGCCTCCAATTCTTCCGATGGTGCTTCGCAACTCGGGAGAAAAGTAATTTTTTCACTGGAACCTGGATTCTACGGTCAAGCCCAGACTCTGTCACTGACCAGTGAGTCGGGCGAGGTTGCGATTTACTATACCCTGGACGGCAATGAGCCAAGTGAAGATACACCGGTTTACACCGTGCCACTACAAATCCGCCAGACTACGGTCGTGCGGGCTCGTGGTATAGGGGACGGGCAAATCGCCGGACCAATTGAGACCAATACCTATATTATCGGACGCCAGCCGGACCTGGCAGTCATTTCACTAACGACTCCGCCAGCCAATCTATGGGATGTTGACAGTGGAATATATGTCATGGGCCCGAATGCTTCAAGTGAATTGCCCTATTATGGAGCTAATTTCTGGCAGGATTGGGAAAAACCGGTGCATGTCGAGTTTTTTGAACCGAATGGAGTTCAGGGGTTCGAGATTGAAGCCGGACTGCAAATATTCGGAGGCTGGAGTCGGGCGTGCGCCCAGAAACCGCTGGCAATTTTTGCGCGCGGAAAATATGGAGCCGGCGAGATCGAGTATCCGCTATTCCCGGATCTGGCAATTGACAAATTCGAGTCTTTCCTGCTGCGTAATTCGGCTAACGACTGGCAATATACGCTGTTTCGCGACGCCTTAATGCAGTCGCTGGTTGAGGAGAGTGCGATTGATCTCCAAGCCTATCGCCCTGCGGTTGTTTTTCTGAATGGTGCTTACTGGGGCATTCAGAATATCCGGGAAAAGTTGAACGAGCATTATGTCGCTTCGCATCATTCGGTGGACCCAGCTAAAATTGATCTGCTGGAGAGTCGCAATTCGCCTTTGGCGGGCAGCGCCCTGGCCTATGACGAATTTTACAGTTTTATGGAAAACAATGATCTGAGATCTGCGGAAAATTACAATTATATCCGTGACCAAATGGATATTGACAATTTTATTGATTACGAGCTGGCGGAAATTTATTTTGACAACGAGGATTGGCCGGGCAATAATCTTAAATACTGGCGTGAACGGAGTGATAACGGGCGCTGGCGCTGGATTCTGTTCGACACCGATTTCGGGTTCGGCTTGTATGATGTGAATAAGTATCAGAACAATACTCTGGAATTTGCCACAGCTGTCAATGGTCCGGACTGGCCGAACCCCCCGTGGTCAACGCTTATTCTGCGCAAATTACTGGAGAATGATGATTTTAAAGTTCGCTTCATTAATCGCGCTGCCGATTTCCTAAATGTAAATTTTAATCCGACTCAGGTCAATCGGCAAATTGATTACTTTTATAACCTGCTCGTCAGGGAAATGCCCTATCATTTTGAACGTTGGCGATCCGATCTGGGGTGGTCGGATCTGAATACCTGGCAGTATCAGATCGGTCTTCTGCGCGTCTTTGCGAATAACCGCCAGTCATATTTCATTATGGATCTGAATGAAAAGTTTGGTTTGCGGGGAAGAGCGGCGGCCACGATTCGCAACGCTCCAGCAGCCGGGCGGATACGTCTCAACCGGATTTATTTAGAAAACGAGGAGTGGACCGGATATTATTTTCTGGACGTTCCTGTGGAAATAGAAGCCCTTCCGCGTCCGGGATTTCGGTTTACCGGCTGGACGGGGTCTTTTACCTCAACCACCAATCCGCTGACTGTTATTCCGTCCCAGGCCTGGAATCTGAGGGCCGAATACATCCCGGATTCGACTGCTGAAACAATTATTATTAACGAGATTAATTATCACCCTTCGACAAATTTCGATCCCGGTGAATGGGTTGAACTCCTGAACAATGCGGATCACGCCATCAATCTTGCGGATTGGATTTTCAAAGATTCCAGTGCTGGTAACGGTTTTACTATACCGAAAGGCGTCGTTCTGCAGCCGGGCGAATTCCTGGTTCTGTGTCATGACACCAGTCTGTTCCGAGACTGTTTTCCTGAAGCCGGAAAAATCAGCGGTAATTTCGGTTTCAACCTGAGCAACAGCGGAGAAAGTATCCGGATCTATGATCAATTCGGCGATCTGATCGATGCCGTCGACTATACTGACGAGATGCCCTGGCCGACTTTACCGGATGGGTCCGGGCCAACCCTGATGTTAATCGATCCGGACTCGGATAACAGCGATCCGGTTTGCTGGAGCAGCAGTGCCGGTCATGGCTCGCCCGGAGCGGCTAATGTTCTGGCGGAGGTCGAAACAAGTTCAGATGTCGATCTGCCGGATTGCCGGCTGGACACAGTTTATCCCAACCCATTCAACATTTCCTGTCTGATCCCGGTAAAAGTAGAAGCTTCCTGTCAGGTCGAAATTACAATTTATGATCTGCAGGGAGCTCGGCTTGCCACTCTGTTTAGTGGTCGGTTGAATCCCGGCCATTATTCTTATCGCTGGATTCCAAGGACGGACTTGTCTTCGGGAATTTACTTGTGCCAGGTAACGGTTAATACCAGGCACTCCGAGGCCCGGAAGGTTTTATTGCTGAAGTGAATCCGGAGCGGAAAATCCGCATCCGGATAGTTATTAAAATAATAAAACGATGGTTATTAAAGTAATAATTCAGACGATAATCTGAGATTTTTTCCCTCTGAATTTGGTTGGCTTGTTTTTTGTAAGTGGGAAACAGGTATGGGTTTAAAAGAAATTAGGAGGTAAAACATGAGAAGGTTTTCGTTATTGTTTTTTACGCTGGTTATGATGATGCTGATCATCCCAGACGGCTTGTTCGGACAGGTGGTCAATTTATTTGATGAGGCTTCGGCGGACACGAATTTCTGGGCCTATTTTAAAGACATCGGCCAGCACTACGGCAGGAACGGCAATGCGACCGATGACAAAGGTTTTATCAACCTGAGTTATGTCGCCGGTCAGATCGATAATGCTATGCAGATTGAGTATCACTGTCACAATGCGGAAAGCTGGGGCGGTTATACCAAGTTGGAGCATTGGAATCCGGATTCAAATGCGACTTATGACTGGTCGGCCTACGATTCGATTTCATTCTGGTATAATAACCTGACGGCCTGTTCCATCGCCAACCGAATTCATCTGCGTCTGAATCTGCATGATGTCAGCAACTCGGCCAACGGCGTCGCAACCTATGATGTTGGCGCGGTCGAGTATTACTACAGTTTCCATTATATTTTGGATGCGGCGGCCGGATGGAATAAAATCACACTGCCGCTTCAGAATAATTATGCCTGGGACGGAACCGGTTTTAATCTGACCGGCTGGAGTGGTATCTCCGGTAACCAGACGCTTGATCTGGATCAGATCAAAGGTTATTCGATCGAATTCTCGATCAGCGGCGGCGGTGAGGGCGATGATGCCGGCGGTACGGTTTTACTGGATCATCTAGTATTAACCGGATTGAAATCGGTACCGATGGTGGTCTATTTTGGTACGGGACTGCCGAACCGCCTGTCTTCCTTTACCTGGGGACAGTCATCGTTGTTGGTCGAAGAAGGCGCTGGATTGAATGGTCACAATGCTTTAAAGTGGACTCAGGGTGATGAATGGGGCAATGGTTGGTCGGGCGCCGGCTTCAATGTCAGCCCGGCTTATAATCTGGCGGGTGGTTGGGCGACTGATTCGCTGCACCTGATCATGAAAGTTGATGCCGGCACAGGCGCCCTGCGGATGCAGTTTGAAGACGGCACTGCCAAGGTCGGTCATACGTTCACTCCTATCGATGATGGCGCCTGGCACGAATATAATTTCAGGTTAAACGAATTTGTATATGAAGATGGAACCGCAAATTTCGATTCTTCCAGTATAAGCGTTTTCCAGTTTATGGGTGAAGGCACGGCCATCGCCGGCAAGAATATCTGGTTTGCCGAGATCTGGACGGGGAATCCGATCATTGACATTGATTCACCAGAACCACCCTCCAACCTGGCGGCCTATGCCGATGCATATTATAATGTCGTTACCTGGGATGACACACCCAGTGAAGAGGGTGAATCTTACACCATTTATGCCAGTACTTCCCCGATAACGGACCTGACAGCCGTTACGACCGATCTGGTGATCGGCGGAGTGGGTGAGAATGTCCAGAGTGCGACGCACCGCCTGTATTATCCACTCGTGGATGCAAATGTGACCTATTATTATGCCGCTACTTGCACGGACGCTAACGGCAATGTGAGCGCGACCTTTGCAACGTCGGCAACTTCTACTACCAATCTTGCCAAGGGAATTGCGACTATTTCTCAGACACCACCGGCTGATTTCGTTGCGGACGGTGATCTGAGTGAATGGTCAGCCATCCAGGCTTTCCATATTTCGCCGGTTACCGATCACGTTCCGACCGGTACGGTCACGGATGCCAATGATTTGTCGGCTGACGTTTATCTGGCAGTCGATGATTCTTTCCTGTATGTTGCCCTGGATGTCAGCGACGATGTTTATCATTACGGCGACGGTAACTGGTACGATCAGGATGCTTTCCAGATGTTTTTCGGACTGTTCGATGCCCGCGGGCCGAAGCATACGGCAATTTTACGCGGGGAAGAACCGGATTATATCGCTTATATGACCCAAAATACGTTGCAATTGGACAACCCGACCAATACCTCTATGTCGGCGAATAATACCACCAATTATTTCTTCGATGCACAAACACCTTATTGGGTAGCCGAAGCCAAAATTAGTCTGGATACGCTGGCTTTCAAAGGCAGTTCCGATACCCGTTTTCATCCTCAGCGTGGAATGAGGATTCCCATTGATCTGTATTTCCATGATAACGATGGCAGCGGCTGGGAAGGCAACCTCGGTTTTTCGCCAGTCAGTACTGACTACCAGTGGCAGAATCCCGGTGAATGGGCTTATACCTGGATTGGTGATACGACGTTCGTGACGGAAGGCATTGAAGTCGAAAACGGCGGAACGGTGGCAGGAAAATACAGTCTGTCGCAGAACTATCCGAATCCGTTCAATCCCGCGACGACGATCGCCTACTCGATCGCCAAGCCGGAACTGGTTCGGGTCAATGTCTATAACCTGATGGGTCAGTTAGTGACCTCTCTGGTCAATGAAAGACAGACCGCCGGATCCTATCGGATTGTCTGGAATGCAAAAAATATTCCCTCGGGAATTTATTTCTATCGCATTCAGGCCGGTGATTTTTCACAGACCAGAAAAATGTTTTTAGTCAAATAAGTTTTTTCTCAAATTCAGTAGGGTACAGTCCTCTCCCGGGGCTGTACCCTACTTCTTGCCAGCCCGACTGGCAGCACGGACAGATGCTTCAGCAAGAGAAGGCTTGGGGTAAAAAATGATGAGCAAGAGAAACAAAGGATCGGCCAGGATGAAAGCAAAACACATTCGTTTGGTGTTTATGTTATTGTTGTTTAACATTGTTAGCCTGGCACAGACCAAAGGGAAGATTGCCGGCAAAGTCTTGGATGAGGTAAGCGGTGTACCATTACCGGGCGCAAATGTCATGATAGTTGGAACCAGCCTGGGCGCTGCAACCGACCAGAATGGCGATTTCTATCTCCTGAATCTGGCTCCGGGTTCCTATTCAATCAAAGCCCAAATGATGGGTTACGAATCGGTGGTCGTTGAGGATATTCGGGTCTCGGTGAACCGGACCTCGACAGTGGAGATTCATCTAAAACAGACGGTTCTGGAGGGGCAAACCGTTGTGGTGGAAGCCGAAAAAGTGACTATTAAAAAGGATCAGACCAGTACGATCAAAAACGTTTCTTCTGATCAGATGGACATTCTGCCGGTCGAAGATTTACAATCAGTGGTTGCCATGCAGGCCGGAATTGTGCTGGGGCATTTCCGGGGCGGACGCGATACGGAAGTCGCCTATCTAGTGGACGGCATGCGGGTCAGCGATGCCTTTGGCGGCAGCGGACGCGCGATCGACATTCAACCGGAGGCCGTCGAAGATCTCGAGGTCATCACGGGAACGTTCAATGCCGAGTACGGGAATGCGATGAGCGGTATCGTTAATGCTGTTACCAAAGAGGGCGGCAATGCTATTCACGGCTCGGCTTCCGGTACATTCGGAAATTATTATACCAGTCATCATGATATTTTCATTGGTTTGGATCCGGGCGAAATCGCGCGCAATCAGGATTATAAATTTAGTCTCAATGGCCCGATCCTGAAAGACCGGCTGAATTTCTTTGTTAATTACCGCTATCAGAACAATAAAAATCATCTCAATGGTATCCGGCGTTTTAACGTGGATGATTACAGCTACTTCTCCGCGGACGAAGAAAGCGGCTGGTATTCCGAACATAATGGCGACAGCGCCTACGTGGCCATGAATCGCAGTATCAATCAATCTGTAACGGGCAAGCTCTCCGCCCGGCTGTTTAAAAGCCTGAAAGTATCCCTGTTTTATACTCTTAACGATGATGAATGGCACGGTTACGATCATGCTTTTAAATATAATCCCGATGGTGTGGCGCATTCAGTCCGCAACTCGGAAATGTATGCCGTCAGCGTCGATCAAATGCTTAGCCGGTCACTTTTTCACGAATTTAAAATTTCTTATATGAGAAATGATTACGGCAATTTCGTTTATGAGAATCCACTGGATTCGAATTATGTGCATGATGTTTATTATAATAATGTCGGCCCCGGATTTTACACCGGCGGCCAGCAGAAGGACCATACCCGGCGCATTACGGAGGAAAACAGCCTGAAATATGACCTGAACTGGCAGGCCGGCAAACATCATAGCCTTAAGACCGGGCTGCTCTATACCCAGCATGTTATCGACAACCAGTATCATCAAATCCGCAATCATTATGCCGACACGGACTCGGAAAGTGTCTACGAGTTCATAATCGTCGACGGGAAAATGAAGGTCAATTTTCCAAATTATTCGCCTGAAATTTATCCAGATACGAGTATCTATACCGACGTTTATCTCGTCGAACCGCTTGAGTTCGCCGCCTATCTGCAGGATAAGATGGAATTCAACGAAATGGTTATAAATATCGGTGTGCGCTACGATTACTTCGATCCCAATACGGTTTATCCTTCCCAGTGGCGCAACCCGGCCAATCAGCTTGATTTTCCAGATAACCCAGAACGCATGTCAACCTATCTTAAGACCACTCCGAAAGCCCAGATCAGTCCGCGGCTGGGATTGTCCTATCAGCTGGGACGCACCGCCGTTCTGCACTTCAGTTACGGCCATTTCTTTCAGATGCCGCCTATGTATGCGTTATTTCAGAATCATAACTTCCGTGTTTCCCCGACCGACTATTCCACTATTCTTGGCAATCCGCAGTTAAAAGCCCAGAAGACAGTCAGCTACGAGGTTGGCTTGTGGCAGGAGATCATGACCGGCATGAATATCGATGTGGCGCTTTTTTACCGCGATATCTACGATTTATTGAGTACGAAAGTCATAACCACCTATAATCAAATCGAGTACGGACTGTATACCAATAAAGATTATGGCAATGTGCGCGGCCTGGAACTGAAATACGATTTTATGATTGGGCCGCTCAGCGCCTACCTGAATTATACTTTACAGTATACGCGCGGCAATGCCGATAATCCGACTCAAACCTATGATCGGGCCGGCGACAGCGTCGATCCGGTCAATCGTCTGATTCCGATGAGTTGGGATCAGCGCCACACTCTCAATGCAACGGTCGGATATAATCAGACGAAATATGGCTGTACTCTGACCGGATATTACAATTCCGGGGCACCATTTACCTGGACGCCGCTATCCGAAAGTATCTTGGCGCAAGTGAATTTATTCCCCAATAATGCCACCATGCCCGCCCGGATCAGTTTCGACCTGAACAGTTATTATAATTTTACCGTCGCGAAAAACCTAAAATGGCGGCTTTCCATGACGATTTATAACCTGTTCGACCGGCTGAATGAAGTCGCGGTGAATTCCGAAACCGGACGCGCCTATACCGCGATCGTCCAGGAAACTGACCTGGCCAGCCATCGCAGTGATTTCAACGATTATTCAGATACCTACCAGAATCCATCGATGTACGCCTCACCGCGGGAAATTAAAATTTCTCTGGGGATTGTTTTCTGATGCATATAAGTGTCTGGCGAATTGGGAAGAAAAATATGGCCGCGCAGATGGTTGTCATAGTAAAGGAGACCGACAAGGTTATGTCTAAAATTACACGTATAATGCTAACGGGATTGTTCAGCCTGACTATTATTGCGGGGATGGCCAATGCTCAGGGGCAGCGCTATCAGGGACCGGACGATGCCGCCGGTGACATTGCCGCCCGTCGTGAGGCTTTCATGAACGGCAATCGGGTTTTATTATATTTTCAAAACACCACCGAATTGTCCAAATGGCCCGATCTGGAAATGTCCAAATGGCCGAATAATTATGACGGTGTGCGCATGCTGGATGGCATTGCTCTGCTAATCGGCGCGATGGTATTTATCAAAGATGATAGTATTCCGGTCACTACAGAGGCTGATGTTATCGCCCTGGACGCTCAGCAAGCGGTGGATACGTTGTATTATTTACAAACCAGTTATCGGGAGGAAATGGATACCGACCCAACCGGAACAGTCGAATGGGGATTTTATCCGGTATATAGTTATATAAATCCGCTCAGTGAAACACCGGCCATGAGCAACGACTCCACTTCCTGGCCGGTGGCCGGCTGGCCGTCTACCGGAACAACCCTGCACTGGCCGGGAGAATGGGACGGGCGTTTCGGGCGCGGTGTGATCTATGCCGATCTGGAAACCTATTTTGTCGATAACGATGCGCATGATCTGGAATATGCGCGTTCGTATATTAAACCACATTACTTTCCACGTCCGGGGATAAAAATCGGCAATGATATTAGCGTTCAGGCTGGCAAAGATTGGGGCGGACTGGGACTACGGGTCGAACAACGCGGCTTCCAGTGGAATAATCCGCAAGCCCGCGACGCTCTGTTCTGGGAATATACGATTGCCAATATATCAGATTATGATTTATTGAAAGTCGCTTTTGGGTACTGGGTCGATAACGGCATTGGCGGAATTTCCGAAGATGATGATCTGGGCTATTTCGATCGCTATATCGATATGGCCTATTCATGGGATTCCAATGGTCTCGGACTGGGCGGCCGGGCCACCGGGACGATGGGCTTTGCCTATCTGGAAAGTCCCGGCCTGGCCTACGACGGGGTTGACAATGACGAAGATGGTTTGCTGGATGAAAAGCGGGACAACGCCGCCGGTTCAATTATCGGCGCCACCGATGAAATTAATGACCTCGACGCCTTTTTGAAATATTATACTTTAACCACTGACATGCTCCACGAACATTATGAAGGTGATGAAGATCAGGACTGGCAGGATGGCGAGGATCTGAACGGTAATGGTGTTTATGAAAGTAACGAAGCCGCCAATGACGATGTCGGTCTGGATGGCGTCGGCCCGACCGAATTAAATTACGACGGCCCGGACGAAGGCGAATGTAACCACAGACCGGATTACGTCGAAGGTGTCGGTTGCGAACCGAATTTTGCCGAGACCGACGTGACCGAATCGGATATGGTGGGATTGACCTCCTTTATGCTTTTCGCAGTGCCGAGCCATTCATCGGACAAACATTGGTTCAGGGGTGATAAATCCATGTGGGAAGTTATCGGGCAGGATACCCTGATCGAATACCTTGGCAACATTTCCAACCTGATCGAAACATTTGCTTCCGGTCCTTTCCCGTTATATCAGGGACGCACCGAACGTATTTCCATGGCCGAGCTGCATTCTTATGATCCGCTCGAGGGTTTATCTTCAGATGAACATTCCGCCCCGGCTCTGTATGAAGCCAAGCGGATCGTTCAGGTGATCTATGAGAGTGACTACCGTTTTGCCCAACCACCCAAAATGCCGACCCTGACCGCGACCGCTGGCGACGGGCAGGTAGTCCTTACCTGGGATAATGTCGCCGATACGAAAACCACCGATCCTTTTGTAAATAATGTCAACGATTTTGAGGGTTATAAACTATTCCGGGCAACCGACAAGAAAATGTCCGACGCGGAAATCATCACCGACGGCTATGGTACGCCCATGTTCAAGAGCCCGATCTTTCAATGTGACATCAAAGACGGAGCCACCGGCTTCACCGACTTTGGTTTGGTCAATGGCGCCGGGTATTATCTGGGAACCGATTCCGGCATCCGGCACTATTTCGTCGATACCAATGTTCAGAACGGCCGCACCTATTATTATGCGATTGTGGCTTACGATTCCGGCGCTTCAAAAATCGGACCGGGTATTGCTCCCAGCGAAAACAATATTATTATCGATTTGAACGAAGCCGAGGAGGTTACCGGAACCAGTAAAAATGTTCAGATCGTTACCCCGCATCAAATCGCGGCCGGATATGTTCAGGATGAAGTGACAATGCTCGATACCCTGGATGTAATCGGGACCGGCACCGTCGTACCGGAAATCCTGGCTAAAAAGAGTCTGATCGGCAACCGCACCTATAAGGTGAATTTTCTGGTAGATACACTGGAAGTCCTGACCAATTACTCGCATGGCATCCGTTATATCAACAGCGGCTTTAAGGTATTGTATAACGACAGTGTGGTGGTTTACCAGGAAACATCAGATAAATTTCCATCCAGCAACTTGATGTATGATGATGATCTGGAACACTGGTATGTGAATAATGAAGAGACGATCGAAACGGATGTTTTCGACGGTATGCGCCTGAATATTACTATGCCAGTCATAACCGCACAGGTTGATTATACGAATACCGGTTGGAAAATCGGCACGGCGCCGATTTCCGTGATCCCAACCTCAGACGTTTATCAGTATTTTCCATGGGATTACGACATAATCTTTACCGATGACGACTCGGCTTATGTCAGCGTTACCAATCCGACTGCTATTCTCGATGAAACCCGCACCCGGATTAACAAGTCGAATGTATTTACCCAGCAGGCGTTCAATTTCTACGTCGTTAACCGCAATTTCGATGATTCAACCGGTGCGCCGGAAAAATTGGATTTGATAATCCATGACAAGAATAAAAACGGAATACGCGATTGGGTCGGCGACCGGATTCTGGTCGGGCCGAAAACGGATGACAATAAATGGGCCGGCACCGCTTTTATTATCGCGTTTTATGACTCGACCAATCTGCCGCAAGCAGGCGATACTTATCACCTGGCGTACGACCGGCCGTTCTGGGTCACGGATTCATTGAAATTCAGGATAACCACTTATGATTCAGTGGACGTAAAGGCCTTAAAATATACCATGAAAGATATCAAGGTGGTTCCCAATCCGTATATCTGTACCAATGCAATGGAACCGTCGGCGGCGAATTATTATTTGAATCAGCGCCGCCGGCTGCTGTTTACACACCTGCCGGCCCAATGTACGATTAAAATCTTTACGGTCAGCGGTATTTTGGTGGATCAGATCGATGTGAATAATGAAACTGATGATGGGACGGCTCACTGGGATTTACTGACCAACGAGAATCTTGAAATCGCCGCCGGAATGTATATCTACCATGTCAAATCAAAACTTACCGGCGATGAAAAACTCGGCAAGTTTGCGGTAATTAAATAGGAGCGCGGCAGAGATGAAAAAGAAACATATTACCGTTAATAAAAAAAACTATATGACCGGAAATCTTCTGGTTACGATAATGATTTTAATAGCCATCAGTTTTAATCAGACCCAGGCTGAAAAACCTTACCGCAACGGAACGACCACTGCCAATTTCCTGGAAATCGGCATCGGCAGTGACGGTAATGGCATGGGGGAAGCCTCGGTCAGTATGGTTGGCAATTTATCTTCGATTTACTGGAATCCGGCCGGACTCGCGTTTCTAAAACAGAACGAGGTAATGTTTATGTATCAGCCCTGGCTGATTGATATCAGCAATACCAGTGCCGCCGTGGCCTATGTTATGCCGCAGATCGGCACATTATCGGCCGGTTTCGATCACCTCGGTTATGGTGATATGGAAGTCACCACCTTGGAAATGCAGGACGGTACCGGCGAGCTGTTTAATGCCAATGACTACTGTTTCACTATATCATTTTCGCGTAAACTGGCGCAGTGGTTTGCCTTCGGAGCTTCGGCCAAGTATATTAATTCACAAATCTGGCACATGAACGCCCGTGCGGCCGCGCTCGATCTGGGCGTTATTGTCAACACCGGGTTCTTTTCCCCAACCCAAAAACAGGAAGACGGCTTGCGGATCGGCATGAGTATATCCAATTACGGCACCAAAATGAAATTTGCCGGAACGGATCTACTGGTACCGATTGATATTCTGGACGACGAAGAAGGCAATTACAGCGCCGTAGAGGGACAGTTCAAGACTCAGCAGTGGGAGCTGCCGCTGATCTTCCGGATCGGCCTGTCCGTGCAACCGATCATTCGAGCCCACCAGCGCCTGACATTAGCTGTCGACGCACTGCACCCCAATAACAATTCCGAATCAGTCAATCTCGGCGCTCAATATGAAATCATTTTACCGGGCAACGGCTCAATTTTTCTGCGAACCGGCTATAAATCGCTTTTCATGACCAATTCGGAATACGGAATGACCTTCGGCGGAGGACTCGTTCTCCGGTTTATGCATAATCTTGGGCTGAAGATCGATTATGCCTATAAGCCGGTCGGTATTTTAGGTAATGCCCATTCGTATACGATGGGAGTAATATTCTGAAATATAAATCCACGCGGATATTTAAAAAAATTGGCTCAGGCTTTTTACTGAGTCTTTTACTATTTGTCGCCGCCTGCCATAAAACGCCGCCCCAGCCTGGAGAACAGGTGCTGGCAAAAATTGGCGACCGGGTAATAACAGTGAATGATTTTATCCGGCGGGCAGAATATACTATCCGGCCGCCCTACTGTAAAAGTGACAGTTATATTCACAAGAAAATTATTCTCAACAGCCTGATTGCCGAAAAATTATTTGCCCTCGAAGCCGATACCAATAATCAATTGTATCACAATCAGGAATTCCAACATTATGTACAGGGGCGCCGTGAACAGGCTATGCGCCAGGAGCATTTTAACAAATTTGGGCTATCCAGGGCAGAATTAGACGATAAAGAGGTCGGGCAGTATTTTCATTCGGTGGGGCGTAAATATCAAATCCGCTTTGTTGTGTTGGATGAGGAAACCAAGGCCGACAAACTCACCGCGGACTTACGGGATAAGAAATATTCCCTCACCGATCTGGCACAGGTGGCCGCTTTCCGGAAACTGCCTGCCGAAAAGGAACTGGGATTTTTTGATGACATGGACCCAGCGGTACACCAAAGCCTCTTTGCTACTCCGCTCCGCGAAAAACAGGTGATCGGGCCGCTGAAAACCATCGAAAATCAGTATCTGGTTCTGGAAGTCAATGGCTGGGCCGACCGCCTGAATCTATCTGACCAGGCTCGGAAAATCCAATGGAATGACGTACGCGATCGTGTTATGGAATACCGGGCTCAGGGTAAGTATCGCGAATACGTCGGTCGTCTCATGAAAGGCAAGGAAGTGCGTTTTAACGAAACGACGTTTCGGCAATTGGCCGATATTCTGAAGCCAGTGTATATCAAAATCCCTTCCGAGAAAAAAGACTTACTCAATGCGGCGGTCTGGAATAAGGAAACGCCCGATACCGCCCTGGAGAATTTTTCAGCAAAAATTGAAAAATTGAAGGATCAACCATTTTTTACAATTGACGGCAAGACCTGGACCGTAGCCGACTTTGACGTGGCGCTGCAATCTCATCCTTTGGTTTTTCGCCAGCAAAAGATTGAGGCGGCTGATTTTCCGCGGCAATTCCAACTGGCGGTCGTCGATCTGATTCGCGATCAGTATATCACCGCGGACGCTTATAAAAAACGGCTTGACCGGAAGGCCGCTGTTCAGCGCTATACCCAGATGTGGGCCGATAATTTAATCGCTTTGTACTATAAGCAAAATTATCTTAGCTCGGTCGGCTTGCCGGTTGGTTTTGGAGCCGATCCGGTGGCTGCCATCGAACACTATCTGAATCCGCTCGTCGATAATTTGCAGGCTAAATATGCCCCGGAAATCGCCATCGATTTGGCGGCTTTTGAAAAAATCCAATTGACCGGCATCGATTTAGTGGCTATTCAAAATAATGTCCCCTATCCGATTGTCGAACCGCATTTTCCACTAATAACCACCGATCATCTGCTGGATTATGGCCAGCGGCTGGATCGTAACAAGTAAAATGCCCATTGTCAAATGATATGATTATATCAAATTTAAAAAAAATAACGGCGGGCGGATACAGTTGGCTCATAATACTCCTGCTGAGTCTTCCGTTGCCGGCCAAAACGTACAAGGGCGCCGAGTATCGCACCATTGAGGCTTATACTTACGGACGTTTTACGGCCTGCTATAAAGCCACCAAGGGCGCCGGTCAGGCCGCCACCTTTTTTACTTATCATGAATTGTCGGGCGGCGTCGAAGACTGGAACGAGATCGATATTGAAATTTTGGGTCGTTATAACGACGATGTGCAATTCAATACGATCACACCCGGCCAGGTCAATCATGTTCATCATCAGTATGTTGGTTTCGATCCTTCAGAGGACTTCCATGTGTACGCTTTTGAATGGACGCCGACTTATGTGGCCTGGTTCATCGATTCCGTGGAAGTTTTCAGGCAGACCGGCGGCGACATTGCCTCACTAAACAAACCTCAGAAAATCATGATGAATCTATGGATTTCCAGTTCAACGAGTTGGGTGGGCGATTTTGATGCACGCATTTTACCGCTTTTTGCCGGCTATGACTGGGTCAGCTATGATGCTTATACGCCCAATTCCGGTAATACCGGTACGGATAATAATTTTACGGTTACCTGGCGCGATGACTTTTCGACCTGGGATCAGACGCGCTGGGCGAAGGCCACCCATACATTTGACGGCAACCTGGTCGATTTTCTGCCGGCCAACATAGTTTTTAATGATGGAAAAATGACTCTTTGCCTGACGGACGCTATCAATACTGGTTACACGGATTTGAATGCTCCTTTTATAGTAAGCGCCCGTTTTGCCGACGACACCGTGTTCGTTCAATTTTCCGAAGAAGTCGAACCTACCAGCGCCACGACCGCCGCCAATTACACTATTCCAAATGTCGTCATTGAAAATATCACCCTGACCTCCAGCCAGCGGACTGCCCGGCTGAAAGTCAGCGGTTACGATACGTCTGCCACTGCAAACCTGAGTGTTCAAAATGTCCGGGACGATTTCGCCAATACTATGGCCAGCCAAACCCTGGAAATCTACAATCCGCCGTGTTGGACATATCCTATCCGGATCAATGTCGGGGGAGCGGCATATGGTTCTTACCTGGCCGATCAGGATTGGTCAGAAGATAAAAATTATGGCCATATCGGCGGATATAACGGTTATTTTTCGGGACAGGCCATTGCCAATACCGAAGATGATGAGATTTACCGTTCGGAACTGTGGGAGCCGGTTAAATATCAGGTGCGCGTTCCCAACGGGACTTACCTGGTAACGCTATTGCTGGCTGAAAATTATTATTCCGCAGCCGGCAAACGCATGTTCGGTATAAATGTAGAAGGGAATTATCTGGTCAAATACCTGGATATTTACAGTCGCGTGGGAGCTCACAAAGCCCTCAGTTTGGCGGCGGAAAATGTCGTGGTGAATGACCGCATTCTGGATATTCATTTTGGAGTCGTGCGGGATTATCCTCTGCTGAACGGACTTATCATCGAAAAAATAAGCGGTCGGATTGACGAAGGCTCAGTCAAACCGCCGCAGAAATTCCGGCTGCAGCCCAATTATCCCAACCCATTCAATTCCGCGACCACGATTCTGTATGAATTGACGGAAACCGCCCGCGTTGATGTGAGTATTTATGACACCTGCGGCCGGAAGACGACGACTCTGGTCGACGATATTCAATTTGCTGGTATTTATACCATTCTTTGGTACCCGGAGCTGGCCAGCGGTGTTTATTTTTGTCAATTATCGACGAAAACCGGCGGAAAAAATTACTTATCCACTCAGAAAATGTTATTAATCAAATAGAACTAAACCATGGGAGGCGCGATGCGTAAACCGGCCATTTCGAAAATATGTTTGATAATTCCAATATTAATAGCCATCGCCGGTGGCCAGAATATACCGGTGAACCCTGCTATTGAAAAGAAGATTGACGAGCTGCTGGCGAAAATGACTCTGACCGAAAAAATCGGTCAGATGACGCAACGCAGCGGAGCCGGCTCGTATAATGAGACTTTAGTCCGTGAGGGGAAAGTCGGCTCACTGCTCAATGTCCGCGGTGCGGCGGAAGTCAACCGCGTACAGAAAATCGCGATGCAGGAAAGCCGCCTCGGCATTCCGCTGATTATCGGCAACGACGTTATTCACGGTTACCGGACAGTATATCCGATTCCCCTGGGTTGCGCCGCCAGCTGGGACACAGCCTTGATCAGACAGGTTTCAGAGATGGCGGCCCGCGAAGCCGCCGCGGAAGGTACTCACTGGACCTTTGCGCCGATGGTTGACATTGCCCGCGATCCGCGCTGGGGACGGATTGCCGAAGGAAACGGTGAAGATACATTTCTGGGCTCGGCCATCGCTCGGGCGGCGGTAAAAGGTTTTCAGGGTAAAAACCTGGCCGATCCGCTGACGATTCTGGCCTGTCCGAAACATTTCGTGGCTTATGGCGCCGCCGAAGGTGGCCGCGATTATAATACTACGGAAGTTTCGGAACGAACCCTGCGCGAAATCTATTTGCCGCCGTTCAAAGCTGCTATCGATGCCGGCGCCGGCTCGATTATGAGCGCTTTTAATGATCTGAATGGTGTGCCGACTTCGGCCAATTCTTTTACGCTGCGCAATGTGCTGAAAGACGAATGGAAGTTTCAGGGATTTGTGGTCAGCGATTGGAGTTCGATTGGCGAATTGATTAATCACGGAATTGCGGATACACCCGTCACGGCCGGCGTTGCCGCCCTGAAGGCCGGCGTCGATATGGATATGGAGGGCTATGCGTACGGACCGGAGTTGGAAACTCTCGTCAAAGAGGGTAAAGTGCCGGTGGCATTATTGGATGATGCCGTACGCCGGATTTTAAGAATGAAATTTGAACTCGGTTTGTTCGAGCATCCGTATATCGATGAATCGCTGACCGGGAAAATAATCCTGAGTGAGTCCCATCTCCAGTTGGCCCGGCAGATGGCCCGTGAATCCATCGTTTTGTTAAAAAATGAAAAAAACGTTTTACCCCTGGACAAAAATGTGAAAACGCTGGCGGTGATCGGACCGCTCGCCGATGACCAGGCGGCGTTGCTTGGCACCTGGGGTTGCGAAGGTAAAGCCCAGGAGGTTACTGCGATCCTAAAAGGCATTCAGACGGTAGTCAGTAAAAACACGAAAGTCGTTTACAGAAAAGGCTGTGAAATTGATACAGATAAATCTTCCGGAATCGCGGAAGCCGTGTCTGCGGCGAAAAGCGCCGACTTCGTAATTTTAGCGCTGGGTGAAAGCAGTGAGATGAGCGGCGAAGCCGGTTCGCGCGCCAACCTGGATTTGCCAGGGGTGCAGGAACAGCTGGCGCAGGCCGTCATTGCCGCCGGGAAACCGACGGTTGTCGTTTTAATCAGCGGACGACCGCTGACAATTAGTGCTTTAAATAAAAAGGCAACGGCCATTCTGGAATGCTGGGCGCCGGGAATCCAGGGCGGCAACGCCATTGCGGATATCATTTTCGGCGATTACAATCCCAGTGGCAAATTGCCGGTCACTTTCCCGTTAATAGTCGGGCAGATTCCGATTTATTACAATCATAAAAATACCGGCCGGCCGGGCGACATTAACATTAAATTTACCTCGAAGTATCGCGATCTGCCGCTGGAGCCGCTTTATCCGTTCGGGTACGGGTTAAGTTACACGAGTTTCAAATATTCGGATTTGAAGGTAGTCAACCCCAAATTGTCGCCGAATGACGTTCTGAAAGTTCAAGTTAACCTGGAAAATGTCGGCAAGCGCACCGGAACCGAAGTTGTCCAACTCTATTTGCGCGATTTGGTGGGATCGGTGACCCGCCCGGTCAAGGAACTCAAGGGCTTTAAGCGCATCCAATTGCAGCCGGGAGAGAAAAAGACGATAACCTTTGAAATTCCGGTCAGCAACCTGGGCTTTTACAACCAGGCCTTGCAATATGTCGTCGAGCCGGGTAAATTCAACGTGATGGTTGGCGGCAATTCCGCCGATGTTTTGACGGCTGGTTTTGAAGTGGTTGAGGCATTTGCAGAATAGGAAATGTCCCGTTATTTTCCGGTAATCGTTATAGCTTTTTTAGCAGTGGCGGCGCTGCGGTGTCCGGAGAAAACCGTCACTAACAGCGACCAGGATAACATCGTTGCCCCGGAAGGCTGGGAATTGATCTGGCACGACGAGTTTGACCAAGACTCAGTTGATACTGCTAAGTGGACGGTTGTCCAGCGCGAAAATAGCTACAATAACGAATTGCAATACTACGTTGCGGAAGATGTTTATATCGAGGACGGTTGCCTGCGCCTGAGAAGTCAGAAACGCTCGTACGGCTCGAAAAATTATACTTCCGGGCTGGTGTATACCCGAAATAAATTCTTTTTCCTGTACGGTCGCTTTGAGGTCCGGGCGCGTCTGCCGTACGGACAGGGTATGTGGCCGGCGCACTGGATGCTTCCCAATGACGGCAGCTGGCCGCCCGAAATCGATATTATGGAAAATCTCGGTCATCAGCGCAATATCATTTATATGACGAACCATTATCTCGAAAATGACGTTCATCTCTCGACGGGCGGAGCATATACTTCCCAGTACGACTACTCGGCGGATTTTCATACCTATGCGGTGGAATGGGAGGCGGATTCGATTCGCTGGTATATCGATGGCGTGCGCCGCTTTGTCTCGACAAAGGGAGTTCCGCACCAGTATTTTTACATTATCCTGAATACCGCCGTCGGCGGCGATTGGCCGGGCTCGCCGAATGCCACGACGGTGTTCCCGCAGTACCATGACATCGATTACGTGCGGGTTTTTAAACGTATCAAATAACCAGGCGTCCTGTTATGGATGAGTAAAACGATGATAAAGAAAATAATGATTGTTGGGGTCTTATCGCTGTTATCGTTCGCGCCGGCTTCCGCCTTTCTGAAAGTTCTCGGACAAAAAATCGTCGACGAAAATAATCAGAATGTTTTGCTGAAAGGTTATGGCCTGGGCGGCTGGTTGGTGCCGGAAGGTTATATGCTGCATTTTCCGGGCCGGGGCTCGCCCTCTTCGATCCGGCAACAGGTCGTATCTGTAATCGGGGAGGATGGCGCGGACGAATTCTTCGATCTCTACCGGAAAAATTATGTTACCGAAGCGGACATCGCATTGATCGCCAGTTGGGGATTTAACTCCATTCGTTTGCCGTTTCATTACGAATTATTTTCGCCCATCGATTCTCCGGGAGTATTCATCGAAACCGGCTTCCGGTTCGTTGATTCCACACTGGCCTGGTGCAAGCGCAACAACCTGTATTTAATTCTGGATATGCACTGTGCTCCGGGCGGCCAGAATGCCGACAATATCAGCGACAGCGACGGCACCGCCCGGCTCTGGACGGAGAGCGCCAATCAGGATCGCACCGTTTCCATCTGGCGGCACATTGCCGAGCGCTATGCCAACGAAGAAAGTATTATCGGTTATGATCTGCTCAACGAGCCGGTCATGCCGTCGGGCTATTCGAATGCCAATCTGCGCAGCTTATATATCGCCATCAGGGACGCTATTCGGGAGATTGACACCCACCATATTTTATTTATCGAAGGCAGTCAATATGCGACTGATTTTACATCGCTGACGCCACGCTTCGATTCGAATATGGCTTATGCTTTTCATAAATATTGGAGCGAAACGACCCAATCCACGATTCAATCGCTATTGAATATTCGCACTAATTATCTGGCGCCACTCTGGCTGGGCGAATCGGGCGAGAATTCCAATCCCTGGTATTTTGAAACCGTCACCTTGATGAATACTCAGAATATTGGCTGGAATTGGTGGACGCATAAGAAATTCGAAACGACCACCAGTCCGCTATCTGCTTCCCTGCCAACCAATATTGATCTGCTGATCGACTACTGGAACGGTTCGGGAACTCAGCCGTCCGCCAGTCAGGCAAAAACTATTCTGATGGAAATGGCCGCTAATCTGGAGCTGGATAAGTGCACCTTCCGGCCGGATGTGATTGCGGCTTTGATGGATGGTGAATTCGGCACGATGCCTAAGCCTTACGAAACCCATGACGTTCCCGGGGTGATTGCTGCGGTCGATTACGACATCGGCACTCAGGGAATAGCCTATTATGATAATGATTACAAAAGAGTCCGCTGGGATGTTTGGCAGCCATGGAATGATGGGGGTGTATATCGTAACGATGGCGTGGATATTGAAGCCAGATCTTCGGCATTAAACGAATTTAACGTCGGCTGGATCGAAGACGGCGAATGGCTGAGTTACACGGTCAATGTACTTTATAACAGTAATTATCAGATTGTATGTAAAGTTGCCAGTACCGGTTCGTCTGGTAAATTTCGCATCCTGATTGATAATGAAGATAAGACTGGTCAGATTAGCGTTCCTAATACCGGCAGCTGGCAAACCTGGAAAGAGATTTCGTCAACCGAAATTGCGCTGACGAAAGGAACTCATCAATTGAAGTTCGAGGTTATAACCGGCAACTTTAACCTGTTACAAATCCAGATCAATCCGGTTTCGGATGGGGTTTTTGAGGAAGTTGCGAAGCGCGTTTTTATCGGGAAAAACTATCCTAATCCTTTCAATGCTGTCACCACCCTGCCATTTTATATTAGTGAAACGACCCGGGTGGAATTGTCTGTTTACGATTTGCGCGGCTGTTTGGTAAAAACACTTTCCAGATCGCGTCTTGCGGCTGGTTGCTATGCAATTCAATGGGACGGTCGTGACGAGCGCGGCAAACCGATGGCGTCCGGGACATATTTATATCATCTGGTGACAAATAATAAAGAAAAATCCTGGCAGGTTATGTTGCTGCGCTGAGAAAATCTGAATAAAACCAAAATAAAAGAGGGGCGAACTCGGTGCCGCCCCTCTTTTGTTTTCAGGAAAACTGAAACCCTGAAAATTACCAAAATAAAATGTACATCACCGCCAGAATCCCACAGATGCCAATTGCGCCGACATTAAAAATGGCGTCGGTGGCAAACAGTTTGCGGTCGATGCGGATGGCTTTCGCATCGTCTCCTTTGTGCTCCAGCAAAGTAATGATTACTACGATGGCGCAGATCAGGAGAAATACCACGCCCATCCGGTTCAGGAAAGGCAGGGTCGGAATCAGAATTTTAATGCCCAGAGAAAGCGGGATGGTCAATACGGCCGCCCAGAGCGCGGAATTCGCAGTAGCCTTTTTCCAGAAAAGAGCGAAAATGAAAATCGCGAAGATGCCGGGACTGATAAAACCGGTGAATTCCTGGATGAACTGGAAAGCCTGTTGCAGGGATGAAAGTTGCGGAGCAATCAGAACGGCGATTATTAAAGCCGCCGCACTGGCGATCCGGCCGGTGAGCACCAGATTGGATTCGGACGCATCTTTTTTAAACAGCTGTTTGTAAATGTCCATTGAAAAAATTGTCGCCGTGCTGTTAACCATCGAACTTAAAGATGAAACGATCGCGGCGATCAGAGCGGCAAATGCCAGACCTTTCAGCCCGGACGGGACGAAACTATTCAATAACCAGGGATAGGCTTCGTCCGGTTTGGGTAAATGGGGATTCAATACGAATGTCACGATGCCCGGAATGACAACAATCAGAGGCGTTAAAATTTTCAGGTAACCGGCGAAGATCAAGCCGTGCTGGGCTTCTTTGACGCTCTTGGCCGCCAGCCCGCGTTGGGTGATATACTGGTTGCAGCCCCAGTAGAAGAAGTGCGCCATCCACATGCCGCCCAGCAACACACCCAACCCGGGCAGTTCTTTGTAGTTTGGATTGGATTTATCGAGAATCATGTCGAATTTTTCGGGCGCGCGCGTCACTAATTCACGGAATCCATTCCAGGCTCCGCCACCGTCAGTGATGGCGTTCAGGGCTAAAATAGTCGTCAATAAACCGCCGCCGATCAGAACGATGACCTGCAGAACATCGGTCCAGGCTACGGCTTTCAGGCCGCCGTAGATTGTATAAAGCGCCGAGAAAATCGCTAAACCAAGAATCCCGTACATTAGCGGGATGCCCATAATGGATTTCATTGCCAGAGCGCCCAGATACAAAACCGAAGTCAGGTTGACGAAAATGTAAAGTAACAGCCAGAAAACAGCCAGACCAGTCCGTACCCGTTTATCGAAGCGGATTTCCAGCAGCTGCGGCATAGTGTAGATACCTTCTTTGAGAAAAATCGGCAGGAAGAATTTGGCGACGATAATCAGGGTGATGGCCGCTGTCCATTCATATGTGGCGATTCCGAGCCCGATGACGAATCCTGAGCCGGACATGCCGATGAATTGCTCGGCGCTGATATTGGCCGCAATTAAAGACGCGCCAATCGCCCACCACGGCAATTGTTTACTGGCTAAAAAATAATCGCTGGAATCTTTTTTATGGCCTTTCTTTTCGCGCGACACGAAAAGCCCGAGGCCGATTGTGAAAATAATATATCCCAGAAAAATCACCCAGTCAAGTATCGAGAAATGCATACATCTACCCTCACTTGGTTAATTAATAAATCCAATCGAAACGAAGAACGGGCTCGTTCCGCCATTCAGTCGCTGTGAAAATAAAAATCAGCGATTTCATATTAGAACCAATGGTCAAAAATCAAGCCAAACCGAATAGTGAAAAAAGCCGGCGGGTTAATGTATTGAGATTCAGGTGGTTAATCCGGGAAGCGCCGATTCAGCCCGGAGATGATAGATTTTGGGTACTGGAAAAGGCGGGGAATTATTATCAATTCAATAATTCAGGAGATTATCAAATTGAGTATTGGAAAAAGGATTGAAATTACCCTGTCGGGTAATTTCAATCCTAACGATTTACGAAAAACGTCTTCGGCGGGTATTAAGCTTTGGTAAAAGTCAGCACCAGTACATTTTCGCTTCCGGAGCCCTGACTGCTCAATGTCAGCGTTAGAGTGTTCCCGGAAACCAGATAATAGTACGATGTGCTGATTTCAGGCCTGGCTGGCATATATGTGAAAAGCCAGCCGCTGCAAGTAAACCAATTGAACGACACGGTAATGACCGAATAACTAATGATGCCGGATCCGTCATTGGCGAAAGTCGCGCTGCCATTGATAGATTGTGAAACATTGTTCAGAGTGGCGCCGGTCAGGGTCCAGTTTCCGAGCAAAGCGGTATCTTTTTCGCTGATGTCTTTAATTAGGGTGGCCACGACCGTTTCGCCGGCAGAATTTAGACGCGTAACATTCACAAGGTAACTGGATTTTGCCAGAATATTTACTTCGGCCAGATTGTTTCCATTCGACGGCAGGATAATCATGTAATCGCCGCTGATCGACCAGGAAAAATTATAAACATTGACGCTGGTATCAGCGGCGCTTTCGACCTCGTAACTAATGCCGTTGCCATCGCTGCTCAAGACCGCTGTCATCAAAGTCGGATCATAGACACCACCGGTGGTTTTTCTGACCTGAATCCATTTTCCAACCATCTCAGTCGGATGATTCCCGCGATATTTTACGTAGATTTCGGTGATACTCTGGCCGTCCTCGGTGTATGACAGAGTCAGTACACCGTTATTTATAGAATAGTCGCTGGTATAGAATGTTCCGTCGTCGAAAGCACTTTTAACTTTACCGTCGACAATTTTCCAGGTGAAATCGCCCGAATCGGGTTCCTGAGTCGCGTCATAAATACCGTTATAGAAACCCGTGCCGTCCTCGTTAATGATCATCGTGGCTGGAAAGCAGGTCATTACACCGTCTACACTAATTGAATAGCCGTACCACGTGCCCACCATAGTAGTGTCGCTTTGGGTGGTTTTTTCCTCATCGGTGCCTAAAATTCCTTCCAGGCAGGCTGAAAGAGAGAACATAACCGCCAATCCGATTGATCCTAATATATTTTTGCTCATTTTTTTTCCTCCATTTATGAAAATCCGTTAAGAATATATGGAGAATAATCGATTATCTAAAGTGATATATCAGATTATCTTTGAAAGTCCGGGTCAGGATTTGTCTTTGACCCGCAGCGAATCCCAGTAAAGATAAACACACAGCAGGGCAAACATCCCGAATCCGAGAATCTCACCGCCGGCCGATTCTGTCCAGTGTAAAGTCCCAATGCCCTGTGCCAGCGTCCAGCTGTCGCCGAAAAATTTCTGACCGATGAAAATGATAAGGGCTGAAACGACTCCCATAATGGCGCCACCGGCGATGAAGCCGGAAGCGATCAGGGTGCCGCGTTCACCGCGCGCCTTGGCCAGCGACTCGTTCTTGGTGCTTTTAGAAACGAAATGCGCGATCAATCCGCCAAACAAAAGTGGGGTATTCAGCTGGATCGGCAGGTATATCCCGAGTGCA
This sequence comes from uncultured bacterium, assembly GCA_964576275.1. Classification (GTDB taxonomy): domain Bacteria; phylum Fidelibacterota; class UBA2242; order UBA2242; family UBA2242; genus JAGNGI01. The sequence goes on along the minus strand of CAZNUN010000001.1, from coordinate 211,597 downwards.
AAGGCCAGCGGCGAGACATGAATTATTTCAAGAATAATGGCTATAAACACTCCGGCGAGGTAGAGCGGCCAGGGCGCCTGCGCGCCGGTCATCAAAGGTTTAATCACCGCCGCCATTGCCGAAGCCTGCGGAGCTTGTAAAGGCGAATCGCCGCCAAAACCGAAGGTTTGGTTCAAAAGCAAAATAACTAGCCCAACCGAAGCCGCCGACACGAGCGTTCCCAGAAATTTAAAGCCCTCTTGCTTTATCGGGGTGGTGCCGAGCCAGTAACCGGTTTTCAGATCGGATATAAAACCGCCAGCCATGGAAAGCGCCGAGCAAACTACACCGCCAATCAGCAGGGCTGCCAACATGCCGTGTTCGCCGGATAATCCTACTTTGACCAGAATAAACGAGGACAACAGCAAGGTCATAAGAGTCATGCCGGAAACCGGATTGGAGCCAACGATAGCGATAGCCCGCGCCGCCACGGTCGTGAACAGGAAAGCGATTATGGCGACGATCAACAATCCCACAATCGCCTGCTTCAGGGTTACATTGATCCCGAACAGGAAGAAGAAAAAGATCACTACGAGTGTCAGGGCCATTATGATCGTTACCCATTTCATCGGAATATCCTTCTGGGTACGGGTGTTTTCGGCAACCGCCGCTCCCTTTTGGCCGCCGAACAATTCCTTGCCGGCTAACTTGAAAGCTCCGCCGATAATCCGGGAGGATTTCAGAATTCCGATGATTCCAGCGGCCGCAATGGCGCCGATGCCAATCGGACGCACATAGGTTAGGAAAATCGCATCCGGCGTCTGGTCGCCAAACCCGGCGACATAAGCCACGACCGGGACCATTACCCACCAGGCCAGAAATGATCCGCTGGCAATGATGGCCGAATAGCGCAAACCGATAATATAACCCAGGCCGGTTACCGCCGCCCCAATATTGATTTTTAGCACCAGTTTCAATTTATCGGAGAGAAAAGTGCCCCAGCGAAAAACCGAAGTCGAGACCACTTCTTTCCAAAAGCCAAATCCGGCGACGCAGAAATCATAAAGTCCACCCACTATCGCCGCCGAAACCAAAACTTTGGCCTGGTCTCCGCCGCTTTCACCGGCCACAAGCACTTCAGTCGTAGCCGTGGCTTCCGGGAAGGGAAACTCGCCGTGCATATCTTTGACGAAGTATTTTCTGAAAGGTATCAGAAACAAAATTCCCAGAAATCCGCCGAGGAGCGAGGCCAGAAAAATCTGCAGGTAATTGGCCTTTAGTCCGAGAATATACAATCCCGGAATCGTAAATATCGCACCCGCCACGATCACTCCCGAACTGGAGCCGATTGACTGGATGATGACATTCTCCTGAAGAGCATTTTTGCGTTTCAATAAAACCGACATTCCGGCCGCCAGGATGGCAATCGGGATTGCGGCCTCGAAAACCTGCCCGATCTTTAATCCGAGATAGGCCGCAGCCATTGAAAACAATACGGCGTAAAAAAGCCCCCATCCGAGAGAGTAACGGGTGATCTCGGGAACAATCTTGTTCTCCGGAATAACAGGAATGTACTCTTCACCCGGTTTGAGCTGACGATAGGCATTTTCCGGTAATTTCGTAACGGCAGAATCCGTGCTTTCCATTGCTCCTCCGTGAATTAAGAATATTAATAAGAGAGTGTAGTGATCAAGGCGATCATAAAGATCGGTTAGTGGGATTTTTCCCGAATGTAGTTTTTAATGCGATCGGATAAAGCCACGAACAGGTGGTCAATTTCTTCATCCGTCAGAGATTCGAGCCACTCCCGGACTTTGCGACCGTATTTTTGGGTCCACTCAAAGTAAGCCGTTTTGCCGACGTCGTGTCCCTGGTCCTGACTGCAAATCCACTTGTATTTTTCCATCTCCGCAATCTGGATGCCCATCTCTTTTTCGTGGCGCGTAAGTCCGTTATTCAAATTGATAGGCGGGATTTCGGTTGACATGACGCTTTTTGACTGACTACAATCTACCATATTTGACCGGCAAATATAGAACAGCCGGAGTTTAATTCCAAGTGGCAATTCGGGCTGGCAGATCATGCGCTCAATAGCAGGCTGATTGGGTGAATCAAACTAAGAATCAAACCCCGCAAACTCCGGATTCATTTCCGAAGGTGATGTCGGGTAGTTTTAATTGACCCGGAATTGTCCTATCAGGGCGTTTAGTTCAGAAACTTCCCGGTTTAATATGTCGGCCGAATGTGCCATTTTATGGGCGCTTTCCAGAGCTTTGTCAACTTCTTCTGTGACGTTATTGATATTAGCGGCAATGTCCTGGGCATCTTTCCTTTCATCTTCGGCAACACCGGCCAGAATGGAGATTGTGTTTTCCACTTCATTGATCGAGCGGACGATTTCTTCTAATGAATTTCCGGAGATACCGGCGAGCTTCTTTCCGCTTTCCGACTGCGTTCGGATGGTTTGCATCGAATGAACCGAAGAGGCGATATCGGCCTGAATCTGCTTGATTTTAATGTCAATTTCATCGGTAGCTTTGGTAGTGCGCTCGGATAGTTTGCGGACTTCATCGGCCACCACTGAAAAACCGCGTCCTGATTCTCCGGCCCGGGCTGCTTCGATGTTTGCATTCAAAGCTAGCAGATTGGTCTGATCGGCAATTTCGTCGATAACTTTGACTACTTCTCCAACTTCTGAGGATTTGGATTCCAGATTTGCGATTTGTTGAACTGCAACAACTATTGTATCAACGACCCTATCAATTCCGGTGATTGTATCGGTGACGGACTTCTGGCCATTTTCGGCAATTTTGGATGCGTCGAGAGTTGAGCGTTTCGTAGCTGTCGTCTGATTGCTGGATTCCATAATCTTGGCGACGATCTCATTGATGGACTCCGTCACTTTCTTTAGCTGAGACTGTTGGTCCTGGACTCCGCTGGAGAGCTCGCCGGACTCGACTTTGATCTGCTCAGCCATGCGGCCAACCTGCCGGGCGCTTTCCTTGATTTTTTGCACCATTTTCTGGATTTTATCCAGCAACTGGTTGAACCAGGCTCCGAGAACCCCGAATTCATCGGAAGAGTCAATATTGATTCGCTTGGTCAGGTCGCCTTCCCCGGAAGCCACGTCTTTTACCCGCTCGATCATTTTATATATCGGGCGGCTTAACCATTCGGTCAGGAGAAATGTTGCGATCATTACCGCCAGAACCAGAAACAGCAGGTAGAGGGAAATATAGCGTCTCATTTTAGCTACGCCGGCGGTCAGGTTCCCGATATTGTGTCCGAAGTAAAGCGTGTACTCATTATTACCGGCCTTGAATTCCATCTTTTGAACGGCGATTTCCGAGCCATAGTACCAGCCGGCCTCGTTGTAAATAATTTCGGGAAGTATAAATCCTTCCTGCTTATAATTGGCGAGCGCCGTCCCGCTTTGATCGCGTACCTCCAGGTAACAGACATCTTCGGACTTACCTACCTTGTCAAAAACCAACTGTACCGATTCATAGTCCGCAAACTCCAGGGAAATACCGATTGATTCCAGTAAAACCAGAGCCAACGATTCACATTGGCGATAGAACAGGTTGCCGCTTAGTCTTGCGGTCATATTTGGAAACACGATCCCGATGATCAGCGAAATAGCCATGACAATTACGATTAGACTGAGTACTATTTTTCCTTTGAATCCAAGCCAGTAATTGCGTGTAAAAAGCTGTCTTAAAAACGACTTATTATTACCTTCCATTTTTTAATCCCCCGATTTATTGTTGTACTAACTGATAGGCCGAGGTCTCGGTTGCGATCGGATAGTTCATGACAGCGCGCACCTGCTCATTGACAGTCACTTTGATTTCATTATCATAGTCAATCTGAGCCACGGCACCATGCTCAAGCCAGCCGGGAACAAGCGAAATTATGGGTATTTTTTTCCTCTTGCTCATATTGCAGATATTTTTAATAAGGCTGACATCATCCATATAAGGCGAAGGCCAGATAATGATAGCCTCAACTTTCTTATCGTTGACCAAAAAGGTGAAATCGCGCTGAATGTCCCAAACATTCTTCGAATTGGTCAGAAAAATCCGCATTGAGCGGGGAGGAGCCGCCTGCAGAGGCACCAGTTGATCAATGGTTGCCTGAGAAACACCGCCAGTAAGAATGCCGACGGTGGTCGTCACGAAATTGAAACTTTTTATTGTTTTCACAATCTTGTCGACAGGCACGTCCTGCGTGTATCCGCTATGAATTGCAATGGCAATGACCGCGAGGATCATGAACCACTTCAACTTTGACTGGATTCCGGTTGTTTTCATCATCTCTTCACTACCCTTATTATTGTTAATAGACCGTCACTTTCTACATGTAATTTGTAGCCACATTATAAGTCGGAATAATATCTCTGCGCCGTGGTGATTTTTGCATACTTAGCATGAAAGGGTTCCTTTTTCTCTGCAAGGGTTGCAACAGCAGGTTGGATGGAAAGGTTGCTTACGCTTTGAGCGGGGTTGTTTGTAACAATTTTGGTGAACAAACCCATTCAGTTCAAATTCACTCGCCGCTTTTCCAATACTGTAAACCGTTGTCTGGTTGGTCAAGAATTCCATAAGCCATTTTTCCTAAACAATCAAGAAGCGCATAATGCAAAAAAACTTAAAGGCACTTTTAGCGGGAAGACAAATGCTATGCCAACGGATTTAGGCGTTTATACATCCGGCTCAAATCCGGAATTATTTCAGAGTTAATGGGAAAATATTTCTTATGTGATAAGTAAAATTTTCTTGTTCTAGAAAAACCTTGGGTCGGTTTAGAATCCAGCGGAATTAATCGTCAAGATAGTGAAGATAGACTCAGGATTGTGGATTTTATATTAGAGTCACAGCTTGGTTGACAAGGATTGGGTTGCCGGCGAGCAGCCCGTTGGGAATGATGGTAGCTGGCCGGTTGTAGATAATGGACTGTCCCCGGCGGTCAATCAGCACTCCTCCGGCTTCGTTAAGCAGGCAGTGTGCGGCGCAGACATCCCATTCGTTTTTGGGTTTCAGGCTGATGTGCAGATCAGCGTATCCGGCGGCGACTTTGGCTAGCTTGTAGGCAACGCTGCCGTAAGGCGCGATGGATTTGAATTGGTGTAAATGCGCCTGCCAAAGTCCGGCGGCCGTCTCGGTGCGGCTGACGATCAAATGAGCTGCCGGAAGAGATTCAGTCCGGGTGCAATAAATTCGGCGACCGTTCAGAAAAGCGCCCTGTCCGCATACCGCCGAGAATAATTCATCGGTAATAGGATTAAATAACACTCCCAGGGTCGGCTGACCGTTATCGGCCAAACCAATCGAGACGACGAATTCCGGGCGTCCGGCGATGAACTCCTTGGTGCCGTCCAAAGGATCGACTATCCAGACCCGCGATCTCGATAAACGTTCAGGCGAATCGGCCCTTTCCTCAGACAGCCAGCCGTAATCCGGGCAGGCCTTTAGCAGGATGGATTTCAGTAAAATATCGGTCTCGGTGTCGGCAATCGTCACCGGATTGTCCGGCCCTTTACTGGTGACGGAATAATTGCCTTGGAAATAACGGCGCAGAATATCGCCGCCAGCGCGCGCCGCCCCTATGGCCAATTGCAGGAGGTCACGCATTCCGGCTACCGGTCAGAGCTTAGCTTTCAGAATCAGGATATCTTTGAGTTGATCAGCATTCTGAACTTTACCTGTCCGGTCAAGATTGTTGATCTGGCTGTTGGCGATATAGTAAAAATATTTTCCATCTATTACGCCGGAGGATGGCACGCCGAAATCGGGGTTGTTGGATTCGATGATTTTATATCCGGTGACGCCCGTGAAATCCGGACTGAGCTCAAGACGCACGACCCGGTTCAGGAAATTTTGTATGGTAATCAGCGAATTATTGTAAAAGTACAGACCGTCGCAGCTGGACAGCAGAATATTTTCGGGATGTTTAAGCGGAGTGATCTTTTGGGTGGCAAGTTCGATGCAGAGCAGGCCGTTGGCGTAAGCCACGAAGAGATATTTGTCGTCGGGTGAAATGGTTAAACCGGTCAGTTGTGGATAATTGCGCAGATTGATGAATTTGTCGAGAGTATCTTTCTGGACGTCTAACCGGTAGATGGTGCGCATCCCGGAATTGGCGATGTAGAGATTCCCGGACTGATCGGTGGTCACTTCCGTCAGAAAGTGGCCGCGTGGCTTGAGCAGGTTGTATTTTTTAATTAATTTACCGTTGTCCAGATTGTATTTGTAGACAAAAGAAGTACCGGCGATCTCGCGCGGTGTTTTTTCATTCGGCGCGCCGTATGAAGCCAGCGCCCAGAGAACACGCTTCCGGTTGTCAAGATGCAGACTGGTAACCGGACCGATGCCGTCCTGGTTTTCAGCGACGAAGTCAGTGACCTTACCCTTGCGGTCGATTCGCAGGATTTTGTTTTTATAGAGACTGCTGATATACAGGTTTTTATTGAGCGGATCATAGGCAATGCCGCGCGGGAAGAGGTCTTTTTCAGGGATAGTAATAACTTTTTTACTGGATTTGACCGGTTTTTTCGTTTTCTGAATTTGCTTGATCAGGGTTTGGAAAGCGGGTACATCCAGCAATCCCACGAAATCCGGGTCGTTTTCGGCCACCAGCCCCAGGCCTTTGTCAACCAGAGATTTCAGGATCTTAATGGCATTTACGGTGTCTTGATTCAGAGCATATGCGCTGGCAAGATTGTACTGGAGAGTATAATTATCGGGATAACGTTCCAAAACTTTTTGGGTATATTCGAGGTAACGGTCATATTCCTGGGTGCTGTAAGCCTGGATGCTCATTTTGTAATAAATGCCGGAACTGTCTGTCGGGGCGTTCGGGCGCATGATATTGGGTGCGGTTGACTGTGCGCTAAGCGCGGTTGTGAAAATTGACAGGATCAGAATTTTCTTGAGCATAGACGAATTAGTTTTCCTTATTTAGAATAACGACTTCACATTTGGCGATTTTTTTAAACTTCTCGGCGTCGGCGCGGGAGCCGCAGACCGAACCCCAGTGGATTGGAACTGCGACTTTGGGTTTGATAGCGCTGACTGCCAGAGCGGCCTCGTCGGCATTCATGGTATAGGTGCCGCCGACCGGCAGGAAGGCCACTTCCGCCCGGATATTTTGCATTTCAGGGATGTGGTCGGTATCGCCCGCATGGTAATAGGTGGTATTATTCATGTGGAGGATAAATCCCACATTCCGGTTTTCGCGCGGGTGAAACGGTTTATTAATATTATAGGCTGGAACAACCTCAATCAGAAGTCCGCAGACGGTTATCTGATCGCCGGGGACGACCGGTTTGGCTTGCCCGGTCAGGTGGCGGCAGACTCCGGCGGAGGCAATGATTACGGTCTCCGGTTGAGTGATTCGGGCAATTGAATCGGTGTCGAAATGATCGTAATGGTCGTGGGTGATCAGGATAAGGTCTGCCGGAAGACCGGATTTAATTCGGAAAGGATCGCAATAAACGACTTTCTCGCCAGTAATACGAAAAGAAGCATGTCCCAGCCAGACCACATGTTCCAATAAATTCAGGGTAACCTCCGGTTGGATTACCAGTTGGGCACCGGTCCGAACGACCAGACGAAATTCAGGCAGAGCACTTCGCCGGGTGTCTTGGCTTTTTCGAAAAGCCGCAAGGTGTCGCGTAATATCGCGGTGTGCAGGGTTACGTGTTCAGCCTTGCCAAACGGCCGGCCAAACGGAAAATTGACGAAAGCGCTGCGGGGCGGCGCCAGAGTGAGAACCTGTTCGTAAAAAGTGCTCAGCATGACGGTCGGCAAACCTTTTTTCTCCAGAAAATTGGCAATCTGACAGGCGGTTTCGGAGGTCGTCGCTGAACAAGGCAGAATCAGCACGCCGTTGATCTCATTTTTCTTAAACGTGTCATAAGTCTTGTCCAGGAATTTGCCGAACATTTTCGGACTTTTAGTAAAGCCGGCGATACTTATGATGGTCTCGTGAATTTTCCCGATCATTCCTTCTTTCTGCAGCAATATCAGGCGGTCAACCGGCAGGATCACGTTGAAATCGGCCTTGGCCTCGCTGGGTTCCCAGTCGGTGGCGAAGAAGTGCAGATCTTCGCGGTTGAAATTGAGGGGAATCTCACGGCATTTATAGTCGTTCTCGGTTTCTCGGTTAGTGAACGGTTTTTGGTCGCTGAGATAAGCGCCGGCGATCGAGATTATGGCAATTTTACTTTCGATCAGGCGGCCGGTGAAGGGTGTCCAGGGCGTAGCCTTGATCCTTTCGCGGACGCGATAAGCTCGCGCCATTTGTTCATACACTAATTGTTTACGTTCAGGCAAAGGGGAAAAATTTGTTTTTCTCATGGCCGTAATATAAACAATTTTATGAAATTCTCAAGTTCGTTTTTGTCTGTTTTAAGACGGAGAATGACGCGGATTCGTCACTTTCAACCGGTGGATGGTATGAAAAGCCAGATCGCGCAGAGCCTCCGGGGCCAGATGTTCGTATTCTTTATAATGGATCGGCTGCCCGAAATTTAGGCTGACGTTAGCCGAACGCAGACGCCAGTCGCCGCGGGTCTTGGCCTTCCAAAGCCCGTTGATGGACATGGGTAAAATATCAGCCTTGGCCAGGTGGGCGAGGTGAAAGGCGCCCTTTTTAAAGGATTGCATCCGACCGTCGGTGGTGCGGCTGCCTTCCGGGAAAATGAGAATCGAAGTGCCGGATTGCAGAATTTTCGCCGCCTTATTCAGGCTGCCCAGAGAAGCATTAAGGTTGCCCCGGCTAAGAGGAATATGGCCCCATTTGCGGATCAGCCAACCCCACAGTGGCCATTTGAAATGATCAGCCAGCTCCAGAGTCGTGAAAAACATCGGAATATAGGCTGGACAGATAAATGCATCCAGCAGGCTTTCGTGATTGCAAATAATCAGATAAGGTTTTTGATGGTCGAAGAGTTGCCGGCCGGTGATTCGGATGCGCACGCCAATTGCCTGCAGGGCAAAGCGACAGATCGGTTGCACCAGTATATAAACCTGTTCAGGTTTATAGAAAATCAGACCGATCAGAATCGTAGCGGCTAAAACGAAAAAACAGGAGAATCCGATAATCCAACGGCCGATGTAAGCGATGGTTTTCATTGTAAGAAATGCCCGGTTGAATGATTCACGGTGCTAATCTGCCAAATTTTAATCCTTTTTACAATGGAATTTTGCGAGGCGGCCTGCTGGGCGAAAAACACCCGGGATTTGCATCCTATTAATAAATGGATTAAAATATTCGGCAATTTGTTTGACAGTGGAGTTGATGTGAGTATTTTCAGGAGCCGACCGTGAGAGCGCGTAAGATTATCGCGGTTCTGGGCAACCTTTTCGTTATTCTGGGACTGTTTATTGGACTGCCGCTGATCATCAGCCTGATTCAGAAAGATGCCGCCACTCTGTCATTTCTGATCAGTATCGCCATTGCGATCGGAACGGGATGGCTGATGCAGGTGCGCAAGCCCCGGAATTTCAGCATACAGCGCTGGGAAGCTATGGTAATTGTGGTAATTGGCTGGGTCGGAGCTTCGGTCATCGGCGCCCTGCCGTTTTATTTTTCGGGATATTTCAATGGTTTTATCGACGCATTGTTCGAATCGGTCTCGGGTTTTACCACAACCGGCGCCTCGATTCTGGATAATATTGAAAGCCTGCCCACCAGCCTTTTACTATGGCGTAGCTTGACCCATTGGATCGGTGGCATGGGAATCATTATTCTGGCGTTGGTAGTTCTGCCGGCCATTAACGTCAGTGGCCGCAATCTGTATAATTTTGAATCGTCTTCGCTGGCCAACGAACAGATCACGCCCAAGATAAAAGATACTGCCCGCTTGCTCTGGACGGTCTATTTCGCCCTGACGGCCGTCGAAACAGCCCTGCTCTTGATTCTGGGTTTACCATTTTTCGATGCCTTTCTGACGGCTATGGCGACCATCGCCACCGGTGGTTTTTCACCACGGAACGCCAGCATCGCCGCTTATAACAGTGTTTCTGTGGAAGTGGTCGTCGTTATTTTTATGGTGCTTTCCGGGATCAACTTCACCCTGTATCCCAAACTGATCCAGCGCAATAAGAGCTGGCGTTATTATTCTGAGGTTACCTACATTTACCTGTTGATTTTAGCGGGCGCCTCTCTGATTGTAGTGGCAGACTTGCGGATTCACACCTATCATACCTGGTTGGAAGCGATCCGGTACGGAGTATTTCAGGTGACTTCAATCAGCACGACCACCGGTTTCGTCACAACCGACTGGGATAAGTGGATGCCGGTGACCCACCTGGTGTTATTAATGCTGATGCTGATCGGGGCTTGCCCGGGTTCGACGAGCGGGGCGATAAAAAATTCCCGAATAATCATCCTCTTCAAGAGCATATATCGCGAAATTATTCACATGATTCATCCCCGGGTGGTGACGAGCATCCAGCTAAACAACCGTACTATAGATGAAAAAACGATTCAGAACGCGATAGTTTACGTTGGCATGTATCTGTGCTTCTGGTTGTTTGCCAGCATGATCGTGGCTATGGGGGGAGTCGAGCCGGATTCGGCCTTGATTGCGGTTGCCACGACCCTGGGCGGGGTTGGCCCGGGCGTTGGTTTGTTCGGACCAATCGAAAGTTATTCGGCGCTCAGTGTCATCAATAAACTAGTAATAATTGCCAGCATGTTGTTTGGCCGTCTGGAGTTTTATTCGATCTTTATAGTGTTCATCCCGACGTTCTGGCGGCGGGCGCGGTGATCCATAATCCAACCCTGGGTTAGAGGGTGACGGCCGGCCTTTTAACTTGTTTTTTAGAATAGGCGGGATTTAAATTTGCAGAGTTTTTTAAAATGGTAATGTACGCGAAAATATATTGATATTGCAAAGGTTAACTGAAATACTATGCCGAAGATAATCACGATTGCCAATCAAAAAGGGGGAGTTGGTAAAACCACGACGGCGGTCAACATCGCCGCCGGGCTGGCGGTGTCAGAAGTCGATACCTTACTGATCGATATGGATCCGCAATCCAACGCCACTCTCGGGTGCGGCATCGATTATCGTAATCAGGAGAATACGATCTATGAGGTGTTGATCGAAGGTCTCGATATCAACACGGCTGTCACACCCTCCGAGATTCCGTTTCTGGATATTTTACCGGCTTCGACCCGTTTGGTGGGAGCCGAGATCGAAATGGTTTCTCTGATCGGCCGCGAGCTGGTTCTGAAGAAAGCCCTTGAAATGATGACCCGCGATTATAAATACGTTATTATCGACTGTCCGCCTTCGCTCGGTCTACTGACGATCAATAGTCTCGCCGCATCGCATTCGGTGCTGATTCCGATTCAGTGCGAATATTACGCCATGGAAGGACTCGGACAGTTGTTGCATACTATTCGCTTGATCCAGCGCAGCCTTAATCGCAATCTGCAGATCGAGGGCGTTTTAATTACGATGTACGACGGTCGCCTGCGTCTTTCTCAGGAAGTCGCCGAACAGGTGCGGAGCCATTTCAAGGGTAGGGTCTATCAGACAATGGTACGGCGCAATGTCCGTTTGGGAGAGTCGCCCAGCTTCGGTAAGCCGATCATTCTCTATGACGCATCTTCAGCCGGCGCGCAGGATTATATGAACCTTGTGGGAGAATTGCTGCATGACGACGGGCAAACGGTTGGGTAAAGGCATTGGCGCCATCATTCCGGAGTTTCCGGAGGGCGTCGAACAAATTTTTTCAACGGCTGAGATCGAGGTTGCCAAGATTAGATTTAATCCGCATCAGCCGCGCAAAGAGTTCAATCCGCAGGCCATGGCGGAACTGATAATGTCAATCCGCGAAAAGGGAGTAATTCAGCCGATCACGGTGCGTCAGGCTGAGAACGGTTTTGAATTAATCGCCGGGGAACGCCGCCTGCGGGCTTGCCAGGAATTGGGCAAGACCACCGTGCCGGCTTACATTATACCTGTGGACGACGAAGCCGAGATGCTTGAACTGGCGCTGATCGAAAATGTTCAGCGCGAAGACCTGAATCCGGTCGATGAGGCTCAGGCTTATCAGATCCTGGCAGACACCTTCGCGCTCTCCCATGAGGAAATCGCCCGGAAAGTCGGCAAGGAACGCCCGACGATCAGCAATTCGCTGCGCCTGCTGAATCTGCCGGAGACAATTTTAGCCGATTTGCGGGCTGGAGAACTCAGCGCCGGACACGCCCGCCCGTTGTTGACAATCGCCAATCCGCAACAACAGATCAATTTATGGCAGAAGATCAAACGTGAGGGGTTAAGTGTCCGGGAAGTCGAGAAACAGGCCAAAAACGCCCAGGATACATCAACTATCACAAAACCGGCCGCGCCTTCCCGCTCGTTGGCAATGCAAAGAATTGAGGCTAGACTGATGCATGTCTTGGGCACCAAAGTAAGACTGAAGGGCAGCGAAACGCGTGGTAGCATTGCAGTCGAATTCTATTCCCGTGATGACCTTGTGCGCCTCTTGGAAATGTTCGAAAGCATAGAGGAAAAATCGTGAAAGAAAAGAAATACACCCTGCACCTGCTTTCGGAAAGCCGTGAAAAACCCTTCATTATGACTTTCAGCCACCGCTCCGCTCGTTTGGCCATTATATCCGTGGCAGCTTTCCTGGCGCTTTTAATCATTACAATACTGATAACCTTGCCCAAAGCAGTCCGCTACCGCAAAATCACCCTGGAAAACGCCCAGCTCGTTCAGGACCGGTTGAAGGTCTCCCAGATTTTAAGCGACTATAATCAGATCCGGCAAATGGATCAGTACATCCGTTCGGTTTTAGGAACCGACCTGATCTTGCCCTCCGGGGACTCGGCGGGGAGTGCGGTAAATTTTCTGGAGAACAACCCAACCCGCAGCCGTTTTGTGCAGATTAGTTTTCTGGAAAATATTCCGATCTATCCACCAGTCACAGGTTATATCACCCGCGGCTTCATCGATGACAAGGTTATGACCAGTGAAAATCACTATGGCGTGGATATAGCCGCCGCCGAAGGCACTCCGATCAGAGCCGCCGCTGCCGGAGTCGTGGTTTTTTCAAACTGGACGTACGATTTCGGCAATACCGTCATTCTGTACCATTCCAACGGCTATTTCAGCATCTACGGACACAATCAGCGCAACAGCGTCTTTGAGCACCAGTATGTCAGCCGCGGGCAGGTGATCGGTTATCTTGGCAATACCGGTAAGAGCGAAGGACCGCATCTGCACCTCGAAATCTGGCGCGAGGGCACTCCGATCGATCCGCAGGATTTGATTTATTCATATAAAAAAACCGACATATCCCTTAAAAACGAAGGGGGTGGTTAAAGTGTCAACCGCGATCAAACGCAAAGAGCCTTCCATCAATACGATCATCGGTGAAAGAACGGTTATAACCGGTAATCTGCACCTCGAAGGTGATATCATCATTTACGGTAAGATTCACGGCGATATTGCGACCGACGGAACGATTACAGTTTTCTCCGGAGCCGAGATCAGAGGCAAACTGTCCGGCGCCAACCTTAATATCGGTGGACACGTCGAGGGCAATATCAGTGCCGCGGGCAAGGTGGCCCTGGGCGATCGGGCTTTCCTGCGCGGCGATATTAATGCCGGACAGATCGTTATCGAAGACGGGGCGGTTTTCGAAGGGCGCTGTGAGATGCATTTTGCGCATCCGGTCCCACCCGAGGTCAGCGGTAGTCCGGAAACGACGACTCCTTCTGAATCATCGTCACCAGTTTTATAGACGAACCATGTCAGCAGCTTTTAACCGGATTACCCTGGTCTGATTTCCTTTCATGAGAACCCCGTCAACCGCCAATAACCCGGCGTTAAAAAATTATTTTATTATGGAGAATCAATATGAAATTAGTCAGCCTGATCAACTCTAATCTGATCCGGATTGGCCGGGAAGAATGGAATTATCAGACCGTAGTCAACCGGCTGATTGATGACTTATACAGTCACTACCGCTTCGATGTCGATATTGCGAAAATCCGCGATGCCATCTGGACCCGCGAGAGCTTAGGCGGTACGATTTTCGAAACCGGCATCGCCATTCCGCATGCCCGTCTGGAAAATTTTAATGATATTTTAATCGGGATTTATTTGCCGAAAACCCCGATTCCGACAACTCCCCACTCGATCCGAATCATTACCCTGATCCTGACTTCGCAAACCGAATCGACCCTGTATCTCAACACCCTGGCGGCCTTTATCAAATTATCGCAGAGAACGGATATTTTTGGACAAATCTGCAATTCCCGGTCTCCTCACGAATTCATGGCTCATCTGACCGAAGCCGACCTCAACATTAAGAAGGAATTGTCCGTGGCCGACATAATGTCGACCGATTTGGTCATGCTTTCCGAAAATCTGACTCTGCGCGAAGTCGCGGATCTGTTCTACAAAAACAATATCAGCTATGCTCCGGTCGTCAATCAAAACCGTGAATTGTGTGGCGAAATGAATGTCCTCGACCTGATTCAGCTGGGCATTCCAAACTATGCCATGATGTTTAGCAATTTGAGTTTTCTGAAGCGCTTTGAACCGTTTGAGGAACTATTGCAAAAAGAGGACAAGATTTTAGTCAAAGATGTCATGCGCAAACCCACCCTTTTCATTGAACCGACTACCTCGATCATCGAGGCCACCTTTGAACTGACCCGCAACAAGCGGCGCCATCTGCCGGTGCTCGAAAATAATCGTCTGGTCGGCGTGCTCAGCTTCATGGATATTTTAACGAAAGTATTGCGGGGCTGAAATGGCGTTCCAGACGATATTGGCACTTTCGATATTTGTCGCTGTTTTTGTGTTCGTCTCGACCGAGACGGTCAATAAAAGCATTGCAGCTCTTTTAGGAGCAGCCTTGTTTTTAATCCTGCGAATTATTGATCAGGAAACAGCTTTCGAACATATTGACTGGAATGTTATTTTCCTGCTGATCAGTATGATGATCCTGGTGGGAATTACCAAGAGAACCGGCCTGTTCGAATATATCGCCATTAAAGCCGCCAAGATGGCGCAGGGAGATCCGATCAGAATCATGCTTTCCTTTGCAATCATCACCGCCCTTCTCTCTGCTTTTCTGGATAATGTCACTACAATCATGATCCTGACTCCGATCTGTATCCTGATCGCCCGCGAATTACAGCTGAACCCCACGCCGTTTATTATCAGCACCGCGATGGCTTCCAATATCGGTGGCACCGCCACTCTGATCGGCGATCCGCCCAATATCATGATCGGCAGCGCCGCTGATCTCTCCTTCATGGATTTTGCCCGGAATCTGGCGCCGATCGTTTTGATTGATCTGGTCGTTTTTCTGGTGATTATTTATCTGATCTGGCGTAAACAGTTGTGGGTATCTAACCAGTTGAAAGCCCGGATCATGGATTTCGATGAGAAACGTTCGATCCAGAATAAAGTAATGCTCGCGAAAAGTCTAATCGTGTTGGGCTTGGTGATCACCGGTTTTCTGCTCCATGGTTATTTGAAATTGGAGGCGGCTACTGTTGGTTTGAGCGGGGCTTCGATACTGATGATTATCACAAATCGCAAGACTGTGGAGGAATTTTTTCATGAGGTCGAGTGGGAAACGATTTTCTTTTTCATCGGGTTGTTCATTATCGTGGGGGGACTCGTGCATCTTGGTATTATTGAAAAATTAGCGCGCGGTCTCATGTATCTGACGCAGGGGAATATTCCGCTGACAGCCGTAGTGATTGTGTGGATTTCCGGTATTTTTTCATCATTTTTGGATAATATCCCTTTTGTCGCTACAATGGTGCCATTGATCCGGGAAATTGGCGGAAATGTTGGCCCGGACAAGATTCTGCCGTTGTGGTGGGCGCTTTCGCTGGGAGCCTGCCTGGGCGGCAATGGCACATTAATCGGCGCCTCGGCCAATGTCGTTTCGGCCGGCATTGCCGGGCGCAGCGGTTATCGTATCTCTTTTCTGGAATTCACCAAATACGGAGCCGGGATTACCATAGTGACCATGCTGATTTCGACCGTTCTTTTGTGGATATTTTTCCTGTAATTTGAATTTAATAGGCCGCCGGTTCCGACCCGGAAGGTGATTTTATTATGTTTTAGAACGACCGGAGTAATAAATTTCAGACGTTTTATGTGAAAAGATAGGAATTATTTTAATGTTGAAACGTACTTTAACCTGTGGCGAACTGCGCGCTGAACATACCGACCAAATCATTGTCCTGAATGGTTGGGTCAATCGTCGGCGTGATCATGGCGGATTGATCTTCATAGATTTACGCGACCGCTATGGTCTGTCCCAGGTGGTTTTCGATCCACAATCAGGGGAGGAGTTGATGGCCGTGGCTCGCAAACTCGGACTCGAGGATGTCGTCGCCGTGCGCGGCCGCGTGCGTCTTCGTCCGGAAAATTCGATCAACCGTGAGATGGCGACCGGCGAAGTGGAATTGTTGGCTGCCGAAGTGGAAATTATGAATGAAGCTCGCCCGCAGCCCTTTCTGGTGACCGACCGTGCGACCGGTTTGGAGGATTTGCGCCTCAAATATCGTTACCTCGATCTGCGCACCAAAGAACTCCAGCGCAACATCGCCATCCGGCATAAAACCTATCAAAGCGTCCGCAACTTTTATAATGAAAATAATTTTTTTGAGATCGAGACGCCTTACCTGATGAAAAGCACTCCGGAAGGCGCCCGCGATTTTCTAGTGCCCAGCCGGCTCAGTCCGGGACATTTTTACGCCCTGCCGCAGTCGCCTCAGCAATATAAACAGATCCTGATGATCGCCGGATTCGACCGCTATTTCCAGATCGTGCGTTGTTTTCGCGACGAAGATCTGCGCGCCGACCGCCAGCCGGAATTTACTCAGATCGATGTGGAAATGTCGTTTGTGGAAGAAGAAGACGTCATGCAAACGACCGAAAAAATGTTGCAACGCGTTTTCCGCGAAGTCATTGGTGTCGCAATTGAAACACCTTTTCTGCGCATGCAATACGAAGAAGCCATGCGGCGCTTCGGCAGCGACAAGCCCGATCTGCGGTTCGGCCATGAAATTCACACGCTGAACGACATAGCCGCCCGCAGTGATTTCCAGGTATTCAAAAACGTCTTGGCTTCTGGCGGAACGATAGCCGGATTGTGTTTTCCGCAAGCCGTCTCCTTCTCGCGCAAAATCATCGATGAACTGACCGATTTGGCTAAAAAATGGGGCATCCAGGGATTGGCATTTGCTAAAGTTAACTCCACCGGTTTCGATGGCGGCGTTGCCCGCTTTCTGGCGCCGGTGGCTGCAGAAATGCGGCAAGAGTTCGACGCAAAAGAAGGTGATATCATCTTCTTTGTCGCCGATCGGGAAGAAAAAACATACCCGGCGCTCGGCAATCTCCGGCTGGAAATCGCCCGCCGTCTGCAATTAATCCCGGCTGACGTTTACAAGCCGCTCTGGGTCACTCGCTTTCCGCTGTTGGAATGGAGCGCCGAGGAGGGTCGTTTCGTCGCGATGCATCATCCTTTTACCTCGGCGGTGCCGGAAGAGGCGCATCTTCTGGCGACCGAGCCGGCTAAGGTTCACGCCCGGGCCTATGACGTCGTGATCAACGGACACGAAATCGGAGGCGGCAGCATCCGCAACCATACCATGGAGATGCAGAGCCGGATGTTCGATGTGCTCCAGATTAGTCGCGAATCGGCAGCGGCCAAATTCGGCTTTTTACTGGAGGCGCTGACCTACGGCGCGCCGCCACATGGTGGCATTGCGCTCGGTTATGACCGCCTGGTTATGGTACTGGCCGGAACCGATAATCTGCGCGAAGTGATCGCCTTCCCGAAAACCACCAGCGGAGCTTCACTCATGGACGGCTGCCCGACCGAAGTTGACGATAAACAATTGCGCGAACTGGGCATTCGCTTGGGCAATTCTGAATAAAAATATTTTCTCGATCGCCGGCAGTTTGCTGAGCGTGCCGAACCGATCGCCTCGGCTGTATATTTTTCCAGAACCATTACAACATATTTTCCGGTATTATCGCGATTAGCAGAGTCATTATTTATACTATCATGCAGTAAAATGAGGTTGTTTATAAGTAGATCGTACCGGAATAGCCGGTCAGCGATTTCGGTCTGCCGGGTAAATTCACGACGCCTCTTTTAGATTAAGTGAGGATGATTTTCCGGTCGGTTTTTATTCTTGCGGGGATTTGTGTAATGAGTTAACCGTACCGACGAACTGATTGCAAAGCTATTCTTCAGCCTGGCGGACGATCTCGATGATCTCATCCGGGCTGGTCGCTTCCTGCATTTTCCGGCGAAATCCGGATTGCAGATTGAGACGGGCGATCAGCGCCAGTACCTGAACATAACTGCTGGTAACGGCTTCGGAGGCCAGCAGGAGGAAAAACAGACGGGTCGGCTCCCCGTCCGCCGATTGGAAATCGACTCCGTCCGGCGCTACCCCAACGGCCATGACAATTCCGTCAACGGCGTTGGTGCGGGCATGGGGGATCGCCAGGCCTTTTTCCAGTCCGGTGCTGCCCAGTTTTTCGCGTTCGAGCAGGGCTTGCAAGGCTTTATCACGGTCAATCACCTGGCCGGTGCGAGCGGCCGCGTCCAGTAATTCTTCAATAAGGCTTGATTTTTCGAAATTTTCGAGGGGAACGATTATTGCTTCACGTTTTAGCAGGGTAGATAGTCGCATTATATGCCACTCCTTGTCATTAGTGGTTATTGTCAGTTAAGATTGTCAAACACCTGATCGATCCGTTCGGAATCTTTAACGACCAGCGCGGAGCAGCGCGCCTTGCGGAAGATCAATTCGGTTTCATTGTGGAATGTGTCCTGGATGGAAGCGCCGGGTTCCAGTTCGCCCATAATCAGCAGGTCGGCCTGCCATTCTTCGATTTGCTGCATGGCAATTTTATGGACGCTGCCTTTGTATAGATCGGTTGTGATCGCAAGTCCATGATGGGCGGCCAGCTCGGTGATTTGGCGCAGATAATTGCGGCCGTCTTCTTCCAAGTCGCGCTCGTAGTCGTTACCTTCGACCTCGACGAATATACGGGCGCGTTCGAGTTGTTTTAATAGCTCGGTGTTGACGACGTAGATGGCTTTCAGGGCGGCACCGGTGAGTTTGGAGAGGGCGATTCCGTATTTGGCGGCTGAAATACAGCCTTCCGAACCGTCGGCAAACAGGAGAATTTTAGATATGAGCCTGTCCGACTGCATTGTAATCATCCTTTCTTTTTTTCAAGACGTTCCTTGATTAGTTTCAGGGCGGCGAACGTACCGCGTTCGTTTTCTTCCAAAGAATCCGCGATAAATTTAATGGTTTCGGTATATTCCGGGATGGCAATTTTTTCGAGGGCGTTAACCCGGCGCTGGGTCTTGCGTACCTCCTTGGCCAAGCGCAGCAGTGAGACGCGCAATTCGGCAAAGCGACCCATAAATGTCGCGACTTGCTTGAAGCGTAGAATACACTCGTCTAACCAGAAAGAGGAGCTGCCGGCTGAGTAATAGGGCGCGTCATCGCTGATCTTGGTGTCCACTTTGGGGAGCATCACGCCCATGACCCGCAGATTGTGAACCTGGATGTCAGGGGTGATCCGCACTGCCCGGGCGATGGATTTGACGGTGTTTTTACCGTTAGAAATGATGGCATTTTGGAGGGCTTCATAGGCGGCGCGCAAGTCGGCGTCCATTTTTTCATGGGCGGCAATGGCCTCATTGACCAATGGCATTAGTTGCGAGACCAGCACCTGGCGTTTCTGTTCCAGCAATTCGTAGCCTTCGCGGGCAAAGACCAGATCGCGTTTGAGGCGCAGGAGATTGCTTTTGGTCGGGACGATTTTGATGCGGGCCATTCCGTTCAGCCTTTAGTCGTTGTTGTTAGAATAGTGGTGATACTGATTGGCTTCTTCGTCGGTGATGCGATGTAGTTCTTCCCGGGGGAGCAGCGCCAGCATTGCCCAGCCCAGATCGAGCGTTTCGTTGATGGTGCGATCTTCGGTTTCTTTCTGGGAAAGGAATTTATTCTCGAATTCGAGGCCGAATTTTAGGTATTTGTGATCCAGCGGGCTGAGTTCCTCCTCCCCGATGACTGAAGCCAGGGCGCGTACGTCTTTGACCCGGGCGTAGGCTGCGAAAAGCTGGCTGGCGAGATGGGCGTGGTCGGCGCGGGTCAGGCCTTCGCCGATGCCGTCCTTCATCAAGCGCGAGAGTGAAGGCAGCAGCGCGATCGGCGGATAGATGCCTTTCTGGAAGAGCTCGCGATCGAAAACGATTTGTCCTTCGGTGATATAGCCGGTCAGATCGGGAATCGGGTGAGAAATATCGTCATTCGGCATGGTCAGAATCGGTACCTGGGTGATCGAGCCGCTGGAATTTTCCACTATCCCGGCGCGCTCGTATAAAGACGCCAGATCGGAGTAAAGATAGCCGGGGTAACTTTTCCGGGAAGGAATTTCTCCCCGGGCGATCGAGATTTCGCGCAGAGCTTCGCAGTAATTGGTAATGTCAGTCATGACGACGAGAACGTGCATGTTCTCATGAAAAGCCAGATATTCTGCCATGGTCAGGGCACTGCGCGGCGTGATCAGGCGCTCGACGGAAGGCGCATCCGCCAGTGACAGAAACAGGACCACGTTTTCCAGCACGCCGGTGTCGCGGAAATCGTCGATAAAATACTGGGCGACGTCATGTTTGACGCCCATCGCGGCGAATACGATTGCGAAGGAAACATCTTTTCCGACAATTTTTGCCTGGCGGACGATCTGCGCGGTAACACGGTTATGAGATAGTCCCGGTCCGGAGAATAGCGGCAGTTTCTGACCATTGACCAAAGTGTTCATTCCGTCGATGGCTGAAATGCCGGTCTGAATGAAGGTCGTCGGATAGGTGCGGGCGGTGGGATTGATAGCTTCACCGTTGACGTCCCAAAATTCGTTGGTTAGCGGCTCCGCTCCGCCGTCAATCGGACGCCCCAGTCCGTCGAAAACACGCCCGAGCATTTCTTTAGTGACCGGAATGCGCAATGGCGTTCCCCGGAAACGTACCGCCGTTCCTGAGAGCGACAGGCCACTGGTGCCTTCGAAGACCTGCACTATGGCGGCCTTTTGATTGGCTTCCAGGACCTGGCCGAGGCGGCTCTCGCCGCGTTCATTGCGGATTTCGACGAGCTCGTTGTAACCGACGTTGTGGATATTTTCGATACAGACCAGCGGTCCGGATATTTGCTGAATTCCGATATATTCGCGGTATCTGAGAAGTTCGGCATCGTTCATTAGGATTTTTCCTTCACTATTTCCAGGCGGTCAGAAATTTAAGCGGCCGAGACCGGCCATTTCCTGGTTCAGATTGGCTAACAGTTCGTCGAGTTTATCAATTTGTTCGTTGGAAATGCTGTATTTCATATTAAGAATGGCGCCCAGAGCTTTGGTGCGCTTGATTTTGTAAAGAGTGGCGCCATGCTTGAGCGCTTCGGCCGCCAGCCGATAGAAGGTGACGAAAATACGCAGCATTTTCACCTGTTTTTGGACAGTCGAGTAGGTGTCAATCTGGTCATAGGCTGACTGCTGGAGAAAAATGTTTTTAAACAGGGTGCAAACCTCCAGGATAATCCGCTGGGAATCCGGGAGAACGTCTGCGCCGACTAATTTGACGACCTGTTGGAGTTTAGCTTCTTTCTGGAGCAGATCGAGCATTTCCTGGCGCAACTCAGCCCATTCGGCGTCGGCATGTTCCTGCCACCAGGAGGCGATGGTTTCGACGTATTCGGAGTAGGAGTCCAGCCAGGAGATTGACGGATAGTGGCGTGAGTTGGCCAGATCGCGGTCGAGCGCCAGAAAGACACGCACGAAGCGTTTGGTGTGCTGGGTGACCGGTTCGGAGAAATCACCGCCGGGCGGGGAAATCGCGCCGACGATGGTGACCGATCCGGATTGATGGTTGAGCGTCTCAAAAAGCCCGGCGCGCTCATAGAATTCAGCCAGACGGGTCGGCAAATAGGCCGGGAATCCCTCTTCAGCCGGCATCTCTTCCATGCGGCCAGAGAGTTCTCGCAGGGCTTCCGCCCAACGCGAGGTCGAATCGGCCATGATCGCGACATGATAACCCATATCGCGGAAATATTCAGCGATCGTGATGCCGGTATAAATCGAGGCTTCCCGCGCCGCAACCGGCATGTTAGAGGTGTTGGCAATCAGCACGGTGCGCTCCATCAGCGGCCGCCCGGTGCGCGGATCGATCAGCTTGGGAAATTCGTTCAGAACGTCAGTCATCTCATTGCCGCGTTCGCCGCAGCCAATGTATACGACAATGTCGGCATCTGACCACTTGGCAACCTGATGCTCCACCATGGTTTTGCCGGTGCCGAATCCTCCCGGGATCGCCACCGTTCCACCCTTGGCGATCGGGAAGATGGTGTCGATGACACGCTGTCCGGTGATCATCGGCAGGTTGGAGGATATGCGGCTGGCGGTCGGACGCGGACGGCGCACCGGCCAGCGCTGATAAAGGTTGAGCGAATGCAGGGCTTGACCATCGGAGATTACGCAGATTTCGTCTTCAACCCGATACTCGCCAGCTGGTGCGATCTTAACTATTTTTCCGGAAAGTCCGGGTGGAACTAAAATTTTCTGCTCAATTCGGGCGGTTTCCGGCACAATGCCGAGGATCTGCCCGCCAGACACGGAGTCTTCGGGTTTGACGGTCGGCGTGAAAGTCCATTTTTTCTGCCGGTCCAGCGAGGGAACTTTGATGCCCCGGTGGATATATTGATCGGAGGCTTTTTTAATGGCAGTCAAGGGGCGCTGAACTCCGTCGTAGATCGTGCCGATCAATCCCGGACCGAGCTCGACCGAGAGTGGCATTCCGGAACCGTAAACTTCGGCTCCCGGCGCCAGACCGGTGGTGTCTTCATAAACCTGAATAATGATATGCTGGCCTTGCAGGCGGATAATTTCGCCGATCAGACGGTCAGGGCCGACCTCGACGAATTCGAGCATTTGAGCGGCAGAGGTGCTGGCGGCGTGCACGACCGGCCCCAGAACGCGGGTTACTTTTCCGATAATGGCCGACACTGGTTACCTCACGTCCGAATTATTGTTGAATGTTTGCATAATTGTCCATTGATATTTTTCGAATAGCCGCTCTCCAAAGCTTGTCAGGCGGTTGTCAAAGCGCATCCGCCGGTCGGCGGAGTACAGAATCACTCCCGATTCGGGCAAAATTTCCGGTAAAAGAGTGATCTTTACCGGAGGCTGACGAGAAGCGCCGAGCGCTTTCAGAAAATCGTCCGTCAGCAGATTGCGCTCGCGGTCGCCGGCGACGATTAACACATCTTCATTTCCCAAACCGGCAATGCCTGCGTTGATCAAATTGCGCAGGAGGTCGGCGTAATCCGGCGTGAGACGGTATTTCGCCAGCCAGTCGGCCAGGCGGCGTCGGATTTCAGCGATTATTAATGAACGGGCTTGTAGTTCGATCTTTTTAACTTCCAGCTTGGCGACCGCAAGGGTTCGCTGATAACTGAGTTCGGCGTTCTGTCTGGCTTTTTTTATTATTCCGGCGCGGATTTTTTCAGCCTCCAGGTTAGCGCGCTGAGCGATCAGAGACTGTTCACGGGCGGCTGCTTTTTCAACGGCTTCAATTTCCGCGGACGCTTGCTGCCGAATTTCAGCGATGAGAGCTTCTATAGGTGCGGTAGGTTCAGGCATATTTCCTCATTCCATTCGGATACCGACGGCCGTTTGGATTACTTCTTTAATGGAAATCCGGTCGGCGACCGGACCGAGCCGATCGGGAATTTCCACGATCAAAGGATGAGTGGTGTTATAAATATGAGCATTGATTTCCGGCCGGATCAGAGCAGCGGTCCGTTCGGTGAATATGATAATCCCGAGATCCTCCCGTTCCAAAGCTTCTTCCAGTGCCTGGCGGGCGGATTCCGCATCCCGGGCGACAACGCCGTCAATTCCGGTCAGACTAAAGCCTAATACGGTGTCTTCGTCACCGATTACAAAGAATTGCAATGCTGCTCCGGTGGGCTATAATTTACCGAGTATCATAATGGCGATGATCAGGCCGTAGATCGCAATGCCTTCAGCCAGACCGACAAAGATCAGGGCGCTCCCGGCCAACTCCGGCTTTTCGCCGATGGTGCCCATGGCGGCCGTGCCGATATTACCGACGGCGATTGCGGCGCCGATCGAGCCAATGCCAACCGCCAGAGCAGCTGCGATGAAGCCGAATTTTACCTTGGCGGACTGATCCGCGGCGGTGCTGACCGATTCGGTCGGATGGACGGTTTCCTGGGTGATAACCGGCTCGTTTTTTTGCGGTGTCGAGGCAATGGCGTTCAATACCAACAACGAGGTGCCGCCGATCGCCACAAAGCCCAGGGTAATGACGATTGCCACTAACTTTTTCAGGGATTTAGGTTTTAACATGTGAGAATTTCCTCCGAAAGATTAAATAAAAACATGCATTACTCAAGATTGGGATTTTCTTTGATAGGTGTATATTTGACCTTGGTAGTGCGGAAAAAGCGACTGAAAAATTCATAGAATTCCAGACGAATGGCCTGAATTGTAACCACCAGACCTTCAAGGACAATGATTAAAATGTTGCCGAAAACCAGTATGATCGCCGAAGCTACTCCACCCCATTTACCAATCAGCATGTCCGAAAGCGCAAAAATCGCGATGAATAGACCAACGTGTGCCAAACCAAAAGCTCCGACACGGATAAACGAAACCGTATTGGCCAGAAAACCGAGTACAATCTCCAGCATTTCGACGATGGAATGCATAATGCCGGTTAATAACCCGTCTTGATACAGACGCCGGTTGCGGCGCATCAGGTTGATAATCGGTTCGCGGAAGAAAAGCAGCAGAGCGCTGATGATGAAAGCGTAGATCACGAACAGGCCAACCCCCTCACCGGTTTTAGATAGCACCAAGCGGCTGACTATTACTATGCCACACCAGTATAAAATTCCGCTGATCAGTCCGGCTTTATCGAAAATGTAGTGTAGAATATTTCCACTGCGCAGACCATTAATCAGATTGATTATGATGGAGACGGTAATCATACCGATGCCGGCATAGATCACGGTTTTGAAAAGCTGGTTGATATTTTCGATCGGTTTCATCCAAAGGGTCGGCAGCCAGTTCTCCACCCCGAAAATACTGCCAAAGAGAAAACCGAAAACAATACTGATACAACCGGCATAAAGGGCTACTCGTCCAGCCGACCGGATTGGATCCTTTCGGCCTTTCAGTGCCAGCCAAAGTCCCAGTAAAGCCAGCACTAATCCGTGGCCGACATCGCCGAACATCAGGCCGAACATCAGTAAAAAACTTAAGCCCATCACCGGGGTCGGATCAATCGTTTGATAACGCGGCAGACCATAGACGGCTGTCAGCATTTCGAATGGTTTGAAGAAAGCCGGATTATGCAATTTGACAGGGACGTCGAGCGTACCATCCTTTACCGCGGCGAGTGATTCGGCCGGGATCAGATCGACGATGGCACGCTTTTGGGTGACTTCCTGCAAGTCTTCCACGAACTCATTTTGCCGACTGTCCGGCAGCCAGCCTGAAAAAAGACAGGTCTGATCGGTGCGCCGAAAGAAGTGCAACATCCGGTCATATAATTGTTCCTGGCGGATTCTAAGATAGGCGCCGGTCAGTAGCTCGCGATGACGGTCAGCGATAGAACGCAGTTTGTCGTCGTTGGTTTTTATTTGTTCGCTGACTCCGGCCAGATCGCGGTCGAGTCTCTCCAGCGATTCGGTCGCCAGACCGGAGATTTCCTTCTCGATTTTAGCGGGCTGAAAGCCGGCCGTTTTCAGGGCGGCCTGCAGGACGTCGGCGTCGCGTTTTAACACCACCGCTGCCAGCGAGGTCATGCCTTTCAGGTTTCCAATCGGAAGCAGGACATGCAAGGTAGCGGCTAATTGTTCTTCCAGTAGCGGCAGATTTACATCGGGAATCTGACCAGTCTCAATAGCAAGATAGGAATATCCGCCGGGCATTTGCAGGGCTTTGCCGAGTCCCGGAAAGCGTTCATAACGGCTTTTTAGTTCATTCAGGCGCTGCAGTTCCTTGGTCAGGATTTCGCGCTTTTGCAGGACCGATTCGCTTTCGGAGATCACCGGATTCAGGCGGTGATCGATTTCTGCCCATTTTCCGCTGATAGGTTGAAAATTCTGCAATTGGTCGCCAAGTTTCAGGTTTTTCAACAGATTTTCCACTTTTTCCCGGCGGTTGCGGAATAGGGGCGATTCTTCTCCACTGTAGGTTTTTGCCAGATCCTTGATCCAGGGATTGGTCTGGGCTGCATCGGCGATCTGCAGATCGCCCTGGCGAATGATCATGCCAGCCACCCGCTCGGCATATTTACCGGGGAACAGGGCATTGACCAAGAGCATTTTTTCGGGAAAAAACATCGTCAGCCTCAGAAAATCATTTTGGACAGGATAACCTGGGGAGCCAATTTATAATATTTGGAATTGATCATGGTGCGGATATTCCGGCTCTCAATGCGGATCAGAAAATAATAGCCGATGGTGGAGGCAATCGAGAGTGGATATTCGAGAAAAAGGCGGTTGGCTTCATGAAAAAGGGCTTGATTTAGAAATTGTTCCAACCGTTCAAGGGCGGTGATTTGATCGGTGTCCGGGGCAGTTTCTGGCGCCAGGCCAGGCATGAACTTGTCCAGACCATCCGAGATTGAACCGGTGGTAATCATTTTACGTAAAGTCGTATAAGGCAGACGATAGCCGTTGGGAATCAGACTATTTTCGGTGGCGCCAATCTGGGTCAGATAGTACTTGCGGATGCGGGCGACCCAATCCAGGTTTTTGAGGTCAATCTCGATCCCGACCATCCGTCGGACGATATTCTGGTCGGTTTTCGGTAATTGCGCGGTCAGATTCCAGATTTCTTCGTAAAGGCTTTTGTCAATGGTTACTTCGATTTCAAACAGGCTCTTGCGCCGGTCGAACCCTTCGGCTGCTTTTAACAGCGCCCCGTAAAATGGAAAGGAACCCAGCTGCTCGGTCAGTTTGGTCAGATTCGGGGCTTCCAGCAAACGGGTAACCGGCAGAACCGCCAGGCCGGGACATTCGATCAGGTCATCGACTTTGCGGGCGTGTTTTTGCCAGGCCCGCAGAATCGATTTGACATTTTCAGCGTCGATTCGGGAAAGCATCCGAGCGATTATTTCCCGCGCCGGTCCGCGACAGGAATTTTTGATATCCAATATTTGGCGAACTTCTTCCCGAATGAGCAGACGTTCTAAGGATTCGATCGAAAGATCGCGGGCGCGCTCGATCATGGTTTTGTATTTGAAACGGGAGAGCAGATTGAGCGTCTCGGGCAAATCAACCGCGGCTGCCAGGGCTTTGTATCCGCTGGCGTTCAGGAGGCCGGAACGTTTGGCGCGCACCCGGGCGTTGACCAGACCATAGGTGTAGACCGCACTCAAGACAAGGTTTCTCCTGCATTGCTGATTTTCTCAGTTAAAAATTCCACGGCTTTTTGGATCGCCGCCTGATTGGCGTTGATGACCTCGTCACGTTTGTAATTGGCGGCGTGGACCAAATCAGCCTGCTCGCGGGCGGCTTCACTCCGAGCATTTTCAATAATCTGTTCGGCTTCTCGGAGGGCTGCGGTTCGGGCAGCTTCGACGGCCTGCCGGGCATTTATTTGAGCGTTTTCCGTAGCCTGGCGGGCTTGGGTGCGGGCGGCTTCAAGCCGTTCGCGGGCTGACTTCTCTTCATTTAAAATTTCCTGAATGACTTCTTTCAAACCGACCTCATGCGGATAAACGTGAATCAGGCAACCTGCCTGATGGTTGGGGATTATTCCCAAGCAGAGCAGGAAAGAGGGGCATAATTATAACTGCTTTAAAAACCACGAAGTGTAATTTAGGCCATTCAGGGACTGATATTAAAGCTAAATTTTCATCGGGATAATCGCGATTCCGGAGATTTTAATTGGGAGAATTCCGGCCTATTCGGGTTTAGGGCTTGTTTATAAGGAAGAATGGTTTTATTTTGCGGTGGAAAGCGCGAAAATTGCATAGTATGAAAAAAGTTACGGAGTAATATGGCGGTAAAGACCATTGAACTGAAAGGCGTCGATCCGGCCTTGGTTTTTGGAGTGCGGGACGCATTCATCGATAAAATTGCGGACAGCTTCGGCGTGCGGCTGATGGCCCGCGGCACGAAGATAAACCTCGAAGGAGATGAGAGAACTCTCGGGCAAATCGAAAGAGTAATCGGCGAAATGCTACTCACGATCAACCAAAAAGGTTTTTTGGATGACCGCGACGTTGCGACGCTGATCAATCTGGAACTGGGCGGCCAACCCTTACCGGCCGAAATTACGGCCGATACAGTCATCCTGTTTAAAAAAAACGGTGTGATCAAACCGCGCTCGGTCAATCAGGAAAAGTATTTTCGGGCTACGACCCAAAACGACCTGGTTTTTGGCATTGGCCCGGCCGGCACCGGTAAAACTTATCTGGCGGTGGCGATTGCCGTGGCGGCTTTGCGAAATCATGATGTCCAGCGTTTGATTTTGACTCGTCCGGCCGTCGAAGCCGGCGAAAGTCTCGGCTTTCTGCCGGGCGATTTAACGGAAAAGATCGAGCCCTATCTCGCGCCGCTCTATGATGCGCTGTACGACATGCTGCCGCCGGAAAAGGTTAAGGTTTATGAAGAGCAGCATATTATCGAAGTGTTGCCTCTGGCTTATATGCGCGGCCGCACGCTGAACAATGCCTATGTAATTTTAGACGAAGCCCAGAACACCACTCCCATGCAGATGAAAATGTTCCTGACTCGTCTCGGCGCCAATTCCAAAGCGATCGTCACCGGCGATATAACTCAGATTGACTTGCCTGAGCGGCAGAAATCCGGACTGATAGACGCACTGGAAATATTGAACGGCATTGATGGTATAGAATTCATCTATTTCGATACGATCGACGTCGTACGCCATCGCTTAGTGAAGGAAATCATCAAAGCTTACAGCGGCGAGAATGCCTAGCCGGCCGTGAATCCATCTCGTGGCAGAAAGGTAAAAAGGGGCTTTCCAGCCCCTGTGTTTATTTATGTTGGGATATTTTCTAACCCACAGGTCACGGAAGACTCGTGTTTAGAGTCTTCCGTGAACACTGCAGAACCGCCATGGAGGAATGGAGGCGCGAGAGAGTTAGAGAGAGATGTATAAGAAATAACAGTTTTCAATTTTCCGCTGAGTGAATTTTATGGTTTTATCGCCAGATTGACTTTGATATTATAGGAGAAAGACTGATCGGAATTATCTTCACCGCCGCCGGGCCTGCCCATACCACCACCAGGACCACCCATGCCGCCGTCTGGTCCGCCCATATTGCCACCAGGTCCACCCATACCACCGCCCGGGCCGCCCATATTGCCACCAGGTCCACCCATACCACCGCCCGAGCCGCTCATATCGCCGTCAGGCCGTCCCATACTCCCCGGACCGCCGGCAGGCATTTCGACTTCAACAGTGGAAAAATTGATTTGCAATGATTTGTCAAACGGAATCTGTTCAATCTGTAAATATTCACTGATCAGGTCGAAGGGTATTTTTAACTCATAAACAAGTTGCTGGCGATCGCGACCGAGCTTGACTTCGAGTCCCAGATCATTTTCGAGAGGCACAATAGTTTCCTGACCCTTACCGGGCCCCAGTAACATCAATTCGGTGTGCAGGTCATTTAAGCGTTCCATAAAAGCGTTTTGCTGGTTTTCCTGATCGGCTTGTCTTCGATCGAGCATGCCTTCCGGTCTGCGCATATGCGGTTGCGGTCGATTCTGTCCGTTGATCTCCCATCTGGAATTTTCATCCATATTTTCCGGCGGCTCCAGGCCTTGAAAATCCCGACTGCTTAAACCGAGAGGAAATTTCACACCGAAGTTATGGCTTTTCGCGCCCTTCTGATCAATTCTAACAATCAATCCACCTCGCATGATCTGACGCGGGAGAGACTTTTCCGAAGTGGTCAGACACAGATATAAATTTTCAGTATCGTTGGCAATCCCGAGCCCGGTTCGGTTTTTTTCGTTCCAGACCAAACGCGGACCCCAATCTTTGACCGCCGCATCAATTTTAATTTGACCGTTATTCCAGTTGCTGGTCACAGTCACTTTATTACAGCCTGTTAGCAGGGCTCCGAGCAGGAATATTCCAAAAAGTAAAATTTTACGCATCAAATTCCTCTTTCAAGAATGCCAATTTGACGTTTTTGAATTCTAAAAGTTAAAAAATGGACAAATTCTCTTATAGCGATTGGCGGATGTCAATAAACTCAAAAACGTCTATTAGACAAACTCTGGATGGTTTTTATTCCCGTAGTCTGGAATTTTTTTAAAAATCTTTTTTTGGGCGACTATACTGCAAAGATTGGCGCAAATTAATTGGCAGTGGATTTGTCCACGCCCGAATTTCTATCCGGTGGTGGCGGCGGCGGGGGACCGGGACGCTTACGGATATTTTCTAATTTTTCGCTGATACGGGCGATTTGATCGTCAGAAAGGACAAGGGCTAATTCGGATTGCAGTGAGTCGAGGCTTTGGGAGATGACAATTCTTTGCTGTTCGCTATATTTCTTTACCCAAAGGGAGTGGCGGGTCAGGATTTGGTGAACTTGTTCTTTTTGATCCGGGCGCGGGGCAATGATTTTTTCCATTTCGACCACGAAACCCTCACCCTTGCGGAAGTGGCCGATTTTCTTGGCATGACTATAATGCAGCCAGCTGGAAGCGCCGAAGAAACCAATGACGATTCCAATGATCAGAACACTGGTCAATATTAAGGTGGTTTTAGTGGTTGTTCTCATGGCATTACTCCCAAATATATTGGCTTACAGGGTCGGCCATTTCTTCGATTGGCAGCTGGGTTATTCCCAGAGCGTCAGCGAAGTTGGGCTGAGAGGTGGTTGAGAGATTAAAAGCAACGATAATAAGCAGCATGGCCGCGGCCCCCAGAATAACGCGGCTGTAGGCTGGCCGCAAACTGTCTAAAATCCAAAAGGAATTTTTCGGATTGGCCGCCGCCTGGCGGATACGGTTCATGGTACGTTCGGTAAACCAGGGACCGAATGAATCCGGCTGATTGGCCGCCAATTTTTGCTGAATTTTCTGAAGCAGTTCTTCTTCTGCTGCCAATTCCGGTGAAGATTTCCGGGCGGCGGACAGGATTTTTTCTTCTTTGGCGGAAAGTTTCCTGTCGCCCGAAAGTAACATTAGGGTACGGATTTTTTTCAGGTTCATATCTGTTCCTTGTAAGGTGCGAGTACCTTTGAAAGGTGGTCTTTGGCGCGCGCCAACCGCGAAAGCACTGTCCCGATGGGCAGTTGCAGTATCTGCGCCGTTTCTTCGGTCGAATATCCTTCGATCATCCGCAGAACCACCGCCGACCGGAATTTTGGCTCCAGGCGCTCGATTGCCCAGTTGACAATTTCGACGGTGTTAACGTTTTCATGCTCGGCGGGGGCGCCGGGGATTTGGCGGGCCACTTCCGGATCGTCCAGGGCGGCGAAGCGGTTTTGCCGCTTGCGCCTTTCTATTTCGTTCAATGACAGATTCATTGCGATTCGGGTCAGATATGTGCCCACGGATGATTCACCCCGAAAATTTTTCATATTTTTAAAGAACCGGATAAAAGTTTCCTGGCCAACGTCTTCCGCTTCCGGACAGCGCCCCAGCATACTAAAAACGGTGACCGCCACTCTGGATTCGTACCGCCGGACGATCTCCGCAAAAGCGTTTTCATTTCCTGCAAGACTGGCTTCAATTATCTCCTGATCGGTTAATAAAGAGGTTTTCTCCATTATATTTAAAACACTTGGTTAGACAATCAGACCGCCAAATTTATTCCCCCGCCAATTAAAAAGAAAAAACTTCCTGAATTTTAAATATTGTGGAATAAAAGTGAGTGGATACCGGTCTAATCAGCGGTTTTGAAAATTTGAAAATGGAAAGGAAAACGATGAAAACAATGAACATTTACAGAAGTCTGTTTCTGTTGATCTTGATAAATGTTACCGCAGTGACCTATGCCCAGCCGGATCCGGGCCAAAGGGTCAGCAAAGAACAAATGGTTGCCCGCCGTCTGGAGAAAATTGACCGGGCTGTAAAGTTGAACAGCGACCAAAAACATAAAATTCAGACGATTCTTGAGGAAGAGATGACGGCCATGGAAGAGAAAATGATTGCCCATCGCAAAGAAGGGAGATACGGAAATTCTGAGCAGATGAAATCTGAAATCAGGGCAATCCGCGCGGTTGCCGATGCGAAGATCAGAGCTATTTTAACAGAGAAACAGTCGGCGGCCTATGAAAAATTCCTGATCGAAGAGGAGCAAAACCGTCCGGCTGAAGGCAAGCGTCCGAAACCATCCTCCGATTAATCACCTGAAAGGCAATAGTTATGAAAAAAATAAGCAAAAAGAAACTTTTTATCTCTCTCGCCGGAGCCGTGGCAATCGTTGTCATCTGGCTATTAACAAAGGGAAAAGGAAACGAGGCGACCTCTCACATAACCTTTGGAACCGTCAGCCGTGGCAATATCGAAACCATCATTTCCAGTACCGGCACGCTTAAAGCTATCGGTACCGTTGACGTCGGTACCCAAGTATCGGGTCGGATCGATAAGATCATGGTCGATTTCAATGATGAGGTGCAAAAAAATCAGATTTTGGCAGTGCTTGATACGATTCGCTTATCACAATCAGTCGCTGAAGCAAAAGCGACTTTGAAGAAACAGAGGGCCCTTTATGAACAGGCGACTTTTCAATATGAACGGATATCCAAATTATACCAACAAAATTTAGTTTCGGAGCAAGAATTTGTCGATGCCAAAACAAACAAATCCACCAGTGAAGTCGGTGTTAAGCAAGCTCAAATTGCTCTCGACAAGGCTGTCGCTGACTATGGTTATGCCATCATTCGCTCGCCAATCTCTGGAACGGTCATTGACCGGGCGGTGGAAGAAGGGCAAACCGTGGCGGCTAGCTTTTCGACACCTACCCTGTTTACCATTGCACGCGATATGACCAAGATGGAAATTGAAGCCTTGGTGGACGAAAGCGACATCGGCTCGATCAGAACCGGTCAGAAGGTCCGCTTCACGGTTCAGAGTTATCAGGATAAAACTTTTAATGGCGTAGTGAAACAGGTGCGTCTGCAGCCGACCACGGTTTCAAATGTGGTCAATTATACCGTGATCGTCGAGGCCGGTAATGATGAACAGTTGTTGTTGCCGGGCATGACGGCTACGGTGGATTTTATTATTGATGCGCGGGAAGAGGTGCTTGTCGTTCCAAATACAGCCTTGAAAATTCAACCGACGGAAAAGATGTTAGCGGAGGCTCAGCAGGCTCATCGCAAACGTCTGGAGCAGATGCCCGATTCGGTAAAAATTGGAGCGCGTGCGCGAATGGAGAGATCCCGGCCGGAAGAAATGCCGTCTGAACCTGGCGAGCAGAAACGGCCGACGGTTCTCTGGTATGTTGATGGAAGTGACCAAACTATGATGGCTTTCGTGAAAACCGGACTGAGTGATACAAAAAACACAGAAATAATTACCGCGCATCCGGAAATAAAAGAAGGCACGAAAATCATTGTCAGCCTGACCAACAATAATGCCAAGTCTACGAGCAACACGAACCGACCGATGATGGGCGGTCCGGGCGGACGACCGCCATTTTAATCGTAAAGATTAACTACTAATAGACAAACAGAACTGAGAGAATATATGTCAACTGTAATTGAAGTCAGAAATCTGCGGAAAACTTACCAGGTCGGAGATATTGAAGTCCATGCGCTCCGCAAAGTTGATTTCACCATTAAAACCGGTGAGTTTACCGCCATCATGGGCGCTTCCGGTTCCGGCAAATCAACTCTGATGAACATGCTGGGTTGTCTGGATCAGCCGACCGCCGGAGAGTATCTGTTAGACGGGGTGAATGTCAGCGCCTTGTTGCCTGATGAACGCGCCGATATCCGTAATCAGAAGATTGGATTTGTTTTTCAGGGATTCAATTTGTTGTCGCGCACGACCGCTCTGGAGAATGTCGAGTTGCCACTTATCTATGACCGCCATCAGCGTATT
The DNA here is from genome assembly GCA_964576275.1 of uncultured bacterium. Lineage (GTDB taxonomy): Bacteria > Fidelibacterota > UBA2242 > UBA2242 > UBA2242 > JAGNGI01. The sequence goes on along the minus strand of CAZNUN010000001.1, from coordinate 177,460 downwards.
AAAAATGCCCACACGGCGGCTAAGGAAGCCCTGGTGCGCGTCGGTTTAAGCGACCGGATGCACCACGTTCCCAGCCAGCTTTCCGGCGGCCAGCAGCAGCGCGTGGCTATCGCACGGGCTTTGGTGAACAAGCCGTCTATCCTGCTGGCGGATGAACCGACCGGCAATTTGGACAGCCGGACTTCGATGGAGATATTCAGCCTTTTTCAGCAATTGAATGACGAAGGTATTACGATCGTCATGGTGACCCACGAGCGTGATTTTGCTTTTTATGCCAGAAGAATTCTGGAAATGCGGGACGGGGTACTCTATAAAGATACCATGATAAAAAAACAGCGCAATGCGGCCGCAGATCTGAAGGATTTTATCGCAATGCAACAACAGGAGATTGAAGCATGAGTAGATTATATAACCTCCTGAAAGTAGCTCTGAAGAGCATTCTGAAAAACCGGATGCGCAGTCTGCTGACCTCGCTGGGTATTATTATTGGCGTCAGCGCTGTAATTATTATGGTGGCGGTAGGCCGCGGCTCTCAGGCGACTATTGAGGATAACGTCAAGTCGCTCGGCACCAACCTGATTATCGTTTTTCCCGGTTTTACACGCAGTGGCGGCGCCAGCATGGGCGCCGGTAGTTTCAACCGCTTTACCATGAGCGACATAGAGAAAATCAGAGAACAGGCGACCCTGATAAGCGGTCTTTCGCCGATAGTGAGAGCCAACGGACAGATTATTTATAAGAACAATAATTGGAATACCAGCATCACCGGCGTATCGCCGGATTATTTTTCGATAACCAACTGGGAATTGGAGAGCGGCGAATTTTTCACCGAGCGCGATATTATCGCCCGTAAGAAGGTCGCTCTTCTCGGTCAAACGGTAGCCGACGAACTTTTTGGTGAAGATGATCCGGTCGGTGAGCAGATCCGTATCCGCAACACGCCTTTTACTGTAATCGGGGTGCTCAAGGAAAAGGGCGGTTCCGGTCCGGGCGGCAGTGATCAGGACGACATCGTGCTGGCGCCGTCCACGACGGTACTTTACCGTTTGAAAGGTTCGCAATATATCGATATGATCAATGCCAGTGCGGTCGATGAGGAATTCATGTCCGCCGCCCAGGCAGAAATCCGCGCCATTTTGCGGGAAGCTCACCGGCTTGGCCCGGCAGACGATGACGATTTCAATGTCCGCACCCAATCCGAGATCATTGATTTTGCTTCTTCGACTTCGAAAACCATGACCCTGCTTCTGGGGGCGGTGGCCTGCGTTTCGCTGATCGTCGGCGGTATTGGCATCATGAACATCATGTTGGTTTCGGTCACCGAGCGCACCCGTGAAATCGGCATCCGCATGTCAATCGGCGCGCGCGCCAGCGATATTCTCAGCCAATTTCTTTCGGAGGCTCTTGTACTGAGTCTGGCCGGAGGCATTATCGGCATTCTGCTGGCGCTGGCGGCCTCGGCGTTATTGAACAACCTGACCGATCTGCGCACCGTAATTGACCCACTCATTGTTGCCCTGGCTTTTACATTTTCCGGGGCGGTTGGCATATTCTTCGGCTGGTATCCGGCCCGCAAAGCCGCCAACCTAAACCCGATTGACGCCCTGCGTTATGAATAGAAAGGATTTTTATGAAAAAACAATACATGATAATTTTACTTTTAATCGCAACAGTATCCTTGTCAGGCGCCGAGAAACTGACCCTCGAACAGTGTGTTCAGGCGGCGATTAAAAACAATAAATCTTTACAGCAGAAAAACCTGAGTGTCATGCAAACAGAGATTAATCTTAAAACAGCTTATGCGGATTTATATCCGTCCGTTAACGCGTCGGCAACAGAAAGCGGCGGTGAAAGCAGTTCAAAGCTCGGGACCGGTTTAAGTGTTAACCAAAGTCTCTATTCACCCGGATTGTTTTCCGATATTAAATTGAAAAAGAACAGTACGGAAGCCGCCCGGCTCGACCAGGAGGCGCTTGAAGCGGAAATCCGTACCAGCGTCGAAACTGCCTATTATGATATTCTGGCTTCTCAGAGCTTACTGAACGTATTTCACGAAAATCTGATGACAGCCGATGAAAACCTGCAAATGATCCAGACCATGTATAAACTCGGCACCAAGACCGAATCGGACGTCCTAAAAGCCGAAGTCCAAAAAGGCACGATCGAGAACCAACTGATCGGCGAAGAACTTGATCTGATCAAGCAGAAACGTTCGTTGGCGATCCTGATGGGGAGGTCGCCGGATCAGGATTTCGCGATCGAAGAGATTGACATTGATCAGATTAATATTCCGGATTTGGCGGAAGCCAGAAGCCTTCTGCTGAAGAACAGTCCCGAATATCAGTCAATGTTAAAATCCCTGAAAGGCGAACAGATCAGTTTGCAGGTTGCCAAGGAGGCTTACCTGCCGAGTCTCAGCGCCGGGTATAATTATTCAAAAACTTGGACCGGCGCGACTTCCTCTAATGGTTCCGGTGCATGGAACATTTCAGCCAATATTGGTCTTTTTGATGGGTTCAGCAAAAAGCAGAATGTCCAGAAAAGTAAACTTAATGTAAAGAGCGCCGAGATCGGCTTGCAGGCCAAGGAACAGGAACTGCTTTCGACTTTACTGACCTATTACTCCAGTCTGGATAACTATAATAAAGTGATTGCGCTTCAGGAAAAAACCCTGGAATCAGCCCGCAAGAATTACGAACTGGTCACCCGGCAATATGAACTCGGTATGGCGACCATGCTGGAACAGACCACGGCGCAGGTTTCGGTGCTGGAAGCCCAAACGGACCTGGTGAAAGCCAAATATTCCCGCAAAATCGTCGAATCGCAGATTCGGCAACTACTAGCGCTTTAGTATAAATCACTATCTGAAGATACATTATTAAACTCGCGAGGTTGTCTTATAATATCTCGAGGTTGAATTTTAAGATTCCTTCTTGAGTTTTCAATATCCGGAGATCGAGTTTAATTGCCGAAAGGCTGTTTGAGAACCTTTTACGAATCAAATCGGAAAAAACCTGTCAATAACATAGAGGCGATTTAAAAAATCCCTATATGAAACCAACCCCCCGACGGATACTGCGACAGGGGGTTGGATAAATGGCTAGCTTAATTTTGGCGTGACAGTCGTTTTAGCGGCTGACCGGGAAAGAACGGAACGGTAATTTCCAATCGGAGATTTCCAGTTCCAGCAAACTGATGGTCTGTACTGACGACGGAATATTGATAAATGTCAGGATCAATTCGTTCGGAACTCCGGAAATCATCTTGTGATTGAGAGTCTGGTAATGCCGCGCTTCTTTATTGCCGATGGTGCGGGATTCCAGGGAGTACTCACGGCCTTTTTCGTCGAACATACGGGTTGAACCATCGATACTCAGCTCGCGGTCGTCATCCGCCAGATTTGTGATTTGCATACGGATGATGATTTTATTGTCCGGAGTGGCTTTGCAGGAAATAATTTTCAGTGATAAATCATAGGCTTCCAGAGATGGCAAACCGGCCGGTTTTAGCGGAAATTTTTCCGCGACCGGTTGTGGGGCGGGCGGCGGTGGCGTGACGGTTTTTTCAACTTCGATAATTTTTGACAGGGCAAAGTTAAAAGTAGTCGGCTGCATAGGGACCTTGATGGTTTCCTGGGCAGTCACAAAGCCTTCTTTGCTGATTTCGATTGAATGTTCGCCGGGTGTCATTTTTCGGGTCGGCCCGGTCCAGGCTTTTCCGTCGACCATTACTTTAGCGCCCGCGGGTGTGGTGTTGATGGTAACGTCAAAGACAATGTCGCCGACCGGTTGGATGTACAGATAATACACTTTGGTCGGCTTGAATCCGCCGCTTGGAGCATTGACAACCAGGTCCTGATAGCCGGGAGATTTCAATGTTAGGGCTTTTTCCCGGGTCGAGAAGAAGAAATAATTTTCGCCCTTTTCGGTTTGGCGCGTTTTATAGGTTTTTTCCAGAACCGTTAACGGAACTGACTTAGTGTATTCCACCCGCAAAGCCGCACAGAAATTGTTATCCATATCGAAAACCGGTATAGATTGGGCCGTATAATCGCTGGGCAGTTCGCGGAATTCCAGCACTTTAAGTTCGGCAGCCTGTAGCAAACCGGCACAAGCTAAGATTAAAATTGTGTTTGAGATTTTTGGCATGGTCTACTCCTTATAATTACCGTATTTATTATGTAAATATGTGGTTATTATTTTCGATAAAAAGAACAGTCATTCAGCAAAATATTAATAATTGTAAAGAACAAACTATTGCTTGGGAGCTCGACAAAGCGAATAGTAGGCATCGTTCTGAGCATCATACCAGCGGGAAATGATGGTCGCGTTTCTCAGGATGAGATTATAGGATTGTTTGAGCAACACGGTTTCAACCGTAGTGCGATTGTCGCGTTTAGAAGCAAAGATTGATTCGGCGGTTATTTGCAGATTTTTGCCTAAGTCAAAGCGGGCATACTCATCGGCATCATACCAGCCGCGCAACCAGCTGCGGTATTTGGCAACCATGCCGACGCCAAAGACAAAGCCTTTTTCATTCGGCAGATTATTGACCCAATCCGGCCGGTTCCCCCATTTTTGCGTTCCGGAATCGCCGACACGTAAGTTTTTATTGGCCGGATAGGCCAGCAGGACATAATAGCCGTCATTAGTCCTTAAAGAATCTACCACAGAATAATTTTTTTCAACGGTGCGCAGATGGATTCCTTCATAAGATTCCTTGAAGGATGGATTCAAGAGACGAAAACGCCCATCCGCGATTTCTTCGATATCGAACTGGAGCCTGACCTGGATTTGTTTGGCTAAGTTTTTAAGGCCGGAGTCAATGGCGGCGGCCTTCTCGCGCTTTTCGGTCGTGTATTTACCCGCATACCCGACCTCGAATTTTAACCCGGCCGGCGGATCGGGTAATTTTATAAACCAGGCCGGTACAAATTCCTGGGCCGAGACGCCGCAGCCCAGTCCGTAAATCAGAATAAGGCAGAACAGTTTGGACTTCATAGCCAGCCAAGAAAAGCCCGTCCCGGCGAACCGGGACGGGCTTAATTACGAGATTATTCGCCGACGCTTTTCAGTTTTTCGATCTCTTTTTCAAGTTCCTCGAAGCTCATGTTGGCTTTGGCTTCATTATATAGAGCTTTCTGCTTACGGGCTTCATTGAGGGTTTCCTGGACGAGCGAGTTCAGGTTATATTCAGCGAGCGAATAACCATGATACTGACTGCCTTCGGTTTTCATTTCCCGTTTGACGATCTTGCAGCCTCTCAGGACGGTATTGGCGACCTGTTTGCTGACATTGGAGGTGAATTCCAGCGCTTCGGCGTCCTGTCCGACTCCGCTTTGCTGCATGAAATCCTTCATCATGTTGGTCACCTTGACTTCAATAGTCCGGGCGATCGCATCGCGCGCGCGGGCGTCGGCCGCGTCCTTGGCGAGAGCCATGCTGACTTTAAGGGCATCGCCAGCCTGATAGATCGCATCTTCAGCCTGGGGCGGATTCAGGTACCAATCGGGAATATCAACCATCTTGGCCTTTGGTTTCTCGGCGCCGCAATTCATGATCATCAGCGCCATGGGAATCATTAAGGTTAATACGAGTAACTTTTTCATAATTTCTCCTTTCGTTACTTTTTAAGATTGATCATTTTCTATTTATTGGCATTTTGCAGAAAGGCTGCAAACTTATTGGCGGGAATTTTCAGATTGCGGGCGGCTTTGGTCACTGCGCCATCGCTGGATTGCCTATCAAGACCTTTAGCGTTGACGTCGAGGGCGGCCAGGACATTCAAAGTCTGCCGGTCGAGCAGGCGTAATTGCAATTGGGCTTCGGCCATATATTGAAGACCGGCCGGTGACGGAATTTCCTTTTGCAAGGTAATGGCAAAAGTACCCTGTATCAGCCAAGGCGCATCCGCTGAATTTGTATAGCCGTTGGCGGCGATCTGGCGTACAATTTCTTCCTCGATAACGGTCTGGCGCTGCTTAGTTTTATCCCGAACCTCGCAGGCGAAGGCCAGATTGCTGGCGGTCAGGGTATAATTGACCTGTACCTCCGAACGTGTCAGCGCGGAGCGAAATTGATCCGGAATTTTCATTAAATCCAGAGCCAGATTAATCGCTCCGGACTTGCCGACGTTATCGGTGGCGGTTGCCACGCAGATAAACTCGGCAATCCCGGTTGGGGCGGTTTCTTTTTTGGCAAGCGGCTCTCCGCTGGCGTATTTAGCGACAACTGTTAAACCGGCGACGCCGATAGTTTCATCGTCCTTGACATAGGCGGTTTTCACTTTAATCGGTTCCGGCAGGTTGCGGCCGACAACGGCCTGTTGATTATTACCGGAGACGATTTGCAATTCAAGGTGTGCCAAAATTTCGCGCACTTCGGCGACTATGCCGGGCCCGGTGAACTCTTCTAGATTGGGATATTTTCGACCGGAGAGCGCCGTATAAAGCGCGCTTTTGGTATAAAATTCAGGAATCGTGTTCTGGGCGTCGATGAAGTTATTGAGCGCATTCAAGACGCGGCCATCGGCCACCATCGCGCGCGCCGCCGTGACGAGCTGCTCGCTCTTGGTCAGGATTTCCGCCATCTGCACTTCCAGCCCGGACAGATATTTTTCCTTGTTAAGAACCGCCAGAACGTAGGTTTTACCTTTGGTTTCTTTGACCTCGGCGACTTCGATGCCGGAAACGGTCTCGGTGACCGCCGATTTAGTACGGTTAGTGGTTTCGGCTTTGATATAATTTCTATCGGCGTCTTTGAATTCGCTCTCGACGGTTTCCAGTTCGGATTCGATGCGCACCTGGATTTGTTTGGCAACGTCGGCGCGAGCCAGTTCGATGGCCTCGGTCTTATCGTCGGCGACCGCCACGCCCAGGAAATACCGGCTGGCCGGATATTTTTTATGCTGGTTGGTTTTGTACCAGTCGGGAATCTGACCGAAGGCCGATGAAATGACGAAACCGGTTAGTATCAAGATAGTTTTAGAAATCAATTGTTTTTGCACGGTGACCTCTTATTCTTCGGCGATGTTTAAAAGGATGAGTTTGCGACTCAGGCTGATGCGACTCAGAACACCCGGCCCTTTGTAATTTAGTTTGAAAAACCGGTACAAATCAGAGGATGACTGATAAGCGGTCGGATCGCACCATACAAGCACATCGTAGGTATAGTCGGCGACGGCATTTTCCTTGAAGGTTTTGGAAGTCTTTTTAATGACATCGGTAAAAGCGAAAATGATTTCTTCAGCGTCCGATTTGGTGTAAGTATCGCTGACATTCAGAATGACCTTGTACTGAACGCCCTGCTGAATATCCTCTTTCCAGTATGCCGTAACGCGACTGAGAACTTTGTCGGCCGCGTCGTGCATGGCTTCTTCAATCAGGACGGCGTCCGGGGCGGTTCGTTCCGGACTGTAGCCGGTTTCCGTGCCCAGCAACCGACCGGTGGTAGTTTCGTAAGCGCGGCAGGCGACCACGCCTTTTTTCACGATGGAGGAACCCAATTTACGGGACTCGACCGCGACATTGTATGAAATGTAAATGTCACTGCCGATTGACAAGGCCAATAAATAACTGTAATCTTCATTGGAACCCTGCAAGGCATATTGTGCGGAAGTCAGTTCCTGTAAAACCTGTTGCTGTTCGGGGACGATGACTTCGAATTTGCGGGCGGTCAGATATGATTCGATAACCTCAGCCCCCTTTTTCAGGTTCGGGTTGGTTTGCAGCAATTCGATCGCCGATGGTTTACCAGAGGTTTCCGGAAGAACCATGATGGTTGGCAGACCGAGAGCCCCAGCCACCTGAACAGTCGGGGTGAGGATGCCTTTTTTTACCAGGTCTTCCTGGAGCAGGCTTTTATTGATTTTGAAAGATTTTTCAATTTTAAGTTTTTTCCCGCCGTCGGTTTTTAAGCGCGAATCATAATAATCGGCTTCCCAGACGATAAATTGTTTCAGGTTAGCCGTTGTAAAAAAATCTTCCTGAATTTTGGCAAATTCGGCCTTTTCGGCGTCGGTTTGCAGCAACGGGTCGGTGCTTCCCAAAAGTATTAGCCAGAGCGCGGCTTTACGGGCGTCGGCGTTAGCCTGCTTATCCATCTCGGCCGCCGAACCACCCTTACCGCTGTAGCCGGTGGCTTTCACCATAACTTCGGTCGGTGAAGAGCTTTCCAGAATGACGGCTTCATGCGATTGCGGCAGATTGGATTTGGTCTTGGACTTATCGGATTTTGCGAACGATACGACTACTACAATACAAACGATAAATATGGAATATAGAGTTTTTTTCATCGTGACCTCATTTAAGTTGGCTTATACCGACTTGCATAAAGGAGAAAGGATTAAATGACAGGGTCGGGATGGAATAATGAATATAGATTCCATAAGTTGGACTATAGCTGTAAAATTGCGGAGCAATCCAACCCGATTCGTTGTCGATATCAATTTCTTCGTCGTCATATTTTACAGTCCACCAGTCCAGCGGCGGAAAAGCCTGTACTCCAGCAGTTATACCAATATTGCAGTCAATATTTATGGCGTATTCTAGGCCGACATTCAGGCGTGTGCCGACCGTATAATTGGAAATGGTGACCTTTTCACCGGTATAATAATCGCTGCCCCGCACCTTGCCTATAGAAGCGATTTGAGTTCCCAAACAGGCTTCTCCGTGTATAGCCAGCGGTCCCAGATAAATGCGTTTCAGATAGCCAACATATCCGTAAAATAATCCGGCTACCCAACTTTTAGCCGGAATATGGTCTTTCCAATTATAATAATCATCCCAAAAGGCGAAGTCAAATATCCTGCTTTCGATAGGTATCAGACTGGCTGTTCCACCCAGAACCAGAAAAGACTGTCGTTTTTTTGTTAAAGAGGCAATATTCATATGCAGGTCGAGGTCCAGGCCGATTGTGCCGCCTTTGTAATCGTCAAAGTAAGCGATGAAACCTTCATCGGAATTCATCACGAATCCACTTTTGGAATTTATTTGAAACCAGCGCGGTTTCAGCGCGACATCGATTCCTAGTCTGGGGTGTTCAATCATCGTCATTCCTTTTACCCAATCGCCCTTTTGAATGGCGTAGGCCGCGGAAAGTTGTCGGGAATTTTCCCGATTGTCGGCAACTGTGCTTACGCGCACAAAACCGGATTTCTGGAATCGTATTTTGCCGCTGTTGGTTTCGACATATTCGCCGACGAAAAAAGGCTCGTCTAATTTGATGCCTTCCGCCTTACCGAGCGGGAATTTGACGGTGCGACGTTCGACCGAAGCGATAGGGGTGCGCAGCCGGAAAATCTTGATGTCGCGGGTCAACACCTGCAGATTCATGGCTATTGTGCTGGCGGCCTGGCGTAAGGCTTCCGATTCCGCATTGTGTTTATCTTTTTCCGCTGAGCCGGTGCCTTCCGTGTGCAGAGTGACGAGTTTTTCTATTCGCGGATCGTCACCGGGAACGATATGATACCAGAACAAACCGCCCCTTACCGACACGGTCAGATTTTTATCGTCCTTCGGTCTGCTTACTTTGTAATCGGAAATGAACGGCAGATAAATGTACGAAGAATTCATTACCTGCTCTAACTGTTCGGCCGTGACGCCCATTTCTTTGGCCTTAAGAACGATAAAGGAATTGCGCTGGGTTTCGTCAACCAGATTCTGGGCGCGAATTTCCTTTTCAACGTCGAGAATCCGGACGATTTCCGGGACAATAGTTGCCTCAATGAGTTGAGTTAGTTCGGTTTCGGTAACGGCTCCTTGAGCCCGCAATTGCTCCTTGAATGTATGGCGTAAGGTGTCGGGCAGAGGATTGTAATCGAAGCGGCTGATACGGATACCGTCATTGATGGTATTCAGAAAATATTGTTCGTCGGCGGGACTAATGCGGAGGTCGTTGTTAGTAACCATCAGAGCGTCCACGAAAGCGATGGACTTGCGGGTATAGCGTTCGCCCTGAGCAAAAAGGGGCGGTAGCAGCAGCTGGCCGAACAACAGACCCAATAAAAGACCGGACGCTGTTCGTTTCCACAGGGTTAAAATCGGCAGGATTGTCCTTTTCACAAATGTTCCTTATCTAATGGCATATTTTTAAGGAATTGACTCAGATAATTTCCAAAAAAATCCGGCTGATTGTCAAATGTTTTTTAAGTCTGGCATATTTAGCGATATTCTTGTTGACTTTGTGTGATTTAAGGCATAATATCTAACCGGGAAAAGAGGAATCCGAATGAAATTTTTTAAAAAAGCTGCCGCGGTGCTGGTTTTTTTAGAAGTAATTCCGGTTACACTTTGGACTCAGACGGTGACGATTAGTGAGATTATGGCCGATCCGGCCGGAGCCGACTATTATGACGAATATATTGAACTGTACAATATTAGTGATTCTGCCGTGGCGTTAAGCGGATGGTTTCTGATTATTAATGATTACAGCGATACACTCAGCTTTGTGGCGGATTATGGCGATACACTTCCTGCGCATGGATTTGCATTGATTATGGATCGCGGATATTTAGTTGAATACAAGTCCTCGACCTACGAAGATCTGATACCGGACAGTGCGCTCTTGATTACGATTCAGGACAATTCCTTCGCACGTAGCGGACTGTCGAATTCAGCGGCATGCCAGATAAGTCTTTGCAATGCAAATGGCGATACGGTTTCGGCAGTTTTAACGAGGACGCCCATGTCCGGTTACAGTTGGGAGAAAATCAAAATAGAAGGCGGAAACGATTCCTCAAATTGGGGACAGAGCCGGAATTTGCGTGGCACGCCGGGTTTTCGCAACAGTCTTGCGCCATGCAATTACGATGTGGCCGTCAGCAATCTAAAACCGGTTTTAGCGGTCGATCCAGATCAGGTTGGGATTGAATTCACCATCAAAAATGTCGGGTTACAAATGGCGGAAGGAGTGCGTATATTTTGCGGGGTGGATCGGAACGCCGACCGGCGGATTGATGCAATTTTTCTGGATGAGATCGTTACCCTTCAGACGGGTGATTCGGTCGTAAAAAGGATTACTCTACCAGATCTGCGCTCCGGCAGCCATTTTATTCTGGCCGGAGCGCAGTTTGCGGCGGATGAACTGGCGGAAAACGACCTGGATTCTCTGAATATCGATATATCATTTCCGCCGAACTGTCTGATCATTAACGAATTTATGTATTATCCGGCTGCCGAAGGTGGCGGCGAATGGATCGAGTTGTTCAACATTTCCGAAGATACTATTAATTTGAATAGCTGGACATTTAGTGATAATGCGACCACTGTTGTCTTGACCGATCGCGATTGGTACTTACCGCCGCAAAAATATCTTGTGATGGTCAATGACTCGATGATTTTTAAGGGTTATTGGGGCAATGCGGTATTCCTGCTGGATTGCCAGGTGACCTTGCCGGCTCTCAATAACACCAAGGATTCGATCGTGATACGCGACCAATGCGGGACACAAATTGATGCCCTGGAATTCTCAAGCGCGTGGGGTTACCGTCAGGGGACATCTCTGGAGCGCAAAAATCCGTTTTCCGACGCTAATTGTTCTATTAACTGGTCGCTGTCTACAGACATTGAAAAAGCTACGCCCGGCCGGGAAAATTCGGTGATTCTGCGGGATTATGATCTGGCGATAGATACGGTAAAAATTGGGCAATCCGATGGGTTACTGAGACATGGTTCACCCGTTACAGTCCAGGTTTTTATCCGGAACAATGGTATTGAGCCGAGCCAGCCGTTTGAAATAGGTTTTACAATAACCAATCCGATATATGGACAGATCGCCGATACAAATACTGTAATTGCGAATGCTCTGGTGGCTGGAGAGACTCAGATTCTCACAATGACTTTCCCAGCCATTACCGGCGGCGTGCATGATCTTACCGCTATAATAATCTGGCCGGCAGATGAAAAAACCGATAATAATCGGGTGAAGATTGAGGTGCCGGTTGGTTATTGGCCGGGCATGTTAGTTGTCAATGAGGTCATGTTTATGCCGTCGTCCGGCCAGGGCGAGTGGTTCGAAATTTTCAATTATTCTGACATTACGCTCGATATGCATCAGTGGAGTTTCCGGGATGCATTGGGGCGTCAGATCGCGCTGGCGGATTCTTCTGTCGGCATTAATTCCGGTGAATACGCAATCGTGGCGGCGCACCCGGATTTCAGGCTGGACTATCCGGAATTTCAGGGTTTTTTGATCGTACCGGAATCGTTTCCTACGTTAAACAATACCTCCGATTCACTATTTTTATATGATGCTATCGGGCGGTTAATTGACGGCGTTTGTTACCAGGAAGATTGGGGCGGCGGCACAGGTTTTTCGCTGGAGCGGCGCGATCCCGGCCAGTCGGCCTTGAGTTTCAATAATTGGAGCGCATCCCAGCAAACGGCGACACCCGGACTGGCCAATTCCGTGTTAAAACGGGATAACGATCTGGCGATTGTATCTTTCACGTTTACCGATACGGTGGAGACTGTCGGAAAGATCACTGGCTTTGAGCTGAAAATAGTGAATCAGGGGCGGAATCCGGCCGGCGGTTTTGTCGTCAACCTTTATTCCGACCGGAACGGCGACGGAACCAGCCAGGCGGATGAATGTTGCCTGAGTCGCCCGATTGCCGGATTTATTGAAACCGATTCGATGTTGATCGTTTCCGGCGAAATTGCCGCAGAAAAACCCGGACAAAACGAGTGCCTGGCGGATTTAAACTGGATTGCGGACGACGATCCAACCGATAATTCTGCCAGCGCGGTAATGATAGTCGCTTTTCCGGCTGGTTGTCTGACAATCAACGAGTTTTTATCCTATCCGGTCAGCAATCAGGTCGAGTTTGTCGAGTGTGTCAATGTCAGCGATACGATCCTGGATTTATCCGGCTGGTCGCTCGGCAATCGTAATTCCCGGACGACGCTTCCATCGAGTTCCGTTCCGCCCTTCGGATACGTCTTATTATGCGGCGACAGCACCTGTTTCAATTTTTACACTACCAGCGATGCAACGGTAATTATTCCTGATAGATGGCTAGGATTGAATAATTCCGCCGATCAGATTTGTTTGAAGGATCTGACCGGGAAAACGATCGACTCGCTTTCTTATGGTTCCGGCTGGCCGGTGAAATCCGGTTTTTCAACTGAAAAAATTTTACCGGGATTATCAAGTGTTTCGCCAGAATCCTGGAACCTGGCGGTGATTATTAATGGTCAGACTGCCGGTTATCTGAACAGCGTTACCCGGCCGGAGAACGATCTGGGACTCGATTCACTACGTCTGTCGGCGGTAACCGGTGACACGACCACGGTTTTTAACGTCTGCTATTACCTTTCTAATCGAGGACAAAATCGGGCTTGCGGCGCCGGACTGCAAATCGCCATTGCGGATAATTTCTCTACTGAAGTCATTTCAACCGTTTTGCTGGATTGTGTCGGGCCGCAAGCGGCCGACAGTGGCTCATTTCAAATCGGGCCGCTGCTCTCCGGTCGGCATGATATCATCGTAAAAATAATTTGGCCGGACGATCAGGTCCCAGAAAATGATTCCATGATCCAATCACTTCGAATCGCCTGGCCGGAAGGGACTTTGCTCCTGTCCGAATTTATGCCGTATCCATCCGAGATTCGCACGGCTACCAGTTCGGTAGCCGAATACCTTGAGATTTACAATCCGGGTTTGGCGGAGATTGATTTGACGGAATGGCAATTTTCCGATCAGAATACGGCCATGCGGCAGAGCATTCCCGGGGGATTTGCGATTCCGCCGGAGGGTTACTTCGTTTTCGCCAGCGATTCCTCGGTTTTGCATTTCCCGAAGCTGACCACGGACCAGACATACATTACTGCAAAATTTCCATCTTTGAACAACAGCGAGGATGCCCTTTTTCTGTACGATCCGACCGGTCGGGTGGCCGACAGTCTGATTTACAATCCTGTCTGGCAGATTGGCCAAAGTATATCGACGGAGCGGATTTCGTTCGAAAATGCCAATTGGGCGGCCAACTGGCGGAAATCCGTCGATCCATCCGGCGGAACTCCCGGAAGAAAAAACAGTGTGGCAGTCAGTAAAGCGCTTACCAAATACGGTATCAAACCGATCCTGGATGTGTTCTCGCCCGACGGTGATGGAATAGATGATGAAATCGGGATTCAATATCATTTACCTTTTCCTTCCGCAAAAATAACCGTGGAAATCTATGATTTGACTGGCCGTCTGATCTCTCGTCCCGCCCGCAATCTTGAGACCTCTGCCGAGGGTGTGATTTACTGGAATGGCGACAGCGATTTCGACGTTAAAGCGCGGGTCGGAATCTACATCGTGCGTTGTCAGGCAAATGACCCGGGTAGCACAAAATCTGTGGAATATATCACGACTTTAGTATTGGCGCGTTAAATTTCCGCTTGCTTTTATCTTAAATAGACCATAACATAAAACAGAAAAGAAAAAATAGAAATCATGGAGGAAAATATGAGAAAAACACTAAGTCTGTTCGTCGCAGTAGCCCTTTTTCTGACTGCTCCGGTTTTGGCGCAAGAATTCTCGATGGATCAATTAACTCAACTGGTCGCCGCGAACGGGAAATCGTACCTGCAACCACTTGCCACTGGCTTCGGCACGGCGGTGAACTCCGGGTTGTACAACACCGCCAAAACCCACGGCATGTTGGGATTCGATGTGCAGTTAAAGATCGGCATGGGCTTAGCGCCGGCGGATAAAGCCAGTGAAACGACCTATGAGTTTGATCTGTCAACATTGGATGATATTACCTTTACCGTTCAGGGGTATTCGATAACCCTTGACCCTGAACAGCTTATCGATAATCCTATAACACCGAATGTTATAGGTGGTGAAGCCGAAAATTTTGAGGTTAATAGTACTTATGTTACCGAACAACTTCGCGCGGAGGTTCAAAGTCAGAATCCTAGTTTAAATGAATCGCAAATTGATGCTATCATGTCCGGTATGAGCACTCAAATAGACGAAGCTATTGATAATATAGCAATTCATTCTATTCCCGGTTTAAAATCTCTCTCTCTTCTGGAAGACGCCAAGATGATCCCGTTCCCCTTCCCGATCCTGCAGGCCAGCGTTGGTTTGCCGCTGGGTATTGAACCCTCCATTCGTCTGATTCCGGAATTTGAGATTCCTGGCGCTCTGAAAGAGATCGGAAAAATTTCTGCATTTGGAGCAGGCGTAAAATTTGACATTGACCGCTGGATTCCGGTTACGTTGTTTCCGGTCGATCTGGCCGCGCAGGTTTATTTCCAGAAAATGAACATTGGGGATTATTTAAATGCCAACAGCACAGCATTTAATTTAATGGTTAGCAAGAAACTGCTTTTTCTGACGCCCTATCTGGGAGTAGGTAAAGAATCGAGCGCTTTTACGGCCTCATATAAAAAAGATGGCGAGAAAATTGAATTCGATGTCGATGGGGAAAATGAAACCCGGTTTACGGCTGGCCTGAATATTAAGATTGCTGTATTACAACTGAACGCTGAATTCAGCAAGGGTAATAAATACAATGCCGCCGGTCTGGGGCTTGGTTTCGCTCTGAGATAAAAATATTTTCAGAAGATTGATAAATCCCTCCGCTTCTATGGGGCGGAGGGATTTTCATTTATAGGGATTTTTTAGTATCTTTCGGCCTTGTAAGATTATTTTGAAAGCGGAAAAATGGGAAAACTAGCAGGTACGATTATTGGCGGGGGGATTGGTTGGGCTCTGCTTGGTCCGCTGGGAGCCTTGATCGGAGCTTATATTGGCAGTACGTTCAGCGGTGACGCCGTCGGACACGCCGGTCAACCCAGGCGTGAGAGTGGTGTCCCGTTTGAAACCTTCGGAGACACGCGCGCCGGCGACTTTGCCGTGGCCATGCTGTCGCTGTTTGCCTACGTCAGTAAATCTGACCGCTCGGTCAAGTCGGCTGAAATCCAGTATGTCAAGCAATTTTTAGTTGATAAATTCGGCAGGCGCAATGCCCAGGATTTGCTTTACCTGTATAAAGAAATCCTGCAAAGGGATTACAATATTCATGATATTGCCGGCCAGATCAAGTCGCACATGGATTACTATTCCCGCATGGAGCTCATGCATGTGTTGTTTGGAATCGCCGCCGCCGATGGCGCCTTTCAGAAAGATGAACTGAATGCTATTCAGGAAATCGCTGATGCTTTGGGGATATTAAGCCGGGATTTTGACAACATCCGGGCTATCTTTGTGGGCAGTGCCAATCAGGCTTATGCGATCCTGGGTGTTCAGCCGAATGATGATATCGAACAGATAAAAAAAACTTATCGCGAACTGGCGGTCAAGTATCATCCCGACAAGGTCGCTAATCTCGGCCCGGAAATCCAGAAATTAGCCGAGGAAAAATTCAAATCCATCAATGACGCCTATCAGAAGATTCGCAAAGAGCGTGGTTTTTAATTTATTGAAAGAAAGTTAATAACGATGAAGACGAAAATGTGTTTAAAAGTGGCGGTCGGACTGCTTCTGTTGAACCTGTTGCTGGTCGCTGAAGAGGGCATGTTTCCATTGCCTCAGGTTCCGGCTAAGATCAGTGGAATGAAAATGAAACCGGCGGAACTGTTACGGCCAGACGGCGGTGGAATCGCCGGCGCAGTGCTGTGGTTCGGCGGCGGCACCGGCTCTTTTGTCTCACCCACTGGCTTAGTGCTGACGAATCATCATGTCGCCTTTGGCGCTATTCAGAGAAATTCCACTCCGGAGCAGGATTATCTCGCAAACGGCTTTTATGCCCGTTCATTGGCGGAGGAGCTGCCCGCGCCCGGCTACGAAGCCCGTTTGCTGATAGAAATGGAAGACATAACCAAGCAGGTTACCGCTGCATTTTCTGACCGGATGCCGCCGGCCGAGCGCGCTAAAGCCGTGGAACGCATAATCGCCAAAATCGAAACCGAGAGTGAAGACCTGGCAAACGGGATCGAAGGCCGCGTCCACACCATGTTTGACGGTGCCAGTTATTATTTGTGTAAATATATGAAGTTCAAAGATATTCGTCTGGTTTACGCTCCACCACAGTCCATCGGCAACTTTGGCGGCGAAGTTGACAACTGGATGTGGCCACGCCATACGGGCGATTTTTCCTTTATGCGCGTTTATTGCGCGCCGGATGGTAAACCGGCTGATTACAGCTCCGATAATGTACCATATAAACCCAGGACCATTCTGCCGATTTCGACGCGGGGGCTGGACGACGGCGAGCTGGTTTTCATCCTCGGATATCCCGCCCGCACCAACCGCAATGTCACCAGTTATGCGGTGGCCTATAATCAGGAGATCGTCTATCCGATCCGCATCCGGATTTATGAGGAAATCATCAGAGAACTTGAAGAGGAAGGACGCACCGATCCAGCTACGGAACTCCTGCTGGCTTCCCGGGTCAAGGGATTTTACAATGGCCTTAAAAACAATCAGGGCTTGCTGATCGGGTTTAAAAATGATGGTATTCTTGCTCAGAAACAGACCGTGGAAAATGAACTGAATAAAAAAATCGCCGGTAACCCAGCCTGGCAAAAAGAGTTCGGCTCGGTTTTACCCGCCATCAAGCAGGCTTACGATGATTATTATGCCGGGACCGAACAGGATATTTACATCGAGTACCTGCGTTATATCACAATTGTAGCGGACGCCCTGACCATTGAAAAATGGAGCCGGGAAAAAACTAAACCTAATGACCAGCGTGAGTCCGGCTATTACGACTATCAGATTACCCGTACAAAACATAATTTTAAAAACAAACGCATCGGTTATCATGCCCCGGCGGATGCCCGTTTGTTAAAAATGATGCTGAAACGCCTGGCGGCCTTCCCACTTGCGGATCGCCCGACTTTTCTGAAATCCGTTATTCAGGAACAGACCGGCGCGGAGGCCGAAGCGACCATAGATAACTATGTTGATGCCGCTTTCCGGAAGACCAGACTTACCCAGACCGAAGAATGCCAGCAGATGTTCGACCTGAGCGCTGAAGAACTGGCCGCCCGGCAGGATCCGCTGATAAAATTGGCGGGCGAACTCGATCTTGAAATGGAGCGAATCCGTATAAAACGGGACAAAATTGATGGTGAAATGCTTCTTTTGAACCCGCCCTATTTTAAAGCGCTGACGAATGTGCTGGGACGCCGCACCCTGCCGGACGCCAACCGCAGTCTGAGATTCACTTACGGCCATGTCCGGGGATATAATCCGCACGACGCCGTTCTGTACCAACCGCAGACCAGCCTGAGCGGAGTGATCGCCAAACATACCGGCGCCGAGCCTTTTAATGTTCCGGCCAAATTACAGCGGCTAGCTGCTGATCGTAACTTCGGGCGCTGGAAAGACCGGAATTTGAACGATGTTCCGGTCGCATTTCTGAGTGACTGCGACATTACCGGAGGTAATTCCGGCAGTCCGGTATTGAATGCTCAGGGTGAAGTCGTCGGCTGTGCTTTCGATGGCAATTGGGAAGCTCTGACCAACGACTGGCAATATAATCCGGCCAAGACACGCACTATTAGTGTAGACATCCGGTATGTGCTGTTCGTTCTGGAAAAATTCAGCGCGGCTGACGAATTAATAAAGGAACTCGACCTCCGTTAAGATGAATTCATTCCAGATTGATGAACTTCCTCTCGCAACCAGGGTCATCAAACCCCAGGTCATTCATTTCGGAACGCTGGATTCGACCAACGCCTATCTGCTGGGACGGCATCCGCATCCGTCCGGTACAGTGGTTTGGGCG
The DNA here is from genome assembly GCA_964576275.1 of uncultured bacterium. Taxonomy (GTDB): domain Bacteria; phylum Fidelibacterota; class UBA2242; order UBA2242; family UBA2242; genus JAGNGI01. The sequence continues at coordinate 158,731 of CAZNUN010000001.1, read as the reverse complement.
GATTTTCAGAGCGCCGGCCGCGGCCGGTTGGGGCGCGCTTGGATCTCTCCGCCCGACCAAGCCCTGCTCTTTTCGTTTTATCTGAAAATTTTCGGGGAAACGCCGCCGCTTTTCATCTATCCGTTCCTGTCGGCCGTCGGAGTTCTGGAAGCTCTGAAAACTGTCGTTCCTCCGGCCTGGCTGGCCTTGAAGTGGCCTAACGATGTGCTTTTAAAAAACAAGAAAATTTGTGGAATTCTGGTACAATCGAAAACCCGCAATAAAAAAACTGATATTGTTATCGGAATCGGATTGAATCTAAATCAGAATGCCGAGTTTTTCCAGCCTGATCTGCCTTTTGCCGGCTCACTTTTTTCCATTACCGGGCAAAAGTACGAACGCCTGCCGGTTCTGACCGGACTGATCGCGGCGCTCGATCGGAATTTGGCGGATCTCGAGCGATCCGGCGCGCCGGCGATTCTGCAGAAATGGCGGGAACATTGTCCCTATCTTGGGAGCGAAATTAAAGTTGATGACGGCCGGCAGATTTACAGCGGAGTATTCACGGAGATAACGGAAACCGGCGGCCTGATTTTGCATTCCGGTCGCGAAAAACGCGTCTTTCACGCCGGCGACGTGACGATTGTGAAGGAATTATGAAAACGCTGTTGGCGGTTGACGTCGGAAATACGAATATCACTCTCGGTTTATTTGAGGAGCATAATCTGCTTGGCGAATACCGGATTGAGAGTCACCCGCCACGAACTCCCGCCTATTACACGCGCCAGGTTGAAAAATTTCGCAAAAATCTTGGGCTTTCCGACATTCCGTTTAACGGCGTGGCGATTGGGTCGGTTGTTCCAAAGCTGACGGAGCCGCTGGCCCGTATGGCGCAGATGGGGTTGGGTTATGAACCACTGATGGTTGACTGTGAATTGAATCTCGGGTTAAAGCTCCTGGTGGACAATCCGACAGAGGTGGGCGCTGACCGGTTATGCAACGTAGTCGCCGCTAAGGCGGCTTATCCCTGCCCATCCATCGTCGTGGATTTAGGTACCGCCACGACCTTTGATGTGTTGGATCGGGAGGGAAATTATATTGGCGGAGCAATCGCGCCCGGAATGATCACGGCCGCAAATAATCTTTTTCAGAAAGCCGCCCGCCTGTACCCAATTCCGCTCGAATTTCCATCCGGCGTGATCGGCAAGAATACCACCACTCATATGCAAAGCGGTATTCTGATCGGTCATGTCGCCTTGATCGAAGGAATGATTAGTCGCATAGCCGGGGAGCTTGGCTGGCCGGAAATATTCGTCATTGCTACAGGCGGATTCAGCGAGATAATTGCTGGTCATTCGGCGCTTATCCGGGCGACCGACCCTCACCTGACCCTCAACGGTCTGCGTCTGATTTTTCAAATGAATTCAGGAGAGCGGTGATGCAATACACTATTCTTGGTAAAAGCGGGTTGCGGATTTCGACGATTGGTTTTGGAGCCTGGGCTATCGGCGGCGTCAACTGGGGGAAAACCGATGATGAAATTTCGCGTCAGGCGCTACATGCGGCGCTCGATAGAGGAGTCACTTTAATAGATACGGCCGATGTGTACGGTTATGGCCATTCGGAAGAGCTGATCGCTGGCGTCCTGAAAGAGCGCGGCAAGGGAGAGGTAGTTGTTGCCACCAAGGCCGGAAACGATTTTTATCACGCCCGCCAGGCTGATGATGACGGTTACGGGCCAATTATTCAGAACACCGATCGCGATTATATTATCTGGGCGGCCGAGCAGAGCCTGAAGCGGCTCGGAGTGGAAGCTCTGGATCTTTTACAGATTCACAGCTCCGATACTGCTAAACTTGAGCGCGACGATCCCTGGGAAGCTCTGCGCCGGCTGAAAGAAAGCGGTAAGATCAAAGCCGCCGGCTGGAGCATTCAGTCTTTCCGCGAATCGGAGCAAGCGTATTTTCTCGATCGCTATCACTCGGTAATCGACACGGTACAGGTGCGTTATAACCTGTTGGAACGCGAGGCCGAAAAGGTTCTTTTTCCGAAAGCCCGGCTCTATCATCTCGGCGTGATTGTCCGGATTCCGTTGCTGTTTGGTCTGTTGACCGGCAAATTTCAGCGCGGCAGCAAATTTGGCGAAGATGATCACCGCCGCATGAATTTATCTCCCGAGAAGCTGGATCAGTACCTTAATCGATATGAAAACATGCACAGTTTGTTTGACCGGTATCCCGATCAGACGCCAGCTCAGGTAAGTCTGCGTTTTTGTCTGTCACATCCGGCTTGTCAGGTAGCTATTCCCGGAGCAAAAACAGCGGCGCAAGTCGCCGATAATTGCCGGGCCTCAGACCTGGGCGCGCTTCCCCCAACCGAAATTCCACCATTGGACGAATGATATGAAAAAATTATTCAGATCCGAAAAACAAAGTTCCAAATTCCGCCCGGCTCTTAGGCAATTAATCCAAAAGACCGGCGATTTTTTTCGTCAATATTACAAGGTGATCCTGACCTGGACTGCGATCGTCATAGGTATAATCATCGCCGTGCATTTCAAGGTTGACAAGAGCCTGATCGTGGTCATCGTGATGGTTTTCGGCGCCTTTTCACAGGCTTTTACCGGCTTGGTTTCGCTGATTGCTTTGGTGCCGGTGCTCGGACCGCTGTTAGCCAAGGTGCTGACCCTGCCGATTTTCTGGCTGCTGAACGCGCTGGGCTATTTTGTCTCGGCGGTGGCGATCAAACGCGGTCATAAAAAGGAAGTCGTCAATTACCGTTTTATGACGATGGTTTTTCTGGCCGGTTTCGCGGTCGGCTTTATCATCGCCAAATTAATCTGAGAAAAGCCAGTCTTTTATCACCAAAGCCCTAAAACACGAAGTATTCTATGCTTGAATGACGGATACACTCTCGCTGCGGGCTTGCAGTGCGTAGCGCCGCCGGCGTTCCGGACGACACGCCCGGAATGAGGGAATAGAGAACTGCACACCCGGAATGAATCAAGTTTTCCTAAGTGTCTTAGAGACTTTGGTTTAAATTGGGCTCATTCAAGAACCGTAACAGCCAGAATCCGGTCGCCTCTTTCGATTTGCGCGGCGACCTCCAATCCGGCGACCACCTCTCCGAAGCGGGTATATTGATAATTCAAATGCGGCTGGCTGGTCAGAGTAATGAAGAACTGAGAACCCTCTGTATCATAATCAGAGCGCGCCATGCCGACCGCGCCGGCAGTAAAACCGAGCGGCGAGCGTTCGGTTAACAGTGTATAACCCGGACCACCCCAGCCGTCACCGCGCGGATCGCCGCCCTGAATGACGAAATTAGGCACGGTGCGATGAAATGTCAACCCGTTATAAAAACCTTTTTCGACAGCAGTCAAAAAGGCGTCCACCGTGAAAGGCGCATAGTAACCATCCAACCGGATGAGGATCTTTCCGCGTTCGGTTTCCAGCAAGATGGTTGGTCTTAAGCCATATTTGGCCAGTTTGGAAAGATTTGATCGCTTCCCTGCTCCAAAATAATCATCTGGCATCGGGCGGATTTCGAAGCGATAGACATCTCTGGCGATCTGCCGCGCCAGATTGCGAACGCGATAATCTCGGGCGGTCAGAAGCGGCTCGAGGTAAACGGCGCCATCCACCGGACGCAGAACAGCAATGGTCTTCAGAATTTCGAGAACGGCGTCGGTATAGTCGGCGCGTCTGAATTTTTTCAGGGAAGCATAGAGCGGGGTCAGTGCAACGTAAGCGCTGATGGCGGTATCACGCATAGCTTCGGCGGCGAGGGCGATTTGTACCGGATCGTCGCTTTGCAGACCGCGCTGTATCCGGGCGCCGAACTCACGGGCAGAAATGGCATTCCGGGGGTATAATTGCCCGGCTAGGGCGATCAGGGCGGTATATGCCGGCGTAGAAATGGATTGATAAGGATGTTGTGCCAGGCTGTCCAGAATTACCAGCGCCGCTGGTTTTCCCCAGTCGGAAAGGCCTTCGATAATGCCAGGCCAGAATTGATTTTGCGGCGGCCAAAGATCGTATGCCGGCAGAATTGACGCTCCGTACCGCGCCGTCATATATTTAGCCAGAGCGCGACGCACGGCGGGGGAGGGATGGCGTTTGAGATTATGCAATTCTGTGGTGAGGTTATATGTGAGCGCGAGGGAATCCGGCAGATTTTCGAGAGCAGTGGCGATAACTATGGCATTGGAGTCTTTTAGCGCTTGCCGCAGAATGTAATGATTGGTAGCTAACTCCCCCATCCCGCGTGCCGCTTCAATTCGTATGCGGCTATCCGGGTCGGAGATTAATTTCTGCCATAAATTGGCCTTGCTGAAATAGTTTTGGGAAGCCAGACAGGCGATGATTTTCAAGCTGGTCTCATTATCGGAACCCGCCAGGGCGGTTTGCAGTTCGTCCGTCCATTCCCGCAGCAGATTCCGGTCGCGTAACCGGCTCAGGGCTGTGGCCGCCAGCAATCGCACAGCGGGAGTTCCGGTTAACAATTGACCAGCCAGATAACGCAGAGTTTCCCAAGAATATACTTGGCGTTGCATTGCCTGAATGAGGGCTTCGCAGAGCCATTCGTCCGATTTTACTTTTTCCGGATTTAATATGCCGTCGATATTCCGGGTGGATACGATTTGTCCAAGCGCGATTGCGATCTGGTGCAACGTTTCCCGGTCGTCCTCGATGGAAATATGATTGACCAGGAGGTCGCGGGCCCGCTCGCAGGGTAATTGCCCCAACGCGAAGGCCGCGCCGCTGCGCACCAGCGGCGAAGGGTCGATTAATAATTTTTCCAGGTGATAAACCTGCAGTGTGTCGCGGCTATTAGCCAGAGCCAGACATAGCCTTAACCGGATTTCGGGCGCGGGCGAGTGCAGATAATGAGCGGCGATGCGTTCAATCGTGCGGCGATTTTGATGGTCGAGAATATCCCGTTCCGCATCGCTGAACGGGTTTTGCGAGCAGGTCTGACTGCAAACGGCGATGAAGAAGGCCAGAGCGAGAGACTGGAAATGGTTGGGAAATCTCATTGTCTCCATAGAGTTATAATATAAACTCCGGCTCCTAGTCCACAGCGCGGCACAACTCCCAGGTAGTCGGCGTTGCGGATGTCGAAATATTGCGGGATCAGCCCGAAATTATTCAATGCTTGATGGGTGACCCAATCCTGCAGCTCCGCGGCTTCCTTAAAATTGGTGGCTTTGCGGGTAGCCGAGATGATTCTCAGGTCGCCAAAAACCCATTCCTGGTGATTCGTGAGAAGGTCTTTTTTAGTACGGCAGTAACCACGACCGGATTGCGGCAGGGTCAGATGTTTCCGAAAAGTTTGCAGGGTTCCGGAAGTTACCTGATCCTGCGGATTGAATATCCAGTTTAATGCTTCGACGGCTGCAGCATCGGTGTAAAGATTCGGATCCCGGTCTTCGAGAGTGCCTTTGAGAGAGCTCGTTTGGGGATCGATCAGGGTGTTTTCCATTGCAATCTGTAGGTTTATCGCGATTTCCTCGAAGTGGTGGGCACGGGTCTCGTCATCCATCTGGCGGGCTAGCAGGGCGGCGTCTAACAAACCACGGTATATGCAAGCGGAAGTGTAAGTGTAATGTTTATGCGGAAGAATTTTTTCCCAGGGGCCCGGCTCCATACGAACCAGTCCGGTGGCATCAATCAAACTTGGCAGTACATCGCTGATTTGACGTGAAATCTTCGGCCAGTAATATTGTAGGAATTTCAGATCTTCAGTCACCTCGATATAGCGGTTGATATTCCAGAGCGTCAGGCCGAAGCCGTCCAGTTGCATGGTCAGGCCATGATCGTCAATCTGCGATTCCTCGATACCGTTACCTAAATAGCGATGGATGGCCACGGCGTAGTCGCTCCCGATCCCGCCGTTTTGATTGTTCCATTGGAAATTTTTATAGCGTCCGCAGCGTCCGTTCATAATAAATTGCAATGCCTGGCGTGCTTCCTCGATATGGTCGGACAGTAACAGAGCTTCGACCGCAAAAGCCTGATCCCTGGGGCGGCAATAATTCTGATGACCTGGTGGCAGGGCGGCGATAATCTGCCCGCCGGCCGGAAAAGGCTCGCGGCATTGCGCCATTTTCAGAACCGCCAGGGATTGCTGGTAAACACTGCGCTCTTCTGGTGTTATATTCTCGGGAAATTGGGTCCGCGCCTGCCAGCTCTGCCACCAGTCGAGTTCATCGGTCAAAGCCTGAAATCCGGGGTGTTCGTTCTTATATTGTTTAAGGAAAAGATAATCGGCATCGGTGGGAGTTGGATTATAGAAAATAAAGACCGTCAGCCATTTGCGGTCACCCTGTTGAAAAGCCCATTTGCCAATATCCAGCCCGGTGTTTTCGGAAGTAAGGCTGAAATTCAGACTTAGCTCGTCGATCTGCTTACCTTGCAGGATCGCGAAAAAAATCCAGAAAGGTTTCTCAAGTGTAAAGGGACAGAATCCATATTGAGTTAATATAAAACCGTCGCCGCTCAGGATGTGTTTGACGATGCCAGTCCCGGCGATGTAGCCGATTTCAACCGTTTTAAGAGCGGCGAGGTCGATTTCGTTTTTATCACGGTACAAGGTGACTTTAGCCCGACTGATCAGATTGGGAGTCTCGCTTTTTTCATCAAATTTATGGTATATATGCGGGAAGAAGTTGGAATACGAGCGGTTTTTAAGATTATAACAAGCAGCCGCAATGCCGTTGCTGAAAGGCAGCTGGTAGATTGAATTTTGCCAGCCCTTTGACGACATAGGCTGCATTTGGGAATCCTCAGCGGTGACGATTTTCAGCGGTCCGGCGTAGATGCCGCCTTCTTTTTGGTCATCATAGACCCGCACTGCCAGAACGTTGGCGGACTTCAGCAATCCGGCGGGAATTGAATAGCGTCGCACCGAGTTTTTGGCTGACACCGGAGAGGGTGGAAAAAGACCGGAAGCGCCTATGCGTGCGCCATTCAGAAAAGCCTCATCGGCGGCGTCTATTTTACCTAAATAAAGGATCAGAGAATCGCGGCGCTGCCAAATTGTATCGGCCTGAAAATGATAGCGATACCAGGCGAATCCGTCGTATTTCTCATAATCCTGATCTTCCCAGTACCCTGGCACCTTAATCGGATACCAATCGGAATCACCAAAGGCCGGATTCGCCCAGGCGCTGTCGTCGCCCAGCTTGAACAGCCAATCGCTCTTCAGCGCCAGTTCGTCAGCCTTAATGGAGGATATCAAACCCAGTATTATTATGGCGGCGATTATTAATGGTGACGGAATTTTTGGAAACATTTAGATCGGACTGATTTTGGGGGGATTTTTAAGAGGACGGGTAATTTTAGATGGCAGGCTGCCTTCCAGCTCCAGCAACTGGCGTTTAAGCGTCAGACCGCCGCCAAAACCGACCAGCGAACCATCCGCGCCAATAATCCGGTGACAGGGAATTACTAGAACCAACGGGTTGGAGTGCAGTGCCCCGCCGACGCTTCGCGCAGCCCGTGGCCGATCCATCCAATAGGCAATTTCACTGTAGGCAGCCGTCCGGCCGAAACGTACCAATCCGGTCCAGGCCAACACCTGTCGGGAAAATTCGCCTTTTACCAAAAATAGATTAAACCCAGTAATCCGGTAGGGATGACCATTTTCCAGAAACTGAATCAACGTCGTGCGACTCCGGGATATGAAAACCGGTGGATTGTCATATTCAATGCTGAAACCTTGGCGGCTCAGAAAATCGGTACTGCGGAGATATTCCTTTTGAGATAATGTTACAGCAAGAAGTTGACTGGCGGTGCCAATGATCCCGAGCGGCCAGCGGTCACCAATCCAAACACCGAAGAGCCGGTCGCCCCTCGCTAAAGTGGAGGGTAGAAATGAAGGTCGGGAAATTGCCAGCCGTAATTTTGTCCGGCAAAATTCGCACCCCCGCCAGTGATCGAAGGCGGTCGCTTCGTCTTCCGGGCTGAGAGTATGGTTCAGAATGGCTGTAATGCAATTTTCGGAAAGATGCTCGGACATATTGAATCCCAGATTAATACCGGCGTCCAAATTTACAATCGTTACCCGATTCGGCAAGTCAAATAATAGGGAGACGATAAAAAAACTTGTAGTAATTTTTGTTGGTAATATTAAATTTGCACCGTGATGATTTTCCCGACAAAAAATATCTGCAATCCGGGGAAAATTGAATGACTCCCCTGATCGAATATGACCAAAAGATCATGCGCCTGATTTCAGCCGGCCGCTATGAAGAAGCGTTGTGGGTTGCTGAAGAGGAATTATGTTATGCCGAAAGTTCCTGCGGCCACGATCATCTCGAAACCGCCAAGGTGTTCAACAATCTCGGCTGGCTTTGTGACATTCTCGGGAAAGAACGCGCGGCGGAGGATTATTATCTTAAAGCGCTTGAAATAAAGATCACGGTCTGCGGCCCCGCTTCGCATGAATTGGTTCCGACCTTAGAGAACCTGATCGGATTTCTGATCAATCATGGTCAGATCCGAAAAGCGCGTGGCTTTCTGGTGAAATTGCTGACGCTGGTGGAATCGCTGAATAAGTTCTGGCGTTTGCGCAAAAGCATTTATCTTTGCCAGATGGCCGATATAGACGATGAACTGGGTAACCCTGAAACGGCCGAAAGCCTACTGTGGGAAAGCCTATCCTTCATTCAGGCTAATTACAGCTTCGAGCACCCGAACGCCGGACGAGTCTTTGCCAAACTGGGTAACTTTTTTGAAAAGCATGGCAATCTGTCCCGCGCCGAATATTGCTATAACCGTTCCCTGAAACTTCTGCGAAAACACCTTTCTTCCAATCACCCGGACGTGCAGTATGTGCGCGACGGACTTTTCAATATCTACTCTGAATTGGGAATTAACGTCAGAATCCCATAGAGTGAAATATTTCCAGCCGAAATCCGTCTCCGGTCAATTGTTAAATATTTATGCGAATAGCGATTTATCAATTCAGCCCGGTAAAAGGGCAAATTAATCTCAACCTTGAAAAAATAAGCCGGGCTATCAATCGTTATAAGGCCGATCTCTGGGTTCTGCCGGAGCTCTGCACTACCGGCTATGTTTTCAGTCGGGTCGAAGAAGTTCGGAAATTGGCCGAGCATACCCAGACTGGCTACACGGCAGAGATTCTGCGAAATCTTACGCGGGATCATGGCGCCGCCCTTGTGATGGGAATGATTGAAGTATCCGGCGACCGGCTTTTTAACAGCGCGGTGGTGTTCGACCGCGGCGAATTGCGCGCGGTTTATCGCAAAGTTCATTTGTTCTATGAAGAGAAAAAATGGTTTTCACCCGGAGACGAGCCGCCGCCGGTAATTGATATTCAAGGAGTAAAGGTCGGTGTCATGATCTGCTTCGATTGGGCTTTTCCGGAAATGGCGCGTTCGCTGACCCTGCGGGGCGCACAGGTCATCGCCCATCCTGCCAATCTGGTTTTACCCTATTGTCAGGATGCCATGCTGACCCGCAGTCTGGAGAATCGCGTCTTTACGGCAACCGCCAACCGGATCGGCCAAGAAAGCCAACCATCCGGGTTCGGGCTGAAATTCACCGGTCGCAGCCAGATTACAGCGCCGAATGGCAAACGATTGGGACGATTGACGAAGGATCGGAGCGGGATTCTGATCAGAACGATTGATCCGCAATTGGCTCTGGATAAAAGTTTTTCACCCTTGAATGACATTTTTCAGGATCGCCGCCCGGAAATTTATCAGCTCGGAAAACCGATTATATGAAACCATCAATTCCCGACCCGGAGGCCTTGTGGGTAGAAAATCAACTCATGCTCTGGTTGAGACTGTATACTGATCGGGTGGTGTGGCAGCTGCAAACCATGCCGTTAAATGAAGAAGAAGCCCTGAACTTGATTGAAGAAGCCAGACAAGAAATCCTCCGGCGCTTTCCGGATAAGGCGGATGCCTACCGCCTGATCTACGAGCGCCGTTTTAAGAGAGTTCTACAAAGACGCGGACTGTCTTTAGCGCTGAGTCCGACCGATGAGACGGAATTGAATTAAAACAGTTGGGAGTGAAAAATGAATTATCAGGAAGCCTATGAATTGCTCTGCCAGTATACCAAAACCGAAAGTCTGCGCAAACATGCTCTGGCTGTCTCGGCAGCTATGCGGCATTATGCCCGGATTCTGAACCAGGATGAAGAATACTGGGCGATCACCGGGCTGTTGCATGATTTCGATTACGAGATGTATCCCGACGAGCAGAACCACCCATATCGTGGCAATGAAATCTTAGAGAAACTCGGCTACCCGGAAGAAATGCGCACGGCCATCATGGGGCACGCGTCCTATACCGGCACCAAGCGCGAAACGTTACTGGCCAAAACGCTTTTCGCGGTCGATGAATTAAGCGGTTTTGTAATGGCGGTGGCGCTGGTGCGTCCGTCTAAAAGTATTCTGGAGGTCGAACCGCGTTCGGTTCAGAAAAAATTCAAGGACAAGGCTTTTGCCGCCAAAGTCAACCGCGCGGAAATCAGGCAAGGTATCGCCGAACTCGGCGTGGATGAGACCGAACACATCCAGCGCGTCATCGACGCTTTGAAAAGCGCCGCGGGCGAGCTGGGGCTGGCCGGACAATAAACGGTCATTCTTAATAAAAACAAAAAGGGCTGACGATTACATCAGCCCTTTTTGATTCAATTCAAGATTATTTTAGTTACCCAGTTTGACACGCCCGAGCCAGATGTTGGCGTCTTTGCTGTCGCGGCTGAAGAAAATTACTTTCGCGCCGTCGTCGATCAGGGTGGTCGGGTACATATCGTCCAAGAAAAACTCGCCTTTCTTGCCGAAGCCGTAAGTTTCGATGTTGGAAATTGCGGCATTGGCAACGTTGATCGTTGCCATACGAGGGTACTTAAGCTGGCGGCCCTTGTCGACGGCGGTCAGTTCGGCCAAATAAATTGTCACGGTTTGTTTATCCGGATTCTCGAAAAGAGTGTAATCGATTGGCGATTCCTTCATCTGCTTTTCGGTGGCAAGGACATATTGTCCTTTAAACACGCCGTTGGCGCCGAACTGGAAAATATGCAGCGCCGAACGATCCGCGGTTTGCCCGGAGAAAAGAAAATCGCCGGAGGATGTTTGGGCGCAGGTATTGCTCATGGCAAAATTTTTGCCGGCATAGGATTCGGCTTTTTTCTGGTTGCCGGGCTTCTTTATTTTAGCTTCCAGATCTTTGAGATTTACACTGGTCAGAAAACTGACCGCCCCATTGGCGATTTTCATGATCTGGATATTATCATAACCAGTTTGCACTTTGCCGCCCGCCATATTGAAATATTTATCCTTTTTCTTTTCGACGGCCGCACCATACAGAATGACTTCATTATTGTTATTTAAAACCGCATTCTGAATGACCCACAATCCGCCTTTGCTCTCGAAAGGAATTTTTTCCATCAGGGTGGCATCTTTGCCGACCCGAACATAGAAATACATGGATGGATTAGGAGCTTTGCCTTTCATACCTGGTCCGCCAATCGGAGCGAAAACCAATACCATCGAGCCATCCGGCATAACCTGGTTGAAGGCTACATCCTGCTGATATTCCAGTTCGAAAGTTTCATAATGTTTTTGTGATAAATCCGCCGCGGAATATTGCAGTAGCACAAAAACCTGTTTGGGTTCCTTGGTTTTATAATCCATCTGGTCAGAGCGACCGACAATCAGAATATCGCCGCTGGCGCCGGCATAATCTCTGGTGCGCGACCAGAGGCTGGGATAGACGAAGTTCTGGCGGCCGGTGGTGACTTCAACGGTCGGTTCATCGGTGGATACCGCCAATTGCACGATTTTTTCGGCGGCTTTTTTCGCCATTTTAATCACGAAATCAGGTGCGCCCTCAGGCAACGGGAAAAGTCCCTCGAATTTAGGTGTCACCCGTTGCTTTTCCTCAAAATTGTACTTCCAGTAATGTGTCGTGTAACGGTAATTGCCTTTGTCCTCGACCATTTTTGCCCACTCTCTCGTTAAAACTCCCTGGGCTAAAACGATTTGACCCGTAATGGCAGGATCGGTGCGGACGACCATCGGATTATTCCAGGTGCCTGCCGGAGCGCTTTCTACCACGACGGCGCTTGGAAATTTAGTTTGGACAGCCGCCGGCTCCAAGGTCTCTTGGCCGATTAACTTCAGATCGTAATCAAATTGGTAGACCTCATTGATTACTTTTTTCCCTTTTTCCCGGGCGAAGAGTAGGACGAAATTCCGAGATTCGGGATTGTAACAGAAATTCACCAGATCGCCCTTGCGAGCATCCTTGGATAATTCCTGAACGGTTTCGGATTCTAAAACCTGAGCGTAGATCGCAAACGGTACCAGGAATAAAATCCCCAAAAACAAACAAAGCGCTTTTTTCATATTTCCTCCATAACTATTTTGCATAAATATATAGACCATTTCGGATGAAAACAATTATAAAAATTTAAAATAATCCGGATTGTTAATAAATTGGCATCAGACTGATTACCTGTTTTTTTCCCGGTCTCCCGGAAAGTATGGAGAAATTGCAGAAAGCTTAAAATTCTTGTCAATCCAGCCCGATTTGATTAGCTTCCCGGCGGAATTTGATTATTGAAATGTATTAAAAATTGACTCAAACCTCTACTTCTGACGATCTGCAAAGTATATTCTTGTCGCAGGTCGAAAAACCCGGCCGTAACACCGGCAATGAATTAAATGTTATCCGTAAAGATCACGCCCAAATGACAGCGACGGTCGCCTTGGCATTTCCCGATCTGTATGATGTTGGCATGTCCTATTACGGATTTCAGATTCTGTATCATATTTTAAATCGTGAGGCGGACATTGCAGCCGAGCGGGTTTATACGCCCTGGCCGGATCGGGCGGCGCAGATCCGCCGGCAGGGATCACGGCTTACTAGCCTGGAAACTCATACGGATCTCGACCGGTTTGACGTTATCGGATTTACCCTGCCGCATGAATTGACCTATACCAACATTCTGACGGTGCTGGATCTGGCCGGAATTGAATTCAGGGCTGCGCAGCGCAAGCCGAGCGATCCATTCATCATCGCGGGTGGCAGCGGGGCATACAGCCCGGAACCGCTCGCGCCGTTTTTTGATCTGTTCGTAATTGGTGACGGAGAAGAAATCGTTGTGCCGCTGGTGCGTTTTCTGGCAGAAGGTCGTCGCCAAGGTTTGTCCAGGCTTAAGATATTAGAGCAGGCACTCGCTAAATTCGAAGGTTTCTATGTGCCGGCGTTCTATGCGGCTAATAATAGTTGTCCACGGCCGCAGTTTGCTGGCGCACCGTCGGTTATCAAAGCACAGAAAGTACTTGATCTGAAAGACGAATACTATCCGGATGAACCACTCATCCCGCTGATTGAGATCGCGCAGGACCGGTTGGTAGTGGAACTGATGCGCGGTTGTACGGCTGGATGCCGGTTTTGTCAGGCGGGTATGATCTATCGCCCGGTGCGCGAGCGTTCTATGGCCGGGATTATTCAACAGATTGGGCGTTCTATTCCGCGAACCGGCTATGACGAGGTTTCGCTGCTTTCGCTTTCGACCGGCGATTACAGTCAGATCGTGCCGCTGCTGGAACATCTGGAGCCGGAGCTGGAAGCGCTGCGAGTCGGTTTATCTTATCCGTCGTTACGGATTGACAGCTTCGGTGACACGGTTGCGCGACTGGGAAAAACCACCCGCCGCTCGGGATTGACTTTCGCGCCGGAGGCTGGCTCGGAACGTCTGCGTCGGGTGGTCAATAAGCAGATTACCGAAGAAGATTTGCTGAAAGCCGCTGACGTCGCCCGGCACTACGGCTGGCGGCTGATCAAGCTCTACTTTATGCTTGGACTGCCGACCGAAACCGACGCCGATCTAACCGCGATCATCGATCTGGTCGCCAATGTGCTTGAGACCGGTAAACGTCAGTTGCAATTGAACATCACGCTGTCAACCTTTATTCCCAAACCGATGACGCCTTTCCAGTGGGAAGCCATGGATGAGCCGGATGAAATTCAGCGTAAACTCGACTATCTGAAGCCACGCCTGCGCGCCCTGAAAAATGTCAAGGTCATGGCGCGCGATCCGCGTGTTTCGGAGCTGGAAGGCGCTCTGGCGCGCGGCGACCGGCGCATGGCGGATGTCATCGAAACAGCCTGGCGGACCGGCGCCGGCTTTGATGCCTGGCAGGAATATTTCGATCCATTCCGCTGGGATAACGCCTTTCGCCAACATGAGCTTAATCGGCGATTGTTTACCGGGGCGCTTGCGACTGATGAAAAACAACCCTGGGAACACATCGACTGCGGCGTCGAGCGGGATTTTCTGTTATTTGAGCGGAATAAAGCCCTGCAAGGTGAAACGACGCCAGATTGTCGCCAGCGATGCAATCTGTGCGGCGTTTGCGCTGCCGGCGGGTCGCAAATGGTATTCGCTCGATCCGAGTCCCTGCCGCTCCCCGCTGCCGACTCTGAAAAGAAGCCCGCCGAATTTAATCCAGTGCGATACCGGCTGCATTATCGTAAATTTGGTTATGCTTTGGCGACCTCACATCTGGATACATTGCGCATGATGCCGCGGATTTTCCGGCGCGCCGGACTGGAGCCGGTTTTCACCGCAGGTTTTAATCCGCACCCGAAGTTATCCGCCGGTTTTCCGCTGCCTTTCGGCTATGCCTCCGAAGATGAACTGCTGGATATTTACCTGATCCGGCCGACTGTTAATCTGGCATCCCGGCTTAATCAGGTTCTTCCGGAAGGTTTCGAGATCATCGCCTGCGAAGAGGTCTCTGGATCGCAGCCGGCCATTTTTGCCGCCACGACCGGCTTTCTGTATTTAGTAAAAATCGAAGAGGGGCTCACACCGGAAACCAAACGCCAGATCGCGGAATTTTTATCGTCGGCCGAGGTCCTGATTGAACGTCAGTCCGCCCAGGCGGGCCAAATTGTCAATCTACGCCCGTTCGTGGAATCCATTCGGACGGAAGGTGACGACCTGTTGATCGAAGTTAAAGTCATTGACGGTCGCACTGCGAAAATCAATGAAATCCTGCAGACGCTGCAGATAAAGTCTGAGTCGCACTCAATAGTGCGCCGGAAGACCTTTTTGGCGTCTGTGTAATAAAAAGTTTAGGAAAATGAAAATGGAAAAGAAAATTTTAATCAGCGAAACGGCTAAGGAAACCCGAATCGCCATTCTGGAAAACGGTGAACTCGTCGAATTTTTCGTCGAGAAACCCGAAAAAAACCGCCTGGTCGGTTCAATATTCAAAGGAAAAGTCGAAAATGTCATTGAAGGCATCCAGGCCGCGTTTGTGGACATCGGTTATGACGTCAATGCCTTTCTGCCCTTTTCTGAAATCGAGGATTCATCCTCGCTGGCTTATATCGAAAACATCAGCCGGGACGAAGAGGAAGACGAGCAGGATGACGAAACCGATCTGAAGCCCGCCCGGAAAATCCATCTGCGCAGCGGCGACATCAATCTACAGAAGGATCAGGAAATCCTGGTCCAGGTCATTAAGGAACCGTTTGCCAAAAAAGGAGCGCGCGTCACTACCAATATATCCATGCCGGGACGTTTTCTGGTGCTGGTGCCGAAAGCCGAATATATTGGTATTTCCAAAAAGATTTACCAGAGCAACGAAAAACGGCGCCTGCGCCAAATCGCCAAATCGATCCGGCCCCCCAAATTCGGTCTGATCATCCGAACGGTTGCCCAGGGTAAGGACGCCAAAACCTTGCGCGCCGACTTGGAATCGATGATGCGCAAATGGGAACAACTCGAGGAAAATGTCAAGAATCACACCGCCCCGTATTGTGTATATACTGATATGGAATTGACCTCGACCGTGATACGCGATCTGCTGACGCCGGATGTCGATCAGATAATCGTCGACACCAAGGATTTATATCGCAATATTTTAAACTATATCAAGGGCACATCGCCTGAATTCGTTAAAAAGCTGGAATATTATCACTCTAAAAATCCGCTGTTTGAACAATTCAACGTCGAGAAGGAATTTGAAAAGACCCTGAATAAAAAAGTCTGGCTGAAAAGCGGCGGCTTCATCGTTATCGAACACACCGAGGCCATGACCACGATCGACGTCAATAGCGGTAAGTTCATCGGGAAAAGCGATCAGGAAGCCAACTCACTGAAAATTAATTTACAGGCCGCCAAGGAAATCGCCCGGCAACTGCGTCTGCGCGATGTCGGCGGTTTGATCGTTATCGATTTCATCGATATGGAACATGAAGAAAATAAGCGCAAAATCGTTCAGGAAATGAAGCGCGAACTCCGCCGGGACCGCGCCAAGGTTTCGGTGGCCAATATTTCCGATTTCGGGATTCTTGAAATGACCCGTCAGCGCACCCGCCTGAATTTACTGCACTCGGTCAGCGAAGAGTGCCCGATCTGCCACGGTTCCGGCCGGGTTACCTCCAAGGGTTCAATCGTTACCAAGATCGAGAGCTGGTTCCGGCGCTTTAAGCTGAAATCCCGCGAGAGACGTCTGGATTTGCACGTGCACCCCGAATTTGCTCCCTATCTGCGTGATTCCACCAATAAAGTGCTTTGGAAAATCCAATGGCGCAATCTGCTCCGCATTAAACTGATTGAAGACAATAGCGTGAATATCGATGAATTCCGGGTCTATTTACGTAAGTCTCAGCGGGACGTTACCGAAGAATACTAAGCCGTTTTCAGAACCACTGACACGTGAGAAAAATTAACTTTATGGCGGCACGCATCTTGCATAATTCACTTCTTTTGCCTAAATTCCCCAGCCTTTTTTGATAGTAATCAATGAGAGAAATATGAACAGACAAAATTATGCAATTGCTGAAATCGCCGGAGATCAGGTCATTCTGGAGCCGGGCAAGAATGTTTCGGTTCCCAAGTTGGATCTGGAGATCGGCGCCAAATTCGTTGCCGATAAAATTTTATTTATGCATGTCGGTGAGGATATCAAGATCGGTCAGCCTTATCTGGCAGACATAGCCATCGACAGTGTCGTCGTAGAACAGAAGCGCGCCGACAAAGTCGTGGTGTTCAAAAAGAAAAGACGCAAAGGCTACCGCGTAAAAAAGGGGCATCGTCAACCCTTCACGGTGCTGACAGTCGCTGAGTTTGGAAAACCAGCCGCCGCCGCTCCGACTAAAAGCAGGGCGAAATCAAAGCCTGCGGAAGAGCCGGCCGAACCCTCAACCACGGAAGATAAGGAGTAATTCATCATGGCTCATAAAAAAGGTGTCGGAAGCTCACGGAACGGACGGGACAGCCGCGGACAACATCTGGGCGTCAAACGTTTCGGCGGCGAGCAGGTCTCGGCCGGATCGATCATCGTCCGCCAGCATGGAACCAATATTCATCCCGGCGAGAACGTCGGAGTTGGCCGTGATCATACCCTGTTTGCACTGATCGACGGCAAGGTTAAATTCAACCGTAAAGGACGCGATAAAAAAACCGTCAGCGTTCTGAATTAACCCACAGATCAAAATCATTCATAAAAAAATCCTCCGAATCGGAGGATTTTTTTTATATGATGGAATAATCACCCGGTAAAATTGTCGCCATTTTTTCCCGAGATATTGTTGAAGACAGAATTCTTGCAGAATCAACCGCGGTTGCGGGACTGTATCCGGTGTCTTTAGCGGGAATGCACCCAGAAAAGAAATTTACTGAACTCCGCGGCATCGCGCAGATAGCAACGCGCCTGGGTTGTACGCGAGAGGCGGCTGTGAAGAATAACCGACAGACCCTGTTGGTTGGCAATCAGAAAGGCGGCCTCGTCATCTTCTTCCACTCCGAAGTAAATTACGACTGGCGGCTGATGACTGGGCAGAGGTACGAGCTCGATTATTTTAGATACCGCCTGCCCACGATCCCATTTCTGACGGGGCGAAATGGTTAGGAAATTATTGTTCAGATCGATGCGGAGCAGCGCCGGGTTACTGGCATTAAATTGTGCTACGACGGCAGCGCAAACTTCTTCGGCTCTGGTGGAGACTTTTAGCCAAAGTTCGCTTTGCGAGAACCGCAAATATTCCGGTGGAAGCGCCGCTCCCAGTGTCTCCTGGATGCCAGTGTATATCTCCGTCAGCTCCAGGCGAATGGCATTCAAATCCGGCAGGATCCAGGTAAAGCGCGGCGAGTAAATTTCAGTGCCGTTGTTGGGCGCCAGAATGATGTTGCGATTGTCGAAAATCGCCTCAAGCTCGTTGTGCGGGCCGTTACTCAGAATGACCGTTATTATATCGGGACGATCCGCAATCCAGTGAATGCGACGTTGAATCGCGTCGAGATTTTGACCGGTCTTACGCCCGTGGGAGGCGTCGATACATTCGAGGTTAAAGATCAGACACAGATTACGACCGGCATTCAGCGCCTGGGTCAAAGAGGGTATTTTTTCAAAAAGTGAGACGGGCACGGCGGGCATTTTATGCGATTATAAGATGGCGATCAAGGGTAAATTTCATAGTTATCAGCAAGTTTTGCGAATGTCTCGGTGTCGGTTGCCCAACCGGCGATGATGGCCTTGAGATTCTGGTCGTTTTCGATGGCGAGGCGCAGGCCGGAATTTCCATATAACCGGTCGAAGTGGGCAACCCGGAAGGTAAAATCCTTTGGATACAACCGATAAGTTAAACCGAGAATACGCACCATGGTCGCCAATGGTAAAAAATTGTCACGGTCGGTAATCACGAGTCGCACTCCCTGACAAGCCTGGTCTTCGTATTTAGGCTTTGAGGCTACTCCCGGAATACTTTTAGGGGTAAAGCTAATCGCTTCGAACTTTACTCCCGGGCATTTCAGGCGGTTAAGCGCCCGGGCGTACCGGCGGCCTTCGATATAAGGAGCGCCGAATTTCAGAAACGGGCTATCGGTTCCGCGTCCTTCGGAAAGATTGGTGCCTTCGAGCAAGCAGAAACCCGGATAAGCGATAGCGGTCGCCAGGGTCGGCATGTTCGGGGACGGAGCGATCCAGGGCAGATTGGTCTGGTCGTACCAGTCGGAGCGCCGCCAGCCTTGCATTTCAACAACTGTCAGATCAGCCTGCAGGGAGTTCGCGAGCCAATGTTCGCCGTTAATAAGGCGCGCCAGTTCACCGGAAGTCAGTCCGTAGCGGATCGGTATGGCATGCGGACCGACGAAAGATTTAAACTGAAGGTCAAGAAGCGGACCCTCAATGCGGTCGCCGCCGATCGGATTGGGGCGGTCCAGCACCACCACGGGAATATTATTTTCTGCGGCGCTTTCCATGACTTTGGTCAGGGTGCTGATATATGTGTAAAACCGGACGCCGACATCCTGAATATCGTAGATCAGAACATCGACATTTATCAGCATTTCGGGCGTTGGTTTTGATATTTTTCCATAAAGAGAATAGATCGTGGCGCCGGTCAGTGAATCGGTTTCATTGTCAATCCTTGATCCGTCCGCCTGGGTGCCGCGAAAACCATGTTCCGGGCTGAAGATTGCAGTTACCTGACAAACGCCGCTCTGGTGAAACAGATCGACGACATGCCGACCGTTTTTATCACAGGCGGTGTGATTGCAGACGATCCCGACCCGCTTACCGGAGAACAGTTGAAAGTTTTGACTGACAATGACATCCAATCCGCTCTGAACAAGACGCGGGGCGATCGGTTTTGGTCCCGCTATGGATGTGACCACCAAGACTAAAATCAAGAACAGCAGAAAAGATAATTTTCCGCGAATCCGGGAATAAGGTAAAATCATTGTTTATTCCGGTTAAGAATAAATCCGGTGCATAGAACACCGGGTAAAATCATTACGCCGGATGAATTGCTTCAGATGGGCAGGCATCGGCGCAGGTGCCACAGTCGGTGCATACTTCCGGGTCGATCACATAGATGTCGCCTTCGCTGATTGCTTCAACCGGGCATTCCGAGATGCAGGAACCGCAAGCTATACAGTCTTCAGAAATTACGTAAGCCATTATTAAAACTCCTTGTCTTTGTATTAAAAATCAGGCCGAATTTAAGGAACGCGCGTGTTTCAGGCAACAGTTCGGACAGATTCCTTTGTAATAAACAGGCGGATGCTTAGATTTACAGCCAATTGACTGCCACGTCGGTATTTGGAATTTATATTTGAAGGAAAATTCATGAAGAAGACTGAATCAGTACCCGAGTTGAAGCCGCCCACCAGTTGGTACCGCTGGCTGGTGTTTTTCTTTATCAGCATGGCGATGTTTGGAAATTATTATATTTATGACAGTATCAGTCCGTTAGCCGATCTGCTGAAGGCTCAGCTTGGTTTTACGGATGCCAATATCGGCCTGCTGAACGCCATCTACAGTTTTCCCAATATAATCATGGTGTTGATCGGTGGACTGATTATTGATCGGTTTGGCACGCGTCGCTCGGTTCTCTTCTTTACCTTACTGGTAATGCTTGGCGCGGTTATAACCGCCCTGCGCGGCAACCTGGTGTTGATGGTGACCGGTCGTCTGATTTTCGGGCTGGGAGCAGAATCGATGATCGTGGCGATCACGACTATCATCGCGCGCTGGTTCAAGGGCAAGGAGCTTTCCTTTGCCTTCGGATTGAATCTGACTTTTGCGCGGTTGGGTTCGTTTCTGGCGCTGAATTCGCCCAGCTGGGGACGTAGTCTCTATGAATATTGGCAAAAGCCGCTCTGGATCACAGCGGTAGCCGGAATCGTGGCGGTGGTGTTCATTTCAATCTATTATCTGCTGGATGTGGTTGCCTCGCGCCGTTTTGCATTACCGGCAGAGGGCAAGCAGGGAAAGATCGAATGGCGTGAAATGTTTCGGTTCGGAGCCGGTTTCTGGTATATCACGGCGTTATGCGTGACGTTCTATTCGGCGATGTTTCCCTTTCAGACCTTTGCTATCAAGTATTTTCAGGAAGCACACGGAACGACCCGCGAGGTCGGCGGCAATCTGTCCAGTATGCTGACTTTAGCGGCGATGATTTTCACGCCGCTGTTCGGACTGGTGGCCGACCGCACCCGCCGAAAAGCTCTGCTGATGGCTTTTGGGTCGTTGCTGATTATTCCGGTTTACCTGATAATGGCTTATCATGTCGATCTGGCGACGCCCTTGGGAATCCGGGGCGCCTTGCAGCTAAATCTGGAATTCTTCGATATTCATTCCAGCATTCCGGCTTATCTGATAATTCCCATGACCATGATGGGAATCGCCTTTTCATTGGTACCCGCGGTGATGTGGCCAACGGTAGCCTTGCTGGTGGACAACAGCCGGCTCGGCACGGCTTATGGTCTTATGACCATGATCCAGAATATTGGTCTGTTCAGCTTCAACCTGATAATCGGCCTGGCGAATGATTGGGCTGGCGCCGGAGCTGCCAATCCGGGCGGTTATAACCTGGGGATGTGGATTTTCTCTACGCTGGGTTTCGGAGGATTGCTTTTTGCTTTTCTGCTTGGAAAGTTTGAAAAGGCGGCGCGACGGACGACCATCGGTTCAGCAGTCTGATAAGGGGAAAAGGTCGCCCGGCCAATATTCTGGCAAAAATATTAAAATATTCAGCCTCCGCCGATTTTGACAATCGGTCGGAATTTTGTAGTTTTTGCAGTTGAAAATAATGATGAGCCGATATTTAAAAAAAGTGCCGCATGTGATCAAAAGACGCCGTCAGGATGAAAGGCGCCTGGGGGCTTTATTTTTAACCATGGTGGGCTTGTTAGTAATTTTACTGGTCTGTTTTTTACCAAAGTCGGCGCCCTCGAAAAGTCTGCTTTTTTATGAAGGCAGAAACCGCTTGGTAGAAAATGCGCGCGAAAATTTGCACCGCCAGGGCTACCGGGAGATGAAAGGCTCGCTGGTCTCGTCGCACCGGGTGGCGCTGGCCTTTGAATTACTCGAAGGCGCCGATGTCGGGCAATTGTCCGCTTCGATTAGCGATTATTTAAAGAAGCAGGGATTCAGTGTTAAAAAAATAGACCATCTGGCCGCAAATTCCGGGTTTACGATTTTCATCGATTTTCAGAACGTTCCGGTTGGCACGCTGGCTTTCATCAAAACCGCCAGCCCGCCGGGAATAGTCGCCTCGGCGCTTGCCCGGCGCCCCAAGCTGGTGCTGATTATCGATGATTTCGGTTACAGCAATCAGGAGGTGATAAAAAATTTTCTGCGGCTTCCGGCCAAGCTGACAATCTCGGTGGTGCCGGGACATCAGTATTCCCAATGGGTGGCCAGCAATGCCAAGCTAGCCGGTAAAGAGGTGATCATCCATATGCCGATGGAGCCGGAAAACCCGGCCCATAAGAGTGGCGAGGATAAATATATGCTTTTAAATAATATGAAAGCCGATGAAATTGTTCACCGACTCGAAAACGCTTACCAGGAACTGCCTGAAGCGGTGGGGATGAATAATCATATGGGATCGCTGTTTACCTCTGATCCGGAACTGATGCAGGTCGTGATTGCCAGTTTGAAACGCAAGGGGCTGTATTTCATCGACAGTATGACCTCTCCGCAAAGCGTGGCTTACGAAATCGCCGTCCGCAATAAAGTTCCGGCGGCTCTGCGGACGGTTTTTCTTGATAACGTTCGGGATGGGGAGATAATTAAAACTCAGCTTGCCAAGGCGGTTGAAATTGCCCGTCGCAGCGGCCGGGCGGTGGCGATTGGTCATGTACACCCTGAGACTCTGGCGGCCCTGACAGATTTGGTAAAATCGGAGATGTTGGCCGGTGTGGATCTGGCGTTTGCCTCGGAGGTAACCTTTTAAGGCGTTTTTATGCGTTACTTAGAAATTAATCTGGATCCGTTTATCGCGCTTGGTCGGGTGGTTGACACGCCGTTCTCTAATCCTCTCAATTTGATTGGATACATCGAAGCATCCGGAGCGGGGGGGATCAGTTTTACCTGTCAGCCGGAATACGAAGGGCTTATCAACGTTTCCGCGATTCGCGCCATGAGCCGTTGCCGTTTGAATGTCCGGGCTGATTGCGATAACCACGCGATTCAGCGCGCCATGTCTGTCCGTCCGGATTTTATCACTCTGGTCAATCTGACCGAAGCGGATAAAACGGTCGATCCGTACTCCGAAACGGTACGGAATCTGGTGGAAACCATTCAGGGGGCGGAAGATTTTAACCTGATCCTGCGGCTGAAGCCGGAGGTGCGTGATCTGAAAGCGGCTTACCGGCTGAGGGTTGATGAGGTGGAATTGGCCACCGAAGCCCTTGCCGCTCAGGAATTGCAGCCCGCCTATCTGGCAGAGCTGCAGAAAATCACTCTGGCCGCGCGTCTGGCAACCAAAAATCATCTGCGGGTTTCGGTCGGCGGACAGTTGCATCGCCGCCTGATTCTGGCAATCTTAGAAGTAATCGACGTTGAATTTATTTCGGTCGGTCGCGCGCTGCTCGGGCAGAGTCTGATCGACGGATTTGAGGCGGCAATGCGTGAATTTTTAACGATTATTGAAAACAAATAAAGGAGATAGTATTGTATGTTACTGGTAAGTAAGTTTATTCGAGGAACGGCAGTCGATAGTTTTCACATCGGATATGCTACTGTGGTTGATGAAAAAGGCGGCCGTTTGTTCGCCGCCGGCGATCCTGATTATCCGATATTCATCGGCGCGGCAGCTTTGCCGTTTCAGGCCGTTGCTCTGCTGGAATCCGGCGCATTGGAAAAATTCGGCTTTAGCGATGAAGAACTGGCCATTATTTGCGCAACCCATAACGGCGAGCATTATCATGTAGATCTGGTTAATTCCATCCTGAAAAAGCTGGATCTCAACATGGACAATCTGCTCTGTGGAATTCACCCGCCCCTGGATCGGCAGACTTATGAGCAATTAGCTATTCAGGGACGCCGTCCCACCGCGGTGCATAATGCCTGTTCCGGGGCTCACGCCGGCATGCTGGCAGCCGCCAAAGCCCTGAAGGTTGAAATTTCCAATTATACTGAGATTAATCACCCTATTCAGCAGAAAATCTTTGAAAAAATCAAATTGTACTCCGGAAAAGAACGTATTCCGGTAGCCGCAGATACCTGCAACGCTCCAACTTATTTTATGCCGATCCATAATCTGGCGATGATGTATATGAAATTGGTCGAAGGTGGAGACGATCACCTGCGGCGGGTTTTCCACAGTATGTCACTGCATCCCAGACTGATCGGTGGTCGGGGACGTTTTGACACGGATTTCGGAGCTCTGATGGGCGGTCGCGGGATCGCGAAAGTCGGCATGGAAGGCGTGCGTGG
This sequence comes from uncultured bacterium, assembly GCA_964576275.1. Lineage (GTDB taxonomy): Bacteria > Fidelibacterota > UBA2242 > UBA2242 > UBA2242 > JAGNGI01. Next base: position 134,521 of record CAZNUN010000001.1, on the reverse strand, counting down.
CATCGGCTTGAGAAACGACGAGAATAATCCGGTCGGCATTGCCATAAAAGTGCTAAGCGGCAGTTGGGACGCCTGCGATTCCATGACGGTTGCCGTTTTGAAACATCTGCGCCTGATTGATGAGGATACCGCCAAGAAATTGGATGGTAATCTGAATGCGGTCATTAAAAGCTACACCGAAGCGGAAGTCGGCCGTTTGGTAACCGAAGTAATCGTCGAGTAAGATTGGATAGCGGCAAAAGCAATCTGCATTTTGTCGTTCAAAGGAAGAACCGGAATGGTTAGAGTCGTCTTCTTCGATTTGGGAAATGTCATTGTACGGGTCAATCTGGCCGCCGCCGTGGCGCGGATTGCCGTAAAATTTCACATTCAGGAAGATCAGGTTCTGGAATCCTCTTTGATGAAACTCGAGAAACAGTTCGAAAAAGGCCTGTTGACCATTGACGATTATCTGACCGCGGCTAAGCAAATCTATAAGTTCGACGGCCGGATTGGCATTGAGGATTTGGTGGAAATCTGGCAGAGCGGATTCGAATTGAATCCGGAAGTCTGGCAAATCGTCCAATACCTGCGGCGGCAGGTTCCGGTTTTTCTGCTTTCCAATACTAATGCCCTGCATATCCGCGCCATTAGAAGCAAATACGCTATTCTGGATGAAATGGACGGTCTGGCGTTGTCCTATGAGGCCGGCACGTTGAAGCCTGAACCGGAAATCTATGAATATGCCTTGCGGCAAGCCGGTGTATCCGCTGGCGAGGCGCTGTTCGTTGACGATCTGCCGGAAAATGTCGCCGGTGCCGAAAGGCTGGGTATCCGTGCGCATCAATTTACCGATCCGGCCAGGCTGAGAATCTTTCTGCAGGCGGAAGGGCTGCCGTTGTGACGCCTGGCGCTGTCCGCCGGCCGGGGAATTGGATTGACAATCGTTGCATCATTGATTGAAAAACGGTACTTTTAACCGTAGTGAAGAGGCCTGCGATGAAAAAAATGCAAAATCTGATTATAAAAATCTCCACGCGCTTTATTAATATTGCCGGCGATGAGGTGAATTTTTGGATCGATACTGCCTTGCAGGAACTCGGTGAATTCTGCCAGGTGGACCGCAGTTATGTATTTTTACTAACACCGGACAAAAAGTTTATGTCGAATACCAACGAGTGGTGCCGGGAAACAATTAAACCGCAAATATCCCGGCTGAAAGACCTGCAGACAAGCCGTTTTTCATGGTGGCTGACCCAATTGAATCGCAAGTTGCCCATCGTGCTCAACAGTCTTGACGAATTACCCCATGAGGCGCAGCATGAGGCAGAGGAATTTCGAATCGAAGAAATCAAATCTCTGCTGGCGGTCCCCATGATCTATAATAAGACGTGTGTCGGTTTTCTGGGATTCGATGCCGTGAAAGCGCCGCACAAGTGGTCAGATGATGAAATCGCTTTATTGAAAATGGTCGCGGATATCCTGACCAACGCCATCGAAAGAAAAAAGACCGAGGAAAATCTGTCCGAGACTGAATCGCTTTACCGGCTTTTTATCAATACTATTAACGCCGGCATCGTCATTAGTCAGCAGGATCGCTTTCTTTATGTCAATAAAAAAATGGCCGACATGCTGGGTTATACCGAATCGGAACTGATTGGCAAGGATTACCGCGAGGTTTATACCAGCCGGGGGCTGGATCTGCTCGAAGAACGCCGTCGTATGCGGCAGGTCGGAAAAATTCCGCCGGATCGCTATGAAACCACCTTTAAGTGCAAGGATGGACATATCATCGATGTGGAGATCAGTCCGGTCATCACCGATTACCGGGGGGCATTGGCGACCTTCGCCGTTATCAATGATATCAGCGAATATAAACGGATGAGCCTGGATCAGCAAGCCATGCAAGTCAAACTCCTGAAACAACAGCGCCTTCTGTCGCTAACCCTGATGATGAGCGGTATCATTCATAACATTAAAAATACCCTTACAGTAATCATGGGACGGGCGCAATTACTCAAGCTGCGACTTCCCCAGCTGAATGAACCCGATATCATTGTCAGCAATGTCAAGAAAATTGAATCGCTGCTGACGAGCTTTATTGATAAGATTTACCTTGAACAGGAGAACCGTAAGATCCAGATCAATCTCAGCGATTTACTGAAAAATGAATTGCTTTTTCTGGAAACCGAGTCTTTCTTTAAGGCTCAGATTCGCAAAGAACTGCTCTTAACCCGGGATTTACCCCTGGTGACCGGTTATTACAGCGATTTTTCGCAGGGACTGATGAGTATCGTGCAATGCTGCGTGGAGTCTATGCGCGATTCCGCCGCCAAGACTCTGACCATCCGGACCGATGCGACCGAGCGGGTCGTGGTAGTGGAAATAGCATCCACCGGCCAGCCGATTATCGAAGGTAAAGTGGAAGAAATTTTCATGCCGATGTTTTATCGTATCATTCCGGGCGCCACCGAACCGTCCGACCCAGCCGCGCTGACAAAATTCAATTTGTACAACGCCTATATGCTTTTGAACAGCTATGGTGTAAGTATTTCGGCGAGTAATAATCCGGCCGGCGGCACTACTTTCAGGGTGGAATTCCCATTCGATAGGCATAATTAAACGAGTTTATAAAAAATGCTTGTAAAAAAAACGAACGGGCCGCTTCTTGAAGTGGTCATCTTGAGAAAATTTCCGTGCCAATTAATTCAGGAGTATGGATTATGGTAACCTCCGGTTGGGTTTCAATATTACCACCGCTGATCGCGATCGTCCTGGCCATCGTTACCCGCCAGGTTTTTATTTCACTCGGTCTGGGAGTCTGGGTTGGCTGGATCATTCTTTCACAGGGTAATCCGCTGATCGGAATGGCGGCGACTTTAGGCGCATTAGTCCGGGTCTTTCAGGACGCCGATAATACCCGTATAATCCTGTTTAGTGCCATGGTAGGGAGTTTGATTGCCCTGACCCAACGTTCCGGCGGTGTCAGTGGTTTCGTGGATTTTCTGCTGCGGCGGAACTGGATTCGGAGCCGGAGGGGGGCGCAGCTGTTAGCCTGGATTCTCGGAGTTGTCATTTTCATCGAATCGAGCATCAAAATCCTAATTGTCGGTACGATCTGTCGACCACTGTTCGATAAAATGAAAATTTCACGTGAAAAATTAGCCTATATCGCCGATTCGACCTCTGCTCCGGTCTGTATGCTCATTCCGTTGAACGCCTGGGGGGCATTTGTGATCGGATTATTGGCGGCTCAGGGGGTGCCCGATCCGACCAGCGTTCTGTTAAAATCCATACCATTAAATTTTTACTCGATTGTGACGGTTTGGGTAGTGCTGGGAATTGCGCTGAGCGGTTTTGATGGGGGAGCGATGCGCCGGGCGGAACGCCGCGTTCTGGAAGATGGCAAATTGCTCAGAGACGGCGCCACTCCTTTAATGGATGAGACGATTATCGAAATGAAGCCGGTGGAAAACCGGCCGCACTTAGCCCGCAATATGCTAATTCCGGTCATTGTAATGAGTCTGGCAATGCCGCTTTTTCTGATCGTGACGGGCCATGGCAACCTCACTCACGGATCCGGTTCGACGGCTGTTTTCTGGTCGGTAATGCTGGCGATTGCCGTCGCAGCGGTTTTATACCGCTGGCAGAGATTGATGTCCGTCAGGGAAATCATGGATATGGTTCTGAAGGGTGCCGGCGGGATGATCTCCCTGGCAATTCTGATGATGCTGGCTTTTGCGCTCGGTCAGACCTGTAAAACGCTGGGTACCGGAGCGTACCTCGCATCCGTCAGCGCACCTTTTATCAATACGAATATCGTGTCGGCGCTGATATTTATCATATCTGCCTTGGTGGCTTTCGCGACCGGAACGAGCTTCGGAACCTTTGCCCTGATGATTCCTTTGGCGGTGCCTTTGGCGGCGGCGACTGATGTTTACCTGCCGCTGGTGGTTTCGGCGGTGCTGGCCGGCGGCGTTTTCGGCGATCACTGCTCGCCGATTTCCGATACAACCATCGTCGCCTCGATGGCTTCAGCCTGCGATCACATTGATCATGTCAACACCCAGCTGCCTTATGCGCTGGTCAGCGCATTGGGGGCGGTAATTCTGTTTTTAACTGCCGGGTTCGTTTTATAAAATGTCTCTCAGAGCCGTTTTGTTCGATTTTGACGGAGTGGTGGTGGATTCCGAACCGCTCTATGTCGCGGCCGAAGCCCGCCTTTTCGCTCAATTCGGAATAAACGTTCCGGATGAAGACTGGAAGTATTTCAAAGGAACGACCGAAGCCGATTTTTATCAACTAATCCAAGAGCGGTACGGAATAAAAACTGATTTCGAAAAACTGGTACAAGATGGTCGCAGGTATATTCGGGCCGAATTTCAAAATGGATTGAACTATATTCCGGGATTTTCCGCGTTCCGAAATAAGATTGCCGGGCATTGTCACAGCGCCTTGGTGACCTCGACCTCGGCCGAATTTCTGGAATGGGTATTTGCCAATACAAATGTGCAAAACTGCTTCGATCTGACGATCACCGCAGATGATGTCCGTTATTCAAAACCTCATCCCGAGCCGTACCGGATAGCGATGGAACGGCTGGGCGTTCTGCCGGCCGAAACGATGATTATCGAAGATTCGATCAATGGTCTCAAAGCCGCAGTCGCTTCCGGAGCGAAAACGGTCGGTTTCCTGAGTAGTCTGAAATCGACTGAGCTGCCGCGGGCTGACTTTTACGCCGGCAACTATACCGAAATAAACGCTATATTCGACTATCTGACCGGTCTATGATTCCTTATCCTCAATTCAGAAAATGCTTGCATTTCAGGACAATAAAAAGCATATTAACATGCTTTTTAATGATCTTACCGATATTTAAAATGAGAATCAGACTCATCTGTCATACAGAATCCAATATACAGACGGCAATTAGCCCGCGCCGGCCTGGACTGTCGACCCCTTAAATCCTATTAACAATTGTAACCAAACATCAATGCCAATCCTTACGATTAATAACTATTATTGAAAACCCTTGAAAGTCAGATATTAATATGAAAAAGAAATGGATGAAATTAATTAAAATCGACCCGATTCCGTTACTGGTCGCCAAAGCGCCTCTGCCGGTTCAACTGCTGACGGCGGAACGCTTTTTATCGCATGAACATGAATTACTCGGACGGTTACGGCAGGAGATCCAGTTTTACAAGCCGCGTGAAAGGCTGCTGGCCACCCAACAGGCGGACGGGCTATGGAATCTGAAAAGGAATTTTCCGATCGAAGAACAGCAAAAATCCATCCAGTTTCTGCTGCAATTGCAGAATATGCTGCAACTGCTGGATTTTGGATGTACTAAAGACATGCCCGCTATTCAGAAAGGGCTGATCGCAATTTTAAAGAACCAGAAATCCGACGGGAAATTTCCGCTGCTGCTCCATCACCAGGGATTGGCTTTGTGGTTATTGGTCAAGTACGGTTTGGCGGGCAATCCGTTTGTTGAAAAGGGTTTCCGCTGGCTGGCCAAACGTCAGCGCGAAGATGGCGGTTGGCTTTCACCGACGATGTTGGCGGCCGGTGAATCAGTGAAAACCGCGCGCAGCGGCATCTGGACGACCTTGGTGATCGTCCAGGCTTTCAGTGCCCATTCGCGCCTGCGCAATATGGAAACCTGCCTCAAAGGAGCGGAGTTTTTATTGAATTTGTATCTGGAAAATAACCATACGACTCTCTTTCCGGAACCGGACGCCTGGAGTCATTTATATATTGAATATTCGGAGAACGGCCTCTTTCGGGGAGGCACCCTCCGCTTTCTGGAAGCCCTGGCGCCGCTGGTGGAATTTCATGAACATGCCAATTTTAAAAAAGCCCTGAACTGGCTGATTAGTCAGCAAATGCCATCCGGACTGTGGCCGGCGATTCCCGGCCGTTCCAAAGAAGGCGACTATCAAGTAACCTATCGGGTGATTTCACTTCTAAGCGAGATAGACAGAATCGGTTGAACCAAGTACTCATAAGATTTGAAAGGTAACAGAAAAATGCCGGATAACGACAAGAATAACAATGATCTCAAGAACGAATCCCCGTTGGGCGTACCGGAAATACTGCCGATCATGGCATTGCGCAATACGGTACTTTTTCCGCAGCAGGTGATTCCGATTTATATTGGGAGAGAGCGTTCTTTACGCCTGATAGAGGAATTGCCGGAAGCCAAGAAACGCATCGTAGTCGTCGCCCAGAAAGAGGGTTCGCTCGAAAATCCTGAGAAAGAGGATTTGTTCGAGTGGGGCACCATCGCCCAGGTGCTGAAGATATTCAATATGCCGGATGGTAGTAAAAGTGCTATTGTCCAGGGAGTGGAACGGGCGAAAATACAGTCGTATATTCAGGTCGACCCCTATTTCAAGGGCGCGATTCTAAAAGCCCAGGAAATTTATCAGCCAAGCATCGAGATCGACGCCATGCTGGCCAACATCCGGCAGCTTTACCAGAAACTCAGTAAAATTGCATCCTACCTGAGCGAGGAACAGACTTCGATCTTTACTTCCTTTCAGCATCCCGGTCGCCTGATTGATCGGGTCATTCATTTACTGAATGTACCGATTACCGAAAAACAGGAGATTTTGGAGGAACTGGATGTACGCAGGCGTCTTGAAAAAGCCACTGTGACCCTGAATCGCGAGATTCAACGCATTCAGCTCGGCGACCAGATCCAATCCGAAGTCCAGGATGAGATTTCCAAGACGCAACGCGAATATTTTTTGCGGGAACAGTTGAAGGCTATCCGTAAGGAGCTCGGCGATGACGAAGGCTCTCTGGAATTACAGGAACTGGAAGAAAAAATCGCCCGGTCCAAAATGACCGATGAAGCCCGTAAAATTGCCGAAAAGGAACTCGATCGACTCAAGAAAATTCCGGCCGCTTCACCGGAATATACCGTATCGCGCACCTATCTGGACTGGCTGGTGGATTTGCCGTGGGGAGTTTACACAAATGACAATGTCGACATCAAAGCCGCCCAGAGAATTCTAGATGAAGATCACTATGGGTTGGAAAAAATCAAGGACCGGATCATCGAATACCTGGCTATTCGTAAACTGAAGCAGGAAAAAGACCCGGATGCCAGCGTCAAAGGCCCGATTCTCTGTTTCGTCGGCCCGCCCGGAGTGGGAAAGACCTCGATGGGCAAATCGATCGCGCGGGCGATGGGAAGAAAATTCGTGCGAATCTCGCTGGGAGGCGTACGCGACGAAGCCGAGATTCGCGGTCACCGCCGCACCTATATAGGCGCACTGCCGGGACGGATTTTGCAAAGCCTGCGTAAATCCGAATCCAGCAACCCGATTTTCATGTTAGATGAGATCGATAAGGTCGGCGCCGATTTTCGCGGCGACCCGAGCTCGGCTTTGCTGGAAGTGCTCGATCCCGAGCAAAATTCGACTTTCAGCGATCATTATCTCGAAGTGACATACGATCTTTCCAAAACTATGTTCATTGCCACCGCCAACATGATTGACACGATCCTTCCAGCCCTGAAAGACCGGATGGAAATGCTCGAGTTCAGCGGTTATATCGAAGAAGAAAAACTAAACATCGCCAAAACTTTTTTAATTCCCAAGCAGGTAAAAGAACATGGTCTGGCCGCGACTAAAATCGAGTTTAATGACAAAGCCGTGCGGTTTATTATCAACAGTTACACGCGTGAAGCGGGCGTCCGCAATCTCGAGCGGGAAATCGCCAATGTCTGCCGCAAAGTCGCTCGCGAAGTGGCGACCAGTAAGCGGAAAAAAAACTATGTTATCGATGAGAAAGCCGTCGAAAATTACCTCGGGCCGCAACGGTTCTTCATTGATATTGCCGAAAGACTGTCTAAACCCGGTGTTTCGATCGGATTAGCCTGGACTTCGGTCGGCGGCGATATTCTGTTCGTCGAAGCCACCGGCATGCGCGGCACCGGCAAACTGAATCTGACCGGACAACTCGGAGACGTGATGAAGGAATCGGCCGAAGCTGCGCTGAGTTATATCCGTTCCAATGCAAGTGAGCTGGGATTGGATGAAGAATCTTTTGCAAAAACCGATATTCACATTCATGTCCCGGCCGGAGCCATTCCCAAGGATGGGCCGTCGGCGGGCGTCACGATCCTGACCGCGGTTTATTCGCTGCTCAAGAAACGCAAGGTCAGAGACAGTCTGGCAATGACAGGCGAAATTACTCTGCGCGGAGCCGTTCTGCCGATCGGTGGGGTGAAGGAAAAAGTTTTAGCCGCCCACCGCGCCGGCCTGCGCCGGATCATCCTGCCGGATCAGAACCGCAAAGACCTGATTGAAATTCCCAAGCAGATCAAAAACGAAATCAGATTCGATTTTGTGAAAGAAATGTCGGAAGTATTGGATCTGGCAGTCAGAAAATAAATGCCCGTTTGATTTTATTTTCTTAAATTTGCCCGCTTTTAATTATTCGGACGCTTAGCTCAGCTGGTTAGAGCATCGCCCTTACAAGGCGGGGGTCGTAAGTTCGAATCTTACAGCGTCCACATTATCAGAAATGTTCGGCAGCAAACAGGGACAGCCCCGCAAAGCTGTTCTGTGAGATTAATCTGTGACTAAGAAATCAAAGTCACCTGTTATGCGAAATCAATGCGCTGAGCGAAACTCTTCATCCCTTCCACGAATGGCACCAGCGGTGGGATTTCTTCCGGATCTACGAAGCAATCGATGACCACAACCTTGCCGGAACTAATGGCCTGCGGAAGGATCGTTTTCAGCTCGCCCGGCCGATCGGCCTTACAGGCTTCCGCCCCCAGTCCTTCGGCGACTTTGGCGGCGTCTACCGGTTTGAAACGGGTGGCCACTGTATTTTTTCCCAGGACGAAGGTTTGCAGGTCGTTTACCAGTCCGAGTTTATTGTTCCTGACGATTACGAAAACCATAGGAATATCATGACTGACCGCCGTGGCGATCTCCATACCGTTCATTAGGAAACATCCGTCTCCGGCGACGCATACCACCGGACGCGGACCAGCGGCCAATTTTCCGCCGATCGCGGCGGCGATCCCGTAGCCCATGCTCAGCATGCCGAATGGCGTGATCAGCGCGCCGGGTTTTTTTACCTGCAGATAATGCGTTGCCCAGGTGATCGAATTACCGACGTCAACGAACAGAATTGCGTCTTCAGGTAGGCTTTCCTGCAAATCGCCGATCAGACGTTGGGGCTTAAGCGGCACGGCGTCCGAACGCATTTTTTCAGGGTCGGTGTACATACCAGTCAGATCGCGGAAGCGTTGCAGGATTATTTCGTGTTCTTTCCAGGTGCTTTCGAACTCGGCGGCGTAGCGCAGGAAGCGGAAATTCATTTCGCTGATGATCGTATGGGCATCGCCGACCAGCGGAATATGCGTCAGATAGGATTTGCCGATTTCCGTGGGATCAATATTAATGTGGATCAGACATTTGGAAGGCGCTAAATGCGGGTCCCACGAAAGGGTGGTCATTTGATTCAGGCTGGCGCCGATCACGAGCAGGACATCAATTTCGTCGGATTTTATAAATTTTTCCGCCAGCGGCGAACCACAGAGTCCCAGCACGCCCAATGCCAGAGGATGGTTTTCCGGGAAGGCGCCCTTGGCTTTGGGAGTGGTGGCTACCGGGATACTGAGCAATTCGGCCAATTCCAGGATTTCGGCGCAGGCTCCCGACGATACGGCGCCCGAACCGATCAGGATCGCCGGACACCTGGCGTTTTTCAATTCTTCGACGGCATTGACTACCAGCCGCCGGTCGAAGTATTCCGGCTTGAAGCGGTAACTTGACGGCGCCACTGCGCTGAATTCCACCTCGGCGCTCTGAATGTCTTTCGGAATCGTTAAATGCACAGGGCCCTTTTTACCGGTCAGGGCGCGGCGCAGAGCGGATTGCAGGTCTTCAATGGCTTTATGCGGATTGATGACCATCGTGCTGGATTTGGTAATCGGTTCGAACATTTTCACCGAATCGATGCCCTCTTTGGAAGAATCCTAAAAAGCGCCTTTGCCCTGCATGACCGTATCTACCTGGCCGGTTATGACTAATAGCGGAACGTTGTCCATATAGGCATTGGCAACGCCGGTGACCAGATTGGTGGCTCCCGGGCCGGAGGTTGAAAAGCAGGCGCCAATTGTGTTTTTTACGCGGGCATAGCCATCCGCCATGAAAGCCGCGCCTTCCTCATGTTTGGCCAGAATCGGCCGTACAGTCTGGGAGCGGTTGAAGGCCGACAGAAAAGGCACGACGGTCGTTCCCGGCACGCCAAATACATATTCGACCCCTTCGGCTTCCAGATATTTCAAGAGTACATCGCCAAATTTCAGTTTCATATGGGTTTCCTTTCTTATCAGGTGCTCAGTTTGGCTTCGGCTTTTTGTTGATCGTCTACAATGGTTAGGATGCGGGTGAACCCGGCCAGCTCGAAAATTTCCAGTATATAAGTTGAGAGATTGCAAAGAACAAATTGTCCACCGTTTTTCTGCATGGTTTTAGCGACGTTCAGAACCGCCCGCAAAGCCATACTCGAGATATAATCACAGTGCTGAAAATTACAGATCATCTTGCGCACACCGTCGTTGATCGCCGCCAGCATAGCCTTTTCTATGGCCGGAGCGGTGACAGTGTCGAATTTGGCATCCACGTAAATAGTACGAATGCCCCTTCCGCTGTCAGTGGTTTCCATATTTATCTCCCTTTTGATTATCGAAAATTACGCTCTGAGTTTACTCAGGATAAATGCGAATGTCAACAAGGATTTACCAGTATTAAAATTTAAGTTCGTTCCAGAGCGGTCACGACTTCAATATGGGGAGTGTGCGGAAACAAATCCACCGGCTGGACGGTGGTAATCCGATATTCGTTAGCGACGGTCAAGGCTTTAACATCCCGCACCTGAGTCGCCGGATTGCAGGAGACATATACGAGGCGAGTCGGACGGATGCTGCGCAAAACAGCGATCAGCGCCGGCGTTAGCCCGCCGCGCGGGGGATCGACAATTATCGTTTCAGGTTGCGGTAAACTTTGCAGAACCGATGGCTCTGTGCGGATTTGTTTTTCGAGATCGAAATTAATGAATTCCGCATTAGTGATGTTATTCATCCGAGCATTTTCGCGGGCATCGGCCAGCGCAGCCCTGACGACTTCCAGACCAATCACCTGCCGGCACTCGCCCGCCAGAAAGAGGGCAATGCTTCCAGCGCCGCAGTACAGGTCCCAGATAACCTGATGTGATTGTGGCTGGGTAAATTTTTTCACGACATCGTAAAGTGTTTCAGCCATGCGCGTATTGGTCTGGAAAAAGGATTCGGGCGAGATTTTCAGAATCAGAGGACCGATTCGATCGGTGATGTAATCCTGTCCGGACAGCAAATGAATTTTTTCGCCAGTCGTCGTGCCGCTGACATTATACGAAATCGTATTAACAATTGATTCGGCATGCGGCAGGCGCTCTCTCAGGATTTGTGCCAGCGGCTGCAACAGATTGGGAGTGTCGCCGGCCGTGATTATATTAATCATAATTTGGTTGGTGGCCACGCCTTTACGAACCATCAGATGCCGGAGGTAGCCGGTATGGTTTTTTGAGTTATAGGGCGACAGATTTCTTTGTCGGGCGTACTCACGTACAAGCGGCAGAATGGCCGCTGTTTCCGGCGGAGCGATCAGGCAATCGTCGATATCGAGTGCTTTATGGTAATTATCAGGAGCGCGCAGACCCAGCGCAAAATCGGTCGGCCGGCTCAGGTCGTCGTTTTCCAAAAGCCAACGCCGGTCGGAGAAGGCAAATTCCATCTTATTGCGATAGCGAAAAATCTCTTCGGCGGGAATAATGGGAGCGATTGCAGTGCCCGCAAATCCGCCCAGATGATGATATAATTCGGCGACTTGTTTAGCGAGATATTCGGTTTGGTGTTCATAGGTCAGGTTTTGGTGCCGGCAGCCGCCGCAGTGCCGGAAATAAGGGCAGGGCGGCGCGATCTCGAGCGGACTTTGATCGAGCACGGTCTCAATGACGGCTTCGGCGTAACGGTCCCGGATGCGTTTAATACGCGCCTGGACTTTTTGGCCGGGGATTCCGGCGCGTTGGAAGAAAATAACAAAATCGCCGATGTGTGCCAGCCCTTGCCCGCCGAAAGCCAGATCTTCGATAGTTAATTCAATCTGTTGATTGCGTTTTATCGGGGCAGTCAAATCACCAATTCCGGGCTTACTTCAGGGTCGCCAGATCAATTGTTACTTCGTCGATCTGGCCCGGATCCATAAACTTTTGAGCGTAGTCCAGGTAGATTTTTTCCTGAACGAATATGCGGAACAGTTCCGGATCAATATGTTTGTCGCGCGCCATAAAAGTCATGATCTTCATGGCCTCGGAGAGAGTTTTTCCCTTTTTATAGGGGCGGTCGCGGGCGGTCAGAGCTTCGAAAATGTCCGCCAACGCCATGATCTTGGTCTGCACAGCCAGTTGTTCATCGGTGAGATGATTAGGATAGCCGGTTCCGTCCAATTTTTCGTGATGGCCGCCGGCGAATTCGGGAACCCGGCGCAGTTTCTTGGGATAGGGTAGTTTTTCGAGCATTTTAATCGTGACGACCACGTGATTGTTGATTATCTGACGTTCAGCCTCGGTCAGCGTTCCGCGGGGAATACACAGATTTTCGATCTCCTCCGCAGTCAGCAGCGGCTGTTTTTCGCCATCTATTTCAAAAATTCGGGTGCCCATCTCGCGGATGCGCGCCTGCTTTTCAGGCGCCATAAATTCGCCGCCAACATTGGCGACGCGAAGAAAGGCGAAATCATCCTGTAGTTGCTTTATGTTCTGGGCATATTCAGCCAGGTAGCTGCCGGCCGGGGCTGATGAATCGCCGTTAGCGGAACGATGTTGCTCGAGCAGTCCGATTTTTATATCACGCTTTAGTATTTCAAACCGCGCCTGAATGGTATTCAGTCGATCGTATATGGTTTCCATCTTCGTAGATTTATCGACGACATATTCAGGGGTGGTGATTTTACCGATGTCGTGCATCCAGGCCGCAATGCGCAGCTCTTTCAGTTGATCGTCGTTCATCGAAAAGTCGGCATATTTGCCGTAGTTGACCTTATTGATAGTTTGAGCGATCAGCATGGTCAATTCGGCGACTCGTTCGATATGACCGCCGGTATAGGGTGATTTTTCGTCGATCGCGGAGGCGATCACCTGGATGAAGGACTCGAACAGATTCTCGAGATCATGAATCAATCGGGTGTTGGTGATGGCTACTGCAGCTTGCGACGCCAGCGAGATTATCAGGCTTTGATCGGCAGCCGAGAATGGGATGACCTCGCCGGTCAGAGGATCCTGGGCATTGAGAATCTGCAGAACGCCGATGATTTCGTCTTCATGGTTGCGCATCGGGACGACCAGCATCGATTTGGAACGATAGCCGGTTTTATTGTCGAAAGCCCGGGTGCCGGTGAAATCGAAGCCCTCGACGTCATAGACATCCGGAATATTGACGATTTCTCCGGTCAGTCCGACATGCGCCGAGACCATGGCATGGTTCGGCCGCCCGTCCGCCAGAAAGAGGCGCACCGGGTACCAGTTGATCGGATTGCCGGAAGTACCGCCCATTTTGATATTGAGCGAGCCGGTCTGCACGATCTCAAAATTCAACGATTTACCGTCCTCGCTCATCATATAGAGGGTTCCTCCGTCGGCATTGGTGAACCGGCGGGCTTCATCCAAAATCATCTGGAGCAAAATAGGCAGATTGTGTTCGGCGGAAAGGGCGGCGCCGATTTTGGAAAGTTGTCCGATTTTTTCACATAGATTGTTAATATAGCGCTGCACCTTTGGAGAGGAAGCGGCGATCTCCGTCTTTAAAGCCGTATCGTTCTCGAATTCATAGGCGAGTTTGGCATATTTATTTTCAGCCGATATGCTGTTCATTTAAGATCCTTTGGGTTCATTTCAAATATCTTTTAACTAAATACTTTAGATTCAGGTCCAGTTTTTCTGTGACAATCCATAGAATTAATATCACGGCGATGATAATCAACAATACCGCTGCAGCCCGCCCGCCCGGCGAACCGGCTGACAGCAGGTCAATGAGATTAGTGATCGTAAAAAATCCAATCGCACCATATAAAAAGGCGGGCGGATTGGCCCCAACGAAATATCTCAGGCCAATGAAAAGCCACAAGGCCGGGAGCAATAATCGCAGGAAACCTGCAATATAACCACTGAGAGACAAATAATTGTGCGGCGTAAAAATGGCTGTCAAAATAATGATTGTCGAAAATCTTGCCCAGTCTCTGGCAAGCAAATTTTGCAGTAAAAAGCCGCCAATGGCGATCATTCCGATTGCGATAAGCCCTTTTAGGATGACATCAAAGATACCATTGACCAGGGGGAAAATGGAATCTTCCAGCCCGTAGATCGGGAAATGGTCGGCTAACATCGCCGGATTGATTAAACCGGCGATTAAATTAGTGATCCGGCCGCAAGCCAGCAATCCGGTCGTGATGACAAGCGCCGCCAGCAGGGCGTCCCGCGCATATTGCGGGCGAGTGGATTTACGGAGCGACTGTTCGGCTTGCGGGTAGAGCACATTGATGGTAACCAGCATCAGGGCGGCGATCAGGGCAACTCCGATGGCTTTCAGGACAATCAGCATCAGCCATAGAAAATTCCAGTTGTTCAGTGACCAGCTGGTGTCGTAGTTCAATAACGCCGCCGGACGATACAGCAAACTGGCGACAATCGCCAGAGCGGAGATCCCTAAGGCGATCCGGAAGACTGGCCGCCAGGCTCCGAAAAATGTCTGCCGCTTTCTGAGCAGCAGAATTACAATCCGGTAAATGATCAGAATCAACAAAACGATCTGAAGACCCACCACGGCTGATTGCAGGGTGGTTCGGCGAGTCTGTTCGTCTTCCCATTTTTTCGGAATTTTATAACTGGTCGCAAAAGCGGCGATCTCGTCTCCCCTGACGCTGACTTTCAGCCGCAGGCGCCCCTCTTCCAGACTGGCTGGATGATTTTCCAACGACTCCCAGATGAATTGGTAATCGGTGCGGTTGGGCTGAGCCTTGGAATCGGATTCGGCCAGCCGGAAAGTCGTCAGATCGTATTGGTGTGCGACAAGAAATTCGGCGGCACGAGTCTGGGCGGTGGCTTTGGTAAGGTTGGCTCCCGGGGCGTCTTCATCCAATAAATGATCGAAGGCCACCACCCGGTTGTCCATTGGATTTACCTGAAGACGGTATTCCTCCCGTTCGCCCGGTTTGAAAAAGCGCACTTCCCAGGTTACCAGGTCGGGTAAAAATTGCGCCATGATCAGATTTAATTGTTGGACGGATGCGAACTGGATGATATACCGACCCATCAGAGGGTCGTAGTTCCGGACCAATCCCAGAGCGGTTTCAAATTCATCCGGATTGATGTGCTTGTCTGCCAGATAATCCGCGGCTGTCCGACGAATTTCATTTTTCGCGATTGGGAAGTGGTAAAACTCACCGATCTTATTGGCCGGCAACAATAAAACCATTAGAAATACCGCGCTTAGGATCAGACCGTTACGCACCTTCCCGGACGGGTGACTTTGATAATCCGCAATTTCCGGTGGAGTCGGTTTTACTTCCGTCTCAATTGTCGTCGGCTCTGGGGTGAGACCGGTTGCATCGTTCACCAGACTATTCGTTTCGCTAAATTTACGGGTTCGCAGATAGCTGACGAGGTTGTATAAAATAGGCAGTCCTATCAATCCGGCAGCCAGACTAGCCGTGATCACTAAATAGGGCTGGCCGGTTTTTACTAAAAATGTGGCCGTGTAAATGGCGTCGATGGTATAATGCCAGACCAACACCGTCAGGATTCCGAACCGCATAAAAATCATCCCAATGAAGACACCGAAGAGACTAACTTCAGCTCCCCGGATCCAGAAGGGCTGATTGGGGTAATTGGCGTGGGCAAATCCCCAGACAATGGCTGGAATCAAAACGGCTAATAATTTGGAGTGAGTGATTTTACCGATAAAGGGGATGGCGAAGAGACGGAAAGAGAATTCTTCGGTAACCGCTGGAGTGAAACCGATCAATAGGACGTAAATCCAGGGGATATAGGTATTCAGTACATCTGAATATGTTACCTCCGCCGGCGCCCAGGCTCCGAAATGATTGGCGATCAAATAAAAGCAGGTTTGAAAGGCAATAAACACCACCGCCAGGGTGAAACCACAAATGGAATTGGTCAGGAAGGATTTGGTACGGATTCCGGCCCCGGTAAAAGCCTTCGGCAGCGCAATATGATCTGGGTAAGCCCGCCGGTAGAGTGATTCTCCGGCGCCGGCGATGACGGTGATCAGCAGTCCGTACAGCAACGCGACAATGAAGGTCTGGATGAAATAGTCGCCGTAATAATTCCCCAGCGATTGATTGGTGTCAAAAGCGTAGATTTGTATCGGCAGTTCGTTGAGCTGGCTGATGAATTGCAGAATAAAAGTGGCGAGGCCAAACCACAATGCGGTTTTGAAATGAACGTTTTTACGACTCAGGTGAATGCTAAAAGTAATCAAAGCGGCAATCAAAATCAGTAGAAAGAAAATATTTGCCGACAGGGCGGTCGTCGAATTCAGCGAACGCATACGCTGATAACCGCGCAGCCATTGTTCGGGTAGTTTCCAGTACTCGTGATATTTGCCGATTTGATCGCCCTGTATCCCGACGTCTATCCGGTAAGTGGCATTGAAAATTTCGATGCCTTTCTTCTTATAAGTAAACAGATAGTCGACCCGATTGGGTTTGCGGTCGGTTTTATCCTCGATGAACTCCCATTCTTCCGGATTCAGTTGTCGGTCGGAAAATAAAAAATTCCGGCAGATTTTCCGGGCGGCCTCTATGGTAATCGCATCGGCCGCGGCTTCTTCCGGCAGAATGTGTTCGAAAGAGGCGATCCGTCCATCGGTTGTCAGGCTGACCTTGAATTCCTCGCGGCTGAGTGGTTTGAACCAGCGGTTCGACCAGCGCCAGATCGGAAAATCCTGATTGACAAGCCGACTGGCTTCTTCCAGACCGACCTCTTTTTCCATAAAGATTTTGGTGAGTTCGTCGTAGTCGAAGATAACGGCGTGCCGGAATCCGTTGAGGTCGATATTCTGGCGGCTGAGAAATTTTTCAGCCTCGAGGCGCGATTCGGCGCGGGACAATTTAAAATCGATATCATAGGATGGAAAGGCTTTACGGTAATTGCGACCAAGATAGAATACGGAAATCAGCAGCAACAGGCCGCAGATCGCCAGCATATTCCAGTCTTTTCGAGTAAATTTGTGAGCATTCATTTAATCACCATCAAAACTTTCCTTAAAATAAGCCTATTTTAAATAAAACGAAAGACTCCGTTGTTCAACGGAGTCTCTCTATGAATATTAAAAGCAGAAATTCGGCTGGTTTTACTTTCTGCCGCGAGCCATCTTGGCGCGGGAAACATCTCCATTCTTATCGATGAAATAGAGATAACCCTCTTGTCTTTTTACGCCGGTTTTTGCTACGACCTCGGCGCCGCCGCCCTTATTGCCGCCGCGGGCCATTTTGGAACGGGCTACATTGCCGTTCTTGTCGAGGTAATAAAGGTACCCCTTTTCCTTTTTTACATTAGATTTTGCAACTTTTTCAGCCATTGTAATTTCCTCCTAAAGTTTGTTACTACATTTTTATGGGTAAATGTTAAGAGACAAAAATTAAAATGTCAAGAAAATCTTCCGTCGGAAGGCCAAATATTTTATCTTTAAATCCAAAAAAATGCAAAAATCGGCCCTCAGCGACTGTTTTTTATGATTCTCTCGGTCTCCAGAGCGATCACCAATTCCTCATTGGTTGGGATTACCAATACCTTGATTTTGGATTCCGGGTGACTGATAACGTTCTCAATGCTGCGTACCGACCGGTTCTTTTCGATGTCAATCTGCACGCCAAGATTTTCAAGGCCGGCTAAGGCGTGTTCGCGTACGAAATGCGAGTTTTCACCGATTCCGCCGGTGAAAATGATCAGATCGGCTCCGTTCAAGACTCCGATATAGGCTGCGACATATTTTTTCACGCGGTAGCAGAAAACGTCCAACGCTAAGCGCGCCCGATCGTTGCCGTTGGCGGCAGCCGCTTCAATTTCCCGCATGTCACTGGATAGTCCGGTCAATCCTTTCATGCCGCATTGTTTGTTAAAAAAGGCGTTCGCCTGTTCGACGGTGAATTTTTCACGGTCGGCGATGGTGAAAATCAGCCCCGGGTCGATGTCGCCACAGCGCGTTCCCATTACCAAACCCTCCAGAGGAGTGAAGCCCATGGAAGTGTCTACGGAAACTCCGCCCCTGACTGCGGCGATGCTGCTGCCATTGCCCAGATGGCAGGTGATAATGTTCAATTTCTCTATCGGCGCGCCGATGATTTCGGCTGCCCGATGTGAGACGAAGTAATGCGAACTGCCGTGAAAGCCATAGCGCCTGATTCCATATTTTTCATAGTACATATAAGGAATGGCGTAAGTGTAGGCGTAATCCGGCATATTGACGTGAAATGTCGTATCGAATACGCCAACGTTCGGAATCGCAGGCAGTTTGTTGAGGCTGGCTTCGATACCTTTGATGTTTGGCGGATTATGCAACGGGGCAAAATCGATACATTCGTAGAGCTTTTCACGGACGGCAGCGTTTATCAATACTGATTCCTTAAAAGCAGAGCCGGCATGTACCAGTCTGTGACCGACTGCTTCGACTTCCTCCAGACTGCTGACCACGCCGTAATTCTTGTCGGTCAGGACATCGAAAATACAGTTGACGGCGGTCTGATGATCGCTGATATTGTCCGTAATGACGACCTGATTTCCGTCGCAGCGTTTATGGGTGAGATTAGTACCTTTCAGACCGATTCGATCCACCAGGCCCTTGCAAAGAACTTCGCGGGTGATGGTGTTAATGAATTGATATTTGACAGATGAACTACCTGAGTTAAGCGTCAGAACTCGCATGCTTTATTTCCATTCATTTGAGATAAAATTTTTCCCGGGTATTGGGAACGGCGGGGTTTCAAAACAATTCCTTCACAATAAACGGCGGATTTTACGGATTTCAGGTCATTATTCAAACTACTTTTTAGAGAATAAAGTCGTTTTTTTAAATAAAATCCGGCCGCAAGCACGCCGTCGGATCAATACAGCCGGCGGATTTAACCGGAAATGTTAAATCAAGATAAAGTATTTGACGCCTGGCAGAGCACAACATTTAGGTGAGTTCTGGCTGACTTGATCGAAGCGCCTGGCGGACAATTTTAATCTTTTGCTTTAAATGGGTCTTGTAAATGACATTATTTCAAATAGATTTAGTTTTTAAAAGAATTTGGAGATCTTACTTTTTTGCTTGATTTTTTCTCGGCATGCGAATATATTCTTGGCAATGGTAAGACATATTAGTTAATGAAATATCTGGAAAACAAAGATGAAGTGTAAAATAACTTCCGTTTTTGTGGCGAGCTGGGTGATTTTCGCGATTGCCGGCGCCTTGATGGGACAGTCACGCGAACCGGAAATATTTCCGTTTAAGCAAAGCAACACAGTTCTGGTGCAGGTTGCCGGCGGATTCAATTTCGACAACGATGAGAATTTAGATGTGGTTGGAATTGCCGGTTTGGTGGATGGTCGGGGCGTATTGGTGCCGCGCAGTACTTATCTGGTTCATCTGGAAGAATCCGAAGCGGGTGATTTTACCATTTTATGGCGCTATAATCTGCCGCAGGATGTCCGGGGCGACTTTACCGGAGTGACTGTCGCTATGAGTGCAGCGGAAAGCCGGCCGATTCTGGCGGCGGTCCTGAATATTACGGAAACCGGGGCCGATCCCCGTCCGGGATGGCTTTTTGTCTTTGATTATGCCGAAGGTTTTGGTTCTGAACCGGTGGCCCGGATGACGACTGAAGCGCACTTCTCCATCCGGCCGCGCCCGACTTATTTAAGCAATGGAGACATCAATAATGATGGTCGGGTGGACTTTGTGATCTCGTCAGCAGGCCCGGGACGCAGTCTTAGTGTGATTACCCTAATGCCTGCGGCAAACGGTTTCGATCTCGGGGTCTTGAAATATTCCAACGATATGTCAGTTCTACTTGGACTTCAACCATTTCGGGCTTTGGCGGCTGAGGCTGATACCACTGCCGGAGACGAAGTTATCATTTTTGGCGGGAAGACGAATCTGGAAGTCGAAATATATACATCGGATTTAGTCCGGCCGCTTTATCGTTATACGTTTTCGGATTTGAATCGCCAAAATTTAGATCTGTCTCAGATGGCAGCCGGCGACTTGGACGGTGACGGACTGGCTGAATTTATTCTGCCGCTGCGGAACGGCGGTGCGCAGATTCTGTGGCGGGAACGGGGTGCTTTCCGATCGGCGCCACTGATTGCCAGTAATATAAAAATTTCCGCCCTGACATTGACCGATCTGGATGGCAATAATCTGGACGAGATTGTTTTCGCCGGCGCCACCAACGCCGAAATTTACCGCTATGAATATAATCTGAGCGGCGCGCTTTCCGATCTGAACTCGTATGAACCCCGCCATTACTCTAATCCGATGCTCAATAATATCAGGTTTATGTCGCTTGCTCCGGTGGTATCGCACGCCGGTAAAAACACCGGTGCGATCGTGGCGCCATTTATGCATCAGAACTTCGACCAGCACGGTTTATGTTTCTGGTTTATTGAGGAAACCAATCCTTTGACCGAGACTGGATTGGTGGAAACGATTCTGGAGGCGGTCGATTCCCTGCTGGCTCAGGCCGACACCGCCCGGGCTTCCGAACCGCTCGAAATCGCTTCCTTATCCGAAATGGATTTGCTGAAACAGCAGCTGATCGGACTGGATGGCAATGAAATCGCCCTGTCTCCATACGGAGGAGGGGGGGGGACGCAGGCTATTACGTCGCCAGGTCATAAGGTCTACAAACCGGATGTGTTAGTCCATCCGGGAGAATCAATGCGCTATACTCTGAATATTCCCGGCCTGAGTTTGGATGATACCCGCAATCTGAGCGTCAATGTCAGTACTCCCCCCGGGATGCGATTCGATCTGGCCAACAAACTATTTACCTGGGTGCCTGCCGATTCGCAGTTGGGTCTGCATAAGATTACGGCTACCATTGCGTTCAGCGGCAAACAAGAGCAGCGTACTTTTACAGTTTATGTCAACAGTATACCGCAGATAACGACCGGTATTCCATCGCGCGACATAATTCAGATCGGCGAGACCTATCGCTGCCAGATCGAAGTACGCGATGAAAACCGCGACGCCGTGATTGCCTATAAATTGGTCAATGGTCCGGCGGGGGCGACGATCAGCCCGGAGGGCGAACTGCTCTGGAAACCATCCTTCGATCAGGCCGACTGGTACGATTTTCAGATCGAGACGAATGACGGTTATGACACCGACGATGTAGTCTTTGCACTGTTCGTCAATCATCCCGTCAGTATTCAGTCTACGGCACCCAATCAGACGGCGATCGGTAAGAAGTATACCTATCAGCCAGTGATCAACGATAATAATAAAGGCGCTTATCTGTCCGGATATGTGCTTGCGCCACGGATTGAGAACTGGCTTCAGACCGGCGTTCTGGAGGTTCGGATATTAGACGAAGCCGTTCGTAAAAATATCGGCAGATATATCGATCGCTACCGTAAGACTTTTCCGCTGACAGTAACACCAGCTAACTACAGTGGCACGCCGAAAAATTTATTTCAGGATATTATCGAGGACAGCAACCGGGTCGTTTTTGTTTACAATCTGCAGACCGCCAAGGGTATGGAATACAAACAAATCGTCGAGTCATTTTTCAGCAATCTGAATATGAGCACTCCGAAAATTTCCACAGCGACGCGGCGCTACATCTATGTTTTCAATCTGAAAGATCCTTTGGTGGGTTTAAAAATGAACGGAGAAGGGTATATTAGCTGGACCCCGTCCGCTGATCAGTTTGATTTCCAACCCATCTCGTATACCGTAACCGACGGTTATTTTTCGGCTGAAGAACATGCCCAGGTATACGTAAACTATCCCCCGAACATCACCTCAACTCCGGATTCCAATGCTTACGTCAATACGCTCTGGCAGTACGAAGTTAAAGTTGCCGATCTGAATACCGACAGTAAATTGATCTACGAACTGCTGAAAGCGCCCGAGGGGATGGTAATTTCGCCGCAGGGCATCATTTCCTGGCGGCCGACGGACTTGCAGATCAACAGTCATAATTTGACGATTAAAGTCAGTGACGGCCAGGCTCAGGATGTCCAAAAATGCCGTGTTTTCGTCAATGTCAAGCCCAAAATTCTCTCGGTTCCCAAACCGGTGGCGTTGACAAATCTGAAGTATGAATATCAGCTCGAAGCCGAAGATGCCAACGGCGATAAACTGACCTTTAAAGCCGTGCGTCTGCCGAAATATGCCACCTTCGACCCGGCCACCGGCTTAATCGTCTGGACGCCACGCAAGGCTCAAAAGGGAGTCAACGACGTCGTTCTGGAAGTTGTGGATGCCCACGGATGGAGTACGTTGCAGGAATTCCAGATCCACGTTTTCAACAATCCGGGCACGCGTCGTCTGTCATTTTTACGCGATACGATCTCGCTGCTGGCGCTGGTCGGTGTAATCTATGTAATTGCGGCCAACAGTAAATAATCAGTCGGGTGAAATTTCCGAAAGCGGCCGGTTGAACTCAACGGCCGCTTTTATTTTTTCATCTATTTGGAGAGCAATGGCCAGAACCAGTATTTTGGGAAGTCCCGATTCAACCCGGGGCAGGTTAACAGCGTCCTTTTCCGTGATAATTAAATATTCGCATCCAAACCGGGCGGCGATGGCGATTAATTGCCGGAGATCGGCGGCCGAATATTTATGATGATCGGGAAAACCGCGGAAAATCATTTCGGCCGGTTGCAGCAGATTGACGGTGGCTTCGAATTGCCGGTTATCTCCCAAACCGCAGAAGGCCAGGATCTTTTTTCCACGGATACTTTCAGGTTGAAATTTGTTTCCGGATAAATCGGTCAGGCCGGTGATCAACAGTGGCGCGGTCACAAATTCCAGGCGTGGATTGATCTGCCGGAAAAATTGGGCGTGGGGGGCATTGATTTTAGCCGTCTTGGAAAAAACCAGATAATCAGCCCGCTGCATTCCATGTAACGATTCTCTCAACCGGCCGACCGGTAGCAAATCCTCCTTTTTCGGGTTGGTTCGGGAATCAAATAGAACGATATTGAGACTGCGGCCCAGGCGTCGGTGCTGGAAGGCATCGTCGGCCAAAATCAGATTGCAGTCGAATTCAATGATAGCGGTTTGAGCCGCGGCTACCCGGTCGGCATCGGCGATAACCACGGCCCGGGGTAATCGGTTGGCGATCAGAAATGGTTCATCGCCGGCCTGCGCCTGAGATGCCAGGATTTGCCGCCCGTTGGAAACGACGACTTGTCCCTTAGACTTACGCTTGTAACCGCGGGTAACGACCGCAATCCGCCAACCTTTTTGCTGCAGGTAATCTCCCAGCGCGATTACGAAGGGAGTTTTACCGGTGCCGCCAGCGGTAATGTTACCAATAGATATGACCGGAACTGCAAGATTGACGGTCTTGAAAATGCCGTGATCGTAGCAGAAATTGCGGCATTTTGTAACCAAGCCGTAGCATCCGGCAGCAGGCCACCAAAACCACTTCAGGAAACCGGGTCGCATCTTAACCAGCCTGTTCGGGTAGATAATTCAATATTATTCGGGCTGCACGCTGGGAAGCGCCTGGTTCACCCAGCTGCCGGTTAACATCTTGCAGAAAAATGCGAATCCGGTCGGCATGGTGCCGGTTACGCAGGATTTGTAATACTTCGCGGGTGATATTGGTGACATTTGCGCCGTGCTGGATTAATTCTTCGACTCCTTTTTTACCGGCGATCAGGTTGGCGATTGAAATAAACGGTACTTTAATCAGTCGTTTCCCGAGCAGGTAAGACAACGGCGACAGGCGGTAAATGACGACAAAGGGTTTTTGGGCTATGGTGGCTTCGAGCGTGGCAGTGCCGGATGCCATTATCAACACGTCGGCGGCATTCATCAGTTGGCGGTTATGGTTTTTGTGCCAGGTCAGCCATTCAAACCGGTATTTTTTTTGGAAAATTTCCGGATCAATGTCACTGGCAACGGCTACAACGGCGCACATTTTGGGCAATTCGAGGTGAAGGTTCTGTGCGGCGGAAACCATAAGCGGCAAGTGCTTCTCGACTTCCTGTCGCCGGCTACCCGGGAAAAGTCCGATCAGCGGCTGACCGTTTCCAAAATCAACCGCCGTTTTTTCCGGGGGGGCCGACTGATCCAGCAACGGATGTCCGACAAAGGTGGCGCGGACGCCGTGTTGCTCAAACCAGGGCGCTTCAAAGGGCAAAATGCAAAGCACTTCACGGGTATAGCGGCGAATTTTCTTAACGCGCGACTGATGCCAAGCCCAGACCTGTGGTGCGATGTAATAGATAACGGGAATATTCCGTTGGGTCAAGGTTTTGGCTAACCGCAAATTGAATCCGGGATAGTCGATCAGTACGACCACGTCGGGTTGAAATGCGTCAATAAATTGCAGGGTGCGCCGGAAGAGATGCGCGATGAACGGCAGGTGTTTGACGACTTCCGTAAAACCCATAAAAGAGGTTTCACGGATATGGAAAAGCAACTGCGCGCCGGCATTAGCCATATTATCCCCGCCGATAGCACTGACTGAAATGTCCGGATTGAGATTTTTCAGGGCTGCAATGAGTTTGCCGCCATGTAGGTCGCCGGAAAGTTCGCCGGCGGATATGAAAATTTTACCAATGGACATTCAGCAGATCTTTCAGCATTACGGCTGCGACGAAGATTCCAAAAACGATCAGAGTCGTCTTTTCAGTACGCAGCACTTTCGGCCAGGTCAGAAAATTCGGCTCGTTTGCAGTTTTCCAGGGCTTGAGGCGGGGCAGGAGGCGCGGGACGTTGGTTTTGTAGTTTTCGTATTCGGCGCCAAAGATCTTGGTCAATGTCTCTTCTTCCAGTGAAATAATCAATCCGTATTGCAGCGCCAGATAGGCCAGCGCCAGGACCAACAAGGGAAGCAGCCAGCGTCCGCCCGCCAAGAGCAGCATTCCGAAGTAGATTAAAGCGTTGCCGATATAAAGCGGATTGCGGACATGGGCGAAAAGTCCCCAGGTGCAGAGTTCTTTGGCGCCAACGTTGCGGGTGCGGGTGCGTCCGCCGGCGGCGCGGACGCCGTTCAGCCGGATCCATTCTCCGGTCAAAGCCAATAATGCGCCGGGAAGCGCTAATTTCCAGTTCATTTCAGACTGATAAATCAGAATCAGCACCAGCGGCACAGGTGTATAACCGCGCATCTTGAAAAAGAATCGGCGAATATCCATTAAAGAATACTCCTTAAATCGGCTTGAATGCAATTGACGATCTGGAGGGCGACTTCTAAGGCGCGTTTGCCGTCGGCTCCGGAAACACGCGGCAGCCCGCCGGTCCGGATGGCGTCGACGAATGCAGCGAGTTCATCATGGAGAGCGTTGCCCTGTTCGGTTTGCCGGGTATGGTAAAGAATGCGTTTTGGAGTTCCATCCAAACTCGGCATTTCTGTAATCTGGATCGCGCCCTCCGGTAAAGGTTCACGATCGTGTGAGAGGGAATAGATTTCGGTTTGACCTTTTTGCATGTCGATTGAAAAATAGGCGTCGCGCTGAAAAATGCGCAGTTTGCGCATTTGCTTATTGGAAATCCGGCTGGCGGTGACATTGGCGACACAGCCGTTGGCGAAACGCAGGCGGGCGTTGGCGATGTCGATGTTATCGGTGAGCACCGGCGCGCCCGAAGCTTCTACCTGAGTGATCGGAGCGCTGACCAGCGCCAGAACCAGGTCAATGTCGTGTATCATTAATTCCAGCACGACGGCCACATCCGTGCCCCGGCCTCGAAAAGGAGCGATCCGGTGCGATTCGATGAACAGCGGATCGATCCGATATTTTTCCAGGTCAAGCAGGGCCGGATTGAAGCGCTCGACATGGCCGACCTGTAACATGAGATTTTTTTCCTTGGCCAGTCGGATGATCTCATCGGCTTCGTCCAGTGTTTCCATGAACGGTTTCTCACATAGCAGATGCCGGCCGTGCTCGATAACGGCTTTGGCGACGCTAAAATGCGCCTGCGTCGGCACGACGATTGAGACCGCTTCGCAGTCGTCCAGCAGTTTTTCTAACGAAGGGTATGGACGCGTCTGATATTCGGTTTCG
This sequence comes from uncultured bacterium, assembly GCA_964576275.1. Taxonomy (GTDB): domain Bacteria; phylum Fidelibacterota; class UBA2242; order UBA2242; family UBA2242; genus JAGNGI01. The sequence continues at coordinate 108,223 of CAZNUN010000001.1, read as the reverse complement.
ATGTAAGCCGCCCGTTCGGGATTGATGTCAAAAAATCCGACCAGTTCGACGGTCGGCAGGTTTTTATAATTTTTTATGTGCCAGCGTCCGAAATTTCCGGCGCCGACGACTCCGACTTTTAGCATAATGAAAAATCACTTTCCTGAATATTTTCCTCGGGATAATTTGAAAAATCTTGATTTTGCTCGTCAATATAATGAAATTCTCCCACTTATGAAAAAGGTATGTTTAACCGAAGGATTTGCAAAATGAGGAAATTTTTAAAACCTGTTTTTACGGGATTGGCATTTCTGCTGTTTGCGTGGCAGCTCGAAGCCGCGGCCGGTGCGCCCTGGGCGGTGATATTACACTGGAACGATATGCACAGCGCCAATCTGCCCTACCAGCCGGGCAAAGCCGATTATCTGGTCGGCGGTTACGCCAATCTGGCCGGCTACATCGATTCTCTGCGCAATCTTTATCCACATGCCATTGTCCTGAATGCCGGAGATGACTTTCAGGGGTCGCCGGTCTCGAATCTGACGCGCGGACTGTCGCAAATTCTTATTTTGAACAAAATCCGTCCATCGGCTTTTACGATCGGAAATCATGAGTTCGATTACGGCATCGCGAACCTCAGGAAAGCCCTGGCGCTGGCCAATTTTCCGGTGCTGTCATCCAATCTTTACGACTCTACGAAAAATGACCTGCTGGTCGAACCTTATTTAATCGGTAATAACGGAATGTTGAATGTCGCTATCATTGGGGCGATTACCAACGATATGAGAACCCTGGCCTTGCCAAAAAATCTTGAGGGGATCGGAATTCTCGATCAATTTGCGGAAATCCGCAAATATGTTGCCGAAGTCGAGCCAATTACCGATCTGATCATCCTCTTATCCCATAATGGTTTGGAGGAAGACAGCCTGCTCGCCAACCAGCTGACCGGCGTGGACGTGATCATCGGCGGTCATTCACATTCTTATTTACGTCAGCCGATGCGGGTCAATAATATTCTGATCTGCCAGGCCGGCAGCAATGGCCGCAACCTGGGAATGCTGAAAGTATTCGTCAATAAAGAGCAAAAGAATATCACCGAGTTCAAATACGAGTCCATTGAAACCAGGGTTGGCAGAGTCAGGCCGTCCGGAGAAGTTGCCCGGATCGTAGACTCCCTCGAAACGTCTATAGCCGGAGAAATGGAAACGGTCATCGGTCAGCTCATCACCGACTGGAAACGCAACAGCCACGGCGAGTCGAATATCGGCAACTGGATTTGCGACGCCACGCGCGCCTACTTCAAGGCCGACATGGCATTTATGAACAGCGGTGGAATTCGCAAGGATTTGAAGGCCGGGCCGATCCGCGTACGCGATCTGTGGGAAATTTCACCCTTCGACAATACCATCGAAAAGGTCGAGGTCACCGGAAAGCAGCTGCGCTATATGATGCAGTACCGTCTGGACAATCCGCGCGATTTGTTACAGGTCTCCGGATTGGCGTATGAATATGGTAGGCAAACCAACAAGATTGTAAAGTTGACCGTGAACGGGAAGCCGATCAAGGATAATAACAGATATGTTTTCGTGACCAACAATTTCGTGACCGGCCAGTTCGAACGCTTCTTTGGAATTGCGCCGACGGAGGTGAAAATTATACCAACCGGCGTGGTTGGACGGGACATCTTGATTGCAGCCGTCAAAGACCAGAAGCGGATAGATAGCCGGGTTGAAAAGCGGATAGTGGAAAAGAGGTAAATATGACATCAGGCGATCGGGTGCTAATTAATTATGTAATTTTAGGAGTGGCTCTGCTGGCTTTTGCAGTAGCGGCCGTGACCGGTAATTTTTATATCGGTTTGATTTGTCTGACGGCTGGATTGGTGGTCTGGCTGATCGCCACGGTCACCGGCAATATTGAAGGCCAAAACAGTCTGATCGGCGTCGTCCTGATTACGGCCGGGTTCGTCGGCGGATTGATCGTCTTTATCGGAATCGGCATCCGCCCGAATATTTTCGGCGGTCACGAACTGTATATTGAAGGCGTTGTGCTGGCCCTGGCGGTGTTGCTGGTCCTGATGGCGGTTGGGCTGGGGTTCCTCGCTTTAGCCAACGTTGAGAAAAAGATGGCTTTTTTCAACAAGGAACTAAAAAAATTCTATAAACTCTATATGAAAGAAGACAATGAATAAAGGCTTTCTGTCTGTTTTACTGATTGCTCTGCCGATTCTGGCATGGGCTCAAAACCTGCAGTTGAATTACGATTTCGGGCGCCAGCACCTGACCTCGACGATCGAGATGTACAAGACCGACAAACTCGGCGCGACCTTTGCCTTCATCGATTTCGATTACAATAATGAAGGTTCATCCGGTCTGAAAAACGCTTCCCTGGCTTATGGCGAAATCGCCCGCTACTTCAAAATACCCAAAGTCGGTAATCTCTCGGCAACGATCCAATACAATGACGGCCTGACCAATGCATTTTCATTTAATCCGGTCTGGTTGGGCGGCGCGCAGTACGTTTTCCAGGTTGGCAAGCAGACCTTCCCGCTAGATTTCCTGGTACGCAAGGAAATCAATACCGACGGCCTGACTTTTCAACTGACCTATGTCTGGTACTATCTGTGGCGCAAACTGGAAATCACCGGTTTTGTAGATATCTGGAACACCGGCGCAGAAGGTTTTCCGGCAAAAAAGATCGTGTTTCTCACTGAACCGCAGTTCTGGTATCAACTCACCCCGGCGATTTACGTTGGCGGTGAAATCGAGATCAGCCGCAATTTCTCCGGAGCCTGGAGCAAGAACAAAACCTTTACTGCGGATGAACTGTTCGTCCTGCCGACGCTCGGCGTGAAGTGGGTGCTCTGAGGTTATAGTTACCCAAAGCTCCATGCAATCTGACCGGCAGGAAAATCCATTATAAATATTCATTTTTTTAAGATGGATTGAGGAATATTCCACATAGAGAGTCCTCCCGGCCAGGTGGAATGTCAAACATTCCATGTGGAATATCTTTCCGACAAGATGGAATCCCGGGCTATCCAGATGGAAATAACTTTTGTCAGGATGGAAAATATCAAGATAAAATTAATTTTATTCATTCGGCCAGACTTGTTTTAACCGGCCAAAGCCAGTAAATTTCCGGGTTCTTTAAATGATGAATTGTACAATTTGAGATACAGGAGATTTTTATGGATATTAAACTGGATGGTTTAATAGAAAAAATTAAGCAGGACGGCATCGCAGAGGCGCAGCGCTCGGCGGCCGAAATTATTAAAAAGGCCGAAGCCGACGCCCAGGAAATTATCGGCAATGCTAAACAGAATGCCGGTAAAATAGTCGCCGAAGGTCAGCAGAATGCCGCCAAACTGCAAGCCAACGCCGAAGCCGCCGTGCGCCAGGCGGCCCGCGACACGATTCTGGTCACCAAGGAAAATCTCCAGAAATTATTTGATCGCGTTTTCAGGAAGGAAATCGCCAAAACTCTGTCGCCGGAGTTCATGAAAGAGATGATCGTCAACATGGTCAAATCCGCCACCGCCGACACCCGGTTTGAATTCGTGGTCGCCGAAAATGACGTCGAAAAATTGAAAACTCTCGTACTGGCCGCAACCCGCGACAGCCTGAAAGAACCGGTTACTTTCCGGGTCGATCGTGGCATCGCCGCCGGTTTCCGGGTTTCGCGCAACGGTGAAGAAGTTTACTACGATTTTACCGATCAGAGCATCGCTGAAGTCTTACAGGAATTTCTGAATCCGGCCATCCGTAATCTCTTAGAACAGAATGGATAAATATTATTACCTGATCGCGCAGTTGCCGGTTTTGTATTTCGAGCGGCAACCGGCGCTGACGATTGAACAGTTTTTAAACGAAGCCGGCAAGTGGCTGTCACCCGACGATTTAAAACAGCTCGGGCAGGTCGAACTGGCCGCCACGGAAATCCGTAAGGACGACCCGGCGATTATCAAACAGATTAAAGATTTCGAACTTTCCCTGCGCCAGGAATTGGTCAACTGGCGAACGGCTCAGAAGAAAAATCAGGATTATAAAATCGCCGCGCTCCCGGCCAATTTAGTGCGGGAAGGCGATCCGTTAACCGTCGAAAAAAATCTGCTGCTCTGGCGCTGGCAATATCTGGAAACTCTGGAATTCGGTCATTATTTCGACCTGGATTTCCTCTTCCTGTATTACCTGCGGCTTCAGATTCTGCAGCGTTTATTCACTTTCGACAAGAAACTTGGTCGTGAAAAATATCAACAATATTTAGAAATGGGATTATGAAAAAATACGGTAAAATTATCGGTATTAACGGCAATATGATTACCGTCGCCTGCGAGAACGACATCATCCAGAATGAAGTCGGTTACGCGATGGCCGGTGACGAATTGCTGAAAGCGGAAGTAATCCGCATTCGCGGCAATCAGGCTTTTATGCAGGTGTTCGAGAGCACCAAGGGTCTGAAAATCGGCGACAAGGTCGAATTCACCGGGCAGATGCTTTCGGTGCAGCTCGGCCCCGGATTGCTTGGCATGGTTTACGACGGTCTGCAGAACCCGCTGCACGATCTGGCCGAACGATTTGGCTTCTTCCTGAAACGCGGCGCCGTGATCGAACCGCTGGATTCGGAAAAATACTGGGCTTTCGAGCCGCGCGTCAAATCCGGCGATAATGTCCGGGCCGGTCTCAGCGTGGGAATTGTCAATGAAGGTATTTTCGAGCATCCGATTTTCGTTCCGTTCTATCTGCGGGGCGAGTATACGGTAAAGTCGGTGGTATCGGCCGGCAATTACAAAATCAATGACGCCGTCGCCGTCATTATTGACGAAAAAGGCGTCGAAACCAATCTGAAAATGTATTTCGACTGGCCCGTAAAAATTCCGATCACGAGTTACCGGGATAAATTTGTGCCGACCGAGCCGTTGGTTACCCAGACGCGGATTATTGACACCTTTTTCCCGATCGCCAAAGGCGGCACTTACTGCATTCCGGGCCCGTTCGGCGCCGGAAAAACCGTTTTACAACAGGTGACCAGCCGGTTTGCGGAAGCCGATGTCGTGATTATCGCGGCCTGCGGCGAACGCGCTGGTGAGGTCGTGGAAACTCTGCGTGAATTTCCGGAACTGACCGACCCGCGCACCGGCAAGTCGCTGATGGACCGTACGATCATTATTTGTAACACCAGTTCTATGCCGGTAGCGGCCCGTGAAGCTTCGGTCTACACAGCCGCGACGCTGGGCGAATATTACCGCCAGATGGGATTGGATGTTCTGCTGCTGGCCGACTCGACTTCCCGTTGGGCGCAGGCCATGCGCGAACTCTCTGGACGTCTTGAAGAAATTCCCGGTGAAGAAGCCTTCCCGGCCTATCTCGAATCCCGTATCGCCCAGTTTTACGAACGCGCCGGAATTGTCGAACTGCTTAATGGAAAAACCGGGAGTTTGACGATCGGCGGCACGGTCAGCCCGGCTGGCGGAAACTTCGAGGAACCGGTAACTCAATCAACCTTGAAAGTAGTCGGCGCCTTTCACGGCCTTTCGCGCGATCGTTCGAATGCCCGCCGTTTCCCGGCCATTCACCCGCTGGACAGTTGGTCGAAGTACACCAGCTTTATTCCGTTAAACCTGATCGACGACGCCCGCAAGGTTCTGTTCAAAGGCAATGAAGTGCACCAGATGATGTTGGTGGTCGGTGAAGAGGGCACTTCGCTGGACGATTTTGAAATTTACCTGAAGTCCGAATTCCTGGATGCGGTTTACCTCCAGCAGAATTCCTTCGATCAGGTGGACGGCGCCAGCAATCCCGACCGGCAGAAATACATTTTTGCCAAAGTTCATGCCGTTTTACTGATTAAATTTAATCTGACCGATAAAAATGACGCCCGCGGTTTCTTCAATAAACTGCGGCAGGCCTTCATTGACTGGAACTACATCGATTTGAAGGATGATAAGTTCAAACAACAAGAGCAGATGATTAATCAAATGATTAAGGAAAAAGCCCGCGATGCAAAAAGTCTATAATAAAATTTTAAGCGTGACCGGTAACGTCATCACGGTGCGTGCCAGTGATGTCGCTTACGAGGAATTAGCCGAGATTTCCACCCAGCGCGGCAAATCCCTGGCGCAGGTCATCAAATTAGATGGCGACATCGTTTCGCTGCAGGTGTTCGCCGGCAGTCAGGGCATCGCCACCAACGATGAAATTCGTTTTCTGGGACACCCGATGCAGGTGACATTCTCCGACAATATGCTCGGCCGCATTTTCAACGGCAGCGGTATTCCGCGCGATAAGGGCCCGCAATTGTCCGAAAACATGATTCAGATTGCCGGTCCGTCGGTTAATCCGGCCAAGCGTATCATTCCCAAGCGGATGGTGCGTACCAATATCCCGATGATTGACGTTTTCAATTCGCTGGTAATTTCCCAGAAACTGCCGATTTTCTCGGTATCCGGTGAACCGTACAACGAACTGCTGGCGCGGATTGCCATGCAGGCCGAAGTCGATATGATCATTCTGGGCGGCATCGGACTGAAATACGACCAATATATGTATTTTAAAAATACCCTGGAAGAAGGCGGCGCGCTGAGCCGCTCGATCTTCTTCGTCCATACAGCTTCCGACCCGATCGTAGAAGGTCTGATGGTTCCGGATTTGTGCCTGGCGGTGGCCGAGCGTTTCGCTCTCAAAGGTCGCGACGTGCTGGTGCTGTTGACCGATATGACCAACTTTGCCGACGCTTTGAAGGAAATCGCGATCACGATGGAACAGGTTCCCTCCAACCGCGGTTATCCGGGCGATCTGTACAGTCAGCTGGCGGCTCGCTATGAAAAGGCCGTCGATTTCGAAGGCGCCGGTTCGGTTACCGTGTTGGCCGTGACGACTATGCCGGGTGACGACGTGACCCACCCGGTGCCGGACAACACCGGTTACATTACCGAAGGTCAATTCTACCTGCGCAACGGCCGCATCGAACCGTTCGGTTCCCTGAGCCGTCTGAAACAACAGGTCAACAAGAGTTCGCGCGAAGATCACCGCGCCATCATGGACGGCATGATCCAACTCTACGCCCAATTTAAGGAAACCGAAGAAAAACGCGCTATGGGTTTCCGCATGACTGACTGGGACCGTAAACTCCTGAAATACGGCGACAGTTTCGAAGCCTCGCTGATGGATTTGAAAGTCAACATCCCGCTCGAAGGGGCTTTGGATCGCGGCTGGCAAATCCTGGCGGAATGCTTCGAGCCGGAAGAAACCGGTATGAAATCGGAACTGGTGCAGAAATTCTGGCCGAAAAAGAAAGAGGTTACCGTTTAACCGGATAACGCACTGACAGTATGGCCAAGATTAAGCATACCAAAAACGAATTAAAAGCCCAGCGCGAAGCTCTGGCGCGCTACCGGCGCTTTCTGCCGACTCTCGAACTTAAAAAGAGTCAATTGGTTGGCGAAATTCGTCGGCTCGGCCAGGAAATCGAAGCGCTCGAGACAGAAATCCGACGGGCCAGCGATGAAATCAATAAATGGGTGGATGTATTCGCCGAAAATTTCGACCTGAAACCACTCCTGAAAATCGCCGAAATCCGCGTGGATGACGGCAATATTGCCGGTATTGACATTAAAATTTTCCGGCAGGTGGAGTTCGAAGACATCCCGTACGATTTTTTCACGACTCCGCTGTGGGTCGACCGGGCTCTGATTGTTTTAAAAGAACAAATCGCCCGGCGCGTCAAGATCGCTATCCTGAAGAAACAAATCGAAACCCTGCAGGAAGAACTGCGCATCACGATTCAGCGCATAAATCTGTTCGAAAAAGTCAAGATTCCGGAAGCGCGCGAAAATATCCGTGTGATTCAAATTTTCATCGGCGACGCCATGACCGCCGAAGTCGTCCGCGGGAAAATCGCCAAGACCAAGATTCAGAGTAAAAAGGAGCTGGTGAGCGCATGATCGTCCCGATGAAAAAAGTCGTCCTTTTCGTAAGTGGTTCGGACCGGGACGCCGCTCTGAAAGAGTTGCGCAGGCTCGGAGTGGTGCATGTTCAGCATTTCAATCCACCGGCTTCGGAGAATATCTCCAAACTCGAAAATGCTATATATTCTGCCGAAAAAAGTCTGGGGATAATCGGCGGCGCAGAACAGCCTCCGGCAACCGGACCAGTCGATATCGAAAAATGCCAGCAGCTGGCGGCCGATACTTTAGCCCTCGACACCGAAAGACAACGTTTGAAAACCCAGTCCGAGGAACAAAATGCCTTCCTGAACTGGTACGAACGCTGGGGCATTATCTCGGAAAAAGACCTGGCCGAATTAAATGCACACGGCATCTACCTGCGTTTATATTCCCTGGATCGCAGTCTATTGAAAATGATTCCGGAAGCGGCTATCGTTGAAATTCTTAAAGAAGAAAAGAATCAACTGCAGATTGCCCTCATCGCCGAGTCCGCCGACCTTAAACTCGATCTCAAGGAAGAACAAATCCCTCCGCAGGATTTCAATACCGTAACAAATGAAGCCCGAAAAATTGCCGCCCGACTCGCTGAAATCGATCAACAACTGATCCAATTAGCCGAATCGGCCGGGGCAATTCGAGCTTATCAGCAGGAATTGGAAAAACGGCTCGAATTTGCACGGGTAAGATCCGGCATGCAGGATGTGAAAACCATCACCTGTTTGCAGGGCTATTGTCCGGCAGCAGACGTTGATAATTTGACAAAAACGGCCGTCGCGGAAGGCTGGGGAATTCTGACTGATGAACCCGAATTGGATGACAATCCGCCGACCCTGCTCAAGATGAATAAGTTCACGCAGCTGATCAAGCCAGTTTTTGAATTTCTGGGAACCGTGCCCGGTTACCGGGAATATGACATCAGCCAGTATTTTCTGGTTTTCTTTGCGTTGTTCGTCGCCATGATCGTAGGCGATGGCGGTTACGGTTTGATATTCCTGTTAATATCAATTTTTGCGCATTACAAATCTGCCAAACAGGGCAAACCGCTGGCATTGTTCCTGAAGTTGATGTATGTGCTCAGTTTTTGCACGATCGGTTGGGGCACGGTTACCGGTAACTGGTTCGGAGCGATCCAGATTGCCGGGTTGCCGCTTTTCAAATCGCTGACAATTCCGCAGCTGGCGACCTTTCCGCAATTGTTTCCAGACCTGACGGTCGATCCGCAACAGAAAGTCATTTTCATCTGTTTCGTGATTGCGGTAATTCAGCTCGGGCTGGCGAATATAATGAACTTCATCAATAATCTGCCGCACCTGAAAGCCCTCGGTAATCTGGGTTGGTTCGGGGTGACGGTTGGTGTTTTCGGCGTCGTTCTGAAATTAGTACTCGGAATGACTCTGCCATCCTTCACCGTACCGCTGGTGGTCGGCAGCATTCTGGCCATAGTGTTGTTTATGAAACAGGAAAAAGGTATTGGTTTCCTGAAAGGCGCTTTACTGGGCCTGGGCGACGCGTTTACCACCTTCCTGAACGTAATCAGTTCGTTTTCAAACATTATCTCATATATCCGACTTTTCGCGGTTGGAATGGCGACCGTGGCGATCGCAACCAGTTTTAATCAAATTGCCGCCCCGATGCTGAAAGGCTTTGCTTTCCCGGCCGGCGTATTGATCTTGGTAGTTGGGCATGGCCTTAATATCGTCATGAGCGTGCTTTCGGTGGTTGTACACGGTATTCGTTTGAATATATTGGAATTTTCCGGCCAGTTGGGAATGGAGTGGACCGGCTATAATTATGAACCATTCAGAGAAAAAATATTAAATAAAACAGAAAGGGAAATACAATGAATATTGGACTGATCGGACCGGCGGCTGCGTTAGGTTTGGCGGCTCTTGGCTCGGTTCTGGGATGTGGAACAGCGGCCCAGACGGCGGTTGGCGGCTGGAAAAAATGTTATGCTAATAATAAACCGGCTCCTTTCATGCTGGTGGCTTTCTCGGGTGCGCCTCTGACGCAGACGATTTACGGATTTCTATTGATGCTGTTTATCAACGGTAGCGATAAAGATCCTTTGACACTGCTGTGCGCCGGTGTTTTCGGCGGCTTGGCGATTGGATTTTCAGCATTGTTTCAGGGAAAAGTCGCAGCCCGTGCGGCCGATGCGCTGGCCGAAACCGGCAAGGGTACCGCCAGTTACTTTATGGTAATCGGTATCGTGGAAACCATTGCGGTATTCGTGCTGGTCTTCTTACTGTTGATGCTATAATTTTGGAAAGACGATCCGACCACCAACTCGACTGCAATGTAGTGATTGTCGGATTTAACCGATAGACTGACAGTAGCCGTATATTAATGGAGTGTCAACTCTGAAATTGACTTTAATAAATAACCGGCGCACACTGAACGGATTTGTAGTCCGGCTGGTGGCTTTTATATTCATGTTGAGGGGCGTGAGCGGCGTGTCTGTTCTGCAAGCTTTTCCGCCCGATCCCTTGACGGTAGTTTCCGCCGCTCCGGTACAACCGCCGGTGCCTTCATATATGGATTTGGTGCGTAATTTCGATTATAACGCCAAAGCCCCTCTGGATGTACAGGAGCAATTGGTGGCGGAGTCCGATGGGCTGAAATATATCGAAATCTCGTATTCCAATTCCCGCCGCTGGCGGGTCAGAGCCGAGCTTATTGAACCAGCCGGTGTCGGTTTATATCCCGGTATTATTTATTTTTGTTCTTCTCAAACCGATTTGAATCTTTTCTTCGATGAAGCCCGTGTTCTGGCGAAAGCCGGCGCGGTTGTCATGCTGATCGATATAGCGGCGCGACAAACCGATATTAATTTAGCCCAGCTCAGCGTCAACAACCTGACCATTCAATCGGTGGTTGATATACGGCGGGCGGTCGATTTGCTGGCCATGCGACCGGAGGTTGATACGCGTCGGATCGGCTTCATTGGCCAGACGGTTGGAGCCAACCTGGGCGCAATCGTGGCCGGAGTCGAGAAAAGAATTCGCACTTTGATCCTGATGTCTGCTAATGCACGGCCGTCGGCCGGAGATTCTGCCAAGACCGCCGGTGCTTTTCTGGATGGCGTCAATTATATCGGCTACACGGCTCCCGCCACGCTTTTATTGCAGTATTCCGAAAATAATGATCTCGTCCCGCGCGACGTCGCGCTGGATTGTTTTCAACAGGCCAGTCAGCCCAAAACGATTCATTGGTATACCGCTCAACCTCTGGGAGATGTGAAGGCGCGCGGCGACCGTTTAGCCTGGTTGTGCGACCAGCTGGGCTTATCCCCGGTTCAATAAACTCGATCCTATCCATTTATTGGAAAGCTGCCGATAGTTCGATATATTCCAACTGATGATTGTTGATTCTGTTAATACCCGGAGAATATATCATTCCGGCGCTAATTTCGGGGAGGCGGAATGCCAAGTTTGACCTTTTTGGGGGCGACCGGCACGGTGACCGGCTCGCGGTATCTACTCAGGACCAATGAAAAACAATATCTGATTGATTGCGGGCTTTTTCAGGGTTTAAAAGAATTGCGCCTGCGCAACTGGGAGCCGTTTCCGGTGCCGCCGGAAACGATTGACGCCGTCATATTGACGCATGCCCACATTGATCACACCGGTTACTTGCCCTGTCTGGTCAAGAACGGCTTCAAGGGAACGGTTTATTCTACACCGGCCACGATGGATTTGTGCCAGATTATGTTACCCGATTCAGCTCACTTACAGGAAGAAGATGCTGAATACGCCAATAAAAAGCACTTTACTAAACACTCTCCGGCTCTGCCGCTTTATACGATTGACGATGCAAAAAAAGCCCTGGATCTTTTCAAACCGGTTGCTTATGGGAGCAGTTTACAGCTTGATGATCAGGTAACGCTGACTTTCCGGGATGCCGGGCATATTCTGGGATCGGCTTTCGTTGACCTGCGGGTTCCAATTAATGGAGAAACCCGGCGGATATTGTTTTCCGGTGATCTCGGCCGTCCGAATCAACCGATCCTGCGCGATCCGCATACGGTTTTTGGGACGGATTATCTCTTAGTCGAATCGACTTACGGGGATCGTCTCCATGGAAGCGAGGATATCAAGAAAGCCGTGGCGCGGGTGATCAATGCGAGCGTTCAGCGCGGCGGCGTACTGGTTGTACCATCTTTTGCGGTAGGGCGTACCCAGGAGCTGCTTTACACCATCCGCGAGCTGGAAGAGGAAAATCAGATTCCCCGCCTGCCGATTTACGTCGATAGTCCGATGGCGGTCAACGCCACTCAAATTTTCATAAAAAACAAGCAGGATTACGACCTGGAATCCAAAGTTCTGGAACTGGAGGGCAAAGATATTTTGCAAACCTCTAAATTACACTTTGCCCAGATGCAAAATCAGTCCAAAGCCATTAATAATATTAAAAGCAAGGCTATTATCATTTCAGCCAGCGGTATGGTAACCGGCGGTCGTATTTTGCATCATTTACTTAATCGTCTGCCCAGTTCGAAAAACACAGTCCTGTTCATCGGTTATCAGGCCGAAGGCACCCGCGGACGGACAATCCTGGAAGGCGCCGGTAGCGTTAAAATTCACGGGCAGTTCGTTCCGATTCGAGCCCATATTGAGAACATTTCTGGTTTTTCAGCCCATGCCGATTATAACGAGACTCTGGCCTGGCTGTCCAGTTTCAATTATACGCCCAGGAAGGTATTTATCGTGCATGGTGAAGCCGAACAATCGCGTAGTCTCGGCGAAAAGATCAGGCGCCAGTTTGGGTGGCCGGTCGAAGTTCCGCAATATCTAAGTCACTATGATCTGGATTAATTTCAGCAAGTTTCGCATCATTCGTGGATTTATTTGAGAAAAATACGGAACCGGCTACGCTCTTGCCACCTTTGGCGGAGCGGATGCGTCCCCACCGCCTCGAAGATTTTATCGGGCAGGATGACATCATTTCCGAAGGAAAAATCCTGCGTAAAGCTCTGACCTCGCATAAAGTATTCTCGATGATCCTGTGGGGTCCGCCCGGTAGTGGCAAAACCACTTTGGCTAAAATCATCGCGGGTTATGTCGACGCCGACTTTCACCAGATCAGTGCAGTTTCGGCGGGCGTGAAAGAGGTGCGCGCGATCATTGACCGGGCGGCTCTGAACCGCAGTCGCAATCGCGCCACGATTCTTTTCATTGATGAGATTCACCGCTTCAACAAAGCCCAACAGGATGCGCTCCTGCATGCGGTTGAAGACGGTTCGGTGACTCTGATCGGCGCCACCACCGAAAATCCGTCTTTCGAGGTGATCGCGCCGCTCATTTCGCGCTGTCGGGTGCTGAAGCTGGCCGGGCTGGCCGATAACGATCTGGCCCAGATTATCGATCTGGCAATCGCAAAGGACATTGTTTTGCTGAAATACGCAATCAGCTTCGAGCCTGGCGCCAAAGACTTCTTGATTAAAAATGTCAACGGCGACGCCCGCAAACTGCTCAACGCTATCGAAATTTGCCAGCAACTGGCGGCCCCCGCCGAAGGGACTGACTTCATCATCACGACAGAACTGATCAAGGAAGCTTTGCAACAACGGCGCCAGCTTTATGACAAAACCGGCGACTATCATTATGACATTATCTCGGCATTTATTAAAAGTGTGCGGGGCAGCGACCCGGACGCGGCGGTTTACTGGATGGCGCTGATGCTGGAAGGCGGTGAGGACCCGCTGTTCATTGCCCGGCGCCTGATCATACTGGCGAGCGAAGATGTCGGCAACGCCGATCCTTCAGCCCTGACACTGGCGACCGCCGGTTTTCAGGCCGCGCATACTATCGGAATGCCCGAAGCCGCCATTGTTCTCTCACAGGTTACGACTTATCTGGCATCCACTGTAAAAAGTAACGCCTCGTATATGGCGCTGGAAAATGCCCGCCAGGCACTGAAAGAAGGCGATGCTCCGAACGTTCCGCTGCATTTGCGCAATGCGCCAACCAAACTGATGAAAGCCCAGGGTTATCACAAAGGCTATCGTTATCCGCACAGCTTCGAAAACCATTTCGTCAAGGAAAATTACTTTCCGGGCGACCGGCCAGCTCTGACATTTTATAAACCGACCAATCTCGGCCGCGAAAAATTCATCCGCGAACGCCTCGAACAGCTCTGGCCGGAACGCTATTCCCAGCAGAAAAAGCCGATCTGATCAACAGCGGTCAGTGAGATTATACGAAATGCACCTTTCATTCCACGGCAGATAACCATTCCCGATCAGCAAGTTTTTCTCATTTTCCAGATATTTTCCACGGGGTATATTTAATTATTATCGGTTGGAAAAAGTTATATAATTAGAAAACCTGATCGGCCAAGACGAGGGGTTGAATATAGACTGTAAACGCTCCTGTCAAAACCGAACAAGCAAGGCGGAAATTAAGTATACTCATAAACCGGAAGATTTTTCCTCTTTAAAAAAGTACTTGATTTTTTCTACGAGTTCTTTTACTTTCTTAGCGAATAGAAATTTGCTATAAGGGGCAATGCAATGAGAAGAAAAATTGTTAGAGTAGGCGCCAGTCTATGTATTTTGTTGCCCAAGGAGGTTATCAAAGTTATGGACTGGGATTTTGAAGACGAGATCAATCTCATCCTGGATGAAGAAAACGAAGTGGTCATTCTGCGCAATCCGAAACCACAAAAAGTCGAAAAAAAGATGCTGATGGATCGGTTCGATCAATTCATGGCAATCTATAATCCGCAGCTGGATACCCTCGTGGCCGATCCTGAACCCCAAATTTTATTATAAGGAGCCAAGTAGAAAATGAGAAGAAAAATCATTCGGGTAGGCTCAAGCAAGGGCATTCTGCTGCCCCGGGAAGTGACCAAGGCTATGGACTGGGATTTCGGTGCCGAAATTGATCTAGCTATCGATGAAGAGAAACGCGAGGTTTTATTGAAAACCCTGAAAGTGAGCGTTCCGGATGAATACGAAATCGATCACCTGCGCCAGATTGAGGAAGTGATGGACGACTACGCGGATTTACTGGGGGGTACCGATGACTGAATCACAAATTCGGCAAATCAAACTGCTGTCCTACGTCAATTGGCTGGTAGCTGAAAAATTTGGCGGCGATCAGGGAATCAGAGACCTGAAAGCTCTGCAGAATGTCGTGTCTTTGCCGGGCGACGGATCGCTGTCCTGTGTTTTGGGCGAGCGTCTGTCGAACCGTAAAGACCTTTACGCCCAGCTGGGTTGGTTCGTGTATTATGCCATTGAAGGCGAACCATTCAATAGCAAGAACCGCATGACCGTGCTCCTGATTTTGCTCTGGGTATTAAAATATTATCGGCTGGAATTTGATCCCGATGAGATGGCCGATTATATCAAAACCCTTGATCCGCTCAAGCACGGCAATTCCGATATTTCGCTCTGGTTTTCCAGTCACTGTCGCTAAGTCGCCTGCCCCCCCCCGGTAGAAAAGAGTTGACTCTTTCGGTGGTAACACCTTACCTTTTTTATAATTAATCGGAAAAATCATGGTCTCAGAAAATTTGATCCGGGCTGCCCATGGAGAAATCCCGGTGGATTTACTCATTACCAATGTAAATCTGGTAAATCTTTTTTCCGCCGAGATATATCCGTGCTCGGTAGCGGTGCATGAAGGTAAAATCGTCGGTTTTGGGAGTTTTACCGCCCGCGATGTCGTGGACGGAGAGGGACAATATCTCAGTGCCGGTCTGATCGACGGACATATTCACATCGAAAGCACGATGCTGACGCCCCCCGCGTTTGCCCGTGCGGTCGTTCCGCACGGCACAACGACTGTAATCGCCGATCCGCATGAAATCGTCAATGTAATGGGTTTGAACGGTCTGGAATATATGCTGGAAACCAGTCGGGATTTGCCGATCAATATCTATTTTATGCTGCCATCCTGCGTCCCGGCGACGCATCTGGAAACATCCGGGGCGGTGATCCGGGCGGAGGATATGCAGTCCTGGATCGGCCATCCGCGCCTGCTCGGAATCGGAGAAATGATGAATTTTCCCGGTGTAATCGGTCGGGATCCGCAGGTTTTGCGCAAGATCGCTCTGGCCGGCCTGAAGGTCGTGGATGGCCACGCCCCACTGGTCGGTGGCAAGGATTTAGCAGCCTATCTGGCGGCCGGGATTTCTTCTGAGCATGAATGTACCCGAGCGGATGAGGCTCTGGAAAAATTGCGGCAGGGCGTGTTTATTATGATCCGGGAATGTTCCGCGGCGCGCGATCTGGAAACCCTCTTGCCGATTGTCCGACAACTCAATGCGGTCAACTGCGGTTTCGTGACCGACGACCCGCACGCCGATTTTTTAATGGATCGCGGACATATTGACGGACTCGTCCGGCAGGCGCTCGGCCTCGGTCTCGATCCTGTCATGGCATTACAGATGGCGTCGCTAAACACGGCCCGCCACTTTGGTCTGCGGCAGACCGGGGCGCTCGCGCTGGGCTATGACGCCGATTTCATTCTGTTTGACGATTTTCAAAATTTTACGGTAAATCAGGTGTATAAAGCCGGACGAAAAATCGCCGAGAACGGGCAAATGCTGGCCGATACCAAGTCGCGGTCGAATAATCCGGGGAATTCCATGCATCCGGCATCGGTACAGTTGGTTGATTTCCAAATCCGGGCGCGCGGTCGGGAAGTTTGGACGATCGGTTTGATACCCAATCAGATCATTACCCGTAAAATTCGCCTGGTAGCATGCGTGACAAATGGACTGGCAACAGCCGATCCGGAACGCGATATTCTCAAAATTGCCGTCATCGAGCGACATCATGGCAGCGGCAATATTGGATTGGGATTCGTTCAGGGAATGGGCTTGCGGCGCGGCGCAATCGGCTCGACTGTGGCGCACGATTCGCACAATATTGTCATCGTCGGAACGAATGACTCCGATATGTGGGCGGCTTTTCAGAACCTGACCGAAATGGGCGGTGGACAGATCGTGATCGCAGATGGAGAAGTTTTAGCTGCTTTGCCCTTACCCATCGCCGGTTTGCTTAGCGATCGGCCGTTGACGGAGGTTCGCGCGGCTTCCGATCAGTTAAACCAATCGACGCACCAACTGGGCTGTGCTCTGGAAAATCCGTTCATGACGCTCTCGTTTCTCGCTTTACCGGTCATTCCCGAACTGAAACTGACCGACCAGGGACTGGTTGACGTCGGGAAATTTGATTTCATAGACCTGTTTGCCGATTAAATCGCTTCCCTCTTTTAGTCAAACACTGTCATATTTTTTTTGAATCGCGCTGTAAAATGACGTAACTTCTCCGGTTTAAATAGCGAGTTTAATGAGACGTTTCTGTATAATCATCGGAATATTGGTTGCCCTGAACGGGTTTATAATCGCCGGCGATCAGCAATTTTATGAGATTGGCGATTTCAGGCTCGAGAATGACGCGGTGATCCGCGATTGCCGCCTCGGCTTTCGCACTTACGGAAAATTAAATCCGCAGAGAAGCAACGCAATTCTCTATCCGACCTGGCTCGGAGGAACGAGTGGCGACATCGGCAAACTGATGGGACCGGATAAGCTGGTGGACACGACCCGCTATTTCATTATTGCCGTAGATGCTCTCGGCAACGGGGTTTCGTCTTCACCTTCCAACAGCCGCAGACAGCCGGGCGAAAAATTTCCGCTATTTAATATTCGCGATTTAATGCGGACTCAGTATCGACTCGTGACTGAAAAATTCGGACTTGAGCATCTGTATGCCATAATCGGCGGTTCACTGGGCAGTTTTCAGGGCTTTGAATGGATCGTCAATTATCCAGATTTCATCTCAAGGGCCGTTCTGTACGTGGCTTCGCCGCAGCTGACTTCCTACGATCTGCTGGAAATCTGCACCCAGATCGAGATTATTGAGAACGGCTGGCGCTGTCGTCAGCCGGAAGACGAGATTATCCATTCCATTGAACTGATCACCGCGCTCCTCGCCCGCACGCCGGACTACCGCGTTGCTCACACACCGCGTGAGCATTTTGCGGAATACTGGGAAAGCCTGACCATTCGTCCGGCCGCGTTCCCGGTCGCGGATCGTCACCGGCAGTTAAAAGCCATTCTGAGCCACGACATCGCCGCTCCTTTTAAGGGCTCGTTGACGGCGGCTGCCGAACAGATAAAGGCCCGCACCCTAATCATCGTCAACCAGCGGGATCAGATTGTGAACTGCCAGCCAGCCCTGAAAATCGCACCGCTGATCGGCGCCGAAACTCTGATCCTGGACAGCGACTGCGGTCATCTGGCCATTGGCTGTGAAATTGACACGGTGCGCCTGCGGATTGCCGATTTTCTTAATCCATAATTTTGCATATAGATGAATTCTGTAATTGACTTCGGTTTTGCCTGGAACTGGGAATATGATGCTGATTTTGCCCGTTTGCTGGAAGTTCAGAGTCAGACGCAGGGTTTAAGCCTTTTACACATTACGCCGGAAAATGTGGAAAACGTTACAGAGGCGCTCGTAAACGGTTCGCTTCGCATCAGGGCGCTCTGGGATCGCGCGGCCGATAGCGATGAACGTTTTCTCCGGATTACCGGCTGGGCGGATCAAAATGCCATTCTACAAATTAATCCGCATGTGAAAGCCGTCCGCGCCTGGAATAAAGCTACTATGCACCTGGAATTCATCACAGCCGGGGTTAATACTCCTTACACGATCATACTCGATCCGTATAATGCCCAGCCGGTTTTGAGGAAAATAGATTTGAGTGTGCTGGGCGGTCATTTTATCATCAAGCCTGTTCATGGCGGCGGCGGGGTTGGCGTCATCCTGAATGCGGTCGGTTTGGAGCGGGTTCTGGCCGCCCGTCGCGAACATCCGGACGATTACTATCTTTTGCAGGCCTTTATCGAGCCGGTGCAGTTGAACGGCCGTCCAGCCTGGTTTCGCGTCATCTATAACTGTGGTCAGGTTTATTTTTGTTGGTGGAATGTACAAACCCACATTTATACTCCGTTTTCGGAATCCGATGAAAATGCTCTGCCAATTCTGTTACTCAACGAAATTTTAAGCAAAATTGCAAATATAACCGGACTGGATGTTTTCTCTTCGGAAATTGCCCTGACCGCCGACAACCGGTTCGTGGTCGTGGATTACATCAATGATCCGCTCGATTTGCGTCTGAAGTCGGTAACGCCGGATGGGATTCCGGACGCAATCGCTCAGGTAATTGCCCATAATGTCGTCAGTAAAATTTTAACGGTTATCAGCCCCGATCGTTCGCCATGTTAAATTCTGCCGAAGCAGTCGGAAATTTTATAGGATTTCAAGTCCCGGCCATTTAAATTCCGGCCAATAAAAAGAAGGAGCCTTTAATACCAAACCGTGAGTTGGGAAAGGCAAAAAAGAAGCCAAGAATCCACCCCGTGCGGTGGTTTTTTCATTTCAGGAGCAAAATATGGAGTTTAGAGTAAAAGCCCGCCTGGCGGATGAGCAGGGGTTGAATCGCACGATCACCCGGCTGGCCCATGAAATTATCGAAAAGTGCAAAGGCACTGAGAATATCGGCATCGTCGGCGTGCGTACCCGCGGCGATTATTTAGCCAAGCGCATTGCCCGTAAAATTGAAGAGATCGAGCAGGTCAAACTGCCGGTCGGTGTGCTTGACATCGTCATGTACCGCGACGATTTTCGCATGAAAAATAAACTGCCGCGCGTCGAGGTCACTGACATTCCGTTCAATGTTGACGGCAAGATTCTGATTCTGGTTGACGACGTGGTTTACACCGGGCGAACGACGCGCGCGGCTCTGGACGCTCTAATGGATTTCGGGCGACCAGCGGTGATCCAGCTGGCGGTGCTGGTAGATCGCGGTCACCGCGAACTGCCGATCAAGCCGGATTACGTCGGTAAAAACGTGCCGACCTCGATCGGCGAGGAAATCCGCGTCCTGATGAAGGAAATTGACGGCAAGGATGAAATCCTGCTGGTAGAGGAGCAGAAATGAATCTGAGCATTAAACATCTGCTGGGCTTGGAAAGCGTCCCGCGCGAAGACATCGGCGCCATACTGGATGCGGCTTTTTCTTTCCGGGAGGTTCTCGAGCGTCCGATCAAGCGCGTTCCGACCCTGCAAGGCAAGACGATAGTGAATCTTTTCTTTGAAAATTCGACCCGGACACGCATATCCTTCGAGTTGGCCGAGAAACGCCTGTCAGCCGATGCGGTTAATTTTTCCGCGAGCGGCAGTAGTCTGGCCAAAGGTGAAAGCCTGAAAGATACGGTGCGCAATATTCATGCGATGAAAATGGATGCGGTCGTAATGCGCCACGCAACGCCCGGATCGGTCAAATTGCTTTCGCAATTCGTGGATGCGGTGGTGATCAATGCCGGCGATGGCACCCATGAACATCCGACCCAGGCGTTACTCGACATGATGTCCCTGCAAGAAAAATTTGGTTCGCTGGAAGGTCTGAATGTCGCCATCATCGGCGATATTCGTCACAGTCGGGTGGCGCTATCCAATATTTTCGGTTTGAAAACCATGGGTGCCAACGTAGCGCTCTGCGGACCGCCGACCTTTATACCGTTCGGAGCCGAATCGCTGGGTGTGAAAGTCTTCTATGACCTGGACGAAGCTCTGGCTTTTGCTGACGCCATAAATATCCTGCGCATTCAGCGCGAGCGGCAGGGAAAAGGCCTGATCCCGTCCCTGCGCGAATACCGGGCAGTCTTTGGAATCACGCGCGAACGTCTGGATAAACTGCACAAGACTTTGACCATCATGCACCCCGGGCCGATCAATCGCGGCGTGGAAATCGACTCCGACGCGGCTGACAGCGAACATTCGATCATACTGCACCAGGTTTTGAATGGCGTCGCCGTGCGCATGGCGGTGCTTTTCTTGCTTTTGGGCGGTAAATAAATGCTGAAATGAGGATGACCAATGCAAATAAAAATGTTAAAAGATGAGTTGTTACTGCGCCATGCCGTAGTTGTTGATCCGTTCAAGGAAAAAACCTATGAAACCGACATCCTGATCGAAAAGGGAAAAATTAAAAACATCGGTCAGACGATAGATCCGCAAACTGTAAAGGATAGTGAAGATCTGAAAGGCCTGCACGTCGCGCCGGGATTTGTAGATATTCATACCCATTTGCGCGAGCCCGGCAATGAGGACGAAGAAACTATCGCGACCGGCGTTCGGGCGGCGCTGGCGGGCGGATTTACCAAGATCTGCTGTATGCCAAATACCAATCCGGCCATTGACAATCAGGAGAGCGTGCGCTTTATCTATCGCCAGGCCGAAGGTCTGCTGGCCGAGGTCTTCCCGATTGCGGCCATCACCAAAGGGCGCCAGGGAGCCGAACTGACCGAAATGGTCGAGATCGCAAAGGCCGGCGCTGTAGCATTTTCCGACGACGGCACGCCCCTGAAAAATTCTCAGGTCATGCGTTATGCCCTGGAATACTCCAAATTGACCGGCAAGCCGATCATCAACCACGCCGAAGATATTGACCTGAAAGCCGACGGTCTGATGAACGAAGGTCTGGTTTCGACCCAGCTAGGCATTCCGGGCAATCCGGCTCTGGCCGAAGAATTGATGGTTTACCGTGATTTGCAGCTGGCGCAATTCACCGGCGCGCGTTTGCACGTGCCGCATGTTTCCACGGCAGGTTCGGTGGAATTGATCCGCAAAGCCAAAGCCGCCGGAGTGAGAGTTACCGCTGAAGCCACACCGCACCATTTTTCACTGACGGATGAGTACATGCGCACATTCGACGCCAATGGCAAAGTCGCTCCGCCGCTACGTACTGAAGCCGACCGTCAGGCATTGATCGCCGGTTTGCAGGACGGCACTATTGACGCCATCGCCACCGATCATGCGCCGCATACTATAGATACAAAAGAAACCTCCTTGGACCTGGCTTCCTATGGCCTGATCGGTCTGGAGACGGCTTTCGCCCTGGGAATGACGAAATTGGTCAACCCCGGGCATCTGAGCCTGTTGCAACTCATCGAATTACTCACCGTCAATCCGGCGGCTATTATGAATCTGTCTTTGCCGGCGCTGGAGACAGGCGCCGAAGCCAATCTGACCATTTTCGACCCGAAAGAATGGTGGGTATTCAGCCGCAAGAATATTTACTCACGTTCCCAAAACACCCCCTTTATAGGCGCCGAGCTCACCGGGCGGGTCAAGGGCGTGATTACAAAATCGCATTACGTTACGCTTTAAGCCGGAAGAGCAGACTTTGTGATAAAAGTCATGCGGTTTTACGCCCGATTGAGTAAGATATGGGCAGATCTTTGGGTTGAATGAGTGAATCGTGCACACCAAATAAATGTTCGGCAGAAAATTTCCCGGCAATCATTAAGATTAGGACTGGCGGTAATGCTGTTTTGGGGACTGATTTCCCAAAGTCCAGCCCAGATCAGCGCCGGCGGCCAGCCGTACAGTTTTTCCAATCCGGTCGCGGAGACGCCTGCCCGCATTAAAATTCCGACGCTCGATATTCAGCAGATCGCCAGCCTGGAATCCGGAGACGGCAAGGATGAACCTTTCCAGTTCGGGTATCCTTTCGAGGTCAGCTACGATTTGCACAATAGCGGGATCTGGAGCGCACTGCCGGATGGCGGACGACTCTGGCGCCTGCGCATTTATGCCGACGGAGCCTATTCGCTCAATCTGATTTATGACGATTTTCACCTGGCCGAAGGCGCGCGTTTTTTCATTTATTCGGCTGATAAAAAAATGTTGCTGGGCGCCTTCACTGCGGTGAACAATAAATCTAATGGCGCCTTTGCCACCGCGCCGGTCAAAGGTGGCGACTGTTTTCTGGAACTCTATGAGCCTCCGGAGCAACGCGGCCGGAGCCGTTTGACGATTACACGCATCGTCTACGGCTACAAGAATGTTTTTTTCAATGAAGTGGAAAGTTTCGGCGCCTCAGGAAGCTGCAACATAGATATTAATTCTGAGGCGGGCGCCGGCTGGCAAACGGAAAAACGGGCCGTGGCCATGATTCTGACCGGCGGCGGAGCGCGCATTTGCAGCGGCGCTTTGGTCAATAATGTCGAACAGGACCTGAAGCAATATTTGCTGACCGCCAATCATTGCCTGGGAAATGAGGAATACTGGATCGTGATGTTCAATTACGAGAGCCCGGCCGGAACGAATGAAGATGGGCCGACGAACTACACCGTTCAGGGGACGACTTTACTGGCGAAGGGAACCGCCTCGGACTTTGCCTTGCTGGAAATTACCGAACCGATTCCGCCGGATTACAATGTGCATTTCGCCGGTTGGAGCGCTGAAAGCACACCGGCGACTCAAACGGTCTGCATTCATCACCCCAGCGGTGATGTGAAAAAAATCAGTTTTGACGATGATCCTCCGACCAATGATTTTTGGTCTGATCCGCTTACTCCACCGAACACACACTGGGCGGTGGTCTGGGACGCCGGCACCACCGAGTCGGGCAGTTCGGGTTCGCCGCTCTTCGATCAGAATCACCGGATTGTCGGTCAGTTGCACGGCGGCTTGGCTTCTTGCAGTAATCCGTACGGCGAAGATGATTTCGGCAAGTTTTCATTCTCGTGGAATTATTATCCCGGTGAGACGGCGCAACTGAAACACTGGCTCGACCCGCAGAATACCGGCGCGCTGACGCTGGACGGTCGTGACTATTATTCGATCATTTATACGCATACAGAATTACCGGCCAGTGAAAATGCTGCCGGCCCGTATTTGGTTGCGGCCACGGTGACGTCCAGGAAACCGCCGCTCGGAACGGTTTGGCTGCATTACGGCTGGAACGGAGTTTTCAGTGATTCGGTGGCAATGCAGTTAACCGGCGAAGCGGACCGCTACTGGGCTGAAATTCCCGGCGGACGGGCGGAGGTTGGGGTGAATTATTATTTTTCGGCGACCGATGCGGGGGGCGAAATCGTTTATTCTCCGTCTGCGGCGCCGGTGGAATTTTATTCCTTCTATGTCGGCGGAGATACGACTGCGCCGCAGATTAACCATGCGAGCATTGTTGATCAGCCGCTGGAAAAATGGCCGGTCGCCGTTAGAGCCGAAGTGACCGACGACCTTGGCGTTAATACGGTTTTCTGTGAATATTATATAAACGATCCAGCCAATGCCGGAATTTTTAACTTACATCTGCTTTCCGCGAATGAATATGTCGCTGCCTTTCCCGATTCATCAGGCGCTCTGCAGGTCGGTGATATTATCTATTACCGGATTGGAGCGCAGGACAGCGCTAAAACTCAGAATATCCGCTATTTTCCTGAAAGCGGCTTTCTCGATTTTAAAATTATCGCGGTTAAAGGCCTGATTTTGATCGTGGATGACGATTCCGAATCGGCTTCAAAAAATACTGTAAAGACGATCGATCGGCGACCGAAAGCCAGCTATGGCGCGACGGCCCGCCGGATACGAACCTGGCTGACTGAAGAGAACTATTTTGCGGAAAGCGTATCCGTCGCGGCGGCTGATACGCTGGATTTTCAGAGCTACGATCTGGTGATTTCTTCCAGCGGGGCCTGTCCTTATCCGCTGGCAGATGAAACTTATCGCGCCAAACTGCAGGACTGGGTAACGAATCCTTCCCATAAGCTGTTGATTGAAGGTGGCGAAATAGGCTATGCGGTTCGCGAAACGAATTTTACCGAGGTGGTCTTACATTCGGAATGGAGGTCGGATCCCTCTGACTCCGACACTCTATCCGACGATTTGTGGTTGCATCCGGAGCGATCATATCATCCGGTGGCGCGGACGCCGGATTCTCTGCCTGAAATTTTAAAAATCTCGGACGATAGAGATGTCTATGATCAGGATTTTCAGAAACCGGGCGATTCCACCGATCTGCTCTATTATGTCGCCTATCATTTGAGCAATGGCGGTGTAATTATCTATGACGATAACGATCATCCGCAATCGGCGCAGGTGATTTATTATGCCTTTTATTTGGCTATTCTGGCTGATAGCCTGGTTGCCCGGCAACTATTGATGAATTCCGTGCATTTTCTGCTGGCTGAAGAAAAAGCCGCTATCGGAGCGATCAGCGGACGCGTGGATTTAACCGATACAGAGAACGATAGCGGAGCCGCTATCTATCTCAGCGGAACCCTTCAGGATACAGTCATAACAGACAGCACCGGTTTTTTCCGGTTTGAAAACCTCTATGATGGCTTTTACGAATTGAAGGCTGTCGTGCCAGGCTATGTCTGCGCCGACAGCGTCTTATCCGCTATTCAGATCGGACAGAATGATATTGCGGATTTAAATTTCCGATTCGACCGTACGATTCTACGCGGCCGGATTACGGCTGAGGGCATAGACGATTACAGTGCGGCGGTGATCTGGATACCAGAGCGGAATGTGATGGAAGCCCCGGAAAACGACGGTTCTTTTTATCTTGGGAATATCCAGCCGGGCAAAATCAGCGTCTTCTTCTATTTTCCTGGTTATGTTACGCTCAGGATTGATACGACTCTTTACGATAACGCCGATATAGTCCTGTCGGTGACAATGTCCCGGGATTTGCCGTCACCGCGAAATTTTTCAGCCGATGCTAATGACGGCGTCGTGACTTTATTCTGGCAGAATCCGGTAATTTTCCCGGAGAGTTTCGAGGCCGGTTTACCAGCCGACTGGACGATAGGCAATTACGGCTCGGATGCCGCCGGAACGACCTGGAATGTAAGCGGAACCTATTCCCATGACGGAGAATGGTCGGCCCGCTGTGGCTTTGGCGGCGCCGATGAAATCTCGGATGAATGGCTGATCACCAATCAAGTTGAGATCACGCCGATCGCGCGGGTGTTGAAATTCTGGCACATGGCTTCTTTCCCGGAAGACGATAACCTTCCGAACCACATCCGAATATCGAACGGGAAGGCCGACACAGCCGATTTCACGGTCGTATATACCTTTCCCGGGGAAGCGCTGAGTTTGCCTGGCGAATGGACTCAGGTGGCGATCGATCTTTCCGCTTATCTCGCGCAGAGCGTTTATATCGCTTTCCAGTACCGGAGCCAGGCCGGCGAAAACTGGTACCTTGATCAGGTGACGCTCGCGGCTGATACTATCTTAGCCAAAGCCGATTTAAGCAATTCCGCCAAGGGGAATCTGACCAAATTTACGATTCCGGCGGAGGAAAAAACTCTGCCGCGTTCGCCATTCCGATCAACTTTTGGCAACAGCCAGGCTAATTTGGTGCAATACCGGATCTATCGCGCGCAATCGGCTGGCGTAACCATCGGTGACGAAAATTTACTGGCGCTGGTTTCTGCGGCACAGGTGAGTTATCTGGACACGAATGTCGTCAGCGGGCAAACCTATTATTACGTCATCGTCGCCGATTACGGAGCCGATGGAATAAGCGCCAGCAGTGCGGAAGTATCGGCCAGTCTGTCGGGTGTCGGCGCATTAAACCCAACGGCTGCTCTGCCGGATCGTTTCGCTCTCGCGCAGAATTTTCCCAATCCGTTCAATCCGCTGACGACGATCAGTTACCAGACGCCACAGTCTGCGACGGTCAGCCTCGCGATTTATAATCTCTTCGGACAGAAGGTAAGAACTTTAGTCAGTACCCAACAGCCGGCGAACTATTATTCAGTTATCTGGAATGGCACCAATGACGCCGGGCAATCGGTGGCGTCCGGGATTTATTTTTACCGCCTCGAAGCCGGCGATTTCCAGGCCGTCCGCAAAATGGTTTTTCTGAAGTGAAACCACGCCGGCCCCAAAAAAATACAAAGATTATCACACTGTTACTGCAATCTCTGCAGTTTGTTAATTAAATTACTGTCTGGAATGATAGCAATCCGTCAACAACGCTCTCCGATTTCTAAAACCAGTCGGCCGGCTGTCGTTGCTTTTCAGAGAAAAATCCAAAAGCGTTTTCAGGGCCATTATCTTCTGCATCTGCCGCCTGGCTACGACGAATCGCCGCATAACTGGCCGGCGATTTTCTTTCTGCACGGCTCCGGCGAGCGTGGTCACGATCCGGAACTCGTCCGGCGTCAGGGCCTTCCCAAAATCATTGAATCCCGGTCCGATTTTCCGTTTATCGTTATCTCGCCGCAGTGTCCCGCTAATCGCTGGTGGTCGTTGGAGTGGCTGGATGTTCTTTTTGAGGAAGTATTGAGTCAGTATCGCATTGATCCGGAACGGATTTATCTGACGGGACTGAGCATGGGCGGCTTTGCGACCTGGGCCTGGGCGATTGAACAGCCGGAACGCTTTGCAGCCCTTGCGCCGGTCTGCGGTGGCGGCAACCCGCTGGAAGTTCACAAAATCAGGGCCGTTCCCGTCTGGGCTTTTCATGGCGCTCAGGACGATATAGTGCCGCTCCAAAAATCGAAGGAAATGGTCGCGGCATTGAAAGCCTGCAGCGGTAAAGTGCGCCTGACAGTTTATCCAAAAACCGGACATGATTCCTGGACGAAGACTTACGATAATCCCAAATTATATGAATGGTTTTTAAAGCAGAAAAGAAAATGACCGACTGGATCGAGATCAATAAGGATGAAAAGCACATCGCCCGCGAAAAGATCAAAGCCCGTGATCTGCGTAAGTCCGGCTGGTGGAAACAGAAACTCACCGCCGGCATTTGTTATTATTGCGGCAAAAAATTCAGGCCTGAAGAATTAACCATGGATCATATCGTGCCGATCGCGCGCGGCGGCAAAAGCGTCAAAAGCAACGTCGTCCCGGCCTGCAAGGAATGCAATAACAGAAAAAAATACCTGACGCCGGTGGAAATGTTGATGAATCAAAAAGATCCACCGGAATCAGAAAAGTGATTATTCCAATAAGTATCCGCGTAAATCCGCGGCAGAATAAATTCTATTTCCCGCAGTCCTGCGGCGTTTTTACCAATCGGCTGACATCGATGCCCATCGTCCGGCATTTTTCAACGATTGACAGATATAATTCAGCGTTCATCTGCGGTGTGCGGTTGAGTATCCAGCAGGTCGAACCTTTGGCATTGCTGACGACCGCCCACTGATAATCGTTATCAAGCGCGACGACCCAGTAATCGCCCCAAAACGGCCGGAAGAAGCTGACTTTGAGTTTGGCGTTTTGGCTGCCCGAAACGACCTTGGCCCGTCCGACGATCTGTTTGGGTTTGCCGTCCTTATGACAAGAGTTGATGACTTTGATCGTGCCGTTAGGATTGAGACGATATTCAGCCGTAACGCAGATACAACCAACCTGGAAGCGCTGAGGAATCGTGGCGATCTCGTACCATTTGCCAAGATAGCGCTCAAGATTGACTTTTCCGACCGCCTTCATCTCAGCCGAAAAACCGGTTGCGGCGCAGAAACCCAGAAAAACTAAAGAGACGGTAAACAGAAAGAAATATTTCATGGAATCTCCTTCTATTATTTGTTGGGTTCACGTAAAAACCAATAGATATAACCGCATTGGTCGCAAATGTAATTGATTGCGGCTTTACTGCCCCAGTTAAAGTTCATAAATGCCGCCGCCGGAGTCAGCAACACCGTTTTGCGCGTCCAGAATTTTTCATGCCCGCAAACCGGACAGGTCAGGGCGTGACCGTCAATGATTTTCTGTTCGGCGTCCTCATGTCGCAGAGTCCATTCCGGATTAACTGCGCTTTTTTCAGCGGGGCTCATCGCGTCAAAACACTGCTCGCAGATGCCGTGAATGACGCGGTTGTGGCGGCCGCCGATGACCCTGCCGCAACGGACACAATGTGTTTTTGATGCAACCATAGAATGATTCTCCTTCTTTACCCTAGTTCAAAGCTGGTGATGCCGAAGATTTTCGTCATTTTATATTTTCGTACAATGTCCGCCGCCGGATTGACTTCTGGTACCGTACAAGGCTATAGAGGATGCGGAGAGTTTTTAAATAATTCTCTGTGATCTCAGCGTCCTCAGCGGTTTGATTAGATTGTCTTCTCAACGACCGACTCAATTAGACCTTCCTCCGCCTCGAATGGCAGAGTGATTTGTCCTTCGCCAGTATGTTCGTGGTTCCATTTTTCAGCCGTGGCCATCGCATTGGGATTGCGCGCCCAACTGCGCCGGGCGACGCCGCCCATCACGTCCCACGAAAGCGCGCTTTTGATGATTTCGTCGGTTTCCGGTTTGCCATCCAGCAACAGTCCGAAACCGCCATTGATAGCGCGTCCGATGCCGACTCCGCCGCCGTTTGACAGCACCACCAGCGTCATCCCGCGGGCGATATTCCCGGCAAAGCATTGGGTCGCCATATCAGCTGTGAAGCGACTGCCGTCATAGATATTGGCGGTCTCGCGATAAGGCGAGTCCGTGCCGGAGACATCGTGATGGTCGCGTCCGAGTAGAACCGGTCCGATTTCGCCGCGGCGTATCATGGCATTAAATTTAAGAGCAATTTGGATACGACCCTCTTCGTCGGCGTATAAAATGCGGCATGTCGTGCCGACCACGAGTTTATTTTCTTCGGCGGTCTTGATCCAGTGGTGATTGTCGCGATGCAAGGAGCTCAGCGCCGGATCAATGCATTCCATGGCGGCCCGGTCGGTTTTGTGTAAATCTTCATCCTTGCGACTGAGGCAGACCCAGCGGAACGGGCCGAAGCCGCGATCGAAACACAGCGGCCCCATGATGTCCTCGACATACGATGGGAAAATGAAACCATCCGATGTGTCGCAACCGTTTTTTGCGATGGATTTTTCGCCGGCGTTGAACACCGAAGCCATGAAGGAATTGCCGTAGTCCCAGAAATGCGCGCCCCGGCGGACGAGTCGCTGAATGACCTGAAAATGCCGTCGTAATGATTCATCCACCAATTTCCGGAAATGGTCGGGGGCTGATTTGAGCATTTCCCGTCCTTCGAAAAATGTCACTCCGGCCGGCGTATATCCGCCGTCGTAGACGGCATGACAGGAGGTTTGGTCGGAGAGCAAATCGACAGAAATTCGATTGGAATCGAGATATTCCAGCAGATCAACGATATTGCCGTGATAGGCAATCGAAACCGCCTGACGCTTGGCGCGATATTCCTTCACCCAGCTGATGATTTCATTCAGGTTCTCCGAAACCCGGCTGACCCAACCCTGCTCGTGGCGGGTTTTGATCCGGCTATGGTCTACCTCGGCAATGACGCCGATGCCGCCGGAAATTTCAATAGCCTTTGCCTGCGCGCCGGACATACCGCCTAAGCCGGAACTGACGAATATCACGCCGGAAAGGTCTTTGTCTTCGGGAATGCCAAGATATTGGCGTCCGGCGTTCAGTAAAGTGATATACGTGCCATGGACGATCCCCTGTGGGCCGATGTACATCCAGCCGCCAGCTGTCATCTGGCCGTAATTGGAAACGCCCAGCGCGGCGAGTTTGCGGAAGTCGTCGGGATTGTCCCATTCGCCCACGAGCAGGCCGTTGGTTGAAATCACGCGCGGCGCCTGCGGATGCGACGGAAACAGCCCGACCGGATGACCGGAACTGACCACCAGGGTCTGGTTTTCAGTCATTACTTCAAGATATTTTTTGATCAAAAGGTATTGCATCCAGTTCTGGCAAACCTGTCCGGTTTCGCCATAGGTTACAAGTTCATATGGATAAAGCGCGACGTCGAAATCCAGATTGTTGTCAATATTGACCTGCAAAGCGCGGGCGGCGGGAATGCCCTGGTAATCATCAACCGGACGTCCCCAGATGCGACCTTCCGGACGGAAACGGTAGCCGTAAATACGTCCCATCGTGCGCAGTTCCTCCAAAAATTCCGGCGCCAGAGTGGCGTGCCATTCCGTTGGGACGTAGCGCAGAGCATTTTTAATTGCCAGAACGGTCTCGGCTTTCGATAAAAAATAGCCACGGTTTGGGGCACGGCGGATGCCGGGCTGGAATTCCTTGCGCGGCGGGAGTTGGGTGATTTGAACCGTTTGGGTGGGGATCATTTTTTGCCTTTATAAAAATTGTATAAACATTCAGGAGTAAGGTAAAATTATAACATGATACGGCGCGAAATTAATTAATCCTCTTTATACTTAAAAGCCCGCAGATTCTTGATGCCGAAATGCGGATAATCCGATTCGGTATACAGATCGGAAGAAAATTTCAATTGCCAGCTGGCTGTTTCGCCGGGGGCAAGTGTAAAAGCCATTTTGTAATTATCGCCGCCCAGTTTGACTTTAAAGGTGGAATCCGCATAGAAATCACCTTCGACGTACCAATCCGGATAAGCTGTGCCGGTACCATTATTTGTAATAGTGCCAATGGCGGTCAGCGTCGTAGAAGTATAGGTTTTACTTGTCAAAGCAAAGGTCATATTTTTAATGATTTCTACATCCTGTTCGCCGGTAGTCACCAGACCTTGTTCACAATTCTGGAAAATGGAAATCATGCTCAGCGCCAAAAGGATACAACATAATTTTTTCACGATAACCTCCTTCATTAGGTTTTTCTCTATAATGTGTTGGTTGACATGATACGATTTTTATTTGAATATTTGAATTGGTATAACCTTCTCAACCCGTTGTGAGAGCGGCACGCGCACTAACCATTTCTGAAAATCGGTAAAGCTTTGTTCTCCGGCGGACAAGACCGTGAAGTCCTTGCGCACGGTCTGGAATTTGTCGATCTCAGCGATCCGGTTTATACAGAATACCCCGTAAATGGCTTCGGCCGTCACCGGTCTGTTCGGGTCGGCCTGAACGGTGTAGGCAATGCCTCTTTTTTGCTCGGTAGCGGTAGGAATCTGGAGCGGTCGGTTGGCTTTGATGGCATTGTCCGGCGAAATCGGATTCGGGAACATCAGCAGAACCGAGTTGTCAGCTAAAAAATCGAAGAGGTACAGGTAGCCGTTTTCACTCGACCTGGCGGTGATCACCAACTGCTCGCCGCTTTTTAATACATTCCGATTGACGGAAAGGTCAAGCGACAGGGCGGGATTGCGTTCGCCGCGGGTCGGCTCGACCACAGCTTTTAGTTTTACCTGGTATTTCAGCAACTCGTTTTCAAAAACCGGCTTGGCGGCGATGATATTTTCCTCTACGATGTAACCAGCTTGACTCGAGATCGCAAATATATTGATCGCGGTTTGCTCCACAGCCTGGCGGCCGGATTCCGCTCTCAGATCAGTTAGAACCGAAGAGGTCAAAACCTCTTCCGGGACGGCTTTTTTAATGGCACATTCGCGAGCGAATGCTAAAGTTTTATTTTTGGCTTCCACGATGGAAATATTACAGTCGAAAACCTTAACCGTGTCAATTAAGACAGAAACAGCCCTGAGTGACTGGCTAAGACCTATGCGGCCGAAGATTGTTATTAAACCCACACCGAAGATTATGATTTTTTTCGGCATATTTTTCCGTAGAAATGTCAGGGCTGGGTCGCCGGCAGATAGTGCAAAATTACCCGGCTATCACGGTCGGGGGTTACTCCAGGAGTCTGCTGGCGATTATTCAGGCGGCGGGCTTCGTAGGGGATTTTCTCGTCGAGATATTTCTGTAACTCGCCGATTGTTAGAATTTTATCGTTATCCTGATCAGCCTCGCCCTGTAAACCCTTCAGGAAATAATAGGTGTAGAGACTGTGCTTTTTCTCCGGGAACCAGGAACTGACCTCATCGCCTGAAGAGGAGGTAAATTCGACGACATTCTCGGCTACGGCATGTTCCTTGGTGACCGTGATCATGACCGGGCTGACATTTTTGATCAGCATGCCTTCGTTGCTGGAGCCGGAGAAGCAAGCGTCAATGACGACCGTTGTGCCAGCGGTTTTGATATTGTTGACCTCGGCATAGAAATCTTCGAGCGCGATGCCGCCGACGCTGACATAATTCGGATCGCAATCCACGGGTACGAAATATCCGCGCTGGCTTTCCGGATCAGGCGCGCCATGCCCGACATAATAAATAAACACCTCGGCCGTGTCCCGAGCGGTATTGCGTAATTTTTGCAGAGCGGTTTTAAACTGCGACTGGGTGGCGTCCTGGTAAAGTAAAATATTGCCTTCCCGGTAGCCGAGCGATTTTATCAAATACTGTCTGACAAATTCCGCATCGCGGTGTGCGAAGCTGACGTCGGGAATATCAGGGTTCTGGTAATCCCGGTTGGCTATGAGAAGAGCGACAGCGTCCGGTTTGGCTCCCTGACCGTCCGGAATATTCAGCTCAATATCAATGGAAAAACCATCCGTCGTAAAATCACTGCCGGTTTCCTTGCCCTTCAAAACAAATTCCTGCGTAGTGCTGATGCGCTGATTGAAGGCCAGATCGAGCGGAACGTTGACAGCTCCCCACTCCCGGTAATACTCCGAAAGCGTCAGGAAAACCGGGACTTCGGTGGCGATGTTATTGGTATAAATTTTTATGTTCAAGTCTCTGAATTCGCCTTCACCGAGGTCGCCAAGGGTAAATTGTTCGACGCGTTCCCGGGTGTCTTTGCCGACGAAGAAGACATTCTGGTCGAGCCGCAGGGCGGCGCGAACATCGCGGGCCTGGCTGGTGCCCTGATTCTGGATGCGCACGCTGATCTCGACGATTTCCTCCGGTTCGATCATGCCGTTGCCGCTTTGATCAGTGATCTGGATGCCGGCTTTAACAAGGTTGACGAAGTAAGGCCGGGTTTCAAACTGGATCAGCATCGGATCGAGATTAAAGCCGTTGGCTTCCTGAATGTTGCAGGTCAGTCGAACGGTGTCAG
Organism: uncultured bacterium; assembly: GCA_964576275.1. Classification (GTDB taxonomy): domain Bacteria; phylum Fidelibacterota; class UBA2242; order UBA2242; family UBA2242; genus JAGNGI01. The sequence continues at coordinate 74,665 of CAZNUN010000001.1, read as the reverse complement.
CCGGGATTTTATAGCGAGCTTTAAGGGGAATTTCGACCGCAAGAGTATCGCCGGGAGCCACATCGCCCAGCAATGTACGGGGGGCGAAATCGAGTTCATTGATATTTGTACCGCTGAGATTAGCGGTTACATTATAGCCGGTGCCCTGTCCGGTGTTATGGAGGGTGATTTTTAATAGTCCGGTCTCGTTGGCGTCGAGATAATTATTGCCGGAAGGCTCGGAGAAATTGATTCCGGCCTGTAATTTGGGCGGCAGTCCGGAACCGGATCTGGCGAGAATCCGGCCGCCGTCATCGCCAGCTAATTCCGCCAGTTCGTTATAAACAATTTCCCAGAGTTTGACGGTTTTATCTTCACTGGCGGAGGCTATAAATTTGCCGGTTTGATCTATAGCGACAGACTTGATATGATTACTGTGGGCTTTCAGAGTCAGGATTGTTATGCCGTCTTCAGTGCTTTTGAAGATGAGGCTATTATCATACATCCCGCAGGCGATTGACAAACCGTCCGGGTAACTGAAGGTAACGGCATTGACCGGTGAATTGAAATCTGCTATCGTGCGCACCGCCGTCAGATCGCGGGCGTTCCAGAGTTTGACGATTTGATCGTCGCCGCATGTGGCAATCAGTTCGCCGTCCGGGCTGAAGGTCAGCGCGTTAATCCAGAGCAAATGAGCATTATTTACTGATTTGATGAGCGAGCCGTTACGGACATCCCAGAGTTTGATGGATTGGTCGTAACCGGCGCTGGCCAGGCTTAAGCCGTCCGGGCTGAAAGCCAGTCCCTTGATTTCATCGGTGTGGCCGCTCAGGGTCTGTACAAGTTGGCCATCGGAAACCTGCCAGATTTTTATGGAAAAATCCGACAGGGCGGCGGCAATCTGTTTGCCATCCGGACTGAAAGCCAAACGCTTAACGCCTTCCGGATCAGCCGGGATGTTTAAGATCTGCTTGGCGCCTTCGATCCGCCAGATAATGATCGCGCCATCGTCTGCGCCGCTGGCTAAAACCTGTTCGAATGGATGAAATGCCAGACAGGTGACATATTTCGTGTGGCCGGTTAGATTATAAAGCAGAGAGTTTTTTTTAACGTCCCAGATTTTGACCGTGCGGTCATCGCTGCCGCTGGCCAATAGAGCGCCATCGCTGCTGAAAATCACGGCGTTGACCGGACGGTTATGACCGGTTAAGGTGGCGAGATTGTTGACGGCTTCCATCCTCCGGTCGGTGCGGGCGGTGAATGACTGCTCCTGGAAGTCAACCCGCACATAAATCAAACGTTGCTCGCCAGTGCGCGAAAACTGGAAATAGCCGGTGGGTTTCAGGGTTGCGAAGTCGGCTTTGAAATCCGGAGCGATGGCAATCGGCATCAGCAAGCTGCCCTTTTTATTAAATTCCGGCACAGTAAAGGGAAAACGCTGAAGGTCAGGGCGGTATTGTCCCAATTCGATTGTCACCGGCGCCGGATAGGCTTTGCTAAGGAGAAGTTCCAGTTCGCGTTCGAGGCTGGCCTGCCGGTCGGTTTTGATATCGGCAAAACGCTGTTCAATTTCCTGCCGCTTGAGTTCGTTTTGTTTCAGGCGTTCGTCATATTCTGTAGTGGTTTCAAATTCGCCTTTGGGCTGTGTGTTGGTCTCGACGTTCAGGGCGGAATCCATTTCGGTTTGTATTTTCTGATCGAGATTTTGCTGGGCGCTGATGAGGGCGTTGATTCTTTCCCGGGCAGTATTCAGATCGTTTATTTGGGCGAATAATCTCTGGCTGAGGTTGAAGGTGAAGAAAAAAATTAACAGCAGGCGTATGGTACGCATAATTTTTTCCGGTTTATAATTTAAAATACTCATCCTGACGGCCTGTCCCTTTCCAGGTGGGCAGGAATTTTTCATTTTTGCGGCGTTTGCTGAAGGAATGTATCCAGCACCTGACGGAGTTCGAGAATTGTTTCTCTGGACATTCCATCTAATCGAATCTTCATGTCATCGGTGGTTTTCAGTAATTTTTCATTGGCCTGTTCCAGGGCGTTGATATTGCTTTCGGCTTGAGCGATATTGGTTTGCAGACGCATGTCGGTTGCGGAGAGATTATCAATTCCGCCCCAGACCGAATCGAGGCTGTCGGCGACCTCTTTTTTAACTTCATTCAGGTCTTTGCGCAGTCTGCCGACAATTTCACGGATTTGAGTAGCGGTGGTATTGACATCGTTGATGCTAGCGAGCACGGTCTGAACGTCTTTCTGCTGGCTGGCGAAAGCGGCTTCCAGTTCTTTGACTTTTTCACGCTCAGCGGCAATCGCTTCATCGATGATGGTCTGAGTTTTTTCAAGCACTTCCTGGGAAGTTTTATCAGCCAGCGATTGCATCTGGGTATTGACGTAATCGGTCGTCGCAATAGTAACTTTGGGAGGGGTCGGAATAAAAGTCAATGAAGAACAGCCCGACAACGCCAGCAGGACAATGGATAAAAATGTTATGGTTTTTCTCATAAAATCTCCTCGACAGTTGGCAGTATAATGATTAGAATCAGGACACTTGGAGTATTCAAAGAACTACCCTTATTTGGCAGACAAACCAAAAATATCAGTTTTCGTTTAAAATAACAATCTTTTTTTCCCCGTGGCACAATAAAAAGTGAGGACGGTTCCCGGTTTGGTTTTTTACTGTCAAACGAGAAGGACTAAAGTCCTATCTCTTCAGCGAATTTGCGAATGAGCGCATCGCTGACTTTTTTAATGGCTTTCATGCCGGCGTTTTCCGGGGTGTTGCCGGCATTTTTATCCTCGATTAGGTAGTTGCCGACGACGGCCTGTTTTGTCAGGCTGTAGACTTTTAAAACTCCGCGGGCGCGGGCGAAGTAAAAACCATCCTGGATACGATTAGGTTGGCTGGAGGCGACGGCTGCCAGCAGAATCAGGTCGGCGCCGTTGCCGGTGACCGTTTTTTGGATATCGGCTGGATTCAGGTTTTCAATCTGATCTTCGGTCAGGGTGGTAAATGGATTGGTTTCCAGAATGGTGAATCCGGCGCCGGTCAGCGTTTGCATCAGGAGATTGCCAAGTTCCGGGATTTCGACATTGTGCCCGAGATTGGTTTCGATGACCCGGACAATGGCCTTGTTGTCCGGTAGCAGGGTAATCCGAAGGCCGGATTGTGCCACCGGGTATCCGTCCGGGAAAGCCACCCGGGCTTCAAATTCGATCCGGCCGGGCGAGCTTATTTCCTGAATATTACAGAGCGCCCGTCCGTTAGCGTCAGTCTGGCTGTGAGGATTGAATAAAGCTTTGCCGTTCAGCAAGGTGAATTCGACCGGCAGACCGGGAAGCGGATGACGCAGAGTATCTTCCACCCAGAAGACCTCAATGCCCAGCGGTTCGGCGGGAGCCTGTCCCCAGCGGGTGGTTTGTTTGTCGCCGCAGCTTGCAATACGAAGAGCGTTAAGCAGGCCGGCGATTTGGTTTTGCATCTGTCCGCTTAATTGTCGGATGGCGGTCAGGTCTTCCGGTGTCAGGCCGGTGATTTCGGTCAATGGCTCTAAATGCTGACCGGCGGATTTGATCTGGTCAATTGCCAGAAAAAGATTGCCTCGTCTGGCGTTGGCGACCGCCGTGTTAAGCTGGGTTTCGCCCAGACGGCAGGTCTCTTCAATGATTTGTTGCATGAAAGCGCGGTGTGCGGCGGCGTCGAAATAGACCGCCACATAGGTTTGATAAAGTAACTTTTTCTTGCGACCTTTGCCTTCCCGCCACTGCTCGGTAAAAGTCTTTTCCGGTTGGACATTTATTATGTTTTTCGAGACGACTTTGATGCGCGAGTCGGTGAAGGCGTCCACGGATTCGACGCGGCCGTCGGTTTCAATTATACGATCAATGAATTCGCTCTCGATGATGCCGCCCAGCGATTCCATGATCTGCCGTTTGGCGTTGTTCAGAGCATCCGCCCGGCTATCGGCTTCATCGGCAAAACGGTGCGAAATACCAATGAAATAACCCGGCGCCGGTTTGTCAACCCAACCGGGGCGCGGCTCTTTGGTCAGCCGGGTCTGCGCCCAGCCGTTCGTTAATCCCAAACATGCCAGCCAGATTATGGTAACGAAAAAGCCGGAACTCATTTTGCGCATATTTTTCTCCCCTTAATCAATGTTTGCGCATAAATGTATCAATAAAGTTGCAGAATTTCAACCGCAACGTGTGCATCCCGGAAAACAGCAGTTTTAACTTTGCGGTGAAATTATTATATTCAGTCATTGGAATATTGAGAGAACCGGACACGAAACCGCAAGTGTTTAAGATTAAACCCAAGTATCCTGAGGAGAAATCCTTATGAAAAAGACGAAAACGTGTTTACTGACCGTCATCATTTTACTGGCCATGGCAAGTGTGCGCGCTCAGTTCGTGGAAGTGCAGACAGATATTGCCGTGGACCGCATGTCCGAGAAAGAACGGGTCGATCTGAAAACGCTTGAACAGATGATCCCACCCTATTTTGAAAATTTTACCTGGATCGAAAATACTTACGGCATTCAGATTCCGCTGAAAATCAACCTCTATCCGCAAAGCGTCAACACCACCGGCTCGGAACGCCTGTTTACAGCTCAGATGTTCATTGTCAATGAATCGGGCGATATGCGCTTTTTTGAGAAAAGCTTCAAGTTTGTCTATAATACCAACGATCCCGTCGTGCATACCGAAATGGTGCACTCCCTGACCTCGACGCTGGATTATTACGCCTGGATGATGATAGCGGCAGAACTCGACACCTATGAACCGCTGGGCGGCAACAACGTTTATGAAAAAGCCCGTGAAATCGCCACCCGCGGCCAGATGTCGGAGCGTCCAGCGGGCTGGAAGGAGCGCCTGCAGGACCTGGATGAAATCCTGCGCTTGCGTAATTACCGCCTGATGAAATATCATTTCTGGGCGGCGCTTGATCTGGCCGACCAGGGCAAGAAAGAGGCCGTCCCGCCGGAAGTTGATAAGGCTTTGCAGGCTCTGGAAGCCATGTTCGCCGAAAATGCCCGTGAACGCTATTCGCACGTCTTCTTAGATGCCCATGCCCGCGACCTCATGACCGTCATCCACGATTTCGGAACGGAAGCCCAGGCCCAGAAACTGATGGCTCTCGACCCGGACAACAAAGCCGTCTACGAGAAAATCATATACGGGGAATAGCTTACCCGTTAATGTCGGAATAATTTTTCCGGAATAAATAAAATCCCAGCGCGACCGAACCACGATATAATCTTCCCATTATTGTAGTATCTGCCACGCGGCGTAATCCTTTCACCAGACGGCGCCGGCGGCCAATAATTCGCGGGTGAACCAGTACCCAGCCGTGCGCTTTCAGAATGGCACCGGCGCGTCCGAGATCGAATTTAAGCAGTGAAAATATCAGCGCTATCCAATCCAGCAGGATGCGGATTGGTAAAAGATAAGCGGTTAACAGCGGTTTGTAATTCGTCAGGAACATCAACAGGCTGTTGCGGTGGTTCAGATATTTTTTGAGCGGGGCTTCGGCGCCAAGTGTAAAGCCGCTGCGATGCCAGATGACGGCCTGCGGCTCGACGGCAATCGTATAGCCCATCAGTTGCAAACGCCATTGCAGGTCGATTTCTTCCATGTGGGCGAAAAATGTTTCATTGAACAGTCCGGCTTCCAGTAATAATTCCCGCCGAGCCAGGAAAGCCGTTCCGGACGCCCAGAAGATGCGCTCGGGCAAATTATCATATTGCCCGTGGTCGGTTTCGATATTCTCGAAAATGCGTCCGCGCGCGAACGGAAAACCGAAAATGTCCATCTCGCCGCCGGCCGCCCCGGAATAATCGAACAGGTCGCGTTTTTGCCAGGAAAGGATTTTGGGCTGAACGGCGGCCAGTTCGGGCTGGGATTTGATTTTTTTCAGTAATAAATCCAGCCAGCCGGGTTGATGGATGGTGTCGTTGTTCAGGATCAGGATGAAAGGCGCTTGCGTGGCGCGGATGCCGGCATTACAGCCGCCGGCAAAACCAAGGTTTTGAGTTTGCGATAAAATGCTGACGGCCGGAAACTCAGCCCGGACCATCTTCACGCTCTCGTCAGTAGAGGCATTATCTACAAGGATAACTTCCAAGGGCAGTTGCGTCGAATCGTACAGCGAGCGCAGACAATCGCGCAGGATTTCCACACCGTTGTAATGCGGGATGATAACCGCGATTTCCGGAATGGATGGCATGCCGGTCGGGTTATTTGCGGCCGGCCAGTGAATCGTAGCGCGCTTGTTGGGCTGGAGTCATTTTGTGGCGCATATTATTTCGCATGGTGACGGCGCTGTTATCTTCCGGATGCAGGGCTAACCAGCCGTCCAGATTCACTAAGGCTTTATCGAATTGTCCGGACTCTTCATAGATTTTTACCAGATAACCGAGAATCTCCGGATCGTTCGGCCGCTGGGTGTTCAATTCTTCCAGTATCCGGACAGCCGTAGGATAATCCTGCAGCTGTTGGGCATAAACGCTGGCGTAGCGAATTTTGTTGCGATAATTAACATTCGGCTGGCTGAGCAGATATTCGAGGCGTTTTTCGAGATCGCCCGGCTGGCCATCCGCACCGGTTCGCCCGGCCTCATGATAAAGAAGCCCGATTTGCAGAAAAATATCATCGTTCCCGATTGGGAATATACTTTCGGGGATGATAGCGCTCATGGTGTCTAAGGTCGCGAGTATTCCGGCTTTGTTGTTTTTATACAAATCGTCAATGGCCAATTGTAAAAAGGCCGACCGGTAATTGCCGATCAGTCGCGTTACATTTTCGTCGTAATAGACCTTTGGATCATCCAGATTTCTGTATTTATAAACATTAAAAACATTGTAGCGCAGTTTTTCCTGATCTACGCGGTTGACTTTATGCGGATAAATCCGGAAAGCCAGACCTTCCATGGTCATGAAATTATCCATGCCGAGTTTATTGTCGGGCGATACCGTCGTTGCAAAGTAGATCGGTTTTTCCCAGCGGTTGGCTTCCAGAATCTGGAGTACCATGATGTCCTGCACGCGCAGGAATCCCTGTTTTCCGAAAGTCAGCGTCGGCTCGACTTCCCACTCCATTGGCGGCAGATTGCGCGCGCTGCTGCCGAATTTTCTCAACTCGGGATGTTCCGGTGAATTGTAGAAACTATCCGGTGGTGGGCTGATCTTGACCGTGCGTTTTTGCCAGGGCGTCAGACTGATATTCTCTATGGTTGCGTCGGAGAGCGGGCCGATTTTTATCTTGGGCTCGTTGTTCCGCAGCTGTTTTATGTACCAGGGAGTATTCAGCAGACTCAGGTTGACGACCTTGACGTCCTTGCGAACTTTTTCGACTTCCTGCAGATACCAGAGCGGGAAGGTATCATTGTCGCCGTTGGTAAAGAGGATGCCGTTTGGTTCGCAGGATTGCAGAATATTATAAGAATAATCCCAGGCGACATAGTTGCCGGTGCGGTCATGCTCGTGATAATTAGCCTGTAAAAGATTGACGGGCAGCGCCAGAAGCAGCAGAAAGCCAGCTCCGTAGGTTAATATTGGCGTCAGTTTGGCGTTCTTTAGTTTCAATTTCGAAATCCACTCCAGAGCGGCGGCGGCGCCGATGCCGATCCAAATCGCGAAGGCAAAAAAGGAACCGACATAGGAATAGTCCCGCTCGCGCGGCTGCGGGTCATCCTGATTAAGGTAAAGCACGATCATCAGGCCGGTAAAAAGGAAAAGCGCCAATACCGCCAGAGCCTTGTGTTTGTCCTTATTAAAATGGTGGTACAGGCCGAAAAGACCGAACAGGAACGGAAAGGGCAGAATAAACTGACCCCAGTCAACGTTCGCGTCATCCCGTCCGATAAATTGCCAGTTGAAGTAACGGATGTACATCTGATTGATCTGATAATTCCAGAAATAATCGAGCGCGCCGGAATATTTATATGCGGCTTCCGGTTTCCATTTGGCACGGTTGAAAATGTCGGTGAAACTGCGGTCGCCGTACTGTTCGCGGTTCAGATAAGAGACCGCTTGATGGGTGGTTTCGGGGTCGTTTTCGTCAATGGTCGGATTTTGGGCGCTGCGGATAAAGATCGTCGCATAGGTAGAATAGCCGACGACGATCAGCACGAGTGACATCATTGCGAGCGCCGCCAGGTTGTGTTTTTTATTGATCGCCCAGATGGCAAGCCCAAAAACGATAATAATTGTCAGAACCATTGCCCACAAGCCGATTTTATCGGCGATGATCGGCAGACCCTTGATGACTCCGACGTTGATGACCAGGAAAATCGCCGAGGCGCCGAATGCCATCAGGACATTCTGGGCATGTTCCTGAATCCGCGGCTTGATGGATTTACGGTAAAGCAGATAATAGATCAGCGTAAAGGTACCAAGCGTTAACACCGCCGGCAATAAAGTTGTCGCGTTCCGGTCGTCACTGGACTTGAACTGCAGGAAAAACAGGAACAATAGTCCGGCGACTGCCACGCCGATTATCAGGTCCAGAACAAGCCAACCGACCGAGGAAATTTTCCGGCGTTTAAAATAGATAATCAGGGCGATGAAAAAGATCGCCAGCAGGTTGAGCAAATGAATTCCAATCGCCAGTCCGACGATATAAGCAATGATCAGCAGGTAACGCTCATGACCCGGCTGGTCGGCTTTTTCTTCCCAGGCTAAGATCAGCCACACGACGATGGCGGTCAGGAAAGTCGAGAAGGCGTAAACTTCAGCTTCGACGGCGTTGAACCAGTGACTGTCGGTGAAGGCGAAAGTCATGGCGCCGATAAAAGCTCCGCCATAAACGATGAATTTGTGAAGTCTGGTCTCAGGCTTTCCGGAAAACTGCAATAACTGCACGGTGATTAAAAACAGGAACATCACCGCCAGCGCACTGACGATCGGCGAAATCAGATTTACCCGGTAAGCAATATCCGGATTGAATGGTATCATCGAAAAAATCCTGCCGATCAGCAGATACAGCGGACTGCCCGGAGGATGTGGAACGCCCAGCGTGTACGAGGTGGCAATAAATTCGCCGCAATCCCAGAACGGGACGGATTTAGCCATTGTGGCAAAATAAACCACGAAACTGAGCAATAGGGCCAGCAGGGCGAGAATTTTCTTTTCGATTTCGTATTTAAACCAGCTCATGTAATTTCCTTTATGGTCTGCGTTAATTTATGATTGTGATTCTTCTTTCGTTTTTTCGGCGGCCGGAGCGTGCATTTTGGCTTCCACGAAGTTGATTTTCAGATCGCTGAGCGAACGCTCCAGAAAACGCCGTTCGTCGTCGGAAAGATTGCCTTTAGTTTTGGCGAGTAGCATTTCCAGCATGTCAATGGTCAGCGAGGCTTCTTCCAGTTTAACGGCGGTCGCGCCGGTGACCGGATTCTGCATTTTGCCGAGGTGAATCCAGGCGTTGCTGACTAAGGATTGCACCAGACTCAGGAATAAAATTTGCTGACGATCGGGTTGTTCGGCCATATTATCCTTTATAAAATGTTACTGAAATCGATTTGATTGGCATATTGCTGTAAAAGATGCGCGCGGGTCGCCTGATTCTCCGGGCGGCGCAGATGCGGATCGCTTTTTAGTAATGCAAAGGCCCGCTCACGGGCGCTTTTCAATAACTCTATATCGATCAGCGGGTCGGCAATTTTCATTTTCAGGTATCCATGCTGTCGTGTGCCATAAAATTCTCCGGGGCCGCGTAATTTAAGGTCTGCCTCGGAGATTTCAAAGCCGTCAACCGTCGAGAGAATCGTAGCAATACGCTGATGTCCCAGTTCGGTGACTTTGCGTTCAACCAGAATACAAACGCCGTTTTTACGACCGCGTCCGATCCTTCCCCGCAACTGGTGAATTTGTGTCAACCCAAATCTCTCTGCATTTTCGATCAACATAATGGTGGCATTCGGATTATCCACACCAACTTCAATGACGGTTGTACTCACGAGAAGGTTGACGGTTCCCGCGTTGAATTCCTGCATGATCCGTTCTTTTTCGGCCGTGGACATGCCGCCGTGTAAAAGCGCCAGTTTGAATTGCGGGAAGACTTTCGCGCTGAGATATTCATATCCCTGAATGGCGGCTTGCAAATCGCTCTTGGCCGATTCTTCGATTAATGGATAGACGACATAGGCCTGATTCCCCGCGCTGATTTGTTTGCCGATGAATTCATACACTTTTCCAATCTGATCGGCAGTGACGGCGCGGGTTTTGATTTGTCCCTTGCCGGCCGGCATCTCGTCCAGAATGGAAATGTCCATGTCGCCGTACAACGTCAGGCTGAGAGTGCGCGGAATCGGCGTGGCGGTCATAACCAGCACATCGGGATTGTAACCTTTGGCGATCAGGGCGCTGCGCTGAATGACGCCGAAGCGGTGCTGTTCGTCTATGATGACCAGCGCCAGATTTTTAAAAGTCACATTTTCCTGGATAAGAGCATGCGTGCCGACGATAAGTTCAGCCTTGCCTGCCTGAATTTCATCTAAAATTGTCTGGCGTTCGCGTTTCTTCTGCCCGCCTATGAGCAGACGCACCTCGATTCCGGCCGCTTCGCCGAATTTTCTAAGAACGTGATAATGCTGCTCGGCTAAAATTTCGGTCGGCGCCATAACCGCGGCCTGATAACCATTGCCGATGGCGATGCTGGCGCATAAAAGAGCCACGACGGTTTTGCCGCTGCCGACATCGCCCTGCAGGAGCCGGTTCATGACGTTCGGCGAATGCAGATCGTCCCAGATTTCGTGGACGACTTTTTTCTGGGCGTTGGTCAGATCGAAGGGCAGTTTCGCGTAGATTTGCTTTAATAACGCGCCCGCCGACGAATAGCGTAGCGGCTTTTGCACGGCTTTGATGCCCGCGCGGCGCACGGCCAGCAATAATTGCAGGAAAAAGAGCTCTTCGAATTTAAAACGCGTCTGGGCGACTAAGAGGCTGTCGGCATTATCTGGGAAATGGATTTGCTGGAAAGCCGCGTTGATCGGCGCAAGCTTGAGATCGGCCAGCGTTTCGCGCGGCAGGATTTCGTCGAATGTCGGTTTAAATTTTTCGAAGACCGGACGCAGCAGGCGCCGGAAGCCGCGGCTGTCGAGCCCGACGGTTTTTAATTCGGCGGTGGAAGGATAAAGGGCGATGATGCGCGCGGTATGCAGGGTCAGTTCCCACTCTTCGGTTTCGAGTTTGTCGTAATCGGGATGAATGAAGCGCAGGCCGTTGAAGAACTCGACCTTACCGCTCATGGCGACCGTTTCGCCGACTTCGAAAGCATTTTTAATGTAATTAATGCCGTTGAACCAGACCGCCAGCAGGATGCCGCTGCTGTCGCCAATCTCAACCTGGAAGAACTGGCGCTTGTAGCGCCGCACGAGATTCTGGCGCAGAACCTTGCCGACGACCGTGGCTTCACTGCCGACTTTCAGGCGGGCGATGGGGGTCAGCGTGCTGCGGTCGAGATAGCGCCGCGGAAAATGATAGAGCAAATCCTGCAAGGTGGCGATTTCGGCTTTGGCCAGAACTTCGCTGCGTTTGGGGCCGACGCCCTTGACGTAAGTAACCGGCGTATCCGGCTGCAGACTGACGTTTTTATTTCTGGGCGGGCGTTCGCTTACCAATTTCGCTGGAGAGTATATTTGATGGACACATTTTTATCGGCGGGAACCGTCACCGGAAAAATCAGCAGATTATTACTGATTTTCTGATAAGGATGCGATGAATTCTTAACGAACCAATCGCCGCTTTGCCGTTCGTGAATCTCGATATAAACTGGCTCGTTGCGTTTGTTGGTTAAATCAATCGCGATGGAAACCACTTCCGAACGATCGCCGATCTTCTGCCGGTTGGTGATAATCTTTTTACCTTTGACATCGAATGCTTTACCCACAACCAGGTCGAGAGTGTCGTCTTTGGCGGTATGTTCGATGCGGTCTTCTCCGACAAGTTGCAGGGTATTGTCTACATCCTTTTTGAAAATCCGGAAGACACCTTCGGGAAGCGGTATACCCAGATGATTAGCCGCGGAATTGGCGAATTTCAAGTGGACTTCCAGCGGTTTGTCGGCTTCATTCTGTGAGTAATTTTCAAAAAGGTACAGTTTGCCGGCGCGAGCGCTCACTTCGTCAAATAGCGTGATTTGCTTTATTTCGCGATCTTTAATCGTGACTGGTCGCCGGAGATCATAGAGATGGTAATCGAACAAACCGCGCTCTTCGAAAGGCGCCTGCGCAGTAACCGCGTCCATGGCATAAACTTTTTCGCGGCGAACCGGGGATGGTTTTTGCACGCGATGAATATCTCCGGCGATCAGCTTCATTTTGACGTTCTCGTAAGTCGCGCCGGACTGATTATCGAGCGAAACCCAGGAATTGAGCGTGAAGTCCCGGTCGTTTTTATCCAGCACCATCAGGTATTCGGCATGCCAGCTCATCCCAGAAGTCAGATAGCTGATCTCCGATTCGACCGGGCCGCCAATTTTCGAAGACAGCAGCCATTGGAGAGTTGGTTTCAGGATCAGGCCGGATGGTAAAGACGGGAAATCGTAATTGGCGATGTTTTCGGCCGCAGCGATTTTTATGCCGCCGTTTTGAACCTGGGTGATCAAATTGCCGCCGTCATATTGCAGAAGTTTACCGCTGATTTGCTCTCCGGTTTTGGTTTTACAGGAAATCGTTTCGCCGATATATTTCTCGAAGATTTTTTCCGAATTGACTAAGTCGTACATAAAATTCTGTTCGAGAACATTGATAGATTCATTTTTTCCGGGAAAGGTGATGCGCACCGAGGTCGGATCGACTTTGGCTGGAACGCCTTCGATGCGGATTTCGGAATCACCTTTGGTCACATCGATCGTGCGGGTCTGGGAGACAAGTCCCAGGTCATTGTTGTAGACGGTTATCTGGGTCGATTTAACCGGAGATTCGGCCGACAATAGCCGTACTGCGCAGCCGAGTGTCAGCACAACTATTAATTGCTTTTGCCCTGGCATATGCCCTCCTGAACTTAGTTATTCAATGCAATCAAAGCGCCGGCTAATCGCGCAACACTTTGAGATTCGTCTGAATTTTGCGCAGTTGCTCACTGAGCATTTGCTCTTTTTCGTGCTCTTTGGCGACAATTTCCTTAGGCGCCCGGGCGAGAAAATCGGGATTGGAGAGTTTCCCGCCAATGCTTTTCAGTAAACCGCTCAGGCGGTTGGCCTCTTTTTCGAGGCGCGCGATTTCAGCCTGGACGTCGATAATGCCTTCCAGCGGTATGAAAATTTCGGTACCGCGCACAACAACGGTGGAAGAATGCGCTGGTTTGACGTTTACTTCGATCAGAATCAGGCGGGTAGCCTTCACGAGGTTCTGAATGTAACCGCGGATTTCGGCGTTTTGCAGCAATTCCGCTACCGGAGCGCCTACCGCACTGCGAACGATCAATTCGATCTGCGTGGCCGGTGGGATGTTCATCTCACTGCGGGCGGTGCGCAGGGCGGTGACAATTTCCTGCAAGAGCCCGAAGCGTTCGGTCAGGGTCTTGTCTTTGGGATGATATTCGACCTTCGGCCAGGCTGAGACGATAATGTCCGGCTCGGCGGGCGACTTGATATGCTGATAGATTTCCTCGGTGATGAATGGCGCATAAGGATGCAGCAACTTCAGGAAATTTTTCAAAACGTAAACGGCCACCTGCAAGGCGGTCTGTTTTTCTTCCGGTGATTTTTTATACAGGCGCTCCTTGATGAGTTCGATATACCAGTCGCAATAATCGCTCCAGACGAAATCGTAGATGTTCCGGGCGACCTCGTCGAAACGGTACTTCTTCAGATTTTTATCGACGGTGTGGATGGTGGCGTTCAATCGGCTCAGAATCCATTCATCGGCCAGTTCCAGTTTCAATTTCGCCGGATCAAAATGCTCGCCGGTCAGCGCCGTTTCGTCCAGATTCATCAGGATAAAACGAGCGGCGTTCCAGACTTTGTTCATGAAATTGCGGCCGACCTCCAGCCGTTCTTCCGAGAACAGAATGTCCTGGCCCTGCGGCGCGATCAGCATAATGCCGAAGCGCAAAGCGTCCGCGCCGTATTTCTCGACCAGCACCAATGGATCGGGCGAATTGCCGAGCGACTTACTCATTTTACGGTGCTGCGCGTCGCGGATAATGCCGGTGAAATAGACGTTGCGGAACGGAATGTCGTGGCGGAATTCGAGACTGGCCATAATCATACGCGCCACCCAGAAGAAAATGATGTCCGGCGCGGTGACGAGATCGTCGGTGGGGTAAAACTTGCGCAGGTCGGCGGTGTCTTCCGGCCAGCCCATCGTCGAAAAAGGCCACAGCCAGGAACTGAACCAGGTGTCGAGCACGTTTTCGTCCTGGCGCACCGGCGCGCCACACTTCGGACAGACGGTAGCATCTTCAAGTAGGGCGTCGTACCAGCCGCACGAATCGCAATAGAACACTGGGATGCGGTGTCCCCACCAGAGCTGGCGCGAAATGCACCAGTCGCGGATATTAGTCATCCAGTGATTATAGGTTTTTACCCAGCGTTCGGGATGGAAGCGAATCTGTTTCTCTTCGACGACTCTCAAAGCCGGCCCGGCCAGCGGTTTCATGCGCACGAACCATTGTTCGGAAAGATAAGGCTCGACCATGACTCCGGCCCGTTCGCTGTAACCGACCGAATGCGAATAATCTTCGATTTTTTCCAGCAGACCGAGACGCTCCATTTCTGCCACGACTAATTTACGGGCTTCGAAGCGGTCTTTTCCGGCGACTAACGGTCCGGCGGCTGCATTCATGGTGGCATCGGGATTCAGGATGTTGATTTTTTCCAGATTGTGGCGTTCGCCAATTTCGAAGTCGTTCGGATCGTGCGCCGGTGTGACCTTTACGGCGCCGGTGCCGAATTCGCGATCGACGAAATCATCGGCGATAATCGGGATGATGCGCCCGACAATCGGCAATTTGACCTTTTTCCCGACTAATTTCTGATAGCGTGAATCTTCAGGATTGACGGCGACGGCTGTATCGCCCAGCATGGTTTCCGGGCGGGTGGTCGCGACGGTAATGTAGCCGGAATTGTCCGCCAGCGGATAACGGAAATGCCAGAGATGACCTTTAGTGTCGCGGTGAATTACTTCTTCGTCGGAAAGAGCCGTCTGCGAAGCCGGACACCAGTTGATGATGCGGCGTCCGCGGTAGATCAGGTCCTTTTTATAGAGTTCGACGAAAACCTGGCGCACCGCCCGGCTGAGACCTTCATCGAGAGTAAAACGTTCACGCTCGAGGTCGAGTGAGCAGCCGATTTTGCGCAATTGGGTCAGGATAATGCCTTTATGTTTGAGGGTCCACTCCCAGACAATTTCGGTAAATTTTTCACGACCGTAATCGAAACGGGTTTTGCCTTCCTTGCGCAAATTTTTCTCGACTACATTCTGGGTGGCGATCCCGGCGTGATCGGTGCCCGGCAGCCAGAGCGTTTCAAAACCCTGCATGCGGGCGTGCCGGATTAAAATATCCTGCATTGTGTTATTAAGAACATGCCCGATTGTTAGAATACCGGTGACATTGGGCGGCGGGATAACGATTACGAAAGGTTTTTTATTCGAATCGGCGTTGGCGTGGAAGTAATTTTTAGCAAGCCAGTGCTCGTACCACTTGGTCTCAGCCTGGCGCGGATCATAGACTTTATCAAGTTGGATAGACACAAAAACCTCATTTACCTTAGCTAAGCGGATAATTTTAATAATTTCATATCAATCACAAAATCAACTTTTATCGAGGGAATATAATCTAAATTTGCCCTTAAAGTCAATCACGGATTTGGACGGCGAGAGAAGAATTAACCGCCAAGGCGCTAAGACACTAAGGAAATTTTTTCAAAATTGGTTAAAAGTCGGCGATTATCAGGAATATTTCGTCAGAGCTCCGTCAAATCAGACGATGGTGTCTTTTAGGAAAGAAGAATTAACCACCAAGGCGCAAAGACGCTAAGGGAAATTTATATATATAAAACCTTTTTATGATCAGGAGTATTTGGTCAGCGCATCGTCAAACCAGACGATAATATCTTTCAGCGCATAAATGAGAGCATTAACGGTATCGGTCGTCGGCTGAAAACCCGATGCAGGCTGATGAGCCCCAAAGTCGCTCGATATTTCGTAAACGTTATAACAGAAATCCTTGATAATAGAATTTGTATCGAACTGATAGTTATTTGTTTTTGTTTCACTGTTATATTGAACGAGCCAGTTTACCACGCTTCGGGTCTTAATATTTTTCCCGTTATCCCAGCAATCAGCCGGAGCATGCAATTTCTGGGCGGTGATATTAAGAATATTTTCCAGGAGAACTCTGATCGCCCCGAGATTCGTTTGAACATTTTCTTTATTATTTCTGTTTACCAGAATATCACAAAACCTGTCGCTTACGTTCTCACCAATTCTCTGTTTTAAAATCTCCATAAATTTCAGGTTTTCGTGGCGAATTAAAAAAGATTGCTGATTCTCGATGATGTTTTGGAGTCGGTTAATATCATTGGCATCGGCTTTTTCGATGAAATTTTCCCTGCCAAATTTGCTGAACTCTATATGTTGTTTTAAATCATCAGCGCCCTTGATTTCATTCTCAAAAGAGTAAGCCGTTAGGAAATAAAATCGGGTTGAGACGTCAATGTTCTGATAAATTAGTTTGTGCAGAAAATAGTCACCTTCCCGTTCGAAAAACTTATCATATTGCGCTTCTGTAAAATTCTGGTCAATTGCCCGGACTTCTTCGTAATCATATTCGGTCAGCGATAAATTGCGGTCGATAATGAATAAAGCATATTTTTCCGGATAGCCGACAATTTCTTTCAGGGCGTCAGGGAAACGATATTCAATTTTGAAGAGGTCCTTGCGTTCCATGATCGCTTTAATCTGCTCCGGAGTTGCGCCGTACTCATCATTTTCCAGGGCTCTTAATTCTTCTTTCTGATTTTTACTCAGGAATTTTCCAAAGAGCCGGATCAGACGGGGGATGTTTTTTTCGAGTTCGTCTTCAGCGAATAGAATTCTCATGGCATTTTCCCCTTCCAGACGTTGGGAATTTTGAATTTAACGTTATAGATACTTTTAGCCGTCTTAATCTCCAGTGGGGTATTCAACATTTCGGCAAAGTTTTTCAGAATGACTTGTCCCATACCGGTGGTTTTGACTTTCACCTGTGGTTTGAATCTATTTTCGACTGTTAATGATATATTCTTTTTATCACCGGAGATTTTTATCCTGACTAAACGCCGAGACGATTCAATAAAAGATGAATACTTAACCGCGTTCAGGATCATTTCCTGGATGATGGTAAGCAATTTAACCGCTGAACCCTTGTCATTGCCGATGGTGAGATCTCCGATTTTGCTCAGATCGATCTCTATTTTAGTCAAATATTTCTCAATGAATGTCACGAATTCAGCAATATCCGTGTCTGTTCCGATCTTTGCCCAGTCGTCTTTTGCCCGAAAAAAAGATTGTCTGTCAGGGAAATACTTTTTGGAAAATGTCCCAAAATATTTGGTGTCGAACATATTGGCGACCGCATTCCGCAAAGAAGCGTTGACCATGCCGGCTATGGTTTGCGCATCTGTGCCCTGATTATGTTCGGCGTCGTAGTAAAAATCAGCGACGCTGCCCTTTAGGGAATAGTTCATCGCATTGGTGATTTCCCGAACAAGGTTCGCGCCGCGCAGTGCGTTTTCGATGGTTGTGTCAACATATTCCTTAGTCTGCCGGAGATTTTCGAGCGGATCGGCAACCATGGCGACGATATTTTTCAACGAATGAGACAGGTCGGCAATGATTTTATTGCGCTCGTCTAGACGGGCTTCCTCGATTTGTTTTTTAAACTTATCTTTTAATTCACTTTCTACAACATATTTATGTGTATCGGAGTAATCATCAAAATCCATATCTTTATATTCTTCAAGAAAATCATAAGCCAAATCATAATGACCAATATTTGCCAGTTTTTTAACTAATGGTCCAATTATTTCACCCAATTCAAATCTAAAATATTCATCTGCTTTAAACGTATTTATAAAATATTCTTTTGCCTGATTATCCATTCCTTGCCTTGCATAAGCACAGACTATGTGAGATAATGGATCGGCTACCGTTTCATCATCAAAAAGAACACTATCTTTAATGTCTTTTGGAAAAACGGATAGATGCTTTTCGAAATCGCTTTTTGCTTTCTGTGGATCTTTTTGTTTAAGGTACAATTCTCCTCTATTTACGTACACCATGAAGTTATCAGGTTCAATCTCAATACAATGGTTAAAATCGGAAAGTGATTTTTTAAATCTATTTTCTTTAAAATATATTTGTCCTCTCCATCTATATATTTCCCCATGTTCTTTACCATTTTTAAGATAATAGTTTATATCGGTAATGGCTTCTTGGTGGTTTTTATTTTCTTTGTGGATAAATGCCCGGACTAAATAATAACGTGCTTCTTGTGGATTTGATTTAATACAAAGATTGCTATATTCAAGCATTTCTTGATATTTGAAAATTTCCTTTAATGTTAAGACTATCAAAGAATTTTTCAGACACTCGATAGGATTGACAACACATTCTTGAGATTGTATGGCAATAAAAATATCTAATATTTTATTTTTAGATACTAATAAAATCCAAGGATAGTTGAGTAAAAAACTACTCTCAATCAACCACGGTTTTTCTGATACTTCATTTAGTAGCAATTGGTACTTTTTTTCATCGTCATTATTTTTATTTGTTCTCATTTGGTTACTCATTTTATCAGGTTTTTTCGATGGAATTCTGTCATTCCGGATCACTATTTTTAATATTAGAGTTATTAGAAAAATACATGTATTTCACTATCGCCATAATTTATTGTCATATATTCAAAAAAGATAGTGAAGTATCCCGCAGATATTTTCTTGCATTTCAGGGTAACGGTGTTTTTATTAACGCTCCGTCGGTTTTCTTTTTCGGTATATTATTCATACTGCATTTGTTGAATCAGAATTTGTGCCACGGATGACCAATAGTATCCATCAGAATAAATATATCATCGATTGTTTAGTGCTATTATGGTTTTTTTTAGGATTAATCACAGGATAGATCTTCGTAAAATTATTTCTTCCCGGGCGTAAAAATATTTACGAATCCGTGATGTGTCAATCTTTTTACGATGGCTGCAGATTAAAAGACAACCTTTCAATTTGCACAGATATTTTTCGGTCTTATCATGGAATATTTATTGCAGTAATACCGGTAATACCGTATATTACCGGTAAGATTTTTGGAGTGACTATGAAACCGGTAACCTTTAAAATTGATGAAGAACTCATCGGCGAGATCGACGCTCTGGCGCAGGAAACCCATGAGAACCGCAGTTCGCTGATCAAGAAAGCACTCTCTTTTTATATCGACAACTATGACGGCGTTATTGCCAAGGCGCGGCAGGACGACCCGGACAGCGTCATGATTGCGCATGAGGATGTGCTGAAAGAATATGGCCTTCTGTAAGATTCAGTGGGATTCACGGGCGTTAAAAGAACTGCGTAAACTTCCCCGTGAAAATGCCGTCCACATTTTAAAAGCAATCAGTTCTCTCGCCGAAAATCCTTTATCCGAACCGCCTCTCAAAGGCGCATTTCAGGGTTTCCGCAAATTGCGCGTCGGAGAATATCGCGTAATCTATTCATTTCAGAAAGAGGTTGCCGTTATTCAGATCCTACGGGTAGCCCACCGGCGCGAAGTCTATCGTTCCTAAAAATTAATTTTTACCGCAAAGACGCAAAGACACTAAAATCTAATACATTAAATACTTACTTGCATTCTGGTTACTTTGTGTCTTCAGTGCGCCAACCTTCAGAAGGTCGGTTATTTAAACCTAAGACTAAAATAAAAACTGCTGTTAGACCTTCTGAAGGTGTCAATCGATTTTAAGTTTTCTCAGCCTGGCGCGCAAAGTCGCCGGTTCCAAGCCCAGCAACTGCGCCGCGGCGGCGGCATTCCCATTGGTTTGACGTAAAGCCGCCCGATAATATTGAGGAATGATTTCATTCTCAAGGTCGATGCCTTCCGGCGGAATTGAGATTCCGGTAGAAATATCGGTCAGTTCGATGATATGCAGATGTTCGGCGCCGATCTCATCGCCCGGGTAAACAAAGGCGGCGGCAAGGGCGCTTTTCAGCTGGCGGATATTGCCCGGCCAGTGATATTGACGGATTTTGTCGAGCGCTGGTTCTGTCAGGCGTTTCTGTTTGTCATTCAGGCGGTTAAGAAGTGAGACGAGACTCTGGGCGATCAGAATTTTATCGTTGCCGCGTTCACGGAGAGGCGGCAGAAATATTTCACTCTGAACTAAGCGATAAAAAAGGTCTTCCCGAAATTGACCATTCTTTACCATCTGACGCAGGTCTTTATTGGAGGCTGATATCACCCGGACGTCGACTTTTTCCTCTTTGCCACCCACGATCTGAATTGTGCCATAATCTAAAAAACGGAGCAGTTTAACCTGCATCTCGAGCGGCAGGTCGCCGATTTCATCCAGGAAGATCGTACCTTTATCGGCAAGTTTGAATTTTCCATCTTTATCGGCGATTGCGCCGGTGAAACTGCCTTTTTTATGTCCGAAGAATTCGCTCTCAAACAGTTGCGGGCTGATCGCGCCGCAATTGACTTTTACCAGCGGCTTTTCGCAACGCCGGCTGGTGTAATGCAAAGCTTCGGCGACCAGTTCCTTGCCGGTGCCGCTTTCACCGCTGATGAAAACCGGTAGGTTGGCATCAGCCAGAAGATGAATTTTTTCTTTTACGGTTAGAATAGAGGGCGATTCGCCAACAATGGCCCCGATAACCGTTGAAACTTGTTGACGGAGAAGCTTGTTCTCGCGCCCTAATTTTGTCAGGACCACCTTGGTGGAATCGACGCTTTTG
Source organism: uncultured bacterium (assembly GCA_964576275.1). GTDB lineage: Bacteria > Fidelibacterota > UBA2242 > UBA2242 > UBA2242 > JAGNGI01. The sequence goes on along the minus strand of CAZNUN010000001.1, from coordinate 53,755 downwards.
ATTTTTGGGTAATCATCGAGACTGAAGTTGATTTCGGACAATCCGCTTTCACGATGAATCTGGACGAGTTTAGCGTCAATCACGCCACCCTGTTGCAGAAAAATCCAGCAGGCATGCATCGTAGGTGTTCCGGACGTTACTGAGACGGTGAACTGTCCATCGGGGTTTTCCTGTAGAATTTCTTTGACAGCCTGATACATGGCCGGATAAACCAGGTTGTAATCAGTCGGATTTGCAGCCAAGGCCGGCTGATAGCGCACAGTCAATGCCGGATGGTTTTTCCGGCAATACTCTAAAATTGCAGAAGCTGGTTTGAGATAAGATTCATCGTTATACAGTAAATATAGAATATCAAAAGGTTGTTTCTCCAGGATTGAAATGATCGCGCCGGTTTTCTCGGGCAGATAACAGTCGTTATTGCCGATGAATGAAAGCAGAATATTAGGTTTTATAGAGGGGCGATTTTTCATATTTCTCTGGACGTTGTGTGAATATATTTGTTTTACAAGAATAATAAAAGGTTTTCGATTATACAGTAAGATTCACAGTTCGATCATTGGTTGGAATATCAGACTCTGCATGATCCGATGGCCGGCAGTGAAGCCGAGCGCCGGTCCGCGATATTGTGGGCGCTTCGCGTAGGAGTAGCCGATTTTCAAGCCGATCAGGTATTTTTTAAATGGCAGGAATTTGCCATAGGCGCAGGTAAGGCGTGAGACGCCGTTCGTGAATTGCGCGGGTGGAATCTGCATTTCAATCTCAGCGCAGGAGTTGCGGTGGAAATTCCATCCGCGGTAATCGTTATCTGTTTTCTGGCGCGTAAAGGCCAGATTGAAAGTATTGGCGATTTCGGGCAGGCCGTACCAGCGGTACCCGACCTTAATGTCCCATGAGTGGGATTTATTTTCATCCCGCCCGGTGCCTTTGATTTTCCATTCGCAGCGCCACCAGTTGGTTTTAATGAAATAGCCATCGAATATTTCCTGCCACCCGGTGGTTACCACCAGTCCGCCAGCCCCGCTCGCGCCGACTTTAATCTCTTCGTCGTCGCCCAGGGTAATAAAATTGATCAATTGGCCGGTAAAAAGACTGACCGACCAGGGTTCCTGATAATTTCCGGCTAAAGAACTCCAGAGATTGAGATCGTATGGCAGATCGAACCGGCTATAGAAGTCGAAATGTTCGGTCTTCAGCCAGCCGGAAAAAGTCGAGGTTGGGTAGATGGTAATTTCGGTTAAGAGATGGGTAGGCTTATACGATTCCAGCAAGAGATCGGCGTATAATTCAGATTCGTTTTCCTTATAGATCAGCACCGGCGTATTCCGTTGCAAACTGATAAAGATGCTGGCGTAACTGCTGTAGATTCCCGGCGAAAAGGCCACCCCGGCTGCGTGTCCGGCCACCTTGAAAGGCCACTTTAGCTGTGCCTGGATCGTTCGGGTTTGGCCAAGCAGCATCAGGCCGACGAACAGCAGAAAACGGCTGCGAATCCGAACCCCTGGTACAAATTTGAATAGCATTTAATCATGAACGGTGAAAAATTTAAAGACGGTAATTAGCCGTAATGGCGGTTTTGACCCGATCCAAAATTTCCTGATCGGACATATTAATCAGTTCGGCGCTGGTAATCGGATCGCTGACGATAGCTTCGAGCCGAACACGCGGATCGATGATGAAACGGGTCTTGGGCTTCAGGCGGAACATGCCGTTCAGAGTGACCGGCAGAATGTCGAGATTGGTAGCTTTCATAATATGAATGAAGCCTTTCTTGAACGGGCCAAGTTCACCGGTGATAGTGCGCGTCCCTTCCGGGAATAACGCGATAGTCAGCGATTCGGCCTTGGCGATGGAATTATTGATCGCTATGCGCGATTTTTCGCGGTCACCCGGATCGATCGGAATATAGTCAGTTCGCCGCAGGAAATAACCGAAAACCGGGATGCGTGTCAGGTAAGAACGCCCAAGCCAGGAGACGCGTGGAAATACCGCAATAATTGCGGGGATATCGTAAATACTGGCGTGGTTAATCAGCATGATATATTTTTTTCCGCGTACGATCTTCTCCCGACCGTAAACATGAATATGGGTTCCCATCAACCAGAAAAGTCCCCGCGCCCAGACAATATGCCCGATATGTAACAGATATGACGCCCGCAGAAAAACAAGGATGATCCCCAGCGGAATCATGATCGCCGAAAATAAATATTGAAGTCCGTAGCTTAGAAATGAAGTGGCGGTGAATACGCCACGCGTCAGCCCGGGAAAACGTCGGTCTTCATCAGTCAGCAACATGTCAATAATTCCATTACAGTGATTTTTGAATATAAGAGACAACTAAGCATTCGAGTCAGTCCAATTAACCCGTGAGCGTCTATTAATTTTTGAATATTTTATCGTGCATCCAGACCGACATGCCCCAAAATAAAATGGTCATGCCGGCGAGTAAAGCAACCAGATCAAGCCCGCAAATTATCTTGAGTCCGGCATTTGTAACGAAACCGGACTGATGGTTTGCGGTTTGGGCAATATAAAACAAAACAAGAAAAGACAAGGTCAGAAGAATAAATCCGGTGATAATTAAGAAACGAGAACGCCGGCGCGCTCGTTTAGGTAATCGCAAATTCAAAAGAATTTATCTCTCTCAAGTTATTGTTTTGCTGCCAATGCAAAAGCTCGCCCTATTATACGAAGAGACTGGCTTAAAATCAAAGTGTTTTTTACGATTGTTTTAGCCGGCTTTCACTCTTAACCAGAGCAGGATACCGCCGGCCAAAACAAAAAAACCACCCGCACACCAAAGAACTACCAACAGGGTGACTCCTCTTAATATCAGAAGGTTGCAATGTTCGATCAATACCCGGTGAGCGATAGATATTATAGTGATCAGCACGGCTGGCACCGTGAAGTGGATAAAGCCGTTTTTAAGAACTCTTTTTAGTTTTTTCTTGGGGCCGCGATGATCAGAACGATGTCTGGTATGGTGGTGTTTAATGAGTCCCATTCATTGCCTTTCATTAAAGCCCCTTATAATTAATCAATAAACGTATTTTTTGTCAAGAGAAATATTTTCCGCCTTGCTTAGGGATTGAGAGGATCATTAAATCCGGCGGAGATGCGTCCCTTGGTCTTAAGAGCTTCCACTCTGACCGGTTCCGCGAGGTTGTGCTGGGCCAGAATGCGATCGCAGCCTGCCGTAATTTGTTCGCGATCAATAGAATGGGCATACCATCCCAAAGCTTCCAGGGCAGCGACCCGAACCTCGGTGGGAGCCTGAAGGTCGGAAGCGACTCCGATTAATACGGGCACAGCCTGACGGAATTGGTAATTGCGAAAGGAGCGGACATCACCAATCCGCGCCGAAGTTTGCAAGGTGTCATTGGTAACATTGGCGATCAATTCATCAGTCAGCCAGCTGGCGGTACGGTTTAATGAATTCACTAATCTTTTCCAATCGTTGGTATAGTAATCGGTGGGCGGAAATGAGTCGAACACTTTTTTACAGGCCTGATAGGCTTGCGCCGGACTGATTTTTTCAATTGCGGATTTAGCGCTGTAACTGACCCGTTCGGAGGCATCAAAAACGACTTTTTCGGCTAAAAACGGCAGATACTGCTCGTCGCCGATCACACCCATCAGTGTGGCGCTGAAGCGGCGAATCAATTCGAAGGGATCATCGATGGATTCGGTCAGGATTTGCCGGAAACCCGGAGAGCGCAAATCTGCCAGGCATTTGAGTGCTTCCAGGCGTACATTCCAGGAGGGATCGGTGTGATAAAGACGGATCAATTCCGATTCCACATCTGCTCCCCGGATACGATATATTTGTCTGACAGCCAGAGTCCGCCTGACCGGCGCGGCTGATTTAAGCTCTTTTTGCCAAATTCGCACGTCTTTCGGAGTCGATTTTTGTAAATCCGGAATTTTTTCATCGCCGTTAAAACGAAAAGTGGGATCGCCGAACAAATGGCTTTCCAGATAGGTGCGAATCCGATGCCATTCTCCAATCCGGACTCCGTAAGATAAAACACCAAGCAGTTCATCACTCCAGATATCCTGTTTGACATTGACGCTGTTCGCAACGCCGGCGATCGTCGTCCCATTACCGAAAAGATAAGTTCCGGCCACATATCCGGGATTGATAAAACTTCCGTTAAAACATTCGTCGAAAATGATGATTTCAGCCTGGGGTGCAATCCGGGCGACATCACTGGAATACAGATCGAGTTTGGCGGCCAATAGCGAATCGCTATGTTCGACAGAGTCATCCAGAGCGTCCACGAGCCAGATGTCCGGCAGATTATATTGTTCCTGGTAATATTTTTGCGTTTCTTCAACGTTTCGTTTACGGTCGCGGGCATCCCGCATTTTACTGCGCACGAAAAGTCTGATAGCCTGGACATTTTCATCAATATTTTGCGCCGGCGGATAACCAAGCAGGTATTGTGCGTCGATTCCTCCATGCGCATGGAAGATCGCCAGATCAAGTTCCGACTTTTCCAGTTCCGCCAGGATGATAGATTTCATTTCCGAATTTGTGCTGAAGTGCAGATTGGTCATGTGACCGCCCGGCTGTGAAAATTGCGGGAACTGCTCGCGCAAGGCCGTCAAATTATTATTCCAGGCGTCCAACGATTCTGAATGATAGCCATGCCCGGCGAATGTCAGGGCGTTATCCAGTCTGTTGATCGCGGATTTCTGGCGTGCCACCCGCATCAGATATTTTTCGATCTGGATGTATTTGGATTCATCTCGGGAAGGCGGGAAGATGCGCGCGGAGTAGATTTCGCGTTCGATTTTCTGAGAGCCATCGGCGCGCAGAGAATAGTAAAATAAAAGATGGTCAGTAGTGTCCTGTTTTAGAAAATCGAATTTCAGGTCAAAATCGTCATAGAAGCGGTCGGAAGGCACCGATGAACGTGGGAATTTATAGCGTTCCTGATCCATTTTAAAAGCCGAAGCCAAATGCTGAGCGTCGCGGATCATCGGGATCGGAATGTCGCCGATGAAGACGACCCCTTCGATCGGAGGTGTGGCATGATACAGATTCACAATCACGGCTTTGACATCATCCGGCGAAGACCAGTCATCGCTGACGATATAAGTCGCAAGTCCGTCCTTTTCTACGGCGTCGCGATAGGCCAGAATCGCCGTCTCAGCACGGACGTTGGTAACGCTATCCACCAGAATGGCAAAGGCGGAAGCGGTTTTGCACACCGGATTAGTGATTTGCGGTTCGGCTGTCAGAATACTTGCTATTGTTAAAAACAACAAAGGAAATTGTAACTTTCGCATAATAAACCTTTTATTAGAAGTTTATTCCAGGCTAGTAATTGGTCAGCACCAGACGCACGGTCAAATATGCGCGCCAGGCAGTTGAATTGGAGGAGCCGTCGCCTTGCAGTAATCCGTATTGGCAGAAAAAAGAATAGCGCTGACTTTTTCCAGGCTGGAAGGAAATGTGCACTTGCGACCAGATCTGACTTTTGGATTCGGTATAATAAGCTGCGTCCGCCTGGGTAATCAAGGTATAAAACCAGTCTGCGCGCTCGATGAAGTAACGGTTGTCTCCGACGATCAGACGATCATAACCGCATTCGATGCCGGCGTCGCAATTTCTGCTCCCGCTGGTCATCAGATATAAAGCCGCCCGCTGGACGTCGCTCGGATAATAATGCAGAATGCCATTGTAGGTGTCGGTTTGCCGGTAGGTTTGAGAAAGGTAGGTATATTGTCCGCCGTACGTAAAAACCTTACCGGTGAGGCGTGGTTTAACGCCGATCGCGAGCTGCTGATGACGGGCTGAATAAATCTGCATGTCAATGTTCGGATGCCGGGCCGATCCCGCCCGGCGAATGCCTTCGGTGAACAGACTGACCGACAGGTAGGAATTGAGTCGCAGGTCCAGGGCGGCGTTAAAAAATTCAGTATGTGAGCGCCACTTACCCTGGGCCACCGGATAAGCCCCGCCGTCGGTGTTCTGGCATTGCGATTTTTCCAATCCGGCGATCCAATTAAATTGAAAAAAGTTAAGCGGTGATAACTCTCCGTCGGATTTAATCTGATAGCCTTGCGTGGCCATCAGGCGCTCCTCGGAAGTTTCACCCTTGAAAATCAGCGGGTTGTCCAGGCCGCGGATTTTGTAAAAAATCGGGGTCTTGGTCTGATCCTGGTTATACTGGCTGGTTTTCATGTTTTCCTGGAAATCGAAATACAGCGCCGTTAATCCCAGCCTGGATCGCCCGCCTATCTGATATTGAAAACCCTGGGTCAGCACTATGTCGCGGTGATTGACCTGCGGTTTAGGAAAAACGCTTTTATATTCTTCGTCAACATTGTAAAACAGGGTCGTCCCGCTGAGAAGTTTGCCGGGAACCCAGACGCGGGCATAAGTAATTTCCCAATACAGGCCGTTTAACCGGAAATCACCCACCGAACTATCAGCCAACAGAAAAGGCAGCGCCGCGTACGGATTGCTGTTATGTACCCATTTTTTTTCGTATAGAGTCTGGCGGTGATAATTAAAACTGCCGCTGAACAAGTTGCGTTTGCCAAGATGTTTCGAGCCGCCGGCGGTGTAAGACTGATCGGCCTTACTCTGTGGATCGAAGGCGCGATGCAAGTTGCCGTCTTCGCCATCGAAAAAGAGCGCGTAGTAAGAGTTATCGGTCGTATCTTTTTCGTAAAGTCCGGAGGGATTAGCCGTTTGCAGGGTGACAAGCGTCGGATTGGAAAAATTGCGGTAATAAGCCAATGGCGAAACACTTTGCAGCCATTCGGAAGCCAGTAGCTCGGAGGCGGGCTTTCCCAGACAGAGCAGAACGCAAGCCAACCACAGGCGGGGGAAAGCAAATTTTTTAATAATGAATCGGGCTGGCATTCTTTTCCTTAAAAAGAGTGAGGCGTCGGGGGAGTGATGACTTCGAAATCAATCGAGCTGTTGTTATTGTCCATTAAAATCGCCCGACCGTCCTGGTAATAATCTGTCTTCCGGCGCACCGATTTCAATTTATATCTTTCGATACCACCGGTGATACCGGCGTCAATAGTCTGGTCTAAATGTTTATACTCATAGTTGGTCAGGTCTTCCTTGTATTCGACGCCGTCCAGAACCGCCGATTTGGGAAACCGGATTTGTTCATAGGTGTCGTTTCCGTAGGCATAAGGATCGGCGACTTTCAGCAGCACAATGGCGTCATTCATGACCGAGTATAAAAAATCAACGCCGTATTTATGGTGAATCTCAATCATATTGGTGGCGGGATAATCATTGTCGCTGCCGCTGATGGCGTAGTATTCGAATTCGGCTCCGGATAGATCAATGCTGTTATTGGCGGAATGATTAATGGCATCCTGGGCTACAATTACCATTTCACCCGGCGCCAGCGGATAGTCATCGCCGTCGCCCGGAAACATGTAGGCGTGTACGGAGTGAATGTATTCATCTTCTGTGGATTGATAGGCGGCATCCGCGATGATCAGCGAATCGAGATACACGATCTTGTCGGAATTGTTGTATAATTCGGTGAACTGGTCGTGAAAATACTGAGGAATCGGATTAGGCGGTGAGCCGTTATAATATATTTCGCTGAAAATGATTGTGCCGACCGATGACGGTCTAACGTACAAATTAAGTTCACAAGCCGAACCGGAAATCTCATAATTTTGCACCTGGCCGTTTAAAACCCGCGGAAGAGAAACGCCGGTCACGATTGAACATAATTCCGCCGGGACGGTTTTAGTTGCGGAAATGTTATAAAAATCCGGGAGGATCTGTTTGAAAAATGCCTTTCCAGAAGAGTCGGTTAATGTGTCGTAAACACTATAATATGAGATTGAATTAAGATAGACCTTGGCGTCCGGCAGGGAGTCGCTGCCATAGACGCTGTAAGTAAAGCCCGAGGTATCTATCACATTGATCTTGAGATTAAGCCGCGCAGATTCGGGCGGTGAAACGCTTTCCGTGCAGGCTGACCAGAGCAACAATCCTCCCGTCAGACCGATCAGCCCCAATAAGGATTTTATCTGGTAATAAGAAGGTTTCATTTCCATAAATCGTTGAAAATTCCGCTGAATTCGACGCCAAAATACAGATCCGGGTTCAGACGCATGTATGACGTGCTCGATGAAGAAGTGCGCTGACGTTTATAGAGCGGATGCGAGTTAAAGATGTTGTTGACGTAAAAAGAGATCTCCGAGCCTTTCGACAGGGACTTGCTAACCCGCAGGTTGAAGACCCAGATATTTTTCTGGTTCTCGATATTGTACCAGTAATCAGCATAGACGCGTTTGAAGGCGTCCGGCAGTTCGGCTGTGCGTTCATCTTCGGTAAAATAGACGAAATCGCCGTGATTGGTGATATAACCGACGGCGATCGAATCTTCCAATCCGCTTTGGCTATATTTATCGAAAATCACCTGCTGGGCTTCCAGAGTGACCCAGGCGCCCAGTTCGCGGATGGTGAATTCGAGTTTGTAATTAATCAGCAGATTCTCCGCGCGGGAATCGACGACATTCCAAAAGGGTTTGATATCCTGGTCGGTGCGGGTATCGCGCAGATAAGTGGAAGCGTAATCGTAGCCCCGGCTATGACTCGTGGTAAGATTATAGGCTCCTTCGATCCGCAGTTTGGCCTTCAGATCGGTCAGCGGCCGGGTCTGAATGGAAAATTCCAGGCCGTAGGTTTTGGAATCCTGGGAATTGGCGTAAACCGAGTAGCTGGTATAGATTGAATCGGTTGCAACCCTGCCGGCGGTGTCTGGCCAGGCGGGATAATCATATTTATAAAGCGCAATCGGCCGCTCCACACTACTGGAAAATCCGCCGAACACCGAACTCGTAAAGCCGGTCAGCGAGAAGCCCAGGCCGCCGATTCGCTGGTCGAAGCTGAGTTCCCGTTTGAATTGCTGGTAGCCTTTTAGTTTAGGATTGCCCGGATTATAGACATAAGTCGAGACTATAACCTGGTTGAGCGAGTCAACGCCGACGTAGTTCGTGACGTCGGCCAGGTCGTAGTAAATTAAGTTGGGGTATAACATGCTGAGTGATGGGGCTTTGGAAGTCACGCCGTAACCCGCCCGGATTTGCGTGTCTTCGCCGGGCGTCAGGGTCAGATTGAAGCGTGGATTATAGAAAATACCATGGTTGCCGGAAAAGGCGGCCTTGCCGGTGCCGTAAGCTTCGGCTCTTAATCCAAGCACCAATGTGTGTGGCAGCAACCATCTGCCGGTGATTTTATCCTCGAGATAAAAACTGGAAATTTTCAAAGCCGGCAGATCGTCATAGGAACGCGGCCGGTCACGGAAAGCCGACGTCAGACTGGGTGGGCGCAATGGATCGAAAATCCTTCCCGGTCCGTTATTGGTTTCCAGGCGGTAATTGGCCCCCGCCAGAAAATTATGCGCAGTGCTCAGGATGTCGAAAGTATAGTTATAGTCGAGACTTGCATAATGATTGAGACTGCGGCCTTTGACCCAGATTCTGGTGGTATCGGTCTTGAAAAAATAGCCTTCCTGAGTGCCGCTGGTCAGGCGATCTGTCAGGTAGGTATTGTCAGCGGTCAGGAGTTTTTTGGAATAGGAATTCTGGCGGGTGTAATTGAGAGAATAGGCCAATTCGAGCTTCTGGCGCGGGGTCAGAATGAATTTACTGTTGTGATTATAGCGGATGACATAATCGCGGTTATAACGTTCAGACAGCATCACGTCGCCCTTGATCAATCCCTGTTCGTCGAAGGCGCGGGTGTAGTATAGTTTGTTATCGAGGGTGTAGAGATTTCTGAAAAATCTGGCGGTATGCGAGAGTTGTCCCGCAACACGGGAGTAGTCATAATCATCTATCCGGACATCGCGCACGCTGTGGGCGTAGTTCAGGTTGTAATTCAGGATTTGGCCGGCGATCCTGAACCCGCCGTTGAAATTAAGTTCCTGGTTCTGGAGATTGTATTTGTACTTGAAGCGTTGTTGCAGGGATTCGGATTTGGTCTGGACTTTGACGATGCCGGAGGTCAGGTCGCCGTATTTGGCGGAGGGAATGCCACGGATGACTTCGACCTCGGCGATATTATCGGCCGGAATCTGACGCAGGTCGATTCCGGAGTTTTCGGTCGTGCGCTGAACTGTTCCGGAATTCGCATAAGTGTTGATTTGCATGTTGGAATTATTGGAGAGCGGCACGCCGTCAATGATGACCGAGGTTCCGAAAGAGGCGTTACGGTCGGCGTCTGTGTCGGTTTCATTAGTACGGATCGAAAGCTGTTTGAGAGTTTGCAAACCGGGGTTATCGAAGCGCTGGCCGGGCACCAATTTCATTACATCGCTCAGGCTGGAAGCCTGAATATGTTCGATTTCGCCGGAAGAGATCGTCGTCGTGGTGGCGGATTGTGACGGCAGGAGTTCCTTTTCCGCCATGACGACGATTCCGCCGATCTGGAAGGAGGCGATTTTCAGATTAAAGTTACGAACGGTCTCGGAACCTTCGCTCAGGTTGACTTTTACGTCGATTTTCTCATAGCCGACATAGGTGATCTCGAGAGTGTATTCGCCGGGCTGGGTTTTAATCAGGTAAAAGCCGTCCGCGTTGGTCGCGGCGCCGGCGAAATTTTCCTTGAGGATGACATTTGCTCCGGGTAGCGGCGCGCCCTGGGTGTCACTGACCTTACCCTTCAATACCGCTTCCGCGAGAACCCGGCCGGCAACCGGCAGAGAAAGGCCGATGGCGAGTAAGATAAGACGAAATTTATGGCGCGCGGACATTTTGCTAATTCTGGAAACCTGGGCGACCGATTAATTAGGGGCTTCCAGGTATAAATCCGGCGTCACCGGGTAGGTTTTAACCGGTTCCAGGAACTGGAAAGCATTGTCCATTTCCTTGGTTTCATCGTCCGACATCAGAATTTTCAGCTTCGGTTCATTGAGTTTAGCCAGAATTTGCTGCGCCGAAACCTGTTTGGGGTCGAAATAAACCTGCAAAACCTCGCGGTTCGTAAAAGCCGTCCGCAACCGGACTGTACCGTCAAAGAAGGAGACATGACTGGTCAGGTATTTCAGGGCGCGACGCAGGGCGATGCTTTCGGCGTCCGGAAAGCCGATTTCGAAAATCATCAGATCGGCGGGTTTGTAATTCTCGTAGTGATTATAAGTCTGATCATAGCCGGAGAACAGATTGCGCCGGAATGTCGTGTAGTCCAAAGTGTCAGTAAAAGCTCCTCTGCCTTCACAGCGGAAGTTGACTTTCACGGTTTCGGTTTTACCATCCGGCAGATTTTTCTGATAAGATTTTTGCTCGATCAGATAGATAATGGAGTCGGGCGCGACCTGGCCAAGTTCGGTGTATATTTTTGCCAGCACCGGTTCGCCGAAATTGGTCTCGAATCCGACGATTTTCTGATTGACGCGCAACATGCGGATCAGATCGGTGTTATCCTGCAGATCCCACAGTCCATTGATTGGAATCTCGAAGACGGCGATTTGGTCGGGCTGATAGCGATTGAATTTCTGAAGTTTGTACTGATACGGTGTAAAGATCGCTTTTTTCACGCCATGCTCGTCGATTTTGGAACTGTCGTAATAGACTGTAATTTTATGCGTTTTGGCGTAAGTATCCAATCCGACGATCCCGCTATTCTTTAATAACTTATTCTGCAGGGATTTGGAACTGCCCCAGCACTTCACCGATTGCAAATCTTTCATTTCGAATTTCTGAACCGTTTTCAGTTCGCTGAAATTGCCCCAGCGTTCGGACAGCGTTTTGAATTCAAAATTCCGGGCGGTGATCAGAGCCAGCAGGAAAAGTCCGACGAGCGCCACCGGCGGGATCCAGGTATGATTGCTTCTGTTCAGTTGAATACTGCCATTGCCGGAACATTCTTTGGTGCAGTCCATGCAGAGCGTGCAATCGGGATGGGTGACTCTTTCGTAACTGCTGACCGGAATTCCTTGCGGGCAATTATCATCGCAATTTCCGCAAGCTGTGCAGGTGTTTTTGTCGATTGTAACCCTGAATGGTGAGATGGAGAAAAATTTGAAGCGCAGCATTTCAGTCAGGGCCCCGGAAAGACACAAGGCGGCAATCAGCCAGAGAATGTGCAGATTGATTCCTAAAAAATGGAGTCCGAAATATACGATCAGGATGGGAGCAGTGATCAGTATGTTGCTGAAAATATTGCTGAGCGCACCGAGCGGGCAAACGTATTTGCACCAGAAAAAGCGGATGAAAACCGACAAGACCAAGACTGTCAGGAGAGTCGCTATCCCGGCCGGCAGCACAGTGTCGCTGTCGAATCCGGAAACGACGGCATAATAGGGATCGAATTTTTTGCACCACAGTTCGCTGGCCGTAGAAGTAAAGTAGGCCGTGAAAAAAAGCAGAACGTATTTACCGAGGCGCAAAATCCGGTCGAGTTTGCCCTTGAGGATAATCGAAAATTTGAAACGGGCAAATAGCTTGTTCAGCCATTCGGTGAGCGTGCCAATCGGACAAATGTATCCGCAGAATAATTTTCCGAACAGGATGACGCCGATCAGCAGGAAAATTCCCATAAAAACCTGAGTTTCATTCATGTTACAGGACATCGAACCGAGTTGGAATTTACTGCCGAGTGAAACCAGGCCGCCGAACGGGCAATAGGCTTCGAAATCCGCTTTTTTAGTCTTATCAGTAAAACCGATTATTAATAAAACGACGATTAGTAGAATTATCGCAATCTGAAATAGCATTTTGGTTTTATTATGGAAAAAGTTACTTCTCATAGCAATTGACCCCTTTGTTTGTTTTTTTTTGAAAGCCCAATCAAAAAAAATAGCGATTGTAATATAAACTTATTTGACGAATTCCAAAACAAAAAGGGCTGTCAAACGACAGCCCTTTTTCAATACGTTCAAAAAGAGACTATTTCATAATAGTCATCTTTTTAACACAGTGGAAATCTCCTGCCTGAATGCGGTAGATATAAGCTCCGCTCGGCAGATTGCCGGCTTCAAAATTGAAGCGGTAGTATCCGGCTTCCAGGAAACCGTTTTGCAGAACCGCGACCTGCTGGCCGAGCATGTTGTACACAGTCAGAGTAACCCGGTTGCTCTTTGGCAGGGCGAATTCGATAGTCGTGGTCGGGTTAAACGGGTTCGGATAGTTCTGGCTCAGGCTGAATTCAGCTGGCAGATCGGCGTCGCCGGTAGCGATGCCGACATGGATCAATGGCACCGAGCCTTCATCGGCTCCCATGTAGGGAGCGGTTGTGCTGCGGGTTTCGCCATCAATATCAACCACGACCGCGGACAACGGCGTCCCGGCCAGGTCGTTATCGCCGACCGAGGTTCCGGTGAGATGCAGATCCGTGGCGCTGACGAATTCAACCGCTTTGGCGACGGAATGCGCATCCTGTCCGGCTGCCTGCCAGGCGGCCAGATCCGCGTAAAGCGTGCCTTTGAAATTAGCAAAATTCTGATCCGAAACGATCATGTTCCAGTCAGAGGTCAGAACCGAAGTAGTCGGGATCAGTCCGATCGCCGCGGCTCCGGCATTGCCGATATGGTTGTTGATAATGATGTTGTTTTTAAGATCAACGGTGACGGCGCCGGTGCCGTTGGTATGGCTGCCGATGCCATAGGCGACCTGGGTGGAAGAACTATTGTTAACCACGATTGTGTTGTGGTAAACCTGGAGCACACCCATATTATTAGCCGAACGGAAACCAATTCCGTAGTAATTACGGGTTTCATTCTCGGCTCCGACGATGACCATATTATTCAGCACTTTGATAATATCGGTTTCGGTGGAACCATTTCCGGCGAAGGCAATGCCCATCAGATAAGAGGCGTCAACATTAGTGGCTTCGAGACATTTGATCACATTATTTTGAATGATAGTTTCTCCGGAAGCGCCGGTGATATAAATGCCATGAATATAAGCGTTGGCATTGCCAGCGGTTGTCGGCAAAACCGTGATGTCATTGCCGGAAATTTCACAACCGTTGTAGATATAGGTGGTAATGCCGCGCGTACCGCAATATATTTCATTGCCGATAACGCTAAACTGGGTAGAGGCAGCTCCGGAAGCGCCCCAAGGGGCGATACCATCGCGTCTCACCGGACGCTCGGCGGTACCGATCTGACAATTTTCGATCAACAGACCCGTGACGCCATCAACATCGTTGATTACGATTCCGTATCGGAAATTGGTTTGTCCGGCGACTATGTTCTTGATGATCAGATTTTTCAGGACGACGTTATCGGCATTACCGGTGTTCAATCCGATTGGCAGGTCAACTGTGGTAGTAACATCTTCGGTCGTAATAGTGAGGTTTCGACTATCAGTGCCATTATTACTGCCGTCAATGGTGACAAATCCCTTGTCAAAACCGATCATTTGGACGCCATTGCCTTTGCTGACGCCGCCGCCAACTATGAGGACAACATTGCGCCCGGCCGCCGGTTTCACGACGACGTTGTTCGCTTCGGAAAGATTGGCGCTAAAGGTAATAGCGGCTTCCCGCAGGGTGTCGGCGTCCAGTAACAAATTGACCGGAGCTGTGGCGCCGTAAGTATTCAGAGCGGTGACAGCCTCGCCGAGCGTGGCGAAACCCTTTTCGTGAGAACCCTGTGGGATATAGTAATCACCTGCTACAGCATTATCATAGATAACGTTTTTCAGAATGGTGCCGTTTTGACCGACCGCCCACAGGACTCCTTTCATACCATTGTCAGCATAACGGACTTTCTGAAGGACTTCCTCGGTCGGGCTGGTTTCAACCGTCCAGTTCACCCCGGCATCGACGGATTTTAAAATAGTGCCGTATTGTCCAACCACAAAAACGGTCAGGTCATCGACGAATTCAACGTCATAGAGTTCGGCGCCATTGCTGGCAGTGTAAACTAGAGTCGGCAAAACATTCCAGGCTGTCGTCCGGAAGATATTGCCGCCGGCAGCGGGGATTATTCCGACGCCATTGCGGAATTCGACCGCCCTAAGATTTGATGCCGGGCTGGTTGCGCCGAGCTTGGTGAAGGTCATGCCATCGGTTGAGGTGTAATATTCGCCGCTGGCGCAGGTCGTGACGATTTGATTGCCAGAGAGCGGCAGAATGTCGTAAACGGTTTTAGAACCAGCCGTCGCCTTTGTCCAGGTATCGCCGCCGTTAAAGCTATAGCAGACATATCCGCTGCCGCCGCCAATAAATACCGTATCGGCATTCAGATAATGCATAGCATTGATGGCTTTGTTGTTGTCATACATTGGACTGGTGATCGGAGTATAAGTGGCGCCGCCGTCTGTGGTTTTTAGCAAATTGCCGCCCGAACCGCCCATTAAACCGGTATCGGCGTCCACGAACTCGCATTCGAAAATATCGCCCATCAGACCGGTTTGGGCATTACTCGGATAGGACCAGGTCGTGCCGCCATCAGCACTGACGGTCAATTCGCCGCCGCTGGAGGCGGTCAGGACGATTTTATCATTTTCCGGGAAAGCCAATCCCCAGAAACCAGTTCCCGGCCACTCGTTTAAAGGCGAATAATTCGCGCCGCCGTCGCTGGTTTTATACCATTGTTGGTAATAATTGAAGATGTAGCCATTATTGGCATCGAGGAAATCGGCGGTAGCAAGTGTCTGGCCGGTCGGAGTGGGAATAGCTGTCCAGTCGGCGCCTCCATTTGTGGTTTTAGAAAAGAAATTATCCGAACCGCCGCCGTAAATAATCGTATTATTGTCAATTACTTCAGCAAAGCCCGAATAAACATAAGTAAAATTGGGCAATCCACTGGCGGTGAAGGTGCGTCCGCCATTGGTGGATAAAAGACAGTTGTAATGATAGCACGCCAAAGCAACTGTCGAATCGCCGCCAACTGCGACGTCATAGACACGATAAGAAGTCGTGCCTACCGGAAAATATGAGGCAATTTTTACCGGATGCCAGGTAGCGCCGCCGTCTTCTGTCCACCAAATTGTCGCTTCTTTGGTAAAATCAACGGCAACGACGCCCCGATTTTCATTGAAAAAGGCAATGCCACCATCGAGATCGTCCCGGGTGGTATCCGTATTGGTCATATCGCCGTCAAAATTGTAGCTGAGTTTGGTGAATGACGAACCATCGGTCGTTTTCAGAACGGTGCTATTTTTTCCGGCAGCATAGACCACAGTGGCGCTGACAACATCCAGATCATATAGTTCGATCTTGTAAGTATTGGTGTCGCTGACCAGGGTCCAGTCAACGCCGCCGTTGGTGGTCTTATAAATGATACCGTTTTCACCACAGGCAAAACCGATATTGGCGTCGATGAATTCCATATCATTCCAGGCATATTCAGAAGCATCCGGTTCCCGTACGACGGTCCAGTCAACCCCGCCGTTAGTGGTTTTCTCTACCCGCCCTATTTGATTGGTCGGGTAGGTTGTGCTGTAAACTATCCAGCCGGTGTTGGCATCAATAAAAGATGCTTGGTCTACAGACATGTCGGTCGAAGCTACCTTCGCGGTTTCCCAGGCACCGCCCAGGAGCAGCGTCGCCGTACAAAACATAACAATAACAAGTGTTAACGCTTTCTTCATCTTATCTCCTTATGTTAAATTGTTATATTAAACGCCCACGTTTATGATTATAAGCAATTTTGATTTTTTCCTCAAGTGATTTTTCTCACTAATGATTACTTCCAGTATAAAATTTTTAGTCCGAAAGATTCATTGTCCTGTTCAATTTTGTTAAAAATTGTCCGGGAATATTCCAGTTCCGCTCCGATCCGGCCCAGAGTGGTCAGGCGTTCCAGGCCGATGGCGCCGCCCCGCCGGTTTGCCCGGTCTGCGTCCCAATAGAAATAAAGGTCGTATGCGGCGACATCACCGCGCAGATAGACCGACAGAATTTGATTGACCGCGTATCTGACATCCATGAAAGCCGAAAAATGCCGGTCGGTTTCGTCATAATGGAATGGATTGGCATATTCGCGGTAATCGCAGTCATTGGCCGCCAGACAGGCGCCCGTATTGATCTCCAGGGTTTTAAAAAGGGATGTTCGGCTGTGCAGAAATAATGCATTGAGAAATTCAGAGTTGTCCAATATAATTACTTCGTAATCGCCGGATTTTGCCCAGTCGTCAGTCAGGCGGATTTCATAGGTCAATTCGAGATAGTTTTCAGCAGAATGTGGCGCGTACTTGGCGTCGAGAATTCCGCGTCGGATTTCGCGCACCCAGTATCCGCGCTCAGTCGGCTTGGAGACACTTCCAGCGGTGACATTGTCAGAGCGTCCATGATATTCTCCGGTTGCCGTCAGTTTAAGCCCGCTAAGCAAAAAGTCCTGCCGGCAGAATTGCACAGCCGATCCGTAACCTTCCCGGTCATCGTTCTTGCGGTTGGTGGTTTTGGGGGTTTCATCCATATAGAGATGATAGCCGAATAAGGTGCGCACGAAGGCATCCTGCAGGTATTTGACGGCTTCGTATTTGCGCTGAGCGTTGTAATAAGTTCCGGAAATGCCGATCATGGTTTTTTGATCAGCCGAAATGTAGCTCAGACCGGGACGCAGTTCGGTATTGCGGGCTATGATCTCACACTGGGTGTAAACATCTTTCAGACTCTGTTCGACTCCGTAATTGATTTCTAACCCCAGATGCAGGCGATTCGTCAGGGCATAATCATACAGAAAGTTGATCTGCGGACCATCGTAAACCGTGGTTCCCGTCGTAGTGTCTAAATAGGAGAAATATTCCTCGTAAATATTTTTTTCCAGCGAACGGGGCATGTCATACTGAATCAGATGGTGGTAACGAATTGCGGAAACCAGCGTGCTACGTTCACTGAGGTGTTTGGTGGAATGGATGTGCAGTTCGTAGTTCTCCAGACGGCGGGGATCGTAAGGTCGCCGGAAAAAATTATTTGCACCGGTGGTTTGAATCCGATTAAAATCGAGGTTGTCCGGATAGGATAGGCGATAAAAAGCCGGATTGCCGGAGAGATCGTAAAGCGACAGATAGTATTGATTAAACCGGTTACGGATTTGAATTTCGCGGACGAGCGGATTGTCAAGTGCCAAAAGAGAGCCTGCCATCAGCAAACCGAATGCTATTCCCTTAAAATTCCGATTTTGTAAGCCGATTTTCATATTACGTACTCATCAATGCTGATAACCCGGCGTGGGTGGTTTTATGATTACAAAGTCATTGAAAGAATTATTAGTGTCGAAGCCCGGCAGAATCCGTTCGACTGATTGTCCGCTGTATTTCTGGTTGCCGATTCCCGCCCAGCCGGCGTCAAGAACCCTGTCAATATCTTTAGTTGTGCGCTCTGACAGACTGCTGTATTCGACGCAATCAATTACGGTTCCAATATCCAAACCATCGGTCATCACCGAATCGCTGCCGTTGGCAATCGCGATGACATTGCCGGAAAGATTGATCATAAAATCGACCGTTTTTCCGGTCATGATATTATAGAGGTTCAGGGCGTTGGGATTGTCATAGTCGCCGAAGTCAAAAGCGTTGACAAATTCCCAATCCGCCCCCGACAAATCAATGCTGGTGCTATATAACAAGGTATGGTTATAGGCGTCAGTTGCCAGAACGACAAATTCTCCTGGTTCTACCGGAAACTGCGTTCCGATCAGCGGTTCACCGGGGAAGCGAAAAGCGTAAGTCACAGAAGTGAGCATGTGGTAAATGCGACAGACGATCATGCCATCCAGATATTTAACCTCATCGGAAGAATTGTATAGCTCGACAAACTGATCGTAGAACCAAAAGTTTCTGTTTTCCGGCCCGGTATAATAGATTTCGTTGATTTTCAAGCCCGGCAAAAGAGTGGCGGAGATGGTATAGATTGTATCAATAGTCGGCTCGCTTTCAGATGGAGCGATTGCCAAAGTGGTGTCAATCAGGGTTAAACTTACCAGAGAATCTGGCCATTCCACCCCCGAGCTGTCAATGAACGGCAATTGAACTTTGACTTTCACCTGAGGATCGTATGCCGCCCAGGGCAGATCTTCGAAAATCACGATTCCGGAATCGTCGGTTGTGGCAGAAAAGTTTTCCAGATTATATTCATCCGTGTGAATTTGGACGTCAATATTTGTCAGTCTGTGGTTATAACCAAGGGCGCTATCCTGATACACCAGGACCAGTTTCAAAACGTAGGTGCCGTCATATTCAGTCGGTTTCTGATTAAAACAGCTGGTTATGAATACTAACGATGGCATGATCAATAAGAGGATTTTTCTTACCATTGCGCGCTCACTTCCAGACCATAGAATATTGGTGAATTATGTTCATCAATTGAGCCAGTGAAGTCGGTCCAGGGGGCCCGGTCATCCAGAATATTATTGACAAACAACGAGACCTCGGTTGTTTGCGAGATCGACTTGGTAATGCGGAAATTAAAAATCCAGCGCCCGCCCGTATCCCGCAGATAGGGTTCATAAAAATAGGTCATGCCCTGATACCACAGATAAGTTACCCCGTCTTCGGTTTTGTAAGTTGATTTGCCGTGAAAGATGTTCTTTCTATGTTCCAGGGGAATTTGCTGGGCATCCAGAGTGATCCAGACTCCAAGGCGGCTGCTGATATAATTTATTTGGTAATCTACAATAACCTTTTCACTCCAGTAGGAGTCCGGTTTATACCAGATGTCTTCCCAGTCTTCCGGACTGGAGTCATAGACCAGTCCGGTCTGACCGCTTTTGTTAAAACGGTAAGTTACGTTCAGGCGATACTCAAAATTGTGAATACGCTGAGTGCGCATGGTAAATTCTAGCCCGTTGGAGCGACTCCAGCCGCGGTTCTCGTAATGTTCCCAGGAGGCGCTTGTGAGAGTGTCAGGATTGATTTCATAACCGTATGGAAAATTTACCGTGACCGGCATGTCGTCCGATTTTTGGTAGTAACCAGTCAGGGAGAATCCAATCTTATCGCTGAACTTCCAGTCGAGAGAGGCTTCGTATTTATCAATCGAGTAGGCCTGAAGTCCGGGATTGTATTGCAGGTGAACTTCTTCGATAATGGTATCGCCGTACTGATATTTAAAGTAGCTTGGAGCCTTGAAAATATATCCCAGCGATATGTCCTTAACGCTTCTACCGGCGCCCAGGCGGATTTGCCAGTTTTTTGCGAAGTAGTACTGTAAATTGACCCGCGGGCTGAGGAAGTCTCCATGCTCCGTTTGCAGGAAGGCTTTGTCTTTGAACATATTTTGGAAATTGAATCCGGTTGGCGAGTAGGCATCATAGCGCAGACCGGCCATCAGTTTATAGCGCCGCTTAAGAAAATTGCCCTGGATAATATCCTCCGCGTAAAAACTGAGAGTAGTCAAATCAGGATAATCATCAAAAGCATAGGAGCGGTGTGAGGAGTATTGACCGTAATAAGGATAACTTTCGTCAATTACCAGTCCTTCGCCGGTGTTTTTCTCATAATTGAACTCTCCCCCGAACAGGAAGTCATGTTTCACATTAGAGGTCTGCAAAGCGATCTTGCGTTGAATGCGTCCGGCGACTTTCCACTCTGCACCGATCTCCTTCATCTTGCCGATAAATCCCGGCAACACTTTTAACAGGGTGGTGTCTTTAGAAATTCCAGTCATAGTGTCAACGATGGTCGTGTCGTAGGTGACGTTATAATTTTCAGCCACCCATTTCGATTTGTAATTATTCTTTTTATTCAAATTGACTGAAAAAGCCCCTTTCCAGGATTTTTCTTCGCTTTGTTTATATGTAAAATCGATGTTGCTGGTAGCCAGGAATCCCTTATCGTAAGAAGCCATCTGATAGGCGTCGGTGGGTTTTTCATCGTCCAGCAGTTTGGTAAAACTGCCGCCAAGATGCGTTTCCAGCTTGCTATTGAAATGTTCACCGGACAGATTCCCGCTGGCATGTAACCGCTGAAATTCATCCCCGTCTTTGCGGGGATCGCGTTGGCTGAAGCCATAGTTGAGATGATAGTCCAGAACCGAGCGTCCGAGATTGATGCCATGGGAAAAGCTGGCGGTGCGGGTGTCAGGATTGATTTTAGCGTTGAATTTGGGTGCAATCCGACCGATTTTGGTTTCTACTTTGATTACGCCACTGCCGAAATTGCCATATTCGACGGATGGAATTCCGGTGATGACTTCGACGGATTTGATATTATCGGCCGGGATAGTGCGTAAATCGAGACCGCGGGTTGAACTGCCATAGGAGACATTGCTGGAAGAATTAGCGTCGGTCGAGATTTGATTGCCATTGACGATGATCGCCGATCCAAAAGACTCGACGGCGTCCATAGAAGTTCCCGCCGCGGTTACTGAACGCAAGCCGATTTCGGATCTGCCGGACAAACCGGGGTTCTGAGATTTATCCACGCCCGGCACGAGCGAGAGAATGTCGCCCAGACTGGTCGCCTGCATATGCTCGATTTCACCGGTATCGATTTTTCGGGTAGTGACCGGCGACTCCGGGATCAGCTCTTGTTGCACCGAACAGACTTCGATGCCGCCCAGCATAAAGCAATATTCACTCGTCGATTCTTTTTTACGACGGAGCAGTTTGACATTGATCTCGTAAGTACGCTCGTCCTCGATTTTCAGATCGAACAGGACGTTATTAAAAAAACCGTCCCGCGCCACTTCAATATTATAGACGCCGGGCTCTATATCGGTGAGCATGAAAAGTCCGGTATTATCCGAGACTGTTGTACGCGAGAAGTCCGGATCGGAACGTTTCTGTAGGATGATTAATGCGTCGGAAATCAGCCGTTTTTCCATCTGACAGGTCACTTTGCCGGTTATCGTAGCGGCGTTTCCGGTCACCGCCAGACTGATAGGTAATAGAACCGCCATGATTATTTTTTGCATAATTATACAATAAGTGCGGGCAAAAATCTTTAGCGAGCCTTTCATAAATCCATCCGGAATCGCTCTATATGGGAGACCGGCCTTCAGACGAAATACACGCAGAATTTTGAACATCAAACGGTCAGAAAATGTAAATTTTTTTGGCGAGACAATTTTCATAATTGTTTATAGTAATTCAAAAAAGCCCAGATAAATCTATTGATTTATTGTTAAGGAATCAATGATATATTAACTTTGGCAGTATTTTTTCAATATGACTGTTAATCAGGAAAGAGAGTATGGATAAGGTAGTTGAGTGTACCAATTTAGTGCATAAGTACGGATCGAAATTAGTGTTGAATGGGCTTAATTTTTCCGTGGAAAGAGGGCGGGTTTTCGGTCTGTTGGGCAAGAACGGAATGGGTAAAACCACGACGATCAATATTCTGATGGGTTTTTTAAGACCGACCAGCGGGCAATGTATGGTTCTGGGGGAAAACTCGCATAGTTTATCGCCCGAAACCCGCACCAGGATCGGGCTTTTGCATGAAGGTCATCTGGCTTATGACTTTATGACAGTGTCCCAGATTGAGAATTTTTACGCGAGTTTTTACCCGAACTGGCGCAAGGAATTTTATTATGAATTGATCGACAAGATGGGCGTATCCCACAATCATAAACTGTCAAATATGTCCTGCGGACAGCGTTCGCAGGTTGCTCTGGGTTTAATCCTGGCGCAAAATCCGGAGCTGATGATTTTGGATGATTATTCTATGGGGCTCGACGCCGGTTATCGCGCTCTGTTTTTAGATTTTTTACAGGCTTATGTCCATGAAAATAACAACACCGTCCTGATGACCTCGCACATTATTCAGGATTTGGAAAAAATAATTGACGAAGCCCTGATCATTGGCCGCCAGCAAGTGCTTCTGCAGATGACTATCCGGGAATTCATGCAGACTTTTCACCGGTTTTCATTTTACTCGTCAAGAACGGATCTGAACCTGTCACCGGATGATGTCATCAGGAATTTTGAAGTGATCAAGAACATGAATACCGTTTATACATTTATTGCGGCTGATGAATGTCAGAAATATCTGCAAAATCGTGGAATCGAGTTCACTGATTTTCACGAAACAGCCATGACTCTGGAAGAGGCATTTATCGGAATAACTGGAAAATATTAGAGGTTGACGCATGTATAAATCATTACTTTATAAGGAATGGCTGAAGATCCGGTATTTCCTGATCGGTTATGGTATAGCGATAGTCTTTATGAGTGGGTATCTGTTTTTGGATATCCGTCATATTTTATCTATGAACAAGCCGAATGAAGTCCTGAATTATATTGTACAATTTAAAGCCCTGCTGTACGAAATGATTAAGTATATCCCTGTTCTGGGTGGTCTTCTGCTGGCTCTAACCCAATTTGTGCCTGAGATGACCAAAAACCGCTTCCGGCTGTCATTTCATCTGCCACTGCCGGAAGTTAAAATGCTGCTGTTCGTTATCAGTGGCGGTTTTGCGATTTTTCTGCTGGCCAATTTGGTTTTTTACGGCTTGATTCTGCTGACTGTTGCCATTTTTTTCCCGGCCGAGGTGGTGGTCAGCGCAGCAGTGACGATCCTGCCCTGGTTCCTGGCCGGTTTGGGCGGCTATTTTGCCACGACTACCGTAATTGTTGAACATTCCTGGAAATACCGTCTCGTGACAATCCTGATCGCTACCGGCCTGATCGGTCTGATGTTGAATGAGAACGGCTATGGAGAGCATGTTTTCATTTTAGGGCAGTACATATTGATTATTTTTCTGTTTGCGCTTACTGTAATTTTTCCTGGTTATCGTTTACGAAAAGGGAGCCGATGATGATTACGAAAATATCCAGATATGTCTTTATTGTACTTTTCATCTTGGCGGCAGCTGTTTATTTGCCGGGTATATATTGGAAAGTGGCGGGGAAAAGCGCGAACTCGGCTTCTCTTTATTTCAGCCCGGTTATCAACGAATTTGTAGGCACCCGCAGTAGCCGGACCGGTGATTCGGAATATTTTGACGTTCAGGGCAAGACATATACTTTAATGGAATATGAAAAGTTGTTGCCGTTTTTATTTTATTACGACCTGGATAAGTGGAATGTCCTGCCGAAGGAAATTCAGGGCGTTCCGATTGATATCTCTTACATTCGCCGGAATGTGCAGTATTTAATGTTCGCGCCGAGTGAATTACACACTCCTATGATCCGACTTTTCCCGTTATTTGAGTCCAAGTCGGATTTCACACGCCTGACTCTGCCGGAAGAAGTATTTAGAATCAATGAGCGCATGGAATTCATCAATACGCGCTCCAATGCTATTAATGAACCGCTGACCACGGCTTTTACGGAAGCATTGCAGGCGGCTGGGTTTGTTTTTCCGGCTGGTATAATCGCCGGAAATCCGACCACCCGCAAACAATTTGATGAAGGATATTTCATCGTTGACGCCGCCGGATATGTTTTCCATGTCAAAATGGTCAAAGGCCAGCCGTTCTGCCAAAGAACCGCGATCAATCCGGATCTGGGGGTGCGTCACATCGTCATATCTGAGAATTCCCGACGCGAATTTTATGGTTATCTGATTGACAAATCGAATAATGTGTATCTGATCATGTATGACAATTATTCGCTGACTCGGCTCCCGTTGGAGCATTTTAATCCTGATGAAATGAAAATGCGTTTTATTGCGGACCCGATTTTCCGCACAATCTCCTACTATAACCGGGAAAAAGTATATGGAGTTGTGACCGACCTGAATTATAACTTAACCGACTCCTGTCATATAGATTTAATTCCTTTTGAGAAGACGCCTGCCGGAAAAATCGGGAAGAGTTTATTCCCATTCAAAATCGAGACTGAATCGAATCTCAGCGACTATAAATGTTTTCGTCTGGTGCTTAATGGAAATCTCGGTTTGATCAGCCTATTTACCTCTCTTTTGATCTTTTTCCTGATTAGGGCTATTAAAGGTAAAGAAAAATTGCGCGACAATCCGCTGGATTTATTAATCGTAGCCCTGACCGGAATTTACGGACTGCTGGCGGTTCTGATAATCAGACCGGAAGTCTGGGATAAAAGCGCTGATCCGTTCGGCTATTAAGCAGGTAACAAAAAATTGCTTTGCTGGTCTGATTTTCCGAAATTTGATTTCGGTGTGTAATTAATTAAGAGAAAAAACAATGCAGGAAAATATTAAAGAGTGGTACCGTCCGGACGACCTGGACGAAGTCGTGGATATTATGCATAACGGCAGCGGCTTGCCTTATGCGGGCGGAACCGGTTTGAAAAGCAGTCAGGTAAGCGGGTTGATCGATCTGCGGCAGTTGAATCTGAATTATATTCGGGAAACTCAAGCCGGAATAACAATTGGGTCTATGACCCGTTTCAACGATATAGCCTGTTATCACTGGCCGGATAGTCGTCGCATCCTGGCGCGGGCGGTCGGACAGGCCGCCTCCAATCCTTTGCGGAATCTTATCACTCTGGGCGGCTCGCTGGCTTTCCGACCGATCTGGTCGAATGTTCCCACACCGCTTCTGGCGCTTGACGCTTCTGTCAGAGTAGTCGGCCGGCCGTCTACGGCATATCCGGTTACCGATTTCCTGCAACAGAAGCGCGGATCGGAATATTTCATAACGGAAGTTGTCCTTCCGCCCGCTCCCGGCTTTGGCGCGTATTTCCGGTTTGCCCGGACGCGCTTTGATTATGCGGCGCTCGATTTAGCCGTTTATCTGGAAACCAAATCCGGTCAGATTACACTCTGCCGGATCGCGGTGGGCAATGCCCTTCCTGTTGCGCGCCGGATCACGGCAATTGAAAATCAAATAGCCGGCCGGCAATTGGACGATCCGGAAAACGACGAAATCATTTCCGCCGTGGTAATTAAACCGGCACGGAATCCGAACTTCGGCCGCGAGTTTCTACTTAATTTGCTGAAAACCGAACTCAGGCGGGCTTTTGAAAATATCAGGGAGCAGGCGCATGCAAGTAAAACTGACAATTAACGGCAAATTAAAGTCGCTGAAAATTCATCCGGGCGAGACCTTGCTCGAAACCCTGCGGAGCAACGGCTGGTCCGGGGTGAAGTATGGCTGTGGCACAGGCGATTGTGGCGCCTGCGTCGTGCTGTTGAATGGTAAACCGGTAAATTCCTGTCAGGTGCTGACGGCGGCGATCGATGGCGAATCGGTTACGACCATAGAAGGTATCGGTACAATCGATAAGCCGCATCCAATTCAGGAGGAATTGGTCAAAGCCGGAGCCGTGCAATGCGGCTACTGTACTCCCGGTGTCGTGCTTTCGGCATATGCTCTTCTCCACTCTAATCCGCATCCCACCGAAGATGAAATCAAATCCGCTCTCGACGGACATCTCTGTCGCTGTACCGGCTACGTGAAGATTATCGAAGGGGTGAAGAATGCGGCGGAGAGAGTTGAGTAGTTACGAGTTACGAGTTGCGAGTTCTTGGTGGTACTTAGGTAAAAACAGAGACAATAATTATTGAGCACTTTTAAGACATATCAGGATATCGAAGCTTGGCAAAAAGCCAGGGAAATGACAAATAAAATATATTCGCTGACCCGGCAAGGTGAATTCCATAAAGATTACGCCCTGATCGATCAAATTCGTCGGTCATGTATTTCAGTAATGAGTAATATCGCTGAGGGATTTGAACGTGATCGCACTAAGGAATTTATTCAATTTCTATTATACGCTAAAGGATCGACCGGAGAAATTTCTACCCAATTGATTATTGCCCTTGATCAAAAATACATTGAAGTTCATCAGTATAAAGAATTATCTGATTTGGCGATAGAAATCGGCAGAATGATTGGTGGCCTTATCGCATATTTGAAAAAAGAAAAACATCAGGATTATCGATGAATAATAAAACTCGCAACTCGCAACTCGCAACTCGGAACCCCGCCAAAGGCGGTGGCAACTCGCAACTCGCAACTCGGAACCCCGCCAAAGGCGGTGGCAACCCGCAACTCGTAACCGTCAACAAATCGGTGAAGAAAATCGACGGACTGTCGCTGGTTACGGGGCGGGCGATGTTTACCGATGATTTCACTATGGCAGATACGGCTTATGTAAAATTTTTGTACTCGCCGCATGCTCATGCCCGCATAATTTCCATCGATACCAGCGCGGCGGAGCAAATGCCGGGAGTGCTGAATATCGCCCATTTCGGCAACGTCCCGGCAGTCCTGCACACGACGGCCGGGCAGGGCTATCCCGAACCGTCGCCGTACGATGCTTATATATTTGACAGAACGATGCGCTTCGTGGGCGACAAAGTCGCCGCCATTCTGGCGGAAACGCCGGAAATCGCCGCAGAAGCCGCTTCCCGGATTAAAGTCGAGTACGAAATATTACCGGCGCTGTTTGATTACGAAAAAGCCATGGAGCCCGGCGCTCCGGTTCTGCATCCCGAACCGGGCAAAGGCTATTTAGCCGGCATGCCCTACGACGCCGCCCGCAACATCTGTGCGGAAATTAAAATTGACGTCGGCGCTCTTGAAAAAGGATTAGCCGAAAGTGACCTGACTTTCGACGAAACCTACTATTCGCATTATGCTTCGCACGCCATGCTGGAGCCGCACGCGGTTTTAAGTTACCTCGATGAAAATAACCGCCTGGTGATCGTCTCGACTACCCAGGTTCCGTTCCATGCCCGCCGGATTTGCGCTCAGGTGTTGCAGATACCGGAGAAGCGTATCCGCGTGATTAAGCCGCGCATCGGCGGCGGTTTCGGATGTAAGCAGGAAGTATTCCTGGAATATTACGCCGGATTGTTCACCCTGCGCACCGGTCGCCCGGTGAAAGTCGTACTGACGCGCGCCGAAGTCCTGCGGGCTTCGCGCTTTCGTCATCCGATGCGGGTCAGAATGCGGATGGGACTGAAACGAGACGGCACGATCCATGCTATTTGGTTAGACGCTTTGATGAATAATGGAGCTTACGGCGCACATGCTCTTACGGTGCTATCGAACGCCGGCTCCAAGGTTTTGCCATTAATCAACAAGGCGCCGCATCAGCGTTTCACCGGAAAAACCGTTTATACCAATCTGCCGGTGGCCGGCGCTTATCGCGGTTACGGCGCTACCCAGGGCTATTTTGCGCTGAATCAGATGATGGACGTCGTCGCCCGGCGCCTGAACATTGACGTCGTTGAACTTTACCGGAAGAATTGCATCCGGCTCGGCGAGACCTCGCCCATTTTCGAGAAACTCGGTGAAGGCAAGGAAGGCGTAGCCATGAGCATCGAATCCTGCGGGTTGGAAAAATGTATCAAAGTCGGGCTGAAAGAGATTGACTGGTACGCCAGACACAG
Source organism: uncultured bacterium (assembly GCA_964576275.1). Lineage (GTDB taxonomy): Bacteria > Fidelibacterota > UBA2242 > UBA2242 > UBA2242 > JAGNGI01. Next base: position 25,600 of record CAZNUN010000001.1, on the reverse strand, counting down.
CAAGCGAATTCGCCAGGGCGCGAAAGTCCGCGGGCTCGGCATGGCCGTTATGATGCAGGGCAGCGGGATTCCGCGGGTCGATATGGGCGCGGCTTATATTAAAATGAATGACGACGGTTCGTTCAATTTACAAATCGGCGCGACCGATCTCGGCACGGGGTCGGACACCGTGCTGGCGCAAATTGCCGCCGAGACGCTCGGCGTGCCGGTAGATGACATTATTGTTTATTCTTCTGATACGGACATGACACCGTTCGATGTTGGCGCCTACGCCAGCTCGACGACCTACATTTCCGGCGAAGCCGTGCGCAAATGCGCCGCAGAAGTCGCCGGACAAATCCTGAAAGTCGCCGCGGAAATGTCCGGCCAACCATTGGAAAATTTAAAAATCGCGGACAAGCAGGTTGTATGGCCAGCCCGTACTGCGGAAGCCGGCGGGACAGGCGGAGCCCTGACCTTCCGGGCAATTTGTCAATATGCGCTTTATACCGAGAATCAGTTACAGATTCAAGCGGTCGCCTCCAACATCTCGCAGGTCTCGCCGCCGCCGTTTGCCGCTCATTTTGTCGAGGTCGAAGTCGATACGGCCACCGGTGTCGTCCGGGTAATTAAATACGTTTCGGCGGTAGATTGCGGCACAGCGATCAATCCCAAATTGGCCGAAGGGCAGGTTGAGGGTGCGGTCGTTAACGGCATTTCCTGGGCCCTGACCGAGGAATTCCGCTTCAGCGAGTCCGGCGCGCAGGTGAATACCGACTTCGGGCGCTATAAGCTTTTCACGGCGGCTGACATTCCCGAAATTAAGACGTTTATCATTCCGACTTACGAACCGAACGGTCCGTACGGCGCCAAATCGATCAGCGAAATCGCCATCAACGGCCCGGCGCCGGCGATTGCCAACGCCATTTTCGACGCCATCGGGATTCGCTTCCGGGAACTGCCGATTACCGCCGAAAAAGTCTTTTCAGCGCTTCAAAAAAATAACCACCGAACATCAGAAAATCGACGCGAATCTATCTTTTAACCTGTAAACATACAAGCGATAACTGGAATGGACCAAACAAGGAAAGACAGAGGCGCTTTAGAGCCTGAACCAGCCGATTTAAAACGGCTCACACGTATCCGGCATGTCGTTCTGGATTTGGATGGTACGATTTACAAGGGGAGCGAGATTTTTAATTTTTCACACGGTTTTTTTAAACAACTTGAGCGACTTGGTATCGGCTATACTTATCTCACCAATAACTCCAGCCTGAGCGTTGATCAGTATCTCCAAAAAATTAAATCCCTGGGTTTGGAAGTTGCCGCGGAAAACATCTATACATCTTCTCTGGCGACTATAGACTATTTAAAAACCAGGCAAAGCGGATTAAGAAAGCTGTATATTCTGGGAACCGACGGGTTGAAAAAAGAATTTCGGGAATATGGATTCCTTGTCGTCGGACAAGATGACGATGAGGAGCCGGACGCTGTCATTGTTGGTTTTGATACCTCACTTGATTATAAACGTTTGTGTAAAGCAGGATATTGGATAAAACTGGGAAAACCCTTTATAGCTACGCATCCTGATCGGATTTGTCCTACCAATCAACCGACTTTGCTGATTGATTGCGGCGCAATCTGCGCCGCACTGAGTTCGGCGACCGGTAAGGCGCCGGAGGTGGTGTTGGGGAAACCGGATCCGGGTATGCTCTGGGGCATTATGGAGCGTAATAAGCTTCTAAAAGATGAAGTAGCTGTGGTTGGCGATCGCCTCAGCACAGATATTGAGATGGCGCGCCGCGCCGGAGTAATGGGAATTCTGGTTCTGACCGGTGATGCCAATGTCCAGGACGTGAAAAGCACGCTCCATCCCCCCGATCTGATCGTGGACAATATCCAAATGCTTGGTAATCTGTTGGAGCGTAGTCATCTGTTTCTATGAATTGAAGGTCGGCCACGAGCGGATCGCGAAAAAGATACTGCTGATCAAATAACCGCCTGAATTATCTGTCGGAAAAAGTAACAAAACTGCGAATCTCAGGCTCACGTTAGGGATGCGCTCCAACGCTCCTTGAGCATTCCTTAATAAAAGTCGAAATGTTCTTACATTCCTACAAGTATTTTGAAATACTATCGCGATTCTTCATCCGGCAGTTGCCGGAATTAGAATGACATTATCCGGATTATTGATCCTGTTAATCCTGTCTCACCGGAGACTCCGCTGGAGTTAATCCTGTCTAAAAAGAATTACAGGGCCAGTTTATCACGCAGAACTTTGACGATATTGTCTTTCGGCAGGCGGATTTGTTCGAGCGTGTCGCGGTCGCGTAAGGTCACACTGCCGTCCTGCAGAGTCTGTGAATCTATGGTGATTCCAAACGGCGTACCGGCTTCATCCTGACGACGATAGCGACGACCAATCGAACCCGCCTGATCATAGAACGCCGCAAAATTCTTTTTCACATCGTGAAAAATGGCTTCGGCAATTTCCGGCATCCCGTCACGATTGACTAACGGCAGGATGGCGACTTTGGTCGGAGACAGTTTCGGATCGAGACGCAGGACGACGCGGTCGTGTTCGGCGTCTTCCCAGTAAGCATCGCAAAGCACCGTCAGAATCGTGCGATCCACGCCCGCCGAACTTTCTACCACCGCCGGGACGATATGGGTGTTCGTTTCGGTTTCGAAATAAGCCAGTTTTTTACCACTGGCGTTGATATGCTGATCGAGGTCGAAGGTCTGCCGGTCGGCGATGCCTTCCAGTTCCGACCACCCGAATGGGAATTTGTATTCCACGTCGGTGCAGGCTCTGGCGTAGTGCGCCAGCTCATCCTTTTCATGCGGGCGCAGGCGCAGATTTTCGGGGCGAATGCCGAGCTTTTGATACCAGTTGAAGCGTTCGTTGACCCAGTATTCGTGCCAGCGCTGGCTCTCCTCTTTTTTGACGAAGTATTCCAATTCCATCTGTTCGAATTCCCGCGAGCGGAAGATAAAATTGCCGGTCGTGATTTCGTTGCGGAAAGCCTTGCCGATCTGACCGATGCCGAAGGGCAGTTTAACGCGCGTGGTGGAGACGACGTTGTCGAAATTGACGAAAATGCCCTGGGCGGTTTCCGGGCGCAGGTAAATTTCCGAGGCTGAATCTTCCGAAGGACCGAAATGGGTTTTGAACATCAGGTTGAATTGCCGGGCGGGCGAAAGATCGGCGCCGCCGCAGTTCGGACAGACGATTTTATCGAATTTGACGGTTTTCTGGCCGTGGCAATGCGGGCAGTCGGAGTCGCAGTACAGATATTGTTCTTTAGCGTAAAGATCGGGAAAATGAGCCGCGAATTCCTTTTTGACTTCGATCAGGCCGTCGTTGACGCGGAAGTTGAAATCGCAATTGCTGCACTTGAAATAGGCCGGAGCCTTGTCTTCGCGGAAGCGCGCCTTGCATTTCTTGCAGTCGATCAGCGGATCGTGAAAATTGGCGACGTGTCCGGAGGCTTCCCAGACTTTCGGGTGCATCAGAATGGCGGCGTCCATGCCGACGACGTCCTCGCGGCTGGTGATCATATCGTGCCACCATAAATCCTTGACATGGCGTTTCAGTTCCACGCCCAGCGGGCCGTAATCCCAGGTGCTGCTCAGCCCGCCGTAAATGTCACTGGACGGAAAGATAATGCCGCGCCGTTTACACAGCGAGACTAATTTATCCATTATTTCGTTACTGATTTGTTTTCCCATATTTTCTCATTCTTTCCAATTGTCATTCATTGTCATTAGATAGTCATTCCCCGCCGCTGGCGGGGTCATTCAATTGTCATTCGATTGTCATGTATTGTCAGGTATTGTCATTTGTGGTCATTAGGTCAATAAAGCATTAAGGCATTCAATTTGACATTTGAAATTTGAATTTTGCAATTTGAAATCTCCAACCTACAACCTCCAACCTCCAACCTACAACCTACAATCTACAATTCTTCCGATATTTCCGTCTTGCATTTCGGACAAATCAGCACGGTGTTGCCGTCGCGCTTCTGCTTGCGTTCCAGGTACGGACTGTCGCAATTTGGGCACGGGCGGGCGACCGGTTCGTTCCAGGTGGCGAATTTGCATTTCGGGTAGCGGTTACAGCCGTAGAACACCTTGCCTTTTTTAGTCCGTTTCTGGACGATCTGGCCGCCGCAACCCGGCTCCGGACAGCTAATATTCAGGGTAAAGGGCTCGGTCGTTTTGCACTTCGGATATTTGGTGCAGGCCCAGAATTTGCCGAAGCGTCCTTCTTTGATAGCCATCGGACTGCCACAATTGGGGCAGGTTTTTTCTTCGGTTTGGACGATGGGTTCGGCGTTCAGCGGTCGGGTGTTTTTACATTCCGGAAAAGCCGAGCAGGCTAAGAAGCGTCCGTTGCGGCTCCATTTGATGACCATCGGAGCGCCGCATTTGTCGCAGATTTCTGTGGTTTTTTCCTGCAGTCCGGTTTTGATTTCCTTCCGCTGAGCCTGGAGATCGTCTAAGGCTTTGTGAAAGGGCTGGTAGAATTCGCCGAGAACCTTTTGCCATTCCTTGCGGTTGCCTTCGATATCGTCCAGTTCGGCTTCCATTCGGGCTGTGAACTTGACGTTGAATATTTCAGGCATGCCTTCGACGAGCAGTTTGTTGACGGTTTTGCCGAGTTCGGTCGGTGTCAGGAAACCGCCTTTGCGTTCGATATATTTGCGGGTGATGATGGTCGAGACGATCGTGGCGTACGTACTCGGGCGACCGATGCCAAGATTGTCTAATTCCCTGATAAGTGTGCCTTCGGTAAAACGGGAGGGCGGCTCGGTGAATTTTTGCTCCGGTTGTAATTCGAGCAGAGTCAGGCGGTCGTTTGGCTGAATTTTCAGCGGCAGCCCGTTCTTCTTTTCGTCCTCGGATTTCTCCTCGCGCCAGGCCCGCAGGTAACCGTCGAAAACCAGGTCGCTGCCGATCGCGCGGAACAGATAATTGCCCGCCGGATTACCGGTGGCGCTGACATCAATGGTTTTCTGTTTATAAATTGCATTCGCCATCTGGCAGGCGGCAAAGCGGTTCCAGATTAAAGAATAGAGTTTTTTCTGATCCGGCGAAAGGTATTGCGCAACGGCTTCCGGAGTGTATTCGAAGTGCGTCGGGCGAATGCCTTCATGGGCGTCCTGCACGTTCTTTTTGGTGGTTTTGAAATGCCGCGGATTGGCGGGTAGAAAATCCGGGCCGTATTGTTGGGTGATATAATCACGGACGCCGGTTATTGCTTCTTTAGAGATACGCACCGAATCGGTACGCATATAAGTTATCAGGCCGACCGGTTCGCCGCCGATTTCGACGCCTTCGTAAAGGTCCTGGGCGATGCGCATGGTACGTTCGGGAGAGAAACGGAATCGCCGCGTGGCTTCCTGTTGGAGGGTACTGGTCGTGAATGGCGGAGACGGTGACTTGGAAACCTCTTTTTCTTCAATGGCGCTGACCTGCCAGGTTGCGTTTTGCAGAGCCGCGAGGTGCTTACGCGTATCGGCTTCGTTGCCCAGGTCGGCTTTCTTGCCGTCGATCTTGAGGAGTTTGACGGTCAGTTTTTCGGATTGCGGCGTTTGCAGGAGCGCGAAGATTTCCCAGTATTCCAGCGGAATGAACTGCTCAATTTTGGCCTCGCGTTCGCAGATAATGCGCACGGCCACGGATTGCACCCGTCCGGCGCTCAGTCCGCGATAAAGCGTACGCCACAGGAACGGGCTGACCTGGTAGCCGACCAGCCGATCGAGCACCCGGCGCGCCTGCTGGGCATTGACCAGACTCATGTCGATCTGGCGCGGGTGACTGATCCCGTAATGAATACCGCTTTCGGTGATTTCATTGAACAGAACCCGTTGGATTCGTTCGGCCGGAACGTCCAATACACCGGCGATGTGCCAGGCAATTGCCTCACCTTCGCGGTCCGGGTCGGGCGCCAGATAAATGTGCCCGGCGGATTGAGCGGCTTCCTTCAGATTGTGAATGATTTTGGTTTTACCCTTGATGGTGATGTATTTCGGTTTGAAATTGTGTTCGAGGTCAATGCCGAGTTCTCTTTCGGGCAAATCTTTTATATGTCCCACCGAGGCCATGACTTTATAATTACCGGGGAGATATTTCTTGATGGTCTTGGCTTTGGAAGGTGATTCGACTACTAATAAATTCATGCTCATAATAAGTTCCTAAAGGCGCGGTAAATTACAAAAACTGACCAGAATTCCAAGCATTTTTAAGCGGGTCGGGCGGTCTGAACGGATAGAGTTACAAATAAAACTTAACCGTGAGATCGGAATTGATTAAATTTGAAAAACAGAATTGGAACGACTGATGAACCTTAGAGAGAAGTATGTTAATTAAAATAAAAACTGCCTTCAATCAGAAAGAAAACCAGCAGATAACGCTTGCCGTGGGGTTGCTTTTTATTATAATCAATGTCGTGGCGTGGTTTTCGCTCCGTCCTTATTTTGAACAACCGCCCTGTGCCGTCTGTGGCCGGCCGAATACGAAACCGGTCCGGACTCTCTATCAGTACCGGGTCGAAGTCATCCCCTATATGAAAGAGACTCAGATCTGGTATTGCGACCGACATATCCGGCAGGCGCCTGAGATCATCACCAAATTGCCGGTACGGAATGACACGATAGCGGGCCGCTTCCGGATCGCCGTCATCGCCGGCCTGTTCTCCCTTTTTTCCGTGTTGTTTATCATAATCCTGCTGGAGATGAATTTTCGCTGGTTTTTCCTGCATCCGGGAGTGATCGCGGGAACCTATTTGTTTTGCGGAGTGACTTCCAACCTGACCGTCGTGGTTTTGTTGGTGTCAACGGTTGCCCTGGCGGCGGGCATCTATTACTTCTGGAATCGTTGGCTGAATAGAGAATAGGACTTGATATGGAAAAAGTGGATGTCGTGATCATTGGAGCGGGCGTCGTCGGACTGGCGATTGCGTATGAACTTTCCCGGAAGCGGCAGGTGGACATGGTTTTGCTGGAAAAACATCCCTATTGCGGGGCGGAGACTTCTTCGCGCAACAGCGAAGTCATTCATGCCGGGATGTATTATCCGGGCGGAACCCTGAAAGCCCGTTTCTGCGTGCAGGGCAATCGTCAACTCTATGAATTGTGTGAAAAACAGCGTATTCCCTATCGGAAGTGCGGTAAGATAATTGTGGCTTCAAACGCTGAAGAAATGAAGAAAGTTGATGAACTGTTCCAGCAGGGAAAGGCCAACGGAGCGCCCGGTCTGACCATGCTCGACGCCCGGCAAATCCAGGCAATGGAACCTGAAGTGCGCGCCCGAGAGGCTCTTTTCAGCCCGGAAACCGGTTTGATTGATGCGCACCGCCTGATCCAATATTATGAGACCCAGGCGCAGGCAAACGGCGTGCTGATCGCCTATAACAGTGAAGTTGTCGGCCTTGAAAAGCTCAGCGACGGGTATCGGATCACCGTTAGCGATGAAAGCGGCGGGAGTTATGATCTTCAGGGCGCGCTTGTAATAAATTGCGCCGGACTCTATGCGGACAAGGTAGCGGCGCTGGCGGGCATTGATATTGCGCAATATCAATACCGGATTCATTTTTGCAAAGGCGAATATTTCAACGTTTCCAACCGGCACGCCGGTAAGTTTCAGCGCCTGGTCTATCCCGTACCCACGGCTTACAGTCTGGGAATTCACACCCGTCTGCGTCTGGATGGAACGGTGGCTCTCGGCCCGAATGCTATTTATGTGGATACGGTGAATTATGAAGTTGATGCAGCCCATCAGGCGGATTTTTTCAACAGCATAAGAGAGATTGTGCCTTGTATCGAATACGACGATCTTTCGCCGGAAATGGCGGGAATCCGTCCCAAACTGCAAGGTCCCGGGGATAAATTCCGCGATTTTGTGATCTCTGAAGAAAGCGATAAAGGATTTCCGGGACTGATCAACTTGATCGGGATTGATTCGCCCGGACTGACCTCTGCGCCGGCGATTGCCGAATACGTGTGTGGCTTGCTCTGAAATAAATTGTACTGTTTAATGTGGTTCTTTTAAGCCGCGGATATACGCGGATTTTTCGGATATATGTTGTCTGTCAATTATTAAAAACGATAATAAGATTGCCAGATCTTAACCTTAAAAAATACTTGCAATTCAAAAAAATGATTAAAATACGATTGTTCTTTTTCTACTGAGTGAAGGATCAGGAAGCGTTTTTAACCGCCCGGATATAGCTGTCTTGGATTAGGGCTTGGCTTTTTGGCATTTGTAACTATTGATAAACCTTGTGAGGAATCGATTAGTTATGTGCAACCCAATTGACAAGTTCGCCTGGATTGGATTTGTTAGTACTGACTGCCGGTTGCTGGCGGTCAGTGAAATAATGTCTGTTAGAACTCAGGATAATCCCCTGCAGGGGATTGATTCATCCGGATTAAAGAACATACATACTCAGGAGGGCCGTATGCAACTGAAATTTCCAGCCAATACCCATTCAGTCAGGCCGGATTATTTGTTAGCCTATATTTTCGACAAGCACAGAACGGGTAGAATCAAAAGTCCATTTTTGGATCATTTAGAAAAATATCTGATTATTTCCGGAATTTGTAGTTTATCTGAAGATTAGCGAATTGATCCAGCCGGTGGTCTTATCTGAAAGCCGCACCTGATACCAGTTTGGGATGCTGTCCAATACGGTGACGCTGGTGCGGGCCGGAACGACCTGGATGACTCTGCCGTTTAGCGCCGGAGTTGAGCGCAGATTGCCGTTGCGGGTCAGAACTTTGCGCTGTTCGGTTTTGATAACCGGCCGGGGCGGGGTATTTTTCGCGAAAAGCAGGCGATGCATCCAGCCGGTTTGTCCCGAATCGGTCGTAATTTTATACCAGTTATCGGAGCTGTCAGTCAGGGTGACGGTCATTCCAACCGGCAAGGTTGCCAGAACGGCGGCGTTGCGGTCCGGATTCTGACGCAGATTGCCGTTTTTTATAAGGATGGATTGGACGATAGTAGGACGGCTGACGGGCGGTTTTTCCCTGATTTCCGGGAACAGGCTGCGGTGTGCCCAGCCGACCAGGCCGATCGGCAGTTCGATTTTGTACCACTCGCCGTCGGCTGCCAGCTTTTTTACACACAGGCCGGCGCTCAGGCTGGCGAGGATTTTTTCGGCATTGCCGGAGTCGGCGAGCAGAAAACCTTTGGCGGCCACAACCAGTTCATCCGGACGGCGCAACTCTACCCGGATAGGGTTGTTGTTTGACGGATGAGATGACGCCAGACTGTCTGATTCGGTTTTGGGTTTATTGATCGCTTTGACGAATTCGGCGTTGATCCAGCCTATTTGTTCGCCGGGCGTTTTTACCAGGTACCACTCGCCGGACTTATCCAGCGCCTGGATTTCAGTTAAAGGCTCTAGGGTTGCAGAAATTTTATAGTAAGGAGCCGGGCCTTCACGAAGAACGCCGTCTTTAGTGACCTGAAGATAACCCAGGTCGGCGCCCGCCGGACTGCCTGCCAGGAGGCAGCGGAATAATACGATAATTGTCGTTATCTGGCAGGTTCGGGTCAATTGTTTGTAACGATCAGATTTCAAATTGGAGTTTAATTTACGAACCGGCTGGAATTTCAAAAATAGTCGTTTGTAAATTTTTCGGTCATGCTTATTGTGCAGTCCGGAAATGATTTATAATTTACCGGTCAATCTGTGTGAATTTTGATGTGGTTTAATTTATTTAGAAGTGACTGCGGAGGTAATTAAAATTGACTGAGGGCGCCTATAACCGACTGACCCCCGAACTGGTTGATGAACTGAAGAAAATCGTCGGGGCGAAATATGTTCTGTTTGACGATTTGGAAAAAATGGAGCCCTATTCGCACGATGAGGTCGTCGGTAAAAAATGGTCGCATCTGCCGGATGCAGTCGTCAAGCCGCGCACAACCGGAGAAATCGCGGCGGTTATGCATTTGGCTAACCGCGAGAAAATCCCGGTTACACCACGGGGTGCCGGGAGCGGACTATCAGGCGGCGCCGTGCCGGTTTTGGGCGGAATCCTGCTGTCGCTCGAACGCATGGATCAGATACTGGAAATTGACCGCGAGAATATGGTGGCTGTGGTTGAGCCGGGAGTCATTACGAACGATATCAATAACGCTCTGGCCTCAGCCGGGCTTTTCTTTGCCGGCTACCCGATGAGCGTCGAGAGTTGTTTTATTGGCGGTAATGTAGCCGAAAATGCCGGTGGCGGCCGGGCGGTTAAATATGGCGTCACGGGAAGATATATCATCGGACTGGAAGTGGTCACTCCCGAAGGCGAGATTATTCATCTGGGCGGCAAACGGGTCAAGGACGTGGTCGGTTATGATTTGATTCACCTGATGGTTGGTTCCGAAGGCACACTGGGAATTTTCACTAAGATATATATCAAACTGCTGCCTTTGCCGGCCAAAAAGGTTAACCTGCTGGTGTTATTTGAGAGCATTTCGGAAGCCGTGACGTTAGTGCCCCGGATTATTACTTTTGGAAAAATCATCCCCACAGCTGTTGAATTCATGGATAGAACCGCCATTGATTTGGCCTGCAAATACCTGAACGAGCATCTGTATTCCAGGGAAGTCGGGGCGATGCTGTTGATTGAACTGGATGGCAGCGACGCGGATCAGCTGGTGCGCGAATATGAATTTATCGGAGAGATGTGCCATAAAGCCGGAGCGATCGAGGTGTTCGTGGCTGACAATTACACGACCCAGGAGCGGGTCTGGGCTGTCCGGCGAAATGTTCCGGAGGGAATTCAGGCCGAGTTTCCGATTAAGAGTTCCGAGGATCTGGTGGTGCCAATCGCCTGTCTGCCGGAACTGTTGCCGAGAATCGCCGCCATTGCGGAGAAATACGAGGTCACGATTCCCTGCTTCGGACATGCCGGCGACGGCAATATCCATTCGACGATCGCCAAGCGCCACGAGATGCCGCTGGAACGCTGGGAAGAGGTGCAGGAGCAGGTGCGGCTCGAACTTTACCGATTGGTGCTGTCGCACGGCGGAACTATCAGCGGTGAGCATGGCATTGGGCATAAGCGGATCAAATACATGCGAGAGGCTCTCGATCCGGTTACGCTTTCCCTGATGAAGCGGATTAAGCAGGCTTTCGACCCGAATGCCATATTGAATCCCGGCAAACTTTTCGAGTAGTCTTCCCGTCTGAAATATTCCATAATACTTGATTAACTGCCGGCGTGTTTTGTATATTCATATCGCTTGTAAAAATTGAGATGCAGATCTGACGAAGTCACTGCATCGCGGGTTATATTGAGTGGAAGCCGGGATTTCGTGAATAGCAACAGGGTCTATACATTTGATATTGTCAAAGGCATAGCCATATTACTGATAATTCCGCTGCACGCCCTGATTTATCAGATCGGGAAAAATGATCCGGCCTTATTCGGTCCGCTGATGTCGGCAATCCCGCAAAAGGTGATTTACCTGTTGATACCGGCGATGATCCTGTCCATGTGGGGCCCGATTTTCACTCTGATAACCGGGGCGAACATCGCTTTCGGCTATCTGCGGGTTTACGACCGTAATCCGGATGAGAGCTCGGCGTATATTCTCAGGCGCATCCTTTCAGCCGGGATGTTGTTGTTTGTCAGCCGGGCGGCTGTATTCATCTTCGAGGGTTGGGCTTTTACGGACGGTTTTTTTAACATTTTCAATTATAAGGTGCGTTATTACGCCGATACGCTCGACTCGATCGCCATGACCGGAATTGTGATACCGATGCTGATCCTGTTTTTTTTGGATAAATCGCGCTCCCTCAAACAGAAAGAGGAAACCGGAAGGGCTATCAGCCGGAGAGACATCCGGCGGATTTATATCGGGATGACAGTAATCACCGTGATCTGGTTTGTCTTTACGCCCCTGGTGCATGCTCTGACAGTCCATGTTCAAAATTTCGCCAGCAAACATCATTTTAAAATGCTGCTTTTAATCTGGAGCAAGCTCACCGCGGGACGTTTTCGCCTATTTCCGATTTTGGGTTTCGGCTTTGTGGGAGCGGTGATCGGAGCGGCGATCCATATCGGCAGCAAGTTCAAAAACATTCGGAAATATGCGGGCATCTTTTTTTTGGTTACCCTGGCAATGTTTGTCGCCTGGCTGTTGCTGACGGATAATCCGATCGTCAATGTGGCTTCGGACGATATTCCGATCATGATGCAGGTTTTGAATCTTGGCGGGATGACCTTTGCCACGATTTTAATGCTAGGGGCTTATGATTATTGTCCCCCGGAAAAACGGCGACGACGCATCGAACGTTCGCTGTGGGTGCGGCGGTTCAGCATCGTCTCACTGACGATTTACGTGATGGAATTTTTTCTGGCCCAGATAGTTTACTGGCTGTTCGAGCAATTCTGGGACAACGCAGTGGCGCTAGTTAACCAGGTGCCGGTGCTGATCTGGAACGTTGCCCAGATATTCGTTTTTATGATCGTGATCTGTTTGCTCTGGTTTGTCATCGTGCCGCTCTGGGAGAAAATAGACTTTGTGGGCTCTCTGGAGTGGTTCACGATCAAAGCCACGGCGCTTTTTCAGCGCAACCGAAACGCTCGCATAAATTCAAAGAAGATTCTCTACGAATAATCCATCTCGCGGTTGAAAAGCAAACGCCGGCGCGGCTCCCGAAACGCTCACGCCGCAGTCGGCCAATCTTCAGCGGGTAAGCATTCAGGCGGCCGCCCTCACCGGTTATTCAGGAAATTATGAATTCCAACCGCCGCGATTTTGGCGTCGGCAACCGTCGTTATTGTCACAATACCGCTGTTATTTAACGGTTTTAATCTATGTTATTTACAGCTCAGGTCCAATCCAGAAAATTGAATTAAAAACAAAGCTTGCATTATGAACATATGTGCATTATATTTGTTGTGAACTTATGTTCATTATCAAAGGAGTTATTGATGCCCAGGCCGGTTAAAGAACGCAGAGTACTCGAACCCCCCAAAATCCAGGGGCTGAAACCCGTTGGAGTGCCGCTTCGTTTCCTGGAGCGGATTTATCTTTCTCTGGAGGAATATGAGGCTATTCGTCTGGCCGATTATGATGGGTTGGATCATCAGGAAGCCGCGATGATTATGGGAATTTCCCGACCAACCTTTACGCGTCTGATAGAGAAGGCGCGCTCAAAGGTGGCAGAATCAATCGTTGAGGTTAAAGAGCTGTGTATCGAAGGTGGGAGCTATACCTTTTCGACTCACCTGCAGCGTTGTATGGATTGCGGCGAATTTGAACGTTTTGAGTCGCCCAATCAGCTCGCAAATATCTGCCCGGCCTGCGGCTCGACCAATCTGGTGCATTTGAATGATTGGTTTGGCGGCGGCCATGGCAGGCGGGGCTTTGGTAAGGGAGCAAGATTTCAAGGAGGGCGTAATCATTAATACCAATTATAAATTCAAGGAGGTTCATTATGCCAAGAGGTGACGGAACCGGTCCTTCCGGGGTGGGTCCGGGAAGCGGCTTTGGAAGAGGAACCGGCGGCGCGGGCGGACGCGGTCGTATGGGCGGCATGTCGGCAGCCGGTCCAAGTGGCGATTGTATTTGTCCGAAATGTGGTTTTCGTGAACCGCACTTAAGGGGGCAGCCCTGCAATCAGCGGCAGTGTCCCAAATGCGGTGCAATCATGATCAGAAGTTAAATAAACATAAAAAAGGAGGTTATCATGCCTAGAGGTGATGGAACAGGCCCGGCTGGATTGGGACCTATGACGGGTCGGGCTGCTGGTTATTGTGCCGGGTATAATCGTCCCGGATTTACAAACCCGGTTGCGCGGGGCGGCTTTGGCTTTGGACGCGGTTTTCGCGGTGGTATGGGCCGGAGATTCTGGGGCGGATGCGGCTACTATCCGGCTGTGCCAGCCTATTCGAACTATGGATCTCCGGTGAACTGGAGTGCGCCTACCAAAGAGCAGGAATTGACTGCTCTGAAACAGCAGGCCGCGAACCTGGAGCAAAGTCTCGCTGACATCCGCAAGCGGATCGAAGAACTGGGAGAGAATTCCTGATAACAGAGTGCACGGATAAGGATTATTCTTTATCCGTGCACGACCCTGTTTGTTTTAATATGGCTTCAGCAGTCAACGGATTCAAGGAAATTTGTTGTAAATTGATTTTAAACAGAAAGAAATAAGTTCAATATGTATGCGTACGGTCCAGTGCCGTCCCGGAGATTAGGCAAGTCCATTGGCGTCAGCCCGATACCGCCCAAGGTTTGTTCGTACTCCTGTATCTATTGCCAGCTTGGCAAAACCTCGAAGTTGCAGGTGAAGCGAGAACAATTTTTCCCGAAAGAAGATATTCTACGGGATATTGCCCGGGTGGTGAATGCGGAGAGCGCCGACGTCATCACTTTCGTTGGCGACGGCGAACCGACCCTGTATCTTGATCTGGGTTGGCTGATAAAGAAAAGCAAGGCGGAGTTCGGTCTGCCCACAGCCGTGATTACCAACGGATCGCTTCTCTATCACCGCGACGTTCAGGAAGATTTACTGGCGGCAGATATTGTCATACCGACTCTGGACGCCGCCAACCCTGATCTTTTCAAAAAAATCAATCGCCCGCATAAAGCGATTGATTACTTTGACATGGTTGACGGACTGATTGATTTCCGCAGGCAGTTTCAAGGCCAGTTCTGGCTGGAAGTGATGCTGATGGCGGATGTGAACGATTCGGACGAGCAGTTAAAACTGATAAGCAGGGTCGTACAGGAGATGAAACCGCAGAAAGTGTTTGTGATGACGCCCATCCGCCCGCCGACCGAGAAATGGGTAAAGTGTCCCAGTCAGCGAAGGGTCAAAGCAGCCGGGAGGATGCTGGCGAACGTGGTGGTGCTGGACAATCGTGAGAGTGGCGATTTCGGCATTGCCGAATTCGCCGACGCCGCGGAGGCGACCCTGAATATCGCCGGACGTCATCCGCTCCGCCTGGAGCAGGCCCGGACGATAGCCGAAAAATTTAACGAAGCGAATGTAATCGAAGATCTGTTGCAGGATGGGAAGATTGAGGTCAGCCGCTATAGTCAGATCGAATACATCCGTCCGTGCAAAAACCAGCTGAAGAATGGAACAGAGACAAAATGAAGATAAAAATCGTTTACGATAATACTTCAATTCGTCCCGATCTGCAAAGCGATTGGGGTTTTGCGGCGGTCATTGAATACGGTAATAAAAAAATCTTATTCGACACCGGAGCCGACGGAACTATTCTCCTTAACAATATGCAGAAAATGGGAGTGAATCCGCTGGAAATTGACACGGTTTTCATATCCCACCATCACTTTGACCACACCGGCGGATTGTCCGCCTTTCTGACGAAAAATGATCAAGTCACACTCTACGCTCCCGAAAGTTTCCGGGGCGTGCGCAGAGCCGCCAAAGTGATGCACCTGTCTGCTCCGGCCAGCATTGACGGGAATTTGCATTCCACCGGCGAATTGAATGGCATCGAACAGTCGCTCGTCGTCAAGACCGGCCAGGGCAACGTGCTGGTTGTCGGTTGTTCGCATCCCGGTATGGGAGTGATTATGAAAGCGGCGGAGCCTTTAGGCGCTATTTATGCTATTGTGGGTGGCTATCACGGTTTCCGGGAGTTCGATCTGTTGAAAAACGTTCAAAAAATCTGTCCGACTCACTGCACCCAGGCGATAGACCGATTGCGTAAACTCTATCCCGAAAAATTCATTCCCGGCGGCGTCGGGACAGTTCTCGAATTTTAAAACATTAAAGTCATGTTCCGAGCGCAAAAGGATACTAAATTTTATGAGAATAAGGTGAAAACGTCATTGGATAACCGTTCTGAGTTAGTTGACCAAAGCGGAAGAATTCAATGAGAAGTTATTTCCATTTTAACGTTAAGACTGAAAATTACTAAAGAGCTTACGAGATGTATTATATTGACCAGGATGCCTGTACCGGATGTAAAATTTGTGTGAAGCGATGCCCGGAGAAAGCTATTTCGGTTGTAGCCGGTAAAGCCAGTATTGCTACCGAAAAATGTACCGAATGCGGGGAGTGCGCCCGCCTTTGCCCTTTCGGGGCAGTCCATAATGATTCGGAGACGGTGGCGCACCCGCCCTCAAAAGAACAGCCACAGCCGTGGCCTGATCCTCGTTTTGGCAACTGGCCGGGAATAAGACCCGCTATGGGATTTGGTCAGGGCGGAGGAATGGGGAGAGGATTTCGCGGCGGCCGGGGCATGCACTTCGGAGGTGGCGGACGCGGTCGTCATTAGATTCGGCGATGGAATTTTTTATTGGTATGATGCGCAGGAGTTTGTGGTGAATTGGTGGCAAAATATTCCTGCGCACATTAATCCGCGGATATTTGCGATCGGGTCATTCGAACTGCGCTATTATGGTTTGATGTATCTCGTAGCCTTTGCGGTCGTTTATTGGCTGGCGACATCCAGATTGCGAAAGGAGCCCTTCGATTATACCAAAGAGCTGCTGCAAAATTATTTTGTGTGGGCGATTTTAGGAGTGATGATCGGCGGCAGACTGGGTTATGTATTGTTTTATGATCTCAAGTATTTTTTGGCCAATCCGCTGGAAATAATTCTGCCTTTTGAATTTTCAAATGGATTCCGGTTCACCGGCATTTCCGGCATGTCTTATCACGGAGGGGTAATCGGAGTGCTAATTTCCACGGTCGTTTTTTGCCGGAAATACAATGTCGGTTTCTGGTCTTTCGGGGATTTTTTAGCGCCGGCAATTCCTTTGGGTTATACGTTTGGGCGCTTGGGTAATTTTATCAACGGTGAGCTTTACGGTCGGGCGACCAGTTTGCCATGGGGCATGTATTTTCCCAACGATCCGACCGGCCAGCTGCGCCATCCTTCTCAACTTTATGAAGCCTTTTTCGAAGGGATACTGCTTTTTGTGATTCTGTGGAGCGTCAGGAAGCAGAAAATTCTCGAAGGTCTGTTTATTGCGCTATATCTGATCGGATACGGACTGATCCGTTTTATTATCGAGTTTGTCCGCCAGCCGGATGCCCATCTCGGGAAGATTTTTGGGCCTTTTTCCATGGGGCAGGTACTTTGCCTTTTTATGATACTGGGAGGCGTTGTGATCATAATCGTTAGGCGGAGGCGTTCTGTAAGGGCCTCACCTCCGGGGATGGATTAAAATTTTTAATGATGTAGGTATTATTAAATGAAAGGATTTTAGATTATGAACGTTAATCCAGATAGAGTTAAGGAATTGGAAGAACAGGACCGGAGAATAGACCAAAACCTGGAAATCATCAGGTATCGGATTGCCGTATTCAGCGGCAAGGGCGGCGTGGGGAAAAGCACAGTGGCAGTCAATCTGGCTTACGCTCTGCTGAATGCCAAAATGAAAGTGGGTTTATTGGATGCCGACATCACCGGTCCAAATGTGCCCCAGATGGTCGGTCTCTCCGGCACTCCGGAAGTAATGGATGAAAATCAGATTTTGCCACAGATCAAAGATGGCTTGCGGGTCATATCCATTGCGCCCATGATTCCCAAAGATCAGCCGGTGATCTGGCGCGGCCCTTTGCGCTCCAGTACGATTTCACAATTTTTGGCCGATGTGGTTTGGGATGAATTGGATGTGCTGGTGACGGACTTGCCACCGGGAACCGGCGACGAGGTGCTGACCGTATCCCAGAAGATGCACCCGCAATTGGCGATTATCGTCACCACGCCGCAGGAAGTGTCACTGCTGGATTGTCGCCGGGCGGTGAACATGGCCAAAAAGCTGAATATCACCAAAATCGGCGTGGTTGAGAATATGTCGGGACTGATCTGCCCGAGCTGCGGAACGACGATTGATTTCTTCGGAACGGGCGGTGGTGAAAGAATGGCGCACGAAATGGAAGTGGCTTTTCTGGGGCGTATTCCGATGGAGCAGAAAGGCCGGGAATGCGGCGATAAAGGCCAGCCTATCGTACTGCACTACCCGGATTCGGCAACCGCCAAAGGTTTTGTCAGCATCGCTGACAATGTCATTAAATTGCTAGGTAAGTGATTTTAGGGAATATGTCAACGAAGAAATTGAACCGGCCGCTTCGAAAGATAGAAAGGAAAAATCGTCATGGGTAACATGATCAGGGAATCGGTGCAGGCGATCATCAAAACCCTGCCGCCAGAAGTATTGCTGGTCGCGGCTGCCAAAACCCGGACGCCGGCTGAAGTCCGGGAGGCCATCGCGGCCGGTGTGACGGCGATCGGGTATAACTATGTTCAGGAAGCCGAGCGGATTTATCCACTGGTAAAAGAGACCGTGCAGTGGCATTTGATCGGTCATTTACAGAGCAATAAGGCTAAAAAAGCCGTGCAGATTTTCGACCTGATCGAAACGATTGATTCGGTTAAAATCGCCAATATCGTCAACCGTTTCTGCGCCGAAACAAACAAATTAATGCCGGTTCTGATCGAAATAAATAGCGGTCGTGAATCCAACAAAACCGGCGTTTTGCCGGAAAAGGCGGAAGAACTGATCCGGCAAATTAATACCCTGCCCAACCTGCGCATCCAGGGACTGATGACTATGGGGCCGCGGTTCGGCGATCCGGAAGATTCCAGGCCGTATTTCAGGAAAACGAAAGCTCTTTTCGAGCGCTTGCGGCAGGCAGATATTCCCAATGTAGAGATGAAGTATCTATCAATGGGCATGAGCAACAGCTATGAGATTGCGATCAGGGAAGGAGCCAATATCGTGCGCATCGGAACGAAGTTATTCGGCGAACGACCATTCGCATAAATCCGGCCCGAAACGGTGTTCAGATTAATTCACATTATGAATGACAAAAAAATACAAAATTGGCAAACGATAGAAACATTGTTTAATTCAAAAGGAGGTTTTGTATGGCTTTACACATTACTGACGAATGCATCGCCTGTGGCGCCTGTGTGGCGGAATGTCCCAACGATGCCATTTCGGAAGGCGATCCGATCTATGTAATTGATCCGGAGCGTTGTACGGAATGCGTGGGTTTTTTCGAGCAACCCCAGTGCGTGGAAGTCTGCCCGGCCGATGCAATCGTACCGGATCCCGAACATAGCGAGACCAAAGAGGAACTGCTGGCGAAGAAGAAGAGAATTCACGGAGAATGATTCCAGAGAGTGCATTATCGAATTGAGGAGTGTTTTAAAAACGGAATACCGACTGCGGGCGATCGGAGCGGAGATATTTGGAAGTTGAGCGAGCTGCTATAAAGGAAGTGTTGTTCTATAAAAAATTTACGGGGAGAAGAATTCGGTGTGGTTTGTGCGCCTACCGCCGTGTCAATAAAAAAACCATAAGGGGCTCCGTTAAAGCCAAAAGGGAAAATCTGGATTGAAAATCGCAATTGCCAGCGGCAAGGGAGGCACCGGCAAGACCACCCTGTCCACCAATCTGGCCGCCTGTCTGGCGGAACACGAAGTCGTTGTTTTAGCCGATCTCGACGTAGAGGAACCCAATTCCGGTCTGTTTATCCGGGGTGAACTGCTGCATCAGGAAGACAAATTCAAAATGGTGCCGCGCTGGGAAAAAGAAACCTGCACTCTGTGTGGAATTTGCCGCGATGTCTGTAATTTTCATGCCGTTATTCAGTTAATGGATGAAATCATGATATTCCCGCAGCTGTGTCACAGCTGTTACGCCTGTTCGGAGCTGTGTCCCGCCAATTCCCTGCCCATGGTAGCCGAGAAAATGGGCGAGCTCCGCGAGTTGCAGGCCGGGAGATTGATTTTTATCGAGAGTAAACTGGACATAGGACAGGAGCAGGCCGTGCCTTTGATCGCGCAAACCCTGCGCTATGTGGATTCCAAATATCCGGCGGTGGATCTGAAAATTTACGACTCGCCTCCGGGCACCAGCTGTCCGGTGATTGAAGCTACGAAAAACGCCGATCTGATCATTCTGGTCACCGAGCCGACGCCCTTCGGACTGCACGACCTGAAACTGGCGGTGGAGACCATGCGGGAGTTAAAAAAGCCTTTTGCGGTGGTTGTCAATCGCTATGGCATCGGAAATGACGATGTCATCCATTATTGCGAATCGGAAAATATTATGATAATCGCGAAAATTCCCAATCTCCGCGCGGTGGCCGCCCTTTACAGCCGGGGCGAATTACTTTATCGGGCGGTGCCGGAATTCCGGACGGCACTGGATACAATCATCGCGTTTGTCAAGGCATTCAGGCGGGAGGTTGGCAGATGAAAGAGATTGTCGTCATATCCGGAAAAGGGGGAACCGGCAAAACCTCCCTGACGGCTTCTTTTGCCATGTTAGGAAAGCGGGAAGTGATCGTGGCCGATTGCGACGTGGATGCGGCCGACATGCACCTGCTCCTGGCGCCGGACTTTCAGCACGCCGAAGCCTTTTATAGCGGCGTGCTGGCTGAAATTGATCAGGAAGCCTGTATTCAATGCGGAAAATGTGCCGCGGTTTGCCGCTTCGACGCCATCCCGGTCATCGACGGGAAATTCGTCGTCCGGCCGCTGGACTGCGAGGGCTGTGGCTACTGCGCCCGGGTTTGTCCGACCTCAGCTATTAAAATGAATGAGCAAAACGTCGGCGACTGGTTTATTTCAGCGATCAAAACCGGCAGCTATATGGTGCATGCGAAGCTGGGAATCGGCGCCGAGAATTCCGGCAAGCTGGTGGCCAAAGTGAAAAACGAGGCCAAACGCATCGCTCGTGAACAGGGAAAAAACCTTGTCCTGGTGGACGGTTCGCCCGGAATCGGTTGTCCGGTGGTCTCTTCATTGACGGGCGCCAATTTCGCCGTGCTGGTGACCGAACCGACAGTTTCCGGCTTTCACGATCTGGCGCGGGTTTTTCAACTGGTGAAAAGATTCAACATTCCAGCCGGCTGTATTATCAACAAAGCCGATCTTAACGGCGATGTCGCGCAGAGCATTAGGAATTTTATGAAATCCAATGCCATCCTGCCACTGGCTGAATTGCCTTATGACGAAAATTTTACCAGGGCGATGACTCAGGGACAGACGATTATTGAGTTTGGCAACCGCAGTTTGCAGGAATTAATCCGGCAGAGCTGGAGAAAAATCGCCCATTTTCTACAAGTGTAAACATGAACCTATTGAGAATTCTAAAAAATGCACTCAGTTAACAAAAAAGGAGTTAAAATGAAAATTGCACTGACAGCCAGAGGAGCGGAATGGAATTCGGCTATTGATCCCCGTTTTGGCAGAACCGATTATATTTTCGTCTTTAACGAAGAAACCGGAGAGGTTGTGACAGTTGACAATCGGGCGATTGCGGAAACCGCGCACGGCGCCGGGCCCCAGACGGCACAGATGTTGTTTGAACTGAAGCCCGATGTGCTGATTACAGGCAATGGTCCGGGCGGTAATGCGGCGCGGGTTCTATCCCAGAGCAACATCAAGGTTTTTATTGGGGCTGGCGAGATGACGGTAAAAGAAGCCTATGAGGCTTATAAAAACGGCAAATTGCAGGAAATGTGAAGCCATACCAGTCATTGACTCTTTGTTTAAAAATAGCTCCGAAGGGGAATTCGGATTCAACTAAAAAAGGAGAATTATGTCGCAGGAAATTAAGATAGGAATCATCATTTGCGATCGCTACCGCCGCTGTGCCGGAGGGAAATGTTTCCGGGCTATGCAAAATCGGGAAGGGGCTTTCAGCATCTATGCCAAGGAAGATGTTTTGAAAATTGTCGGATATACAACTTGCGATGGCTGTCCCGGAGGCAATATTGAGTATGCCGGTGATGAAATGGTGAAGAACGGCGCGCAGGTCATTCATCTGGCAACCGGGCTGGTGGTCGGTTATCCGCCCTGTACCTACATCCAGACTTTTAAATCGTTTCTTGAAAATCGCTATAACATTAAGGTAGTCGTTGGGACGCACCCAATTCCGCAGAAATACCTGGATAACCATACTCGTCTGGGAACCTGGGACGGTCCGGAGTGGCAAAAGCTTATTGAGTCGACGATAGCCGATGAAAAGACACGGATAGCCTATAACTGAACGGAACCGGGCATTCGCCGGATTAGGCAAGAAAATGAAACGAGGTAATAGTGATCATAATTAAAAACAGGGCTGAGATCAAGAAAATGCGGGCCGCCGGACGCCTGGCCGCCGAGTTGCTGAATTATATCGAACCTTTCGTCCAAGAAGGAGTCTCGACCCAGCACCTGAATGATCTTTGTGAAGTTTTTACGCGCAAGCACGGAGCCCGTTCGGCGCCCTTAAATTATCACGGCTTTCCCAAAAGCATCTGCGCTTCGCTCAATGATGTTGTTTGCCATGGGATTCCCTCTGAAAAGGAGATTCTCAGAAGCGGCGATATTGTCAATGTAGATGTTACGATCATCCTTGACGGGTTTCATGGCGATACATCGAAGACCTTTATGATTGGGGAGGTGACTCCCGAAGTGCGTCAGCTGGTCGAGAGCACCGAGGAGGCGCTTAGGCTTGGAATCTCAGCCGTGAAGCCCGGCGGTTACTTTTCGGACATCGGTCTGGTGATCGAAAACTACATTGCCGGTTTCGGATATGCAATTGTGCAGGAATATGGCGGACACGGGATCGGAAAGAATTTTCATGAGGATCCTTTCGTGGCTCATCACTATTCACCGCAGAACCGAATCAGATTCAAACCCGGAATGACATTCACCATCGAACCGATGATTAACATGGGCGGCAATAGCGCCGTCTATGTTTCCAAAGAGGATGGCTGGACGGTCAGAACGGTTGATGGCCAACCCAGCGCTCAGTTCGAGCATACCGTACTGATAACTGAGACCGGAGTCGAGATTTTAACCGAGGTGTAGAATTTTATCCTTGTCATTAAAAACCATACCAGAACCCCTGCAAATCCTGACCGAGCACTATGGCCTCGAAGTTTCCCGCATCCGCAGAATGGCAACCGGACGCCGGTATTCGGCCATTGAATTGACCAATGGCAATATCGGAGTGTGCGCCAATCTGGGGCGTGAAATCAAAATGTCAATCGGGGATTTAAAACGACCAGACCTGAATAACAGGGAGCATCGAATCCTGGCGAATGCGTATTTCGCCGCTCTGTTGAATTATGAGAATGATGTCGCTGAAACCGGTGACATTTACGATGCAGTTGATTTCAGGAAATACCGCCGGATTGTCATGGTCGGGTTGTTTCGCCCGCTTGTAAAAAAGTTCCAGGATGAAAACGTTCCCCTGGCTATATTCGATAATCTGAAAACCGACCAAGACCTGTCTCCATTGGAATATATGTCGGAAACATTGCAGACCGCCGCCGCTGTGATCCTGTCTTCTACGACGATTTCCAATAACACATTTGTAAATATTATCGGAAAAATTCAGCCGGATTGCGACGTTTTCATGCTTGGTCCATCTTCGATCCTGAACCGGGAAATCTTGAATTATCCCGGAATTGTGGCTATTTTCGGGACGATTTTTAAAAAATCCGACGGAGATGTGCTGGAATTAATTCGACGGGGAGCCGGTACGCAGGAATTTCAGCCACTGGGGCAGAAAATCTATTGCCTGCGGAGAGGATGACAGGTTCAGTGTTTAGTTTGGATGGCATCGCGAGGTTATATGAGCGATAAAAATGAAGGCCGAATGGCCGCCGGGTTTCAGCATCTTGGGCTGAGCATTGTAAAGGAAAGCGATATAAGAGAATTTTATCAGGATATTCTGGGTTTGGAGATTCGAAGAAAATTTTTTCTGCAAAGAGAGATCGCGAGTCAGGTTTTTCAGCAGGATCGGGAAATCGCGGTCGTCGCCGGAATGATCGGTAATTTGTATCTGGAAATTTTTTTAATCAATGAGAAGAGCACCCTGGGCTGTGAGCATATTTGTCTGACGATTCCCGACCGGGCGAAACTGGTGGCGCGGTGCCGGTCCAAACATTTTCCGGTGACGGTAATCAGGCGCGAGCCTCTCGATCTGATTTTCATTCAGGATGCTTCGGGCAATCGCTTTGAAGTAAAACAACAGTTAGCATGAGAGGGCAGTTTTATGAATGAGATGATGGTAGCGGTGGCCACGGATGACGGTCAGCATTTCATTGATCGTCATTTTGGAGATGCCAGGTTTTTTGATGTTTACCGAATGACGGCGACCGATTTCCGGTTCATTGAACGCATTGAAAACTGTATTGAAGACTGCGAGAATGTTCATGCAGATGAGGAAAAAGCCAAAGGAGTGGGGCGACTGCTAATAGAAGCCCGGGTGCGGGTGGTCGTTTCCAGAATTTTCGGCCCTAATATCGAGAGAATCAAAAAAAAATTTGTGTGCGTGATTATGAATGATAAATCCATTGGAGAAGCTTTGGCCCGGTTATGTCAGAATTGGGAGAAGATCGAGACCGAGTGGAACAAAGGCGAGGCCCGCAACCATTGTATTTTGCGGGAATGTAAATAAAATTGTGGAAAGAGAATAGATATGGCAGTATTGAGTGAAGCAGTTGAACACGGAATAATGATCACCGGGTTTGTCTTTGTCATGATGTTGGTGATCGAATATGTTAATGTGCAGACCAGAGGTATCTGGCAGGACGTTTTAAAGCGTGGGCGCTGGGGCCAATATTTCGTCGGAGCTTTGCTCGGCGCCATTCCCGGATGTCTGGGGTCTTTTGTCGCCGTGACGTTGTTTTCCCATGGAATTATCTCGCTTGGAGCGTTGGCGGCGACGATGATCGCGACGAGTGGTGATGAAACCTTCATCATGCTGGCGATGTTTCCCGCCAAGGCGCTTCTGATAATCATGATAACATTTTTCATCGGCCTGGTGGGTGGTTGGCTAACCGATAAACTGGTTAAACGACCGTACAAGTCCGGTCATCTTCAGGATAACGTTTTACCTTTGCACGCTAAAGAAGAACGGAGTTGCTTTCCCAGGGGCGAGATCTGGCGTCAGTTGCGGCAGTCCTCTATGGAACGGGCGCTTCTGATCGTTATCGTTCTGGGACTTCTGATAGGAATTTTAGCCGGTAAAATCGGGCCTGGAGATTGGAATTGGGTCCGAATCACCCTGATGATAACAACCGGGCTGGCGCTTTTTATTGTTTCCACGGTGCCGGAGCATTTTATTAAAGAGCATTTGTGGAATCATATTGTAAAAGTACATATTCCCCGCGTCTTTGTTTGGACTTTTGGCACGCTTCTCGTGATCGGGATATTGATGAAATACGTTGATGTCTCCGGCTTGATTACCAAAAATCTGTTGATCACTTTGCTGATTGCCGTGCTGGTGGGCATTGTTCCCGAATCGGGGCCGCACTTAATCTTTGTGACACTCTATTTTAACGGTACGCTGCCTTTCAGTATTCTTCTGGCGAACTCGATCGTACAGGATGGCCATGGAATGCTTCCCTTGCTGGCGGAGTCCAAAAAGTCATTTATAATGATCAAAGCGATTAACGTCATTGTCGGAATTGTCGCCGGACTGGCGCTTATAGTGATGGGTCACTAATTGATTTGGGTAAATATAAAATCTTGGTTGGATTGTATTATACAAGTAATAGTCAGTTTTTCCGCTCAAAAAAAGTAAATTAGTGTGTTTTTTGATTATAATTAAGGTTCATCACGTAAAAGTGTGGGTAGTCAAGAAATGAGTTGAAAAAGATGTCATT